>DAHUYE010000083.1 GCA_027315345.1 Actinomycetota bacterium
GGGGGTGCGGGCCGACCTGTCCCATCTCCTGGCCGAGCCGGAGTCGGTGGGGGCCGAGTTGGTCCGCACCGACCGGGGCGGGGACATCACCTATCACGGCCCGGGCCAGCTAGTCGGGTACCCGATCCTGGACGTGCCCTCGGTTCCAGGCGCCGTTCCCGCTCATGTGCATGGGGTTGAGCAGGTGGTCATCGACACCCTGGCCGACTTCGGGCTGGTGGCGGGGCGGCTAGAGGGTTACCCCGGGGTGTGGGTGGACCCGGCCGGAGCGGAGCCTCGCAAGATCGCCGCCGTCGGCATTCGGATCACTCGGGAGCGCTCCATGCACGGATTCGCTCTCAACGTCGATCCGGACATGGCCATGTTCGGCCACATCGTGCCGTGCGGTATCGCCGATCGGCCGGTGACGTCCGTGGCGGCGGAGGGGCTCCGGGTCGGCATGAAGGAGGTGGTGGCGGCCCTGACGGTTCAGGCCGCCCGCCATTGGGGTCCGGCGGCGGCGGTGGCCGAGGCGGCTTGGACGCTGCCGGCCGCGCCTGCCCGTCCAACCCCGGGCCGCGCCGACTCCCCGGGGGCGGTGGCGCTCAGCGACCGCAAGCCGTCGTGGCTGCGGGTGAAGGCGGACCTGGGCCCGGACTACCGCCGTATCCGCTCGGTCATGCGCAGCCACGAGCTCGTCACCGTGTGCGAGGAGGCGGGCTGTCCTAACAGTTTCGAGTGCTGGGCCGATGGCACCGCCACCTTCATGATCAACGGGGAACGCTGCACCCGGGCCTGCGGGTTCTGCCTGGTCGACACCCGCCGGCCGGCGCCGCCCGACCCGGACGAGCCCCAGCGGGTGGCCGAGGCGGCCGCCGGTATGGGCCTGGCCCACGTGGTCGTCACGGCCGTAGCCCGGGACGACCTGGCCGACGGGGGAGCGGCCGGCTTCGCGGCCACCATCGCCGCCATCCGCCGGCTGCGGCCCGGGACGAGCGTGGAGGTTCTGATCCCGGACTGTAAAGGTGACCCGGTCGCGCTCGAGGCCATCTTCGCCGCCCGGCCCGATGTGTTGAACCACAACCTGGAGACGGTCCTTCGTCTCCAGCGGGCGGTACGGCCTTCGGCCTCCTATGCCCGCAGCCTGGCCGTGCTGGCCCGGGCCAAGGCGGCCGGCCTCACCGTCAAGTCGGGTCTCATCCTCGGCCTGGGCGAGACGGCCGGGGAGGTCGAACAGGCCCTTTGCGACCTGCGCTCGGTCGGGGTGGACATCGTGACCATGGGCCAGTACCTGCGGCCCACCCGGGCCCATCTTCCGGTGGCCCGGTGGTGGACGCCGGCCGAGATCGACGCCCTGGGCGACGCCGCCCGGGCCCTGGGCTTCGCCCACGTGGAGGCATCCCCGCTGACCCGGTCCAGCTACCACGCCCGCCAGGGGGCCGTCGCCGCTTCGGGACTCACACCCGTCTCCCTGCTTTCCCGGAGCGGGGGGTGAGCGCCCGCCGGGAGCGCATGGACCGGGTCCGCTCGGCCATGGCCGCCGCCGGGGTCGACGCGCTGCTGCTCTCTCTGGGGGCCGACCTGCCCTGGCTCACCGGTTACGAGGCCATGCCCCTGGAGCGCCTGACCATGCTGGTCCTCCCCTCCGACGGGGCGGGGACCCTGGTGGTGCCCCGGCTGGAGGCGCCCCGGGTGAGGGAGGACGCTGATCTGTTCGCCCTGCGCCCCTGGGCCGAGACCGAGGACCCCTTCGCTCTGGTGGCCGGGCTGGTGGGCGGGCGCCGGTGCCTGGCCGTGTCCGACCGGGCCTGGTCCTCGGCGCTGCTGCGTCTGCAGTCGGACCTCCCCCACGCCACGTGGGCCCCGTCCTCGGTCGTGACCGGTCCGGTGCGGGCCGTCAAGGACGAGGCCGAGGTGGCCTGCCTCCGGGCCGCCGCCCAGGCCGCCGACCGGGTGGCCGTCGCCCTCCAGGCCGGGGAGGTCCCCCTTATCGGGCGGACCGAGGCGGCTGTCTCGGCCGAGATCGGCGCCCGCCTCCGGGCCGAGGGCCACAGCCGGGTCAATTTCGCCATCGTCGGCTCCGGACCCAACTCGGCCAGCCCCCACCACGAGCCGGGGGAGCGGGTCATCAACCCCGGCGAAATGGTCGTCTGCGACTTCGGCGGCACCCTCTCCCTGGACGGTGGTCCCGGCTACTGCTCCGACATCACCCGGACGGTGGTCACTGGGTCTCCCACCGCCGAGATGACCGACCTCTACGACGTGCTCCACGCCGCCCAGGCGGCGGCGGTGGCGGCCGCGGTATCGGGCGCCACCTGCCAGGACGTGGACCGGGCCGCCCGCCGGCCCATCACCGAGGCCGGCTACGGGGACGCCTTCATCCACCGGACCGGGCACGGGATCGGCCTGGAGGAGCACGAGGACCCCTACGTGGTGGAGGGCAACGCCACGCCGCTGGCCCCCGGCCACGCCTTTTCCGTCGAGCCCGGCATCTACCTGGCCGGACGCTTCGGGGCCCGGCTGGAGGACATCGTGGTGGCCGCCGAGGGTGGCCCCGACCCCCTGAACCGGGCCGACCACGGCCTGGCCGAGGTGGGCTGAGCCCTCCAGTGGCCCTCTCCGCCACCCCCCGTGGCGGCTCCGTCTCGATATGCCCCTGGCGGCCCGGGCCGCCATCTGTCAACATTCAATGCCTGTCAGGGCTTCCTGCCAGGGCGCGGAGGAGTAGGGGCATGGATGGTTCCGCGGGCGGCCGGCCCGACGAGGGCCCGATCGAGGACCGGCTCAGGGAACCCCTGGAGTTGGTGCGCGCCGCTCTGGACTCCGACCCCGGCGCCGGTCTGGAGGCGGTGGCGAGACTGAGGCCCCTGGTCGACGCCTGGGAGGACCGCCAGGTCGGACAGGCCCGGGACCAGGGCTGGAACTGGGCCGAGATCGCCAAGCGTCTGGGCCGGCACCGCCAGGCGGTCCACCGGGAGTACGCCCGGCGCAACCGCCCCGAGCCAGGCCAGCTCCGCCAGGGGGCCTGAGCCAGGCCTTAACGGGCCACGAAGTACTTGGCCTGGGGGTGGTGGCAGATGATGGCCAGGGTGGACTGCTCGGGATGGAGCTGGAACCCGTCGCTGACCTCGACGCCGATGCGGTCGGCCTCGAGTAGTTCAGCCACCTTGGCGTTGTCCTCCAGGTCCGGGCAGGCCGGGTAGCCCCACGAATACCGACCGCCCCGGTACTGCTGGCGGAACAGGCCGCCCAGGCTGGGTCCGTCCTCGTCCACGAAGCCCCATTCTTCCCGGATGCGCTTGTGCCACAGCTCGGCCAGGGCCTCGGCCATCTCCACCGACAGCCCGTGCAACATCAGGTAGTCCTGGTATTTGTTCTCGGCGAAGAGACGGGCCGTCTCCTCCGACGCCCTCGACCCCATGGTCACCAGGTGGAAGGCGGCCCAGTCCTCCTGCCCGGACGCCGTCGAACGGAAGAAGTCGGCGATGCAGAGGAACGGCTCCCGGCGCTGGCGGGGGAAGGAGAAACGCATCCGCTCGCCCGTGCGGGACTCGTCCTTCCACACGATCAGGTCGTTGCCCTCGGCGTTGACGGCGAAGTACCCGTACGCCACGGCCGGCACCAGCACCCCTCCGGCCTTGGCCTTGTCCAACTCCGCCCGCAGGCTGGGCCGGATGCGGGCCTTGAAGTCCCCGTCCGCCTCCCCCTTCTCGGGCCGGAAGCCCCACTGGTTGCGGAACAGTGAGGTCTCGTTGATGAAGCCGGCCACCTCATCCACGGAGATTCCCTTGACCACGCGGCTGCCGACGAAGGGCGGCGTATACACCCGATTGTCCTCCGCCACCTCGGGGGAGCGGGCTGGGAGTGCCTCATCCGGCAGGGCGGTGGCGGCGTCGGTCTCGCTCTTGCGGGGGGGCAGGATCCGCTCCGACAGCTTGCGCCCGAAGTCGGCGTCCTCCTCCCCGGTGCGCTTGAGTTCCATGAGCCGGTCCATGGTGCGCAGCCCCTCGAAGGCGTCCCGGCCGTAGAACAGGCGGCCTTCGTAGACCTGGCGCAGGTCACGTTCGACATAGGTGCGGGTCAGGGCCGCTCCACCCAACAGGACGGGCATGGCCGACAAGCCCCGGCTGTTCAGTTCCTCCAGGTTCTCGCGCATGATCAGGGTGCTCTTGACCAGCAGACCGCTCATGCCGATGGCGTCGGCGCCCACCTCCTCGGCCTTGGCCAGGATGTCGGCCAGGGGCACCTTTATGCCGAGGTTGTGGACCTGGTAGCCGTTGTTGGTGAGGATGATGTCGACCAGGTTCTTACCGATGTCATGGACGTCGCCCTTGACGGTGGCCAGAACGACCTTGCCCTTACCGCCGTCCCCGGTCTTCTCCATGTGCGGTTCGAGATAGGCCACGGCCGTCTTCATGGTCTCGGCCGACTGCAGCACGAACGGCAGCTGCATCTGGCCTGACCCGAACAGCTCTCCGACCACCTTCATGCCCTCGAGCAGGACATCGTTGACAATGGCCAGAGCCGCCAGCCCGTTGCTCAGGGCCTCCTCGAGATCCTCGGTCAGGCCGTTGCGGTCCCCGTCGATGATGCGGGCCTTCAGCCGTTCCTCCACGGGCCAGCCGCTGCGATCCTCCTTTTCGTGGGCGCCACTGGTAACCCCTTCGAACAGACCCAGGAGCTCCTGCAACGGGTCGTAGCCCTCCCGGCGGCGGTCGTAGATCAGATCCAGGCACACCTCGACGTGGTGGGGATCGATGCGGTTGAGAGGCATGATCCGGGCCGGGCTGACCATGGCCGCGTCCAAGCCCGCTTCCTGAGCCTCGTGCAGGAAGACCGAGTTGAGGACATGACGGGCCGCCGGGTTGAGTCCGAAGGAGACGTTGGACACACCCAGGCTGGTGTGCACGCCCGGCAGCTCCGCCTTGATCCGGCGAATTCCCTCGATGGTCTCGAAGGCATCCTTCCGGCTCTCCTCCATGCCGGTGGCGATGGTGAGGGTGTTGGTGTCGAAGAACAGGTCGGTCGGATCGATCCCGTAGCGCTCCACGGCCAGATCCCGGATGCGACGGGCTATCTCCAGCTTGCGATCGGCCGTGCGGGCCTGGCCGGTCTCATCGATGCACATGCAGACCACGGCGGCGCCGTAGTCCCGGGCCAGGCTCATGACCCGGTCGAAGCGCTTGCCCTCCTCCTCGCCCTCCTCCAGGTTGGCGGAGTTGAGGATGGCCTTTCCCCCGAAGCGCTGCAGTCCGGCCTCGACCACCTCCGGCTCGGTGGAGTCCAACATGATCGGCGCCGTGGACTGGGTGGCGAAGAGGGCTGCCACCATGTCCATGTCGGCCCGCCCGTCCCGACCGGTGTAGTCGACGCAGAGGTCGAGGGTGTGGGCCCCCTCCTTGATCTGGTCCCGGGCGATCTCGGCGCAGGTGTCCAGGTCGGCCTCGATCATCGCCTCCCGGAACTTCTTGCCTCCGGTGGCGTTGGCCCGCTCTCCCACGATCAGCACCGAGGGCGACTGGTCGTAGGGGACGTGGCTGTACAGCGAGGCCAGTCCCGGTTCGGGCTGGATCTGGGGCCGGGCCGGCTCCAGGCTGGCGCAGGCGTCTACCACCGCCTTGAGATGCTCGGGCGTCGTTCCGCAGCAGCCGCCCACCACCGAGACCCCCAACTCGGTGATGAACCGGGCATGGTGCTCGGCCAGCTGATCCGGGGTCAGGTCGTAATGGGTCTGACCGTCCACCACCGAGGGCAGGCCGGCGTTGGGCAGGCAGGAGATGGGTACCGGGCTGTGCTGGGACAGATAGCGGAGGTGTTCGCCCATCTCCCTGGGACCGGTGGCGCAGTTGAGCCCGATGACGTCGGGGCGCAGAGCGGCCAGGGCGGTGAGAGCGGCGCCGATCTCCGATCCCACCAGCATGCGCCCAGTGGTCTCCATGGTCACCTGGACCTGGATGGGCACCTCCCGGCCGGTGGCGCCCATGGCCCGGCGGCAGGCGATGATGCCGGCCTTGGCCGCCAGCAGGTCGTACTGGGTCTCCACCAGCAGCAGGTCGACCCCGCCCTCGATCAGGGCGGCGGCCTGGACCTCGTAGGCGTCGCGCAACTCGGCGAAGGAGATGTGTCCCAGCGACGGAAGCTTCGTCCCCGGCCCCATCGAACCGGCCACCCAGCGGGGGCGGCCCGGAGTGGAGTAGGAGCCGGCCACCTCCCGGGCCAGGCGGGCGGCGGCCAGATTCAGCTCATAGGCCCGATCGGCTATCCCGTACTCGTTGAGGACGGTGGCGAAGGCGCCGAAAGTGTGGGTCTCGATCACGTCGACGCCCACGTCCAGGAAGGCCCGGTGCACATCGGCGGCCACGTCCGGTCGGGTCACCACCAGCATCTCGTTGCAGCCCTCGAGCGCTTCCCCCCCGAAATCGTCCGCGGTCAGGTTGGCGGCCTGGAAGCTGGTCCCCGAGGCGCCGTCGAATATGACGACCCGCTGACGCACGGCTTCCAGGTAGGAGGACACGGCTACTAGGCTACTTTCGCCGTGGTGGGGGCCCGCCGGGATAACAGCCCATAGATTCAGGGCCTTGAAGATCTACACCCGCAAGGGCGACGACGGCACCACCGGCCTCCTCTACGGCGGACGGGTTCCGAAGGATGACCCCCGCATCGACGCCAATGGCGTGGCGGACGAGGCCCAGGCCGCTCTGGGCCTGGCCCGCAGCGAGGCCGAGCCGGACAGCGAACTGGACCAGCTCCTCATCCGACTGGAGCGCGAGCTGTATGTCCTCATGGCCGAGGTGGCCACCGACCCCTCCAACCGTCACAAGCTGGAGGCGGGCCGGACCCTGGTAACCCCGGAGATGGTGGCGGCCCTCGAGGCAGACATCGACCGGCTCACCACCCGCTTCGATATGCCCAAGGAGTTCGTGGTGCCCGGCAGCGGGCGGGCCTCGGCTGCCCTCGACGTGGCCCGGACCATCGTTCGCCGCGCCGAGCGACTGGTGGGCGGCCTCGACCTGGGCGACGGTTCCGTGAGGCCCTATCTCAACCGCTTGTCCGACCTGTTGTGGACGATGGCCCGCTGGCAGGAGGGCGAACACCTCTCATCCCGTACCGGAAAGGCGAGCCGATGACCGCAGCTTTCGGAGACCCGTCCTCCCCGGGACGGCGCCGCCTACTCGACGTGGCCGTGGCCGCCCGGGTGCCCGGCCGAGCCGAGGTGGTCGGCGTCCTGACCCAACCTGGTGCTGCCTCGGTCAAGCTCCCCGGGGGCGGTTCAGTCAGCGGTGAACGCTTGGCCCATCGCGGCTTCGAGGGCAAGGCCGGCCAGTCGGTCGTCCTGTCCTCCGCTTCGGCGGACGGCGCCGGTCCCGTGGTCATCGCCCTGGGCGTCGGGGCCGGCCCGGACACCCCCGTCTCGGAAGGAATCCGCCGGGCCGCCGCCGGCCTGGTCCGCTCCGCCGGCCGGGCCCGCTCCGTGGCCCTGGTCATGGGCGCCCTACCGGATGGAGTCGACGCTCCGGCGGCGGCCCAGGCGGCGGCCGAAGGGGCCGCCCTGGCGACCTACCGCTACCTCGGCTTCAAGTCCTCCACCGAAGGGGGCGGCCAGGTTGAGCGCCTCACTTTGGTGTCGAACGCCGGCGCATCCCTTCTGTCCGCCCTGCAGCGGGGCGCCGCCATCGCTTCGGCCGTGGCCCTGGTCCGGGACCTGGTCAATGAGCCGCCCAGCTCTCTCACCCCCACCCGGATGGCGGCCATCTCCGAATTGGTGGCCGACCGGCATGGCATCTCGGCCAAGGTTTTTGACCTGGCCGACATCCAGAGGGAGCGCCTGGGGGGGCTGGCCGGCGTGGCCCGGGGTTCGGAACAGGAGCCCCGCATGGTCCGCCTCGAGTACCAGCCAGCGGGTCGCCCGCGGGCCACGGTGGCCCTGGTCGGGAAGGGCATCACCTTCGACTCCGGGGGGCTGTCCCTCAAGTCCGGCGAAGGCATGATGACCATGAAGAACGACATGGCCGGCGCCGCCGTCGTTCTCGGCACCATGTCGGTCCTGGCCGAGCTCGACGTGCCGGTCCGGGTGATCGGGTTCATGCCCATGACCGAGAACATGCCGGGGGGCCGGGCCATCAAGCCGGGCGACGTCCTGCGGGCCCGCAACGGCAAGACCATGGAGGTCCTCAACACCGACGCCGAGGGCCGGCTGGTCCTGGCCGACGGCCTCTCCCTGGCCGCCGAGGAGAAGCCTGACGCCATCATCGACCTGGCCACCCTCACCGGTGCCGTCGTGGTCGCCCTGGGCCGCAAGATCGCCGGCTTGATGGGCAACGACGAAGCCCTCGTCGCCCGGGTCCAGTCCGCCGGCGCCCAGGCCGGCGAGCGCTACTGGCCCCTGCCGCTACCGGTTGAGTACCGCCGGGACATCGACTCCCAGGTGGCCGACATGAAGAACATCGGTAACGCCGGCCAGGCCGGCTCGATCATCGCAGGCCTGTTCTTACAGGAGTTCGTGGATGACCGGCCCTGGGCCCACCTGGACATAGCCGGCACCGCCTTCGGGGACACCGACCAGGGCTACACCAGCCGGGGCGCCACCGGATTCGGTCTGCGCACCCTGGTCGAGTTGCTCACCAACTGGGCCCCCGCCCCTGCCTCGGCCCGGCCCACCAAAGGGGCCAAGTCCGCCAGGGCCGGCGTCGGCCGGACGACCAGGGCCGCCAAGTCCGCCCGGGGACAAGCCAAGGCGAGCGGGCCGGCCAAGGTAACCAAGTCCGCCCGGAGGCACTGAGCAGGCTGCAGCCGGCCCCTGTGGGTGGCGGCCGCCACCGTCAGTGGCGCGGAGTGAGGGATGCAACTTGAACGGACACGCCGAAATATTGAACTTTGTCGACTAGTGGCGAACAAATATTCGTTTCACAATCATTTCGTAATATAGAACGGGGGTGCGTTCAAAGTCATGTGCATGGGTTGGGACCCCCGGCCGAGGGCGTCGGGGGACGCGACTGCCGCTCGGTCCAGGCCCGGTGGGCGACCTGGAGACCGGCGGGCAGCTGGCTGATCTGGCGCTGGGGCAGCGGCGGGAGGTGCCTCCTGACCAACAGGGCGCCCGACGGATCCAGCCGGATCATCCCGAAGTCCACGGCCCGGCGCAGGCATCGCACCAGCGTCTTGCTCCGGCCGGTGCGGCCGAGCCCGAGAGCCCATCCGAGCTGCCGGGTGGTGCAATCGAACCCCTCGGGGGCGTCCTCGAAGGCGCGGGCCAGGAAGCGGAGGAGCAGAAGGGTTGACGGACCCAGGGCCGGTAGCCAGAACTGCTCGACATAATCCGAACAGGCGTCGTAACCCAGCGCCTCCAACAGGGGATCGACCCAGGGGCGGATGCGAAGGGTGTCTGCTCCGGACGGCCGGGAGGAGACCTGGACGGGGGCTGCCAAGGGTTCATTCGGACGGGTCACGGTCACGTAGAGACTATTTCATGATGTTTCATTATGGTCAATGCTCCGGGCGCCGGGCCGATCGGCAGGAGTGAGCGCGCGATAGTCGGAGGGTGGAGGGTCCCGGCATCGAGGAGGCGGCGGGCTGGATCGACCAGGCCCGGGCCGTCGTCGTTCTCACCGGGGCGGGGATATCCACCGGGTCGGGCATCCCGGACTACCGGGGACCTCAGGGCACATGGACCCGAAACCCGGAGGCGGAACGGATGGCGACCATCGACCATTACCTCGGCGATGCCGAGGTGAGGAGGAGGTCGTGGCAGGGAAGGCGGGCTTCGCCGATATGGGCGGCCCGGCCCAACGACGGCCACCTGGCCCTGGTGCATCTGGAGGCCCGAGGCAAGCTGTCCATGCTGGTGACCCAGAACGTCGACGGCTTGCACCGCCTGGCCGGCACAGCGTCCGAGCGGTTGATCGAGATACACGGGAGCGCCCGGTCCGCCAGCTGTTGGAGCTGCGGCGACGTCCGGCCCATGGCCGAGGTGCTGGAGCGGGTGGAGGCGGGCGAGGAGGACCCCCGATGCCGGTTGTGCGGAGGGATCATCAAGTCGACCACGGTGATGTTCGGCCAGTCGCTGGTGGCGGCCGATCTGATGAGGGCCGAGGCGGCGGCCCGGTCCTGCGACCTGATGCTGGCGGTGGGGACCAAGCTGACCGTCAGCCCGGTCTGCGAGTTGGTACCGGCGGCCCGGGCCGGCGGAGCCAGGGTCGTCATCGTCAACAACGAGCCGACCGCCTACGACCGACTGGCCCACGTCGTGCTCCGGGGCGACATCTCCGCGCTACTGCCCGCCCTGGTGCGAGCAGAGCGGGTCGGCCCGGCCGGCCTATAAGGCCGGCGGGGTCCCGGGCGCTGAGGTCAGGCAGTTGGCGGGTCAGGCCGGCGGCGGGTCAGGCAGCCGGCCAGGGCCGGCCGAAGCGGCCGTCGTGGACACGCTGTCCGACCGGCCGGTGACCCCGGGCCAGGGAGGGGCTGGGACGATCCGGGGCCGGATAGCCGAGGAGGACGGCTCCGGCCGGGGCCAGATCGGGGGGGAACCCGAAAGCGTGGCGGAGATCGGATTCGCCCCGGAAGACGCCCATGAAGAGGGCGGCCAGGCCCTCGGCGGTGGCGGCCAGGAGGATGGCCATGACGGCGGCGCCGGCGTCGAACCACCAGAAGGGGACCGGCCAGGCTTCGGCGTCCTGGAGACCGGCGGCGGCCTTGTCGGGCTCGGAATAGCGGCGGGTGTAGGGGTCGGCGCCGGTCAGGGGAAGAACGATGGCCGGGGCCTGGCGGGTCGCCTGGTGGTCCGGGTGGGCGTCGCGCCACTGCATGTCGGTCTCGGCCGCCCAGAAAGTGGCCCGGTCGGCGGGGTCGGAGAGGACCAGCAGGTCAACCCCCTGGGTGAAGCCGGCCGAGGGCGCTCGCAGGCCGGCCTGGATGACCCGGTCGAGCACGGCCGGCTGGATGGGATCGGGCTGGAAGGCCCGGACCATCCGCCGGCGCCGTAACGACTCGTAGAGGTCCACCGGCGGCAGGGTAGGGCGGGCCACCCGGGCGGGTAGGCGGGAATGTCGACCGTTCCGGTAGGGTTTAACTCTGGGCAAGGCCCCTTCGCAGCGAGTGAGGTGACGCGCGTGGCCAGTTTCCGGGAGCTGCTCTCCCAAACCAAGGCTGAGATTCAGGAGGTCGACCCCGATCGGGCCGAGGCCCTGATCGGATCCGGCCACATGGTCCTCGACGTCCGGGAGCCGGACGAATACGAACAGGGCGCCCTGCCCAACGCCCTCCACATCCCCCGGGGACAGCTGGAGACCAACATCGAGGGTCGGGTGCCCGACCATGACACGCCCATCGTGGCGTACTGCGCCGGGGGGACGCGGTCGGCCTTCGCCGCCAAGACCCTCCAGGAGCTCGGCTACACCAATGTCGTGTCCATGATCGGCGGGTTCAACCGCTGGAAGGACGAGGGCCGGGAGTGGCGGACGCCGGCCGCCCTGACTCCCGAGCAGCGCAACCGCTACCAGCGTCACCTGCTCCTGCCCGAGGTGTCGGAGAAGGGCCAGCTCAAGCTGCTCGACTCCAAGGTCCTGTTGCTGGGCGCCGGCGGTCTCGGCTCCCCGGCCGCCCTCTATCTGGCGGCCGCCGGGGTGGGCACCATCGGCATCATCGATATGGACGTGGTGGACGCCTCCAACCTGCAGCGCCAGATCCTCCACAACATGGACCGGGTGGGCGAGCGCAAGGTCGATTCGGCCAAGAAGACCCTCACGGCCATGAACCCCGACGTCAGCGTGGTGACCTACGACGTCCGCCTGGGCGCCGACAACATCCTCGACATCATCGACGGCTACGACGTCATCGTCGACGGCACCGACAACTTCCCGACCCGGTACCTGGTCAACGACGCCTCCCTGCTCAAGAGGATCCCGGTGGTGCACGGCTCGATCTTCCGCTTCGAGGGCCAGGCCACTGTCTTCCATCCCTATGTGGGCCCCTGCTACCGCTGCATGATCCCGGAGCCCCCGCCCGCCGAGCTGGCCCCGTCCTGTGCCGAGGCCGGCGTTCTGGGTGTGCTGCCCGGCATCATCGGCTCTATTCAGGCCATGGAGGCCATCAAGCTCCTCCTGGGCCTGGGCGAACCGCTGGTCGGCCGGCTCCTGGCCTACGACGCCATGGAGGAGTCCTTCCGCAGCTTCAAGGTGCGCCGGGACCCGGCCTGTCCGGCGTGCGGGGAGAATGCGGGGGAGATCGTCATCGCCGAGTATGACGAGCTCTGCATGCCGCACCCGAAGGAAGCGCCGGCGGCCTAGACCGGCCGGGCGAATAGCCTTGGGCCCATGGCCCAGGACGAACGCCGTACCGACTCCGGCATCGAGATCAAGCCGGTCTACACCGAAGAGGACCTGAGCGGCTTCGACCCCGGCGTTCAACTGAGCAGGCCTGGCCAGTTCCCCTACACGCGGGGCATCCACCCGACCCTGCGCCGGGACCGCCCCTGGACGGTGCGGCAGTACTCCGGCTTCGGCACGGCCGAGACCACCAACGCCCGCTGGAAGGTGCTGCTGGCCGGCGGGGGCAGCGGGCTGTCCTGCGCCTTCGACCTGCCCACCCAGATGGGCTAC
Organism: Actinomycetota bacterium; assembly: GCA_027315345.1. Lineage (GTDB taxonomy): Bacteria > Actinomycetota > Acidimicrobiia > Acidimicrobiales > JAJPHE01 > DAHUYE01. The sequence continues at coordinate 12,573 of DAHUYE010000083.1, forward strand.
GACTCGGACCATCCCCGGGCCGAGGGCGAGGTGGGCAAGGTGGGGGTAGCCATCGACTCGCTGGACGACATGCGCCTGCTCCTGGCCGACATGCCCCTGGACCAGGTGACCACGTCGATGACCATCAACGCCACCGCGTCCATCCTGCTGTTGCTCTACCAACTGGTGGCAGAGGAGAACGGCATCGATCCGGCCCAGCTGGGCGGGACCATCCAGAACGACATCCTCAAGGAGTACGTGGCCCGGGGCACCTACATCTACCCGCCCCGCCCGTCCATGCGGATCATCACCGACATCTTCTCCTACTGCCGGGAGCACCTGCCCTCCTGGAACACCATCTCCATCTCCGGCTACCACATCCGCGAGGCCGGCTCGACGGCGGTGCAGGAGATCGCCTTCACCCTGGCCAACGGCATCGCCTACGTGGAGGCGGGGCGCACGGCCGGTCTGGACGTGGACGAGTTCGCCCCCCGGCTGAGCTTTTTCTGGAACGCCCACAACAACCTGTTCGAGGAGGCGGCCAAGTACCGGGCCGCCCGGCGCATGTGGGCCCGGATCATGACCGAGCGCTTCGGGGCCAAGAACGAGAAGTCCAAGCACCTGCGTTTCCACACCCAGACGGGTGGCTCGACCCTCACCGCCCAGCAGCCGGAGGGCAACATCGTGCGGGTGGCGGTCCAGGCCCTGGCCGCGGCCATGGGCGGCACCCAGAGCCTGCATACCAACGGCTTCGATGAGGCCCTGGGCCTGCCGACGGAGCGGGCGGCCAAGATCGCCTTGCGCACCCAGCTGATCCTGCAGAACGAGTCAGGGGTCAGCGACACCATCGACCCCCTGGCCGGGTCGTACTACGTGGAGAGCCTCACCGACGAGATCGAGCGGCTGGCCTGGGAGTACCTGGAGCGCATCGACGGCATGGGTGGGGCGGTGGCGGCCATCGAGGCCGGCTACATGCAGGACGAGATCGAACAGGCCGCCTATTCCTATGCCAAGGCCATCGATGACAAGGAGAAGATCATCGTCGGCGTCAACGCCTATACCGAGGAGGGCGCCGAGCCGGCCGAGGTCTTCCCCATCGACCCGCAGCTGCAGCGCCAGCAGGCCGACCGGGTTCGCCGCACCCGCCAGGAGCGGGACCAGGCGGCGGTCAGGGCCGCCCTGGAGGATGTCTCTGCAGCGGCCCGGGGCACCCAGAACCTGCTGGTGCCCATGAAGGTGGCCCTGGCCACCCGGGCCACGCTGGGGGAGGTCAGCGACGTGCTGCGGGCCGAGTTCGGCGTCTACCAGCCCCGTTGAGGTCGGGCCGACCATGACCGTGCGCTTCGTCATCCTCGGGGGGGGACCCGCCGGGGTCCAGGCCGCCAGCCACGCCGCCCGCCTGGGCGCCGAGGTGGTCATGGTGGAGCGCGACGTCATCGGCGGCTCGGCCAACCTGTGGGACTGCATCCCGTCCAAGGCGATGATCGCCACCGGGGGAGTGATGTCCCTGGCCGGCCGGGCCCACCGGATGGGGTTGGTCCCGCTGGAGGCGGCCCTGGATCCGGTCAGCCTGACCGAGCGGATCACGGGCATCACCTCCCACCTGGCCACCGGGGTCGAGACCCTGCTGGCCAGCCAGGGGGTGCGGCTGCTGCGGGGTATGGGCCGGTTGACCGGCCCGCACCAGGTGACGGCCGTGACGACGGAGACGGCTGAGGAGACGGTGGAGTTGGAGGCCGACGCCGTCCTGATCGCCACCGGCAGCCGGCCCCGGGTGCCGGCCTGGTGCAAGGTGGACGGCACCCGCGTCCTGGTCACCCGCCAGGCCTACCCGCCCCCGGAGATGCCGGCCCACCTGGTGGTCATCGGCTCCGGGGTGACCGGTGTGGAGTTCGTGCACATGTTCCGCTCCTTCGGGTCGGAAGTGAGCCTGATCGTCAGCCGCCAGCAGGTGCTGCCGTCCAAGGATCCGGAAGTGGCCGCCGCCCTGGAGGACGACTTCATGCGCCGCGGCGTCCGCCTCTACAAGGGGGCCCGGGCGGTGGGAATCGACCTGGACCCGGGCGGCGGGGAGGGCCCCGGCGGCGCCGTGACCGTGCGCTGCGACGACGGCCGGCGTATCCAGGGCTCCCACGCCCTGCTGGCCATCGGGTCCATCCCCAACTCCGAGGACCTGGGTCTGGAGGAGATCGGGGTCAAGATCGATGACGGCGGTTACGTGCCCGTCAATCAGCACTGCCAGTCGAACGTCGAGCACGTCTACGCCGCCGGGGATGTGTCAGGGAAGCTGCCGCTGGCCTCGGTGGCCTCCATGCAGGGCCGGAAGGTGGCCGAGCACGTCATGGGCCTGCACACCCGGGCCCACCGCCACCTTGATTACGACAAGGCCGCCTCGGCCATCTTCACCGAGCCGGAGATAGCCGATGTGGGTCTGGCCGAAGCGGAAGCGTTCGCGGAGGGAAGGAAGATCCGGGTGACGAAGGTTCCCTTCGCCGCCAGTGCGCGGGCATTGATCGACGGGGACCCACGGGGCTTCGTCAAGATCCTCTCCGACCCGGCCACCGGGCAGGTGCTGGGCGGGAGCATCGTGGGGGCCCACGCCGCCGAGCTCATTTCGGTGATCGCCCTGGCCGTTACGGCCAACCTGCGGGTCAACGACATCGTGGAGAGCCTGCTGGTGCATCCGGCCCTGGCCGAGGCCCTGGCCGACGCCGCCGACTGAGTAGCCCGGCTCAGCGCCCTCGGCGGGCCCGGCTCATCAACCGGTCCCGCTCGATGGCATCGGTGGCCAGATCCACGGTGGTCCAGGCCATGGCCACCGCCCCGTCGACGATGGCCTTATCGGCGGCCGGGGTGATGCAGGCGGCGGTGAACTCGGGCTGATGGTTGACGGCCGGCAGGGAGTCGATCCCGACCATGGGATGGATGGCCGGCAGCGCCAGGGAGATGTTGGCCATGTCGGTGGAGCCCCCGCCCATGGCGTGGCCGGCCGGAAAGCGACGGCCCAGGGCCTCGGCATTGGCCTTGTAGAGCGAGGACATGGTGTCGTCGGCGGTGAACTCCGAGTAGGGCGCGCTGATGTACCGGTACTCCATCTTGGTGCCGGTGGCCAGGGCCCCGGCCTCGAAGCAGCGGATGACCCGGGGCTGCAGGCGGTCCAGGTGGGCCAGGGTGTCGGAGCGGATGTAGTACTTGGCCGAGGTGTGGGCGGGGACGATGTTGGGCGCCTCCCCGCCTTTGGTCACGATGCCGTGCACCTGGTCCCGGCCCCGGAAGTGCTGGCGGAGCAGGCCGATGGCCACCTGGGAGACGGTCAGAGCGTCGGCGGCGTTGAGACCCTGCTCGGGGAAGGCGGAGGCGTGGGCCTCCTTACCGTGGAAGTCCACGTCCAGATGGGCCACGGCCAGGCACTGCATCTGCACCATGTCCAAGGGGGCGGGGTGGACCATCATGGCGGCGTGGACGCCTTCGAAGACGCCCCGCTCCAGCATGATGATCTTGCCTCCGCCGCCCTCCTCGGCCGGGGTGCCGAGCACTTTCACGGTGATCCCGAGGTCATCGGCCAGCGGGGCCAGCCCGAGGGCGGCGCCCACGGCTGAGGCGGCGATGACGTTGTGACCACAGGCGTGGCCGATGCCGGGCAGGGCGTCGTACTCGGCGCAGATGCCGATGGTGAACGGCCCGCTGCCGGCACTGGCCACCAAGGCGGTGGGCAGGCCGGCCACGCCGATATCGACGTTGAATCCGGCCGCGGCCAGGGCTTCGGCCACCCAGGCCGAACTCAGCTCCTCCTCGAAGCCCAGTTCGGGGTGGGCGTGGATGCGGTGGGAGAGGTCCTCCAGACCCGGGGCGGCGGACTGGATGGTGGAGCGGGCGGCGTCCTTGAGAGCCGTGGACGCCCCGCCGGCGGCGCTGCTCACTCGATCACCACCACGACGTCGCCTCCGCCCACGGCCTGGCCAGGCTCCACCCGGACCTCCTTTACCGTGCCGGCCTTCTCGGCGGCGATGTTGTTCTCCATCTTCATGGCCTCGAGCACACAGACAGCCTGGCCCAGTTCCACCTGGTCGCCCACCGCCACCAGGACCCGCACGATGGTGCCCTGCATGGGAACGGCCACATCCCCGCTACCGGTGCCGCCGCTGCCGCCGCCGGCGGCCCGGGGCCGGCGGGGGGCCGTTGCCGTCCGGGGGGCCGGCCCGCCACCACCACCGCCACTCTCACCGGTGTCGGGGACCCAGAGCTTGACCCGGAAGCGGCGCCCGTTGACCTCGGCGTCGACCTCCCGGAGGACCTTGGGGTTGTCCGGGTCCTCGTCCGGGGGAGGAGCGACCGGGGCACTGACCTCGGACAGGTCGAGGGTCTCCTCCACCCAGCGGGTGGAGTGCTTCCCGGCGATGAAATCGGGGTGGGACAGGATGGCCACGTGGGCCGGGATGGTGGTGGCCACGCCGGCCACCTCGGTCTCGGCCAGGGCCCGCAGCATCCGGCGCCGGGCGTGCTCCCGGTCCGAGCCCCACACCACCAGCTTGGCGATGAGGTTGTCGTAGAACTGACTGACGGTGTCGCCCTCTTCATAACCGGCGTCAGTGCGGGTGCCGTACCCGTCCGGACGGCGGAAGCGGGTGATGGTGCCCGGGGAGGGCAGGAAGCGCCCGCCGGCGGGGTTCTCGGCGTTGATCCGGCACTCGATGGCGTGACCGCGGCGCTCGACCTGGTCCTGGGTGAAGCCGATGGGCTCCCCGGCGGCTATGCGGAGCTGCAGTTCGACCAGGTCCTTGCCCACCACCATCTCGGTGACGGGGTGCTCGACCTGGAGCCGGGTGTTCATCTCCAGGAAGTAGAACTCCCCGTCCTGGAAGAGGAACTCGACGGTGCCGGCGTTGACGTAGCCGCAGCCCAGGGCGACCTTGACGGCTGCCTCGCCCATCTTCTGGCGCACGGCGTCGGGGAACTCGGGGGCCGGGCTTTCCTCCACCAGCTTCTGGTGGCGGCGCTGGGCCGAGCAGTCCCGCTCGCCCAGCCAGATGCCGTTGCCCTGGGTGTCGCAGAAGATCTGCATCTCAACGTGGCGGGGCCAGGTCAGGTAGCGCTCCAGGTAGATCTCGGGCCGGCCGAAGTAGGCCACCGCCTCCCGCTGGGCGGACTCGGCCGCCGCTTCCACCTCATCGGGGCCGTTGACCACCTTCATGCCCCGGCCCCCGCCCCCGTAGGCAGCCTTGATGGCCACCGGCCAGCCGAACTCCTGGCCGAAGGCGGTGATCTCGGAGGGGTCCTGCACCGGTTGGGACCGACCCGGGACCCCGGCCACGCCTGAGCGCTCGGCGGCGAGCCGGGAGGAAATCTTGTCCCCCATGACCTCGATGGCTTCCGGGGGCGGGCCGATGAAGGTCACGCCCTGGCCGGTGATGGCCCGGGCAAAGTCGGCGTTCTCGCTGAAGAACCCGTAGCCGGGGTGAACCGCATCGGCGCCGGAGCGGGCGATGGCGTCCAGGATGGCCTCGGTGTTGAGGTAGCTCTCGGCCGCCGTCTGGCCCCCGAGGGCGAAAGCCTCATCGGCCAGGCGAACGTGCAGGGCGTCCCGGTCCAGCTCGGAGTAGACGGCCACCGTGGCGATGCCCATCTCCCGGCAGGTACGGATGACCCGGACAGCTATCTCACCCCGGTTGGCGATGAGAACCTTTTCGAACACGTGGGTCCCTCCCGGACGGCGTCACATATGGTTACCCCGGTGCTGGACGAGGGCGCCAGGTCGGCCCTGGCTACCACAAGGTTCGCGGATGTCAGGTGGTTCGGGGAGATCGACTCCACCAACCGGTACCTCCTGGACGAAGCCAGGCGGGGAGCGGCCGCCGGCCTGGTGGCCGTGGCCGACCACCAGACGGCCGGCCGGGGCCGGCTGGGCCGGACCTGGGTCGCCCCTCCCGGCGCCTCTCTGCTGGTCTCGGTCTTGCTCCGGCCCGACCTGCCGGCCGGCCACCTCCACCTGGCCAGCGTGGCCGTGGCCCTGTCCATGGCCGACGCCTGCGCCCGGCGGGCCCGCTTCGAGCCCGAGATCAAGTGGCCCAACGACCTGATGGTGGGGGAGCGGAAGCTGGCCGGGGTCCTGGCCGAGACCGATCTGGGCCGGCCCGGGGGGTCCGGACCGCCGGCGGTGGTGGTGGTGGGGATCGGCATCAACGTCAACTGGCCGGCCGAACTGCCCGAGGAACTGGCCGACCGGGCCGTGGCCATCAACCACATCACGGGCCGGCCGGCGGACCGCTCCCGCCTGCTGGTGGCCATGCTGGAGGCGCTGGAGCCCCGGGCCGGCCAACTCGACTCGGAGGCGGGACGCAGCCGGCTCAGCTCGGAGTACCGGGCCCGGTGCGCCACGGTGGGCCGGGAGGTCAGGATCGACCTCCAGGACGAGTCCTTCACGGGAGTGGCCACCGATGTGGACGACCACGGCCATCTGCTGGTTCAGACCGGCGTGTGCCTCCGGGAGGTCACGGCGGGGGACGTGGTGCACCTCCGGCCCACGTAGCCTGCGGGTCCATGCGCCTGCTCGTCACCGGGGGAGCCGGGTTCATCGGGTCCAACTTCGTCCGCTACTGGGTTGAGCGCCATCCCGAGGACACCGTGGTCGTCTACGACGCCCTGACCTACGCCGGGACCCGGGCCAGCCTGGCTGACCTGGAGGACCGCATCGTCTTCATCGAGGCCGACGTGTGCGACGGCGCCGCCGCCGAGAAGGCCATGGGGGGAAACGACGTGGAGGCGGTGGTTCATTTCGCCGCCGAGAGCCACAACAGCCTCTCCGTGCTCGATCCGGCCCGCTTCTTCCGGACCAACGTCATGGGCACCCAGGTGCTGTTGGAGGCGGCCCGGCGCACCGGCGTGGCCCGCTTCCACCACATCTCCACCGATGAGGTCTACGGGGATCTACCCCTCGAGACCAACGACGCCTTCACCGAGGACTCGCCCTACCTGCCCCGGTCCCCCTACAGCGCCTCCAAGGCCGGGGCCGACCACGCCGTGCGGGCCTACCACGAGACCTTCGGCCTGCCCGTGACCATCACCAACTGCGCCAACAACTACGGCCCCTACCAGTTCCCGGAGAAGGTCATCCCGCTCTTCGCCACCCGGGCCCTGGACGACCAGCCCCTCCCGATGTACGCCTCCACCGCCAACCGCCGCGAGTGGCTTCACGTCATCGACCACTGCACGGCCATCGAAGCGGTGCTGGACCGGGGCCGGGTGGGGGAGACCTATCTGGTCGGCAGCGGGGCGGAGGCGACCATCGAACAGATAGCCGACGCCGTGCTGGACGCCCTGGGCAAGCCGGCCTCGCTCAAGTCCATCGTGCCCGACCGGCCCGGGCACGACCGGCGCTACCTGGTCGACTCCACCAAGCTGCGCACCGAGTTGGGGTGGGCCCCCACCTACGAGTTCGGCCCCGGCCTGGCCGAGACGGTCCGCTGGTACGCCGATCACCGCTCCTGGTGGGAGCCGCTGCGGGACCGGGCCCCGGTGGCGGAGGCCACGGCCTGGACCGAGGATCGTCCGTAGTGGCTGACCGGGTCCTCGTTACGGGGGCGGCGGGCATGCTGGGACGGGACCTGGTGGCCCACCTGGAAGGCCGGCCCGGCCTGGAGGTGATCGGGGTCGACTCCCACGACTTCGACATCACCCAGCGGGAGCTGGTGCTGGAGGCCGTTACCGGGATCGCCCCCCGCTGGATCATCCACGGGGCGGCCATGACGGCGGTGGAAGCGTGTGAATCCGACCCGGAGCGGGCCTTTGCCGTCAACGCCTTCGGGACCAGGAACCTGGCCGAAGCAGCCCGCCGGGTGGGCGCCCACATGGCCTACGTGTCCACCGACTACGTCTTCGACGGAAAGCTCAAGCGGCCCTACACGGAATGGGACGCGGTCGGGCCCCGGTCCGTCTACGGCCTGTCCAAGCTCGGGGGCGAGCGAGCCCTGGACCCGGAATGGACCATCGTGCGCACCGCCTGGCTCTTCGGCCAGCACGGGCCCAACATGGTCCGCACCGTTCTGCGCCTGGCCCGGGAGGCCGACGGGTCCCGCCGGCGCCTGCCCTTCGTGGACGACCAGCACGGATGTCCCACCGCCAGTCCCGACCTGGCCCCGGTGCTGGCCGATCTGGCTCTGTCCCGGATGCCGGGGGTCTTCCACGTGACCAACCAGAGCCCCACCACCTGGTTCGGGCTGGCCCGGGCCGTGGTGGAGTTGGCCGGCCTGGACCCCGGACTGGTCGAGCCCATCTCCACGGCCCAGCTCGACCCGCCCCTGCTGGCCCCCCGCCCGGCCAATTCCGTCCTGGACAACCTGGCCCTGCGCCTCTCCGGCCGGCCCCTGCTGGCCGACTGGCATGAGGCGGCGGCCAGACTGATCGACCTGATCCTCAAGGAGGAAACCTGATGGCCAAAGTGGCAGTGCTGGGCGCCGGCTACGTCGGGTTGACCACGGGCACCTGCCTGGCCCATCTCGGCCACGACGTCATCTGCGCCGACATCGACGCCGCCAAGGTGGACCTGCTCAACGGCGGGCACATCCCCATCGTGGAGGACGGCCTGGAGGACCTGGTCCGGGAGGGCATGGAGGCGGGTCGGCTCTCCTTCGTGCTCGGTCCCGCCGAGGCGGTGGCCGAAGCCGAGTTCATCTTCCTGTGCGTGCCCACCCCCCAGGGGGCGGACGGCTCGGCGGACATGAGCTACATCCAGGCCGCCGCCTCCGAGATCGGCCCGGTGCTGGCCCCGGAGTCCATCGTCATCAACAAATCCACCGTGCCGGTGGGCTCCACCCACGTGGTGGAGCGGGCTCTGGGCCGTTCGGACGTCTTCGTGGTCTCCAACCCCGAGTTCCTCCGGGAGGGCTCGGCCGTGCACGACTTCTTACACCCGGACCGCATCGTGATCGGCTCGGACCACTCCTCGGCCGCCATCCGGGTTTCGGAGCTGCTGGAGTCGATCAAGGCCCCCTTCGTGGTCACCGACCCACCCACGGCCGAGACCATCAAGTACGCCTCCAACGCCTTTCTGGCCACCAAGGTCAGCTTCATCAACGCCGTGGCCAACCTGTGCGAGGCGGTGGGGGCCAACGTGCGCGAGGTGGTCCTGGCCATGGGTTATGACAAGCGCATCGGCTTCGAGTTCCTCGTCCCCGGTCCGGGCTGGGGCGGCTCGTGTTTCCCCAAGGACACCCGGGCCCTGGTGCGCATAGCCGAGGACGCCGGTTATGACTTCGAACTGCTGAAGGGCGTCATAGCCGTCAACGTGGAACAGCACGAACGGGTGGTGGCCAAGGTGGTCACCGCCGCCGGCGGTTCGGTGGACGGGGTGCGGGTGGCGGTGTGGGGGCTCACCTTCAAGGCCCGCACCGATGACCTGCGGGACTCCCCGGCTCTGGCCGTGGTCGAGCGCCTGCACCAGATGGGGGCCAAGGTGGCCGCCTACGACCCCACCGTGCACCGCCAGCTGGACGGGATGGACACTGTCACCGACCCCTACGACGCCTGCGAGGACGCCACCGTGCTGGTGGTGCTCACGGAATGGGACGAGTTCAGATGGCTGGACCTGGGCCAGGTGCGGACCCGGATGGCCTCTCCCCGGATCGTGGACGCCCGCAATCTCCTGGATCCCGCCGCCGCCCGGCGGGCCGGCTTCCGCTACGACGGCGTCGGCCAGGCCTGACCCGGTGCCCCGGCGCATCCAGCGGGCGGTGGTGACCGGGGGGGCGGGCTTCCTCGGCTCGCATCTCTGCACCCGGCTCATGGAGCGGGGGGTCGAGGTGGTCTGCGTGGACAATCTGGTCACCGGCTCGATGGACAACATCGAGGAGCTGTTCGGCCAGGCCGGGTTCACTTTCGTCCACCACGACGTGTCCAACTTCATCCACGTCTCCGGCCGGGTGGATGCGGTGTTGCACTTCGCCAGCCCGGCCAGCCCCCGGGATTACCTCGAGCTACCCATCCAGACCCTGAAGGTCGGCAGCCTGGGCACCCACAACTGCCTGGGCCTGGCCATGGAGAAGGGGGCCCGGTTCATCCTGGCCTCCACCAGCGAGGTCTACGGGGACCCGGTGGTCCATCCCCAGACCGAGGACTACTGGGGCAACGTCAACCCGGTGGGGCCGCGGGGCGTGTACGACGAAGCCAAGCGATTTGCCGAGGCCATGACCATGGCCTACCACCGGGCTCAGGGCGTGGACGTGGGGATCGTGCGCATCTTCAACACCTACGGGCCGCACATGCGCCCCGCCGACGGCCGGGTCGTGTCCAACCTGCTGGTCCAGGCCTTGACCGGCCGGCCCCTCACGATCTACGGGGACGGGACCCAGACCCGCAGCTTCTGCTACGTGGACGATGAGGTGGCCGGCATCCTGGCCCTATTGGATTCGGATCTGGTGGGACCGGTGAACATCGGCAACCCGGATGAGTTCACCGTCTCGGAACTGGCCGCCCTGGTCCTGGAGACGACCGGGTCGGCTTCGGCGCTCGTGCACGAGGAGCTGCCGGTGGACGATCCGACCCAGCGCCGCCCGGACATCAGCCTGGCTCGGGCCGAACTGGGCTGGGAACCCAAGGTGGCCCTGGCCGAGGGACTGGCCCGCACCGCCGAGTGGTTCCGGGCCCGCCTGGATGACTGAACCGGGGACCACGGTGGCGGCCGTGGTCGTCAACTACAACGCCGCCCCCCACCTGGTGGCCTGCGTCCAGAGCCTGGTGGACGAGGGGATCGGCTCCATCGTGGTGGTCGACAACGCCTCGGCCGACTCCTCCCGGGAGGTCCTGGCCGCCTCCGGCCTGCCGGCCCGGTTCCTGCCCGCCGGGCGCAATCTGGGTTATGGGGCCGGCGCCAACCTGGGGATGGGGGCGACCGAGTCGGAACTGGTCCTGGTCTGCAACGCCGACGTGGTGCTGATGCCGGGGGTGATCAAAGCCCTGCGTCTGGCCCTGGAGGAGGATCCCCGCCGGGCCATAGCCGGGCCCCGGATCGAGGACATGGAGGGCACGCTCTATCCCTCGGCCCGTACCTTCCCGGCCCTGGGCGATGCGGTGGGCCACGCCTTCCTGGGCATGATCGCCCCGGCCAACCGCTGGTCGACCCGCTACAAGATGCTCGGTTGGGACCACGCCGCCCGGACCGAGGTGGACTGGGTGTCCGGGGCCTGCTTCCTGGCCCGCCGGGACGCCCTGGACCAGCTGGGCGGCTTCGACGAGTCGTACTTCATGTACTCCGAGGACGTGGATCTGTGCTGGCGGGCCTGGAAGACGGGCTGGCGGGTGGTCTACGAGCCCGAGGGGACCATCCGCCACGTCCAGGGGGCGTCGACCGATCACCACCCCTACCGGATGATCGCTGAGCACCACCGGGCCCTGCTGCGCTTCGCCTACCGGTCCAACCCGGGCTGGCGCCGGCTCCTCCTGCCGGTGGTGGCGGCCGGCCTGGGGCTGCGCACCCTCATGGCCTGGGCCCAGCGGTTGGGAGAGCAGTACCGGACCCGCCACTAGTCTGTCGCCCTCATGGCCAGGGGTTCATACGGACGGAGAGTCGCGCGCGCCGCGGCCACAGGTGGGGGCCGGGCGTCAACGCGCCGGAACACCCCTTGGAGCTGGTGGGTGTCGATGGCGGTGATCGTCGTCCTGGGGGTGACCCTGGTGGCCTACTCCCGCCAGGAGCGATTGCACCCGGCCTCGGCCAAGGCGGATACCACCCCGCCCACCTTGACCGCCGACTGGACGGAGGGAATCGCCTTCGACATCTGCGGGACCATTTCGCCGCCCCTGGCCGCCAGCCCGTCGTCCACCTCGGTCGGCATCAAGACCTCGGGCAACGGTGTCATCAACCTGCAGCCGCTCACCAACTCCGATACCGGCCACAACGCCACCCTGGGCCGCTTCGCCGGCCACTACCCGGGCCTGACCCTGACCGCCACTTCCCTCAAGCTGCCCGGCGGGAAGCTCTACACCAACGGCCAGAGTTGTGGATCCAAGCCCGGCTATCTGCAGGTCAAGACCTGGTCCAACCCGACGGCGGAGAACGGCAAGCTCTACTCGGGTGATCCGCGCCAGCTCCTCCTGGAGAACGGCCAGCTCATCACGGTGGCCTTCGTGCCCCGGGGCACCAGCATTCCCAAGCCTCCCGGGACGGTCGTGACCGGCGTGCTCACGGGCATGACGGCGGCGGCCACCAAGGGCTCGACCACCGCCACCACCGCCGCCACCAATTCGTTGACGCCGGTGACCACGGCCACCACCGCCACCACCGCGGCCTCTCAGGCCACCAGCACCACCGTCGGCAAGACCACCACGACCTCCCCGTGAGGGCCGTGGTCCTGGTCGGAGGGGAGGGGACCCGGCTGCGGCCCCTGACCTCGGCCGTGCCGAAGCAGATGCTGCCCGTGGCCGGGGTCCCGATGATCGAGCGGGTGCTGGCCCAGCTGTCCACCCACGGCATCGACGATGTCGTCCTCTCCCTCGGCTACCGCCCCGACGCCTTCCTCTCCGCCTATCCCGGCGGCCGAGCCGGCGGGGTGCATCTCACCTATGCGGTGGAGCCGGAACCGCGGGATACGGCCGGAGCGATCCGATTCGCCGCTATGGAGGCGGGCATCACCGAGACCTTCCTGGTCGTCAACGGGGATGTCCTGACCGACCTGGACATAGCCGAGCTGGTCGCCTTCCACCGGGAGCGGGGGGCGGCCGCCACCATCAGCCTGACCCCGGTGGACGATCCGTCCGCCTTCGGCGTGGTACCCACCGATGCCGGTGGCAAGGTGGAGGCCTTCATAGAGAAGCCGCCCCGGGACGAGGCCCCCACCAACCTGATCAACGCCGGCACCTACGTGCTCGAGCCCGGCGTCATCGAGCTCATCGCCCCCGACGTGCGGGTGTCGGTCGAGAAGGAGACCTTCCCCCGCCTGGTGGAGGAGGGCTCGGTCTACGCCCTGGCCTCCAAGGAGTACTGGCTGGACACCGGTACCCCTTCGCTCTACATCCGGGCCGCCCTGGACATCCTGGCCGGCCGGCGCCGGTTCCGCGCCCCCATGCCCGGGGTGGCCGACCCGGACGGACACCACATCTGGGTGGCCCCGTCGGCGGCGGTGGAGGGCGAGGTGGAAGGACCCGCCCTCCTGGAGGACGGCGCCCGGGTGGCGGCCGGGGCCCGGGTCAGCTCCAGCCATCTGGGGGCCGGGGTGGTCATCGGCCGCAACGCGGTGGTGTCGGGCTCGGTGGTGCTGGCCGGAGCCGTGGTGGAGGAGGGGGCTGCGGTGGAGGACTCCGTCATCGGCCCGGCCGCCCACGTCGGCCACGGGGCCCGGGTCGTGCAGGTCAGCGTGGTGGGCCACGGCGCTTCGGTGGAGGCCGGCACCAGCCTGAGCGGGGCCCGCTTCGCCGGGACATGAGGACCCTGGTCACGGGCGGGGCCGGCTTCATCGGCTCCAACCTGGTCGACCGGCTCCTGGCCGAAGGCCACCGCGTCGACGTGGTCGACGACCTGTCCACCGGCTCCCTGGCCAATCTGGCCGAGGCCAGGGCGGCCGGGGGGTTAAGCTTCCAGCGGGTCGACATCCGCTCGCCCGAACTGGCCGATCTCTTCCTGCGCCGCCGCCCCGAGGTCGTCTTCCATCTGGCCGCCCAGGCCGACGTGCGGGTATCGGTGGCCGAGCCTCTCTTCGACGCTGAGGTGAACGTACTGGGCAGCCTCAACGTGCTGGAGGCGGCCCGGGCCGCCGGGTCGGCCAAGGTCGTCTTCGCCTCCAGCGGCGGGACCATCTACGGGGACCCGGAACCCAGCCAGCTGCCGGTGAAGGAGACCCACCCCCGCCGGCCCCTGTCCCCCTACGGAGTGGCCAAGTCGGCGGTGGGGGACTACCTGACCGCCTACCGGGAGCTGCACGACCTGGAGTTCACCGCTCTGGCCCTGGCCAACGTCTATGGGCCCCGCCAGGACCCGAAGGGGGAGGCGGGAGTGGTGGCCATCTTCGCCGGGAACCTCCTGTCGGGGGAGCCCTGCACGATCTTCGGGGACGGCCGTCAGACCCGGGACTTCGTCTACGTGGACGATGTGGTCGATGCCTTCGCCCGGGCGGCCGAGAAGGGCGGTGGACTTCTCCTCAACATCGGGACGGGGGAGGAGACCTCGGTGCTCGATCTCTACCGGGCCATGGCGGCCGCCGCCGGGGTGGATGCCCCTCCTCAGAAGGCCCCGGCCCGGCCCGGGGAGCTGGCCCGGAACTGCCTGGACCCGGCCAAGGCCTCCATCCACCTGGGCTGGGTGCCCTGGACCAGCGTCGAGGACGGCGTGAGCGGGGTCTTGGACTGGTACGGGGCCGACCCGGACCGCCTGGCCGGGGACAGGTAGACCCAGGTCCCCGGCACCCGGGCGACCGGCCGGCCGGCCGGGGCCGGCCCGGCCGAGCCGGGGGACCACAGCACCACCAGGGCGGCGCCGGCCGGGGCGGCGCCGGCGAACTGGCTCCCGAAGAGGAACACCCACGACGGATCCACGGTGACGGGGTGGCCGGCGTGGGTCAGGTCGACCATCAACCCGGCCTGCCACGGCCAGCGGTCCGCCGACGCCAGGCGGAGCCGGACCGGCTCACCGGCCGGCAGCTGCGGGCGGAGCCGGGACCACAGGGCATCGACCTGGGCGCCCTGGACCGAACCGGCCGGGGGCACGACGAAGCTGGCCGCCACCAGGGCCAGGCCGGCCGCCACCCCCACGGCCGCGCCGGCCCACTCCGGCCCGGCTCCCCGGTCCGGCACCAGGCTCAGGGCCAGAGCGAGGGCCAGGACCAGAACGGCGGCCGAGGACCAGTTGGTCAGGTAGGAGAGCAGCGGCCCGATGACCCGGTCGGCGGAGACGACCCCGGCCAGCACCCCCAGGCCGGCCAGGGCCGCCAGACCGGCGGCGTCAGGTCGGCCCCGCCGTCTCGCCATCGAGATGACCACTCCGACGGAGCTCAGGAACACGGCCAGCACCGCCGCTGCCGCGGCCAGGCCGGGAGGGGCGGCGTCCAGCCGGCCCCGGAGCGGGGGCCAAAGGGCCCCGCCGATGGCCTGGACGGCGTGGGCGATGCCCTGGTGGGGCGGGGAGGAGGTGAAGAACTTCACCAGCTCGGTCAGGTTGCCGGGGTGGCCGGTGGCCTCCTGCACGAGCGGGGGCAGCCACAGGACGAGGCCCAGGATGGCCGACCCGAGCAGAACCGGGAGCCACCCGGCCCCGGCGCCGAAGGCGTCATCGATAGGAGCGCCCGTGCGGGGCACGGGGTGCCACCCGGCCCCGGCCAGGCGCCCGGTCCGCCCCCCGGCGTCACGGACCGCCCAGGCCCCGGCAGCCAGGGCGAGACCCCCCACCCCGGCCACCAGCACGCCGGTGCCGACGTCGGTCTGGACCAGGAAGCTGCCCAGGGTCACGCAGGCCGGCAGGCCCCAGCGCCGGCCCCGGGCCAGGGCGGCGGCACAGACCAGGTAGGTGCCAGTGGGAACGATGATGGCCACGGGGTTCCAGACCTGGGCCACGGTGGAGGGGCCCAGGGCGGCCAGTTCCAGCAGGCTGAGGGCCGCGGCCCAGCGGGCGGCCCGGGGCCCGGCCAGGGCGCCGGTGGCGGCCACGGTGGCCACCGCGAATAGACCCGCCAGCAGCACCGACCCCACCGCCAGGCCCCGCTCGGTGCTGCCCAGCAGCTTGTACGGGAGGGCCAGGAGGTAGAAGTACAGCGGCCCGGGATGGCTCCAGCCGAAGCGGGAGTACGGGCCGACCAGCTGGCGCAGGGACGCGGCCCGGTCGGTGGACAGCAGGATCACGGCCTGGTCCCCCCAGGGGGCCTGGCTCACGGTGGCGGTGACCATGGCCAGGATCAGGACGGGCAGGGCCACCAGGCCCACGGCCAGGCGGTCCAGGCGGCCGCCCGGCCGGTCGATCAACCGGCCGCCTCGGGGGAGCCCGCTGCGGCCAGGGCGGCCTCGGCCAGGCGCCGGGCCGCCTCCGGGCTGGACATGATGCTGGGAACGATCACCGCCCGCATCCCCTCCGCCTCCACGGCTCCGGCCAGGGCGGCGTCGGCCGGGTCGATGACCAGGGCCGCCGCCAGCGGGGCGTAGAGGCGGGCCACCCCGACCACCGACGCCTCGTGGCCCAACTCGGCCAGGAGGCGGTCGGCCGGGCCCTTGAGGGCGGTCCCGGCCACGAGGGGGCTGACGGCCACCGTGTTCTCGCGCCGGGCGGTGACCGCTTCGGTAATGCCGGGAACGGCCAGCACCGGGGCGATGGAGACGATGGGATTGGACGGGCATATGAGGATGGCTTCGGCCCGGGCCAGTGCCTCCAGCACCCCGGGGGCGGGCCGGGCCTGTTCCGCCCCCTGGAAGCGCACGGCGCTGACGGCCACCCCGTGCCGGCGGGCGACGAAGTAGTCCTGGAAGGAAATTTCGCCCTCCTCTACGGTCAGCATGGTCCGCACCGGGTCATCGGACATGGGCAGCACCCTTAATTCCAGTCCCCAGGCCGTGGTTATCTCGGCGGTGACCTCGGTCAGGGTGGCCCCCTCGGACAGGCGCTGGGTCCGGTAGAGGTGGGTGGCCAGGTCGAGGTCCCCCAGCCGGAACCAGGTCTGGCCGCCGTAGCGGTCCAGGGCCTGCATAGCCCGCCATGTCTCCCCGGTCAGTCCCCACCCGGTCTCGGCGTTGACGGCCCCGGCCAGGGTGTAGGTAACCGTGTCCAGGTCTGGGCTGATGGCCAGGCCGTGCAGGACCAGGTCGTCCCCGGTGTTGACCACGGCCGTGATCTCCTCCGGCGGTCTGGCCAGCATGAGCCCGCTCAGCAGGCGGGCGGCGCCGACACCGGCGCCGATGGTCGTGATCACGAGGCCGGAGGCTAAACGGCGCCACCACCTGTGCAAGGCTCCCGGCCGTGCGGGAATCGGACTCCCGGCTGGCCGTCGCCCTCGACGCCACGCCGCTGCTGGGGTTCCGCACCGGGGTGGGGGTCTTCTGCCAGTGGGCGCTCGACAGCCTGCGCCACCGGGACGAGCTGGCCGTAAGCGCCTTCGCCATCAGCTGGCGACGGCGGAGGGGCATCTCCGGCCACGTCCCCCCCGGCGTCCAGGTCATCGACACACCCATGCCGGCCCGCCCCCTGCACCGGGCCTGGTCGATGGGGGGCATGCCGCCCATCGAGTGGTTCACGGGCCGCCAGGCGGTGGTGCACGGGACGAACTTCGTGGTGCCGCCGACCCGGCGGGCGGCCCGGGTCATGACCGTGCACGACCTCACCTCGGTGCGCTTTCCTGAGCTCTGCGACGACTACACCCGGCGTTTTCCCCGCCTGGTGCGCCGGGCCCTGGCCGAGGGGGCCTGGGTCCACACCCCATCGGAGTTCGTGGCCGCCGAGGTGGTGGACCTGCTGGGGGCGCCCCCGGAGCGGGTACGGGCCGTCCATCACGGTGTACCCCCGGTTGACCGGCCCGCCGCCGGCGGGGCCGGCCCGGCCGTGCCCGGGCCCTACGTCCTGGCCCTGGGGACGGTGGAGCCCCGCAAGGACCTGCCCACCCTGGTCCGGGCCTTCGACCTGGTGGCCGATGAGGATCCCGACCTCCGCCTGGTGGTGGCCGGCGCCGACGGCTGGGGGGTCCCCGCCTATGAGGCGGCGGTGGCGGCCGCCGCCCACTCCGGGCGCATCCTCCGGCTGGGCTATGTCGACGCCCGCCTCCGCAGTGACCTGCTCCGGCACGCCTCCCTCTACGCCTACCCGTCGCTCTACGAGGGCTTCGGGTTGCCTCCCCTGGAGGCCATGCTGGCCGGCGTGCCGGTCGTGACCACCAATGCCGGGGCCCTGCCCGAAGTGGTGGGGGACGCCGCGGCCGTGGTCCCGGTCGGAGACGCCGCCGCCATGGCAGCGGCCATGGGCCGCCTGCTCAGCGACGACCCGGCCCGGGCCGCCCTGGTGGCCGCCGGTCGGGCCCGGGCCGCCTCCTACCGGTGGGAGGACTCGGCCGCCGGGCTGAGCCGGCTGTACGCCGACGCCGCCGCCGAGAGGACCAGCCGGTGAGAGTCATGGTGGTGGCCGAACAGCTGCGCCGGCGGGTGCCGGGTGGCATCGGCACCTACGCCGCCGGGCTTTTGTCCGGCCTGGCGGCGGTGGACCACCCCGGCGTCGAAATCGCCCTCCTGGCCGGGCGGCCCGGCCGCCGCTCCGGCGGGCCCTCCGGCCGCTCCCCAGAATACGCCCGACCCGCCGCCGACCCGCTGGCGCCCTGGGGGCTCCCGATCGAGGCCGGCCCGCTCCCGGGGCGCGGCCTGGTCCGGCTCTGGGACCACGGCCGGGCCCGCCCCCGCCGTCCCCACGACGTGCTCCACGCCGTCTCCCAGGCCTTTCCGGTCTCGGCCGCCCCGCTGTCGGTGATGGTCCACGACCTGAGCTACCGGCACTTCCCCGACGCCTTCCCGCCCCGGGGACGCCGCTGGCACGAGGCCAGCCTGGCCCGGGTGGTCGCACGGGCGGCGGTGGTCATCGCCCCGTCCCGGGCCACCGCCGAGGATCTGGCCGCCGAAGGCGCCCGGCGGACCGAGGTGATCGAGCACGGAGCCGATCACCTGCCCCCGCCGGACACGGAGCGCACCGCCGGCCTCCTCGGCCGGCTCGGGATCGGGGGACCTTTTCTGTTGTCCGTGGGCACGCTGGAGCCCAGGAAGAACTTGAGCGGGGCCATGGCCGGCTACACCCGGGCCCGCTCCCGCCTGCCCGAACCCTGGCCGTTGCTGGTGGTGGGCCCGGCCGGGTGGGGCCCGGGGGTCGAGCCGGTCGAGGGAGCGGTCATGGCCGGGGCCGTTGACGATGCCGTCCTGGCCGGCCTCTACGCCTCGGCCCGCTGCCTGGTCTACGTCCCTCTGTTGGAGGGATTCGGCCTGCCCCCGGTGGAGGCCATGGCCCATGGCCTGCCGGTGGTGGTCAGCCCCATGCCCGGCCCGGGCGGGGAGGGACTGGAGGTCGCTCCCGGTGATCCGGAGGAGATCGCCCAAGCCCTGGTGCTGGCGGCCACGGATGGGCCCCTCCGGGACCAGTTGATCGAGAAGGGCCGGCGGCGGGCGGCCGGTCTCACCTGGGCCGCCTCGGCCCGCCGTCACCTCGAGGTGTGGGAGTCGCTGTGCTGATGCCAGGCCGGCGCCGCCGGGTCGGGACCGAGATCGTGGGGGCGGACCGGTGATCCGCCTGTCCCTCGACGTCACGGCCGTCCCGCTCGATCCCCGGGGGGCGGGCCGCTACACCCTGGAGCTGGCCCGGGCCCTGAGCCGGCGGGACGACATCGCCCTGACCCTCATCGCCCGTTCCGCCGACGCCACCCGCTGGTCATCCCTGGCTCCGGCCGCCTCCGTTCTGGCCGCCGCCCCCGGCCCTCGGCCCCTGCGCCTGGCCTGGGAGCAGTGGGCCATGCCCGGCGTGCTCGCCCGCCAGCCCCTCGACGTCCACCACGGCCCGCACTACACCATGCCCGAGCGGGCCCGCCTGCCCATGGTGGTCACCGTGCACGACCTGACCTTCTTCGACCACCCGGACTGGCACGAGCGGTCCAAAGTCCCCTTCTTCCGCCGGGCCATCCGCCACGCCGCCGCCCGGGCCGACGTGCTCGTCTGCGTCAGCCACGCCACCGCCCGCCGGCTGGAGGACCTGCTCCATCCCCGGGCCCAGGTGGTGGTGGCGCCCCACGGCATCGACCACGCCCAGTTCCACCCCGGCCCGGCGCTTGGCGAGGACCTGGCCGGGCTGGCCGGCGCCGGCATCACGCCTCCCTATGTCGCCTTCCTGGGCACGGTGGAACCGAGGAAGGGACTCGACCTGCTGGTGGCCGCCTTCGACCGGGTGGCCGAGGCCCACCCCGACCACCGCCTGGTGGTGGCCGGGGGGCGGGGCTGGGGGGCCGGCCCGGTGGAATCGGCCATAGCCGCCATGGCCCATCCCTCCCGCCTGGTGCGGACCGGGTATCTGGCCGATGATGTCGTGCCCGCCCTGCTCCGCCAGGCCTCGGTGGTCGTCTACCCGGCCCGGGCCGAAGGCTTCGGCCTGCCGGTGGTGGAGGCCATGGCGTGTGGGACCCCGGTCATCACCACCGCCGGGTCGGTCATGGACGAGCTGGCCGACGGAGCGGCGGCCACCTTCCCCGCTGAGGATGTCGGGGCCCTGGCCGATTTGATCGACGCCGCCCTGTCGGGGTCCGGGATCGTCCGGCGGCAGGAGACGGTCAGGCGGGGCATCGAGGTCGCCTCCCGCTACACCTGGGCGGCCAGCGCCGAGGCCCATGTGAACGCCTATCGACTGGCCATCGGCAGAGGGAGCCGGCCCTACCGGTAGGGTGACCCGGGTGCGGGCCTTGGTGACCGGGGCGAGCGGTTTCGTGGCCGGCTGGCTCCGATCACACCTCGAGAAGTGTGGGGACGAGATCGTCCCGGTGGACGAGTCCATAGACATCGCCGACGGGCCGGCCCTGACCGCCCGGGTGGTGGAGTCGGCCCCCGATGTCATCTACCACCTGGCCGCCATCAGCCACGTGGGCCAGTCCTGGGCGGAGCCCCGGGAGACCTTCCGGGTCAACGCGGTGGGGACCCTCGAGCTCCTTCAGGCCGCCATGGCCTGCGCGGCGCCGCCCCGGGTCCTGCTGGTCGGATCGGCCGAGGTGTACGGGGCGGTGACTCCGGCCGACCTGCCCCTGACCGAGCAGTCGCCCCTGCGGCCGGTCAGCCCCTACGCCGCCAGCAAGGTGGCGGCCGAGTACCTGGGCCTGCAGGCCTTTCTGGGTCACGGCCTGCCTGTCATCAGCATCCGGGCGTTCAATCACATCGGTCCGGGACAGCACGCCAACTTTGCCGTGCCGGCCTTCGCCCGGCGGATCATCGACGCCCGGGCCGGAGGCCAGCCCTTCCTGCCCGTGGGCAACGTCAGCGCCCGGCGGGACTTCACCGATGTGCGGGACGTGGTCCGGGCCTACCGCTTGCTGGCCGAGCGGGGCCGGCCTGGGGAGGCCTACAACGTGTGCTCAGGCCATGACGTGAGCATCGAGGAGGTGGCCCGCCGGCTGCTGAGCCTGGCCGGCGCCGACCTGGAGCTGCGGGTCGATCCCGAACTGGTCCGCCCGGTGGAGGTGCCGGCCCTGCGGGGCGATGCCTCCAAGCTGGTGGCCGCCACGGGCTGGGAGCCGGCCTACGACCTGGACGGGACCCTGGCCGACGTCCTGGCCGACCTCAAGGCCCGCTCAGGCCGGGGGCTTGGGTAGGCGGTCCCGGACCGGGCGGGGCAGGACCTCTCGCAGGGGCCCGAGGCGCCCGCTGATCTCGGTCTCGATCTCCCGGCGGCGCACGGCCGCCTTCTGGTAGCGGATCACCCCGAGGCCGAGCATCACGTAACCGGCATCCCGGGCCAGCTTCGTCCACGGTGGCATCGGTTCTCCTTACCCTCGGCCGGGACGGGCCAGTCCCGGGGCCCGGCCAAAGTACTCTCACCCGGCTCATGGATCCCCAAGCCCCGCCCGTGGTGGCCGTGGTGGTCACGGCCGACCCCGGGGCCTGGCTGGAAGACGCCCTCCGGGGCCTGGCCGACCAGGACTACCCCAACCTGTCCGTGCTCATGATCGACGCCGGCAGCACGGTGGACCCCACCCCCCGGGTGGCCGAGATCCTTCCCGGCGCCTACGTCCGCCGGCTGGACCGCCCCTGCGGCTACGCCGCCGCCGCCAACGAGGCCATCACGGCGGTGGAGGGAGCGGCCTTTTTCCTGATGTGCCACGACGATGTCTGCCTCGACCCCGATGCCGTCCGGCTGCTGGTCGAGGAGGCCTTCCGGTCCAACGCCGGGGTGGTGGGCCCCAAGCTGGTGGCCTGGGAGGATCCCAGCCGCATCCTCCAGGTGGGGATGAGCGCGGACAAAGGCGGCATCCCCGTGCCCCTGGCCCAGCCGGGGGAGCTGGATCAGGAGCAGCACGATTCGGTGCGGGATGTCTTCTTCGTCCCCGGAGGCGTCACCTTGATCCGGGCCGACCTGTTCAGGGCCCTGGACGGCTTCGACTCGGAGATGGTCCTCTTCGGGGAGGACCTCGACTTCTGCTGGCGGGCCCAGGTGGCCGGGGCCAGGGTCCTGGTGGCGCCGGCGGCCCGGGCCCGCCACCTGGCCGCTTCCTCCTCCGGGATGCGCCCGCTCCAGGAGCTGCCCGGTGTGCCCCCCGGGCCGGCCCGCCAGCTGGTCCTGCGCCGCCGCCACGAGCTGCGGGCCGCTCTCAAGTGCTACGGCCGCTGGCGCCTGCTCCGGGTCCTGCCCCAACTCATCGCCCACTCGGTGGCCGAGGTGGTGGTGGGCGTCTTCACGGGCCACCGGGATGCGGCCCGGGCCTCGGCTTCGGCGTGGACCTGGAACCTGCGGCGGGGCCAGGAGCTGAGGGGCCGCCGCCGGGAGACCGCCTCCCGCCGCGCCCTACCCGACCACGAAGTCCGCCTTCTCCAAGCCACCGGTTCCGCCCGTCTGGCCGGCCTGGCCGAAGGCCTCTTCCTGCGGGCCTCCGCCCACGTACCCCACCGGGGCCAGGAGGCCCTCTCCGGGGCGGCGGTGGGCGAGGACCGGCCCTGGTGGCCGGCCGCGGTCTGGTCCCTGGTGGCCGTCTTCCTGCTCATCGGGTCGCGGACCATGCTCAACTCCGGGCCGGCCCAGGTGGCCACCACCCTGGGCTTCGGCTCTCTTGGCCACCTCTTCGGCGCCTTCACCTCCAGCGTCACGCCCCTGGGCCTGGGCCAGGTGTCCCCGGCCCCGCCGGCCCTGGCCATCAGCGGGGTCGTCTCCGCCGTCCTGGGGGCATCCCCGGGCCTGGCCCGCACCGTCATGGTGGTGGGATGCCTGCCCCTGGGCGCCCTGGGCGCCTACCGGGTGGCACTTCCCCTCGCCTCCCGGCGGGCCCGGCTGGTGGCCCCGGTCATCTACCTGGCCCTGCCCCTGCCCTACGCCGCTCTGACCTGGGGGCGGTGGGGGGACCTGGTGGCCTTTGCCGCCGCCCCCTGGCTGCTCGGTCTGCTGGCCCGGGCCGGGGGCCTGCCCCCCTATGACTCCGCCCCCGGACCGGCCTGGCGGAGGTATCTGTCCCTGGGCGTGGTCATGGCCATAGCCGGGGCCTTCAGCCCCGCCATCGTCCCGGTGGTGCTGCTGGTGGGCATCGGGCTGGTGGTGGGGTCTGTGCCCACCGGACAGGCCGGAGCCTCCCTGCGCAGCCTGGGGGCGGCCGGCGCCGGGGCCGTGGCCGCCTGGCTGCTGGCCTTTCCATGGTCGGTGGTGCTGGTTTCGCCCGGCGCGGCCGTCGAGGCCGTGCTGGGGCTCAACCCGGCCACCTCCCGGACGGCCGGCGTGGGCGCCCTGCTCGGCTTCGAGCCTGCCCCCGGGGGCACCCACTGGGTGGGTTGGGCCCTGCTGGCCGGGATGGTCGTTCCCCTCTTCTTCGGCCGGGAGTGGCGCTTCGGGTGGGGGGCCCGCCTCTGGGCGGTGGGCCTGGTCTGCTGGGTGGTGGCCTGGGTGTCGGCCCGGGGCTGGCTGGGCGGGTGGACGTTCTCCCCCGGGGTGCTCCTGGCCCTGGCCGGCGCCGCCCTGACCCTCTCGGCGTGCATAGGCGTGGTCGCCTTCGAGCGCGATCTGGTCGGCTATGGCTTCGGCTGGCGCCAGGTCATATCCGTGCTGGGCGTGATCGGGGTGGGGCTGGGCGTCCTGGGCGCACTCGGGCACGCCGGAGGCGGACGGTGGGGGGCGCCGTCGGCGGACTTCGATCAGGTCCTGTCCTCCCTGCCGGGCCACACCGCCGCCTCCGGGTTCGACGAGCTGTGGGTGGGGGACCCCCGGGGCCTGCCGGGGGCGTCGTACGAACTGGCCCCTGGGGTCGGCTACGCCATCACCACCGGCGGCGGCCTGCCGAGCTTGGCTTCGGACTGGCCCCCACCCGACCCGGGCCCGGCCCGGGCCGTGGCCGGCGCCCTGGAGCTGGCCGAATCGGGCCGCACCGGCCTGGTCGGGCGGCCCCTGGCCTCACTCGGTATCCGTTACGTGTTCGTGCCCACCACCGACGCCCCCGGCGGACCGTCCCTGGCGCCCCCGCCGTTGCTGGTCCAGAGCCTGG
This sequence comes from Actinomycetota bacterium, assembly GCA_027315345.1. Classification (GTDB taxonomy): domain Bacteria; phylum Actinomycetota; class Acidimicrobiia; order Acidimicrobiales; family JAJPHE01; genus DAHUYE01. The sequence continues at coordinate 36,695 of DAHUYE010000083.1, forward strand.
GGGACCAGCTCGACCTGCGCCCGGTGGCGGTGGACCCCTCGGTGCTGGTGTTCCAGAACGCCGACTGGCACCGCTCTGACCTGCCGCCGCGGCCGGCGCCGGCCGGAGCCGAACGGGCCGCCCAGCTCAGCTTCGAGACCCTCCTGTGGGCCCTGGCCGTCCTGAGCCTCGTCCTCACCCGTCGAATCTGGCGTCGCCCCCCCGGCCCCTCTCCCGAGCCCGCCGAGCCGGCCGACGCCGCCGGGGCCGAGCTATGAGCCGCCGGCCCGTCCTGACCTTCGTCAGTGTGGTCCTGGCCGCCATGGCCGTGGCCGGCTGGCGCCTCGATTCGGGAGCGGGCTACCCGGCCCCCGGCCCGGCGGCGGTGACCACCGTCCAGACCTCGGCCGTCGATCAGGAGTGGTATTGCTCGGTGGCCACTGCCGTCTCCGGGGGTCAGGCGGCCGGGGAGATCGTCCTGGCCAACTCCGGGGGCTCGACCCTCACCGGGACGGTGACCGTCTATGGGAACCAGGCCGCCGCCCCAGCCAGTCGGGCTTTCAGCCTGCCTCCCTGGTCCCGGGCCGTGCTGGGCGAGCAGCCCGTGCTCAACGCCCCCTTCGTGGCGGCCACGGTCGTCTTCCACGGCGGGGGAGGGGCGGCCGAGCAGGAGATCTCCGGGCCCTTGGGGGTCTCGGTGACACCCTGTGCGAGCCGGCCCTCGGCCACCTGGTACTTCGCCACCGGGACCACCCGGCCCGGGGCCAGCCTGGTGCTGGCCCTGTTCAATCCCTTCCCCGAGAACGCCCTGGCCGACCTCAGCTTCAGCGATCCCCAGGGCCCCTCGGCTCCGGCCGAGTTCCAGGGCATCTTCGTGCCTTCCGGGGGCCTGGTGACCATCGACGTGGGCCAGCACGTGGTCCAGGTCGATGACATAGCCGCCACCGTCCGGGTGAGGACGGGCCGGCTGGTGGCCAGCGAGCTGCAACTCGACGCCATACCCAACCAGTCCGGGCTCAGCCTGGTGCTCGGCGCCCCGGCCCCGGCCGGGACCTGGTTCCTGCCCGACGGGGTGGAGGCCACCGGCGTCAGTGACTCCCTGCACCTCTACAACCCGTCCTCAACCGCGGCCCGGGTGAGCATCGACCTCAACCTGGCCCGGGGCCAGGCCGCCCCCTTCCAGCTCAGCGTGGCCGCCGGCTCCGAAACGGCGGTCGACCTGGCCGGCCAGACCCGCATCCCCCTGGACGATCCCTACGACATCGCCATCAGGGCCCGAGGTGGGTCCTTGGTGGTGGAACGAACGGTCACGGCCGTGGCCCCCTCTACCCGCACCGGCACCGCCGCCATGCTGGGAGCGACGGCCCCGGCCCGAACCTGGCTGATGGCGGCCGGAGGCGCCAGTTCCAGTCAGGACGAGTGGATCGACATCTTCGATCCAGGCCGCCGGGCCGCCACCGTCCGGGTGAGCTACCTGGCCGGGGGTTCCGACCCGGCCCTGACCGGCCTGCGCACCGTCACCGTCCCGGCCGGCGGCCGGCTGGCCCTTCGGATGGGCGATCACATCCAGCTGGCCGACCTGTCCGTGCTGGTTTCGTCCTCCGTGCCGGTGGTGGCCGAGCGCGACCTCTACCAGGTCGGCAGCATCGGGATCAGCACTTCCTTGGGAGAGAAGGTCAGCTAGCGGGCGGGCCCCAGGTGGGATCCAGGGGGGCGGTGTCGTCCCGGGAGGCGCTGCCGTTGCCATTTCCCTCGCCCGGCAGGGGGCCGGCGTCGGTGGCCTCGGTGCTGCCGAAGTGGGGCACCTCGGCCTCCTCGGGGTGGACGGGCTGGCCGTAGCCCTCGTCCACCAGGCGGCCCACCTCGGCGCCGTCGATGGTCTCCATCTCCAGCAGGGCGGCGGCGACCTTGTCCAGGCCGGCCCGGTGGCGCTTCAGGTATTCGGTGGCCCTCTCCTCCTGCTCTCGCAGGATGCGGGCCACCTCCTCATCGATGACCCGGCTGGTCTCGTCCGAGTAGTCCCGGCTGTGCATGAGGTCCTCGCCCAGGAACACCATGCCCTGGGAGCCCCAGGCCATGGGCCCGACCCGCTCGCTCATGCCCCACTCCCGGACCATCTTGCGGGCCAACTCGGTGTTCCCGACCAGGTCGTTGTTGGCGCCGGTGGAGAGGTCCCCGTAGACGAGCATCTCGGCCACCCGGCCGCCCATGCGCACGGCCAGGGAATCCTCGATGTAGGCCTTCGGGTAGATGTGGCGCTCCTCCATGGGCAGCTGCTGGGTCACGCCCAGGGCCATGCCGGTCGGGAGGATGGTGACCTTGTGCACCGGGTCGGCGTCGGGCAGGACGTAGGCCAGCACGGCGTGGCCGCCCTCGTGGTAGGCGACCCGTTCCTTCTCGGCGTCGGACATGGCCACCGACTCGCGCCGCTGGCCCATGAGCACCCGGTCCCGGGCGGCCTCGAAATCCTCGGGCTCGATCATGCTGGAGCTGCGCCGGACGGCGTGCAGGGCAGCCTCGTTGACCAGATTGGCCAGGTCGGCGCCGCTCATCCCGGGCGTGCCCCGGGCGATGAGGCGCAAATCGACGGTGGGGGCCATGCGCTTGCCCCGGCAGTGGACCTGGAGGATGGGCAGGCGCTCTTCCAAATCCGGCAGGGGGACCACGATCTGGCGGTCGAACCGGCCCGGGCGCAGCAGGGCCGGATCGAGAATGTCGGGGCGGTTGGTGGCGGCCATCATGACGATGCCCTCGGAGGAGTCGAACCCGTCCATCTCGGAGAGCATCTGGTTGAGGGTCTGCTCCCGCTCGTCGTGACCCCCGCCCAGGCCGGCGCCGCGCTTGCGGCCGATGGAGTCGATCTCATCGACGAAGATGATGGCCGGGGCCTGCTTGCGGGCGGTCTGGAACAGGTCGCGGACCCGGCTCGCCCCCACGCCCACGAACATCTCCATGAAGTCCGAGCCGCTGACGGACATGAAGGGAACCCCGGCCTCACCCGCCACGGCCCGGGCCAGCAGGGTCTTACCGGTGCCGGGAGGGCCGACCAGGAGGACCCCCTTGGGGATACGGGCCCCGATGTCGGTGAAGCGGCCCGGGTTCTTGAGGAAGTCCACCACCTCGCGGATCTCCTGCTTGACACCGTTGTAGCCGGCCACGTCCCCGAAGGTCGTGCGGGGCCGCTCGGTGCTGTAGAGCTTGGCCCGGGAACGCCCGATGGACATGATCCCGCTCATCTGGCCCTGGGCCCGGCGGTTCATCCAGATGAGCAGGCCCAGGATTATCAGGAAGGGAAGGATGTAGACCAGCGCCGTCCCGAGCAGGTTGGAGCCCTGGGTGTGGAAGGTGAGCTTCACCCCGTCGGCCCGCATCTGGGCCACGTCGGCGGGGATGGCCGGCTCCGGGCCGGAGACGGTGTAGTTGGTCCCGTTGGCCAGCTGGCCGGTGATGACCCCGGTGTCGTTGGACACGTCGGCCGACTTGACCTGGTGGCCCGAGACGTCGGTCAGGTACTGGGAGTAGGTGAGCTGGGTCTTGGGCTGGTGGGAGAAGACACCGGGCAGGATGAAGGCCGCCGCCACCAGGGCGAAAAGGACGAGGACGGCCCAGCGCCAGTTCTGGTCGGGGGCGCCGCCCACCCCGAGCCCGGAGCGGTCGCTGCGGCCCGGTCTCGGATCCTGTGGTTGGGGGCTCATGGAGCAATGCTAAACGCCACCGTCCCCCCTCCGGCTCCCTCCGCTGGGTAGCGTCACCGGGCAATGGACAGGCGGCTCTTCTGTGTTCGGCCCATGTGCGGTGCAAGCGCGTCGGCCACGCTCCACTACGACTACCAGGCCCGTACGGCGTGGCTGGACTCCCTGGGCACCGATTCGGTGCCCGGAGCCTGGGCCGTCTGCGCCGGTCACGCCGACACCCTGAGGGTGCCCTCGGGTTGGCGCCTGATCGACCAGCGGACCTCGGCGCCGGTGGCCCCCATAGGCAGGAGCGAGCTGGACTACCGGCCCCCGTTGGCCGTTTGACCGATCCGGCCCGGCGGCCGGGCCGACCGGGTCGGTGGAGCCTGGGCCTGCCGATCTTGGGATTCGGGGCCGGCCTGGTGGTGGCCCTGGTGGCCGAGAGCATCTGGATCAACACCCACCACGGCCAGACCAACAGCCTGGGGGTCGTGGTCTGCTCCACGGTGGGGCTGTGGGTCGGCCTGGGCGGCTCGGCCCTCTTCGCCAGTCGCACCGAGGGCAGCGCCAGCCTGGTGCGGGACTTCGGGCTGCGCTTCGCCTGGGTCGACCCTTTCCTGGGGGGACCGGTGGGGGTGGCGGCCCAGTACCTGCTGGGTCTGGTCGTGGTGGCGGCCTATCAGGCCTCGGGGGTGTCCCAGAAGACCATCAACAACCTGGGTCAGCCGGCCCAGACCATCACCGGCCTGGCCCACGGCTGGGGTGACGTGGTCCTGGTCCTGGTGGTCGTGGTCGGAGCCCCGGTGGTGGAGGAGCTCTTCTTCCGGGGACTGCTCCTGCGTTCCCTCCAGGCCCGCATCGGTTCGGTGGGGGCCGTGATCGTGTCCGGCCTCCTCTTCGGCCTGGCCCACTTCGAGCCCCTCCAGCTACCCGTACTGGCTCTCTTCGGGGTGGTGCTGGGCGTCCTGGCCCTGCGCACCGGCCGGCTGGGCCCGGGCATCTGTGCTCACGCCGCGTTCAACTCCCTGGCCGTATACACGCTGCTTTCGTCCCGTTGAGGCCTTTTCGTCGGGTACGACCCAGCCACTCTCCGTGATTTTTTATCTAAAGGTCTTCCACCCCACCGACGAGGACACAAAGGTCCACAAGGAGGCGGCGGTGCACTGTCCCACGTGCAAGGGAACCGAACTCACGACCATCGATCTGCGGATGGCCGGCCAGCCCATGACCATGCACAGCTGTCAGCGTTGCGAGCGGCGCTGGTGGCATGACTCGAGCGGCCAGCGGGTCGACCTCGGCGGAGTGCTGGCCCTGGCCGCCCGCGACGGCCGACGTCGCCGGCGTTCGGAGCCCGTCGGCGCCCTGTAGCTGTCCGCCCCGGAGCCAGGGGCGGCTGAACCGGGCCCCGGCCCGGGCTGGGGCAGGATATGGCCCGCATGCGGCGCCTCTCCTCTTCCTCATGGGTCGCCCTCATGGTGGTGGGCGGGCTGCTGGTGTTCCTCTTCTGGCAGTTCCACGTCCCGTCCCTGCTGTTCCTCAACACCACCACGGCCGGGGGCGACACCGGCTCCCATGTGGCCCTGCCCATGTTCATGGAGCAGCACCTCCTGCCCCACGGCCGGCTGACCGGCTGGGACCCGCAGTGGTACGACGGCTTCCCGGTCTTCACCTTCTACTTCCCGCTGCCCAGCCTGATGGTCGTGATCCTGCACAAGATCCTGGCCGTCTTCCTGGGGACAACCGAGGGCTACAACATCGCTTTCAAGCTGATCACCGCCCTGGGCAGCTTCGCCCTGCCGGTGGCGGCGTGGGCATTCGGCCGGCTGTGGGGCCTGCGCAACGCCGCCGCCGCCTGCCTGGCCGTGGCCACCCTGCCGTTCCTCTTCGACCGAACCTTCACCATCTACGGCGGCAACATCGCCTCCACCCTGGCCGGGGAGTACGCCTTCTCCATCGGGCTGGCCTTCGGCCTGCTGTTCCTGGGCGTCATGGCCCGGGGCCTGCGCACCGGTCGCCACCGCAGTCTGGCCGCCGTCCTGCTGGCCCTCACCGGCCTCTCCCATCTCCTACCCACCCTGTTCGTGCTGGCCGGGGGGGCCGTGCTGGTGCTCATGCACCTGAGCCGCCGGGCCTTGCGCTGGTCGATCCCGACGGTGGCGGTGGGGGGCCTGCTGGCGGGCTTCTGGTGGATCCCCTTCCTACTGCGGGTCGGTTACACCACCGACATGGGCTGGCAGCGGCTCACCGATTTCCTCAAGATCCTCTTCCCCGGGGGTGACCAGTGGGTGGCGGTGCTGGCCGCCGCCGGGGCGGTCCTGGCCCTGGTCGGTCTGCGCCTGGCCCGGCGCCGGTGGGCCGATGATCCGGGGATCTTCCTCATCTTCATGGCCCTGGTGTCGGCGGCAGCGGTCCGTTTCGTGCCCCAGGCCAAGATCTGGAACGCTCGCTTCCTCCCCTTCTGGGAGTTCTGCCTGTACCTGCTGGCCGGCCTGGCCGTGGCCGAGGGTGGCGCCCTGGCAGCGCGCGGTTATGCCTGGTCCCGAATGCGGCGGGAGAGCCCGGCCGGCGGGGGTGCCCGGCCGGCCTGGGCGACGCCTCTGGCCGTGCCCGTCCTGGCCGGGCTGGTGGCAGTGGTATTCGTGGGCGGGCCCCTGGGGGCGTTCAACCGCGTCGGCACCGACGTCGGGATGTCCAGCCTGGGCGCCGATCTCGGCGGCGGCCCGGCCAACGCCAGCTTCGTACCCGACTGGATCCGCTGGAACTACACCGGGTACCAACAGAAGGCCTCCTATCCCGAATACCGCGCCCTGATCGACACCATGGCCGGCCTGGGTCGCAAGTACGGCTGCGGTCGGGCCATGTGGGAGTACGAGTCCGAACAGAACCGCTTCGGCACCCCCGAGGCCCTCATGCTGCTGCCCTACTGGACCAACGACTGCATCGACTCCATGGAGGGGCTGTTGTTCGAGTCGGCCTCCACCACCCCGTACCACTTCCTCAACCAGTCCGAACTGTCCGAAGCCCCCTCTGACGCCATGCTCGGCCTGCCCTACGGACCGGTCAACGTGACCGAGGGGATCCAGCACCTCCAGATGCTGGGGGTGAAGTACTACATGACCTTCAGCCCCCAGATTCAGTCCCAGGCCTCGGCCGACCCGGCCCTCAAACTGGTGGCCACCAGCGGGCCGTGGCCGGACCAGTACACCACGGGCAACCAGACGACCACCAAGCAGATCACCTGGGACATCTACGAGATCCAGGGCTCGGACATGGTGGCGCCGCTCCAGTTCGAACCGGCCGTGCTCACCTCCAAGGTCGGTAGCGCCAAGGCCTGGCTCAACATGTCGGTGGCCTGGTATGACAACCCTGCCGCCTGGCCGGTGCCCCTGGCCGCCACCGGACCGTCCTCCTGGCCTCGAGTGCCGCTGGGCGACGCCAACCCTCCGCACGTGGCGGTGCCCCCGGTCACGGCCACCAACATCGTGACCACCGATGACCGGATCTCCTTCGACGTGAGCCGGATCGGCAGCCCGGTGGTGGTGCGGACCTCGTATTTCCCCAACTGGCAGGCCACAGGAGCGGAGGGTCCCTACCGGATCACCCCCAACCTCATGGTGGTGGTGCCCACGGCGCTGCATGTGAGCCTGCACTACGGCTGGACGCCGGTGGACGGGTTGGCCCTGGCCGCCACCGTGGCCGGCCTGGCCGGGGTGGTGATCATGCGCCACGCCCTGCCCTGGCCCGAGCCCGAGCCCGAGCCACTGCTGCCGGCGGCCCCGGGACCGTTGGCCGACGGCGAAGACACCGAGGAGGAGGACCACTTCCCCACCGGTATCTCACACTCCGTATGGGACGGCTGGCCGTTCCGGCCCGAGCCGGAGACGGCCGAGGGCGGCCTGGTCGACCCGACCCAGACCGGCGGAGTGGATCCGGCCGAGACGGGCCGGCCCGAGCGCGTCGGGCCGGCCGAGTTCATCGGCCCGCCGGCCAGACCGCCGGACGGGGGCTGAGGTGCCGGCCGGGGGCGACGGCCGGCCCCGGCTCAGCGTGGTGGTCCCGGCCTATCAGGAGAGCGGCGTCATTGGACCGACCCTCCAGCGGTTGCGGGCCGAACTAGCCGGGGTGGAGGGCGCCGGGGGGCTCGAACTGGTGGTGGCCGATGACGGATCGACCGACTCCACCGCCGAGGAGGCGGCCGGAGCGGGCGCCGACCGCGTGCTGCGCCTGGCCCACCGGGGAAAAGGGGCCGCCGTCCGGGCCGGGGTAAGGGCGGCGGCGGGGGACACGGTGGTCTTCTGCGACGCCGATCTGGCTTATGCCCCCGACCAGGTCCTCAAGCTGACCCAGGCGGTGGAGTCCGGCTTCGACGTGGCCGTGGGGAGCCGCCGCCATGTGGACGCCGTGACCCTGGTCCGGACCGGCCGGCTGCGGGAGGTGACCGGGCGGGTCTTCTCCCTGCTCACCGACACCGTCCTGGTGGGCAGCCGGCACGACACCCAGTGCGGCATCAAGGGCTTCTCCAACTCGGCGGCCACGCAGATCTTCAGCCGGGCCCGGATCGACGGCTTTGCCTTCGACGTCGAGATCTTCGTACTGGTCGATCGGCTGGGCCTGTCGTTGACCGATGTGGCGGTGGAGCTGACCAACTCCCGGCGGTCATCGGTCCGTGTCATACCCCACTCGCTGGCCATGCTCCGGGACGTGGGCCGGGTCCGCTGGGGCCTGGCTCGCGGCCGCTACTCCCTGGGGGGCCACCGCTACGGACCGGCCCGGGAGAGCGGTCCAGGGGCTGTTCGGTAGTCTCGCCCGCATGGCCGACCTGGACGCCATCTTCAAGGCGTACGACGTGAGAGGGACCTATCCCGACCAGCTCGACCCCACTGTGGCGGCAGCGGTAGGCCGCGCCTTCGTCACCTTCACCGGGGCGGACCGGATCCTGGTGGCCCGGGACATGCGGGAGTCCGGCGTGGCCCTGACCGAGGCCTTCGAGGCCGGGGCGGTGGCGGCCGGAGCCAGGGTGGTCGATCTCGGCCTGGCCTCGACCGACCTTCTGTACTTCGCGGCCGGGTCGCTGGACGCCCCCGGGGCCATGTTCACCGCCTCGCACAACCCGGCCATCTACAACGGCATCAAGATGTGCCTGTCCGGAGCCCGGCCCATAGGCGAGGAGACCGGTCTGGGCCGGATCAAGGAACTGGCCCGGGCCGCCCTGGGAGATCCGGCCCCGCCTCCTCCCGGCTCGGGGGTGGAGCACCTCGACCTGCTCGACCGATACGCCGATCACGTCCGCTCCTTCGTGGACGGTAAGAAGCTGGCCCCCCTGCGGGTGGTGGCCGACACCGCCAACGGAATGGGGGGCCTGGTCGCCCCGCGGGTGTTCGACGGCCTTCCCTTCGCCCTGGATCTGCTCTATCCCGAACTGGACGGGAACTTCCCCAACCATCCGGCCGATCCGATCCAACCCGCCAATCTGGTCGATCTGCAACGGCGGGTCCTCGACACCGGGGCCGACGTGGGCCTGGCCTTCGACGGGGACGCCGACCGCGTCTTCCTGGTGGACGAAAAAGGCGAGGGACTGTCCGGCTCGCTCACCACGGCGCTGGTGGCCACGGCCATGCTCGAGCGCTTCCCGGGCTCGACCGTCATCCACAACCTGATCTGTTCCAAGGCCGTTCCCGAGGTCATCATCGAACACGGTGGGACCCCGGTCCGCACCCGGGTCGGCCACTCCTTCATCAAGGCCCGCATGGCCGAGACCGGCGCCGTCTTCGGCGGGGAGCACTCCGGCCACTACTACTTCCGGGACAACTACCGGGCTGACTCCGGCCTCATAGCCGCCCTGGTGGTCCTGGGCATGATGTCCGAATCGGCCCAGCCCCTCTCGGTCCTGCGGCGGCCCCTGGAGCGCTACGCCGATTCGGGGGAGATCAACACCGAGGTGGCCGATACCGCCGCGGTCATCCAGCGGGTCGAGGACATCTACGCCGGGCGGGGCGCCCAGATCGACCGGCTGGACGGGCTCACCGTCGACCTGGGGGACTGGTGGTTCAATCTCCGCCCGTCCAACACCGAGCCCCTGCTCCGGCTCAACCTGGAAGCCCCTGACGCCGCCTCCTGTCAGAGCCACGTTGAAGAGGTGATCGGCCTCTTCCACGCCGAACCGTCCCCGACCCACTCCTGAAAGCAGCCACCGTGCCCCTCGACCCGCAACTCCTGGCCATCCTGGCCTGTCCGGAGGACAAAGGCCCCTTGCTGTACTTCGAGGCGGAGTCGAGCCTCTACAACCCGAGGCTCCACCGCCGCTACGAGATCCGCGATGACATCCCGATCATGCTGATCGATGAGGCCGAAACGGTCGGGGCCGAGGAGCACGACCGCCTGATGGCCAAGGCCTCGGCCGAAGGCATCGCTCCCAACTTCGATCCCGACCGCCCCGTCCCGGGCGGGGCCGGCTGATGGAGCTGCCCATCGACACCCAGGGGATGCTCGATGCCGCCCTCGGCCTCCCCGAACAGGTGCGGGCGGCCATGGACGCCGGCCGGGGCCTCTCCGGCCTGCCCCGCCGGGAGATGGTGGAGAGCGTGGTGGTACTGGGCATGGGGGGCAGCGGCGTGGCGGGGGACCTGCTGCTGGCCACCGCCGCCCCGTTCATGGCCGTGCCCGTCCTGGTGGTGAAGGGGTACACGCCGCCGGCGTTCGTGAGCGAGGGGACGCTGGTCTTTGCCGTCTCCTTCTCGGGCAACACCGAAGAGACCCTGGAGGCGGCCACCGAGGCGGCCGTCCAGGGGGCGACCGTCGTCTGCGTCACCGGGGGAGGCGAGCTGGCGGCCCGGGCGCAAGGCTGGGGGGCACCGGTGGTGCCCATCCCGGCCGGCATTCCCCAGCCCCGGGCCGGCATCGGGGCCATGGCCATCCCGCCCCTGGTGGTGCTGGAGGAGATCGGTCTGTTCCCGGGGGCCTCGGAGTGGATCCGCCTCGGAGTGGAGCAGCTCAACCGCCGCCGGGATCAGCTGTCCCGGCCCGGCAGCCCGGCCGAGGCGCTGGCCCGGCGCATCGGGCGCACCGTTCCTCTCATCTACAGCTCGGGTGCGGTCGGTTCCACCGCTGCCCTGCGGTGGAAGACACAGTTCAACGAGAACGCCAAGATCCCGGCCTTCTGGGCCGCCCATCCGGAGCTGTGCCACAACGAGATATGCGGGTGGGGCCAGCACGGGGACGTCACCCGGCAGCTGTTCACGGTGGTGAACCTGCGCACCGACTCCGAACATCCCCAGGTGATGCGCCGTTTCGAGTTGGTGGACGAGGTCCTTCGCGAGGTCGTGGCTTCGGTGGAGCAGGTATCGGCCGAGGGCGAGGGCGATCTGGCCCAGCTGCTCGACCTGATCATGCTGGGGGACCTGGTGTCGCTGCACCTGGCGGCCCAGGAGGGCCTCGACCCCGGACCGGTGCCGGTCCTGGTCGAGCTCAAGGAGAAGCTGGCCTCGGGCTGACCGCCGGCCGGCCCCCGGGGCCGGTCCGGCCGACCCCGGGGCGCCAGTAACGTCCCCGCCCATGTCCATCGCCACCGCCGACTTCAAGGTCGCCGACCTGTCCCTGGCTCCCTGGGGTCGCAAGGAAATCCAGCTGGCCGAAGTCGAGATGCCCGGCCTGATGGCCCTACGGGCCGAATACGCCGACGCCCAGCCCCTGGCCGGGGCCCGCATCACCGGATCGCTGCACATGACCATCCAGACGGCCGTGCTGATCGAGACCCTCACGGCCCTGGGGGCCAGGGTGCGCTGGGCCAGCTGCAACATCTTTTCCACCCAGGACCACGCCGCCGCGGCCGTGGCGGTGGGACCGGAGGGAAGCGCCGAGGCTCCGGCCGGGGTGCCGGTGTTCGCCTGGAAGGGCGAATCCCTGGAGGAGTACTGGTGGTGCACGGAGCAGGCCCTGCGCTGGCCGGACGGGTCGGGGCCGAACATGATCCTCGATGACGGCGGGGACGCCACCATGCTGGTGCACCGGGGCGCCGACTACGAGGCGTCCGGGGCGGTGCCCGCTCCTGGCCCGGACGACAGCGAGGAGTGGAAGGTCTTCCTGGGCCTGCTGGCCCGCACCCTGGACAGCGATCCCGACCTCTGGACCGGCATCGCCAAGGGGGTCCGCGGGGTCACGGAGGAGACCACCACCGGCGTCCACCGCCTCTATCAGATGGCCGAAGCCGGCAGCCTGCGCTTTCCGGCCATCAACGTCAACGACTCGGTGACCAAGTCGAAGTTCGACAACCTCTACGGCTGCCGTCACAGCCTCATCGACGGCATCAACCGGGCCACCGACGTGATGATCGGCGGGAAGGTGGCGGTGGTCTGCGGCTTCGGGGACGTGGGCAAGGGATGCGCCGAATCCCTGCGCGGCCAGGGGGCCCGGGTGATCGTGACCGAGGTCGATCCCATCTGCGCCCTGCAGGCGGCCATGGAGGGTTACGAGGTCAACACCCTGGAACGGGTCATGGACCGAGCCGACATCTTCATCTCGGCCACGGGCAACAAGGACATCATCACCGCAGGACACATGGCCCAGATGAAGCACAACGCCATAGTCGGGAACATCGGCCACTTCGACAACGAGGTGGACATGGCCGGCCTGGACCGCCTGAGTGACGTCCGCCGGGTGAACATCAAGCCCCAGGTGGACGAGTTCGTCTTCCCCGACGGCCACTCCGTGATCGTCCTGGCCGAGGGACGACTGCTCAACCTCGGCTGCGCCACCGGACATCCGAGCTTCGTGATGAGCTGCTCGTTCACCAACCAGGTGCTGGCCCAGATGGAGTTGTTCAACCGTTCGGCGGACTACCCCCTGGGGGTTCACGTGCTGCCCAAGGTCCTGGACGAAAAGGTGGCCCGCCTCCACCTCGATGCCCTGGGGGTGAGGCTGACCGAGCTCAGCCCGGAACAGGCCGACTACATCGGGGTCCCGGTGGAGGGGCCTTACAAGCCGGACCACTACAAGTACTGAGCGTCGCCCCCCGCCGGCGGCCGGAGGATTAGCCTGCGTGCGGTGGACGCCGGCGGTTTGAACTCTTCTCAAGGCGCTCCTCGCGGCGTCCGAAGAATTCCCTATGGCACAAAGCGTGGGGTTGGGCAGATGAGTGGACCGGCCGTGGCGGTGGTTCGGGGCCCGGCCCTCTCCGCCGGGCCTGCCACCCTGTCCTCGGGATACCCCTGCTACGAGATCGCCTCGGCCCTCATCGCCGAGACGGAGGCCGTGTGCGGGGGCTCCTGGTGGACCGGGCTGTTCCGGGGCGGCCTACACTCGTCCTGACGGCCGGGTCCGGGTCTGTGGTTGAAAGTCGATGCCAGTCGCAGGCAAAACGACCCACGTAAGGCAACCGTTGGTTACCGAGCATGGTGCGGCTTAGGGGTAAGACCTGCCCTCCCGACCTCCGATTGGCGGCGGCGGGGGGAGAAGGGGCCAAGCCCGTCGTACCGGGTGGCGAAGGGCCCGCCGAGGGTCGCCTCCACCCGACGGGTGAACTCCTCAGCAGGCGAGTGTGGGGTCAAAGACCAGGTCAGCCGGACCCGTCCGTCACAACCGGCCCCGGGCCACCGGGCCCGGGGGCGCCCCCCGGGGGTTGGTCCGGACGGTATGACCCCATCGGGTCCCTCCTGGATGGTCCTTATGGGTGTCATCCCTCCTCTGTAGAGTGGTCATCCAGGAATTACTGACCGGGCTGACATTGCCTAGACCCCTGCCGATAGAACCTGGCCAGCAAGGGAGACCGTGACCGACGACTACAACAGAGCCACGGGCGAGGTCGTCAGGGTTCTCATCGCCGATGACCAGGCTCTCTTCCGCCGGGGCCTCTACGTGGTCCTCGGAACCGAGGACGGCATCGAGGTGGTGGGCGAAGCCGAGAACGGTGAGGAGGCCATCCAGAAGGCGGAGGAGACGGCCCCCGACGTCGTCCTCATGGACGTCCGGATGCCCAAGGTCAGCGGCATCGAGGCGGCGGCGCAGATCCGGGAGATATCCCCCAGCACCAAAATCCTGATGCTCACCGTCAGTGACGAGGAGGAGGACCTCTACGAGGCCATCAAGGCCGGGGCCAACGGATACCTCCTCAAGGAGATATCCGTCGAGGAGGTGGCCGAGGCCATCCGGGCCGTGGTCCAGGGCCAGAGCCTGATCTCCCCGTCGATGGCCTCCAAGCTGCTGAACGAGTTCAATTCACTCTCCAAGCGGGCCGATGAGCGCCAGCAGTACCCCGTCCCGCAGCTGACCAGCCGGGAGCTGGAGGTCCTCAAGCTGGTGGCCCGAGGCATGAGCAACCGGGAGATAGCCGAGGAGCTGTTCATCTCCGAGAACACGGTCAAGAACCACGTCCGGAACATCCTGGAGAAGCTGCACCTGCACTCCCGGATGCAGGCCGTGATGTACGCCGTGCGGGAACGCCTGATCGATACCGATCAGGCCTAGGAGCCCTGGGCCGCCGCCGGTCCCGGGCCGCCTCCGGGGCCTTGCCAGGGGCGGCGGTGGGACGATTTCCGGGCTTGCGCCGGTAGGATGGCCCTTCCATGAGCGTCTTCGAAAAGGTCCTGCGCGCCGGTGAGGGCAAGAAGGTCAGGCGCCTTCAAGGCCTGGTCCCGCTCATCAACGAGCTGGAGCCGGAGATGGAAGCCCTCTCCGACGGTGAGCTCCAGCACAAGACGGTGGAGTTCCGCCAACGCCTGGAGGAGGGCGAGACCCTCGATGACCTGATGGTCGAGGCCTTTGCCGTGACCCGGGAGGCGGCCCGGCGGGTCATCGGCCAGCGCCACTTCGACGTGCAGCTGATGGGCGGCATGGCCCTGCACTTCGGCTGGATAGCCGAGATGAAAACCGGTGAGGGCAAGACCCTGGTCTCCACCCTGCCGGTGTACCTCAACGCCCTGGGCGGCCGGGGGGTGCACGTGGTGACCGTCAACGACTACCTGGCCCGCTTCCACGCCGAGTGGATGGGCCGCATCTACCGCTGGCTGGGCCTCACCGTCGGCCTGGTGGTGCCGGAGATATCCGATCCGGAGGCCAAGCGGGCCGCCTACGCCGCCGATGTCACCTACGGCACCAACACCGAGTTCGGCTTCGACTACCTGCGCGACAACATGGCCCGGTCCAAGGACGCCATGGCCCAGCGGGGCCACTCTTTCGCCATCGTCGACGAGGTGGACTCCATCCTCATCGATGAGGCCCGGACCCCTCTCATCATCAGTGGACCGTCGGCCCAGTCGGCGCAGCTCTACTACCAGTTCGCCAGCATTGTCCGGACCCTGGTCCGGGAGGCCGACTACGAGGTGGACGAGGAGAAGCGCACCGTGGTCCCCACCGAGGAGGGGATCGAAAAGGTCGAGCGCCAGCTCGGGCTGACCAACCTCTACGACCAGGTCGCCTCCGACGCCGTGCACCAGCTGCAGAAGGCGCTGCAGGCCAAGGAGCTCTACAAGCGGGACAAGGATTACATCGTCGCCGATGGCGAGGTGAAGATCGTCGATGAGTTCACCGGGCGGATCCTGGAGGGGCGGCGCTGGTCCGACGGTCTGCACCAGGCGGTGGAGGCCAAGGAGCGGGTTCGCATCCGGGAGGAGAACCACACCTGGGCCACCATCACGCTCCAGAACTATTTCCGCATGTACGAAAAGCTGGCCGGCATGACCGGTACGGCCGAGACCGAGGCCTCCGAGTTCGCCAACACCTACAACCTTTCGGTCGTGCCCATCCCGACCAACCGGCCCATGGTCAGGCGGGACGAGCCCGATCTGATCTACAAGTCCGAAGATGCCAAGTTCGCCGCCATCGTGACCGACATAGTCGAGCGCTTCGAGAAGGGCCAGCCCATCCTGGTGGGCACGGCCTCGGTGGAACGCTCCGAGCACCTGTCCCGGTTACTGGACAAACAGGGCATTCCCCACACCGTCCTCAACGCCAAGCAGCACGCCCGGGAGGCGACGGTGGTGGCCCAGGCCGGCCGGCTGCACGGGGTGACGGTGGCCACCAACATGGCCGGACGAGGCGTCGACATCCTCCTGGGTGGCAACCCGGAGGGCTTGGCGGACCAGGAGGTCATGGCGGCCGGCCTGGATCCGGAGAGCGAGGAGGGCCGGGCCAAGCGGGCCGCCCTCCTGCCGGAGTTGGAGGCGCGGTGCCAGGCCGAGGGAGATGAGATTCGCCAGCTGGGCGGGCTCTACGTGCTCGGTAGCGAGCGCCACGAGAGCCGCCGCATAGACAACCAGCTCCGGGGCCGCTCCGGCCGCCAGGGCGACCCGGGGGAGAGCCGGTTCTTCCTCTCCCTCGAGGACGAGCTGATGCGGCTGTTTGCCACCGGGGCCATGAGCTGGGTCATGGGCCGGGCGCTTCCAGATGATGCTCCCATCGAGGCCCGCATGGTCACCAAGGCCATCGAGCGGGCCCAGGGGACGGTGGAGGCCCGCAACGCCGAGATCCGCAAGGACGTCCTCAAATACGACGAGGTCATGAACGAGCAGCGCAAGGTGATCTACGCCCGGCGCATGCAGGTCATCGACGGGGAGGACCTGCGGGAACGGACGGTGGAGATCCTGGAGGAGACCCTGGACGCCCTGGTGCAGTCGGCCTGTCCCAGCGACTACTCCGAGGATTGGGATCTCGGTCTCCTGCTGACCGAAACGGCCCTTATCTATCCGACCAAGTTCACGGTGGAGGACCTGGGGGAGGCGACCGATCCGGACCAGATCTACGAGAGCCTGCTGGCCGAGGCGCTGGCCTACTACGAGGAGAAGGAGGCCGGCCTACCCGGCGGGGCCGAGACCATGCGGGAGCTGGAGCGCGACATCATGCTCCAGATCATCGATGTCCGGTGGCGGGAGCACCTGGCCGAGATGGACTACCTGCGGGAGGGCATCAACCTGCGGGCCATGGGCCAGAAGGACCCGTTGGTGGAGTGGCAGCGGGAGGGCTTCGAGTTCTTCGGCCGGCTCCTGGACGGCATCGATGAGGACTACCTCAGCTACGTCATGCACGCCGAACTCAACGTCCAGGCCGCCCCGGAGCCGGACCTGGGCGCCCTGAGCTATCAGGCACCGGATGACAACCCCGTCCACGGCACCCAGGGGGTCATGGAAGCGGCCCAGGGCGCTCCGGCGGCGGTGGAGGCCGCCCTGCGGGGCGAGCCCGACCCCAACGGTTCGTCCCCCCCGGCCCCGGCGGCCGGCCCGGTGCCAGCGGCCCCGTCGGCTGCTCCCTCCCCGGCCCCGGCGGCTCCTCCGGCGCCGCGCCCGTTGCGGTCCCAGATGCCGCCGGCTCCGGTGGGTGTGGCCGGACGCGGGTCCAGTCCTGCCGAGGCCGGCCAGCTTCCGGGCGGGCCGAGCCAGAGCCGGGCCCCCGCCGGCGGTCAGACCGGTCCCCAGGCCAAGTTGGGCCGTAACGACCAGTGCTGGTGCGGCAGCGGGCGCAAGTTCAAGCATTGCCACGGCCGCTGAGCGGGCCAGGGTGACCATGCAGGACCTGACCCCGGAGTTGAGCGCGCTCCGGCGCCGTATGGACGAGGCGGCCGCCTACCTGGACCTGGACGGTCTGCGCCAGCGTCGGGAGGTTTTGGAGCCCGAGGTGGCCCGCCCGGATCTTTGGGACGACCCGGACACGGCCCGGTCGGTGACCTCCGAGTACGGGCAGGTCACCGATGACATAGCCGCACTGGAAGCGCTGGAGTCCCGCCTGGAGGACGCGGTGACGCTCTTCGACCTGGCCCGGGAGGAGCAGGACGATTCGGTGGAACCGGAACTGACCGGGATGATCAGGGAGCTGGAGAAGTCCCTCGACAGTCTGGAGATCCGCTCCCTGTTCAGCGGGGAACACGACGAGCGCGACGCCGTCTGTGAGATCCACGCCGGCGAAGGCGGCACCGACGCCCAGGACTGGGCCGAGATGATGTTGCGGATGTACCTACGCTGGGCCGAGCGCCGCGGCTTCGCCAGCGAGGTGGATGAGGTCACCGAGGGCCAGGAGGCCGGCATCCTGTCCGCCACCCTCATCATCCGGGGCCGATACGCCTACGGCCTGTTGAGCGCGGAGCGCGGCGTCCACCGCCTCTATCGCATCAGCCCCTTCGACTCCCAGGCCCGCCGCCAGACCTCCTACGCCGCCTTCGATGTGGTGCCATTCCTGGAGGATGTCTCCGAGGAAGTGAAGATCGATGAGAAGGAACTGCGCATCGACACCTATCGTTCCTCCGGGGCCGGAGGCCAGCACGTCAACGTGACCGACTCGGCCGTGCGCATCACCCATCTGCCCACCGGCATCGTCACCTCCTGCCAGAACGAGCGCAGCCAGTTCCAGAACAAGGCCAAAGCCATGCAGATCCTGGCCGCCAAGCTGGCCGAGCGGCAGCGCCAGGAACGTCGGGCCGAGCTGGATGCCATCTCCGGTCCTCAGAGCCAGGTCTCCCGGGCCGGCAGCTTCATCCGGGGCTACGTGCTGGCCCCCTATCAGAAGGTGAAGGACGAACGCACCGGTCACGAGGTCGGCAACGTCGAGGGCGTGTTGGACGGGGACCTGGACGAGTTCATGGAATCCTTCCTGCGCTGGCGCCGGGCCCAGGGCGAGTGATGGTCCGCTCCGTAGCACCCCTGCTACCTTCGAGCGTCGTGAGGTGGTCAGTTGCGGCCCGGGGGAGGGCCCGATGATCAAGCTCGAGAACGTCACCAAGTCCTACAAGGGCTCCACCGTGGCCCTGCGCGACGTGTCGGTGGAGATGGCCAAGGGGGAGTTCGTCTTCCTGGTCGGGCCCTCGGGGTCGGGCAAGTCGACCTTCCTGCGGCTGCTGCTGCGGGAGGAGCGGCCCGAGGAGGGCCGCATCTGGGTGGCCGGTAAGGACATCTGCTCGCTCAGCCCGTGGAAAGTGCCGTTCCTCCGGCGCAACATCGGTTGCATCTTCCAGGACTTCCGCCTCCTGCCCAACAAGAGCGTGTACGAGAACGTCGCCTTCGCCCTGGAGGTCATCGGGCGGCCCCGCCACGTCATCTCCTCCCAGGTTCCCCAGATCCTCGACCTGGTCGGCCTGTCCAAGAAGGTGGACAACCTGCCCAACGAGTTGTCCGGAGGGGAACAGCAGCGGGTGGCCATCGCCCGGGCCTTCGTCAACCGGCCTCTCATCCTCCTGGCCGATGAGCCGACCGGAAACCTGGACCCAAACACCACGGTGGGGATCATGCGCCTGCTCGATCGCATCAACCGGACCGGCACCACGGTGGTGATGGCCACCCACGACGTCGGCATCGTGGACTCCATGCGCCGCCGGGTCATCGAGCTGGACCGGGGCACGGTCGTGCGCGACCAGGCCCGCGGCGTCTACGGAATAGCCGCCAACTGACCCGATGGCACTCTCAGTCGATTACGTAGCCCGGGAGACGGCCGCCAATCTGCGGCGCAATCTGCTCATGACCACGGCCGCGGTGCTGACCGTGGCCATCTCCCTCATGCTGGTGGGATTCACCCTGCTGGTCCGCCAAGGCGTGGCCGAGGCCACTGTCCAGGTCCAGAGCGGCGTGCAGGAGGTGCAGATTTTCATGAAGCCGGCCGCCAGCCCGGGCGAGACGGCTTCGGTGTCGAGATCGCTGGCCAGCCTGGAGAGCGGACAGGCCCAGGCTCTCGGTACCACTCCCCAGGTCAAGACCTTCCGGTACTGCAACCAGAACTGCGCCCTGGCCGAGTTCAAGAGGCTCTTCGCCAACCAGCCGGTGATGCTCCAGAACGTGACGGCCTCGGTGCTGCCCCCATCGTTCAAGGTGGAGCCGCAGAGCTCTCAGGCCGATGATCTTCTCTATCAGCGCTTCTCCGGCTATCCCGGCGTCTACAAGGTCAACTACGAAAAGCAGACTGTCAACTCACTGGCCAAGGCGGCCCACATCGCCCAGATCATCTTCATCCTGATGGGGGCGATCATGGTCGTCTCCGCCATCGCCCTGATCCTCAACACCATCCGGATGGCCATCTTCGCCCGCCGCCGGGAGGTGGCGGTCATGAAGCTGGTGGGGGCGGCCAACTGGTTCATCCGGGTGCCGTTCATGTTGGAGGGCCTGATCCAGGGGCTGGTGGGGGCCTGCGCCGCCTTCCTGTTCGTATTTCTGGGCCGGGACCTGATGGCCAATCTGGTCACCAACGACAACATCCGCATCCTCGACAGCCTGGTGGTCTCCCCGGGCGATGCGGTCAAGACGGGCCTGGTCATCCTGGTCATCGGCACTGTCATCGGGGCGGCCAGCTCGGCCGTGGCCGTGCGGCGCTTCCTGGACGTGTGATGTCCCGAGCCCGAGGCGAGGCATGAGCGCGAGGCGAG
This sequence comes from Actinomycetota bacterium, assembly GCA_027315345.1. Taxonomy (GTDB): domain Bacteria; phylum Actinomycetota; class Acidimicrobiia; order Acidimicrobiales; family JAJPHE01; genus DAHUYE01. The sequence goes on from DAHUYE010000083.1 coordinate 56,675, forward strand.
GCGTGAGCACTCCTGCTCATGTGGCGGTGGCCCGCAACGCCGCCACCCGCTCGGACAACCGCATCCACGAGGACACGGTGGCCAAGACCTACGGGTTCAGTGGCGGCCTGGTCCCGGGCGTGACGCTCTACGGGTACCTCATCCACCCGGTGGTGGCCCACTTCGGCCTGGACTGGCTGGCCCGGGGCACGGCCGAGGTCCGCTTCGCCCGCCCCGTCTACGAGGGCGGGCGGGTGGAGGCGTTCCTGGACCCGACGGCGGAGCCCGTTGGCGGCGGGGAGGTCAGCTTGAGCCTGGTCGATGCCGAGGGCACCACCTGTGTCACCGGCACCGCCGGCCTGCCGGCTCAGCCGGCTCCGGTGTTCGCCCCGGCCTCGGTGGCCTGGGCGCAGCTGCCCGAGGAGCGCCCGGCCGCGGACGCGGAATCACTGGCCCCGGGGCGGGTGCTGGGCAGCCTGTTCGCCCCGGTGGAGGCCGACCACTACCAGGGCTATCTCGACATCCTGGCTGAGGATCCCGAGCCCTACCGCCGCGCCGGTCTGGCCCATCCGGGCGCCCTGATCCTGTCGGCCAACACCATCCTGGCCGCCAATGTCCGGCTCGGTCCCTGGGTCCACGTGGGCAGCCGGGTCGCCAACCTGGCGCCGGTACCGCGTCAGGCCGAGGTGGAGACCCGGGCCCGGGTGCGGTACCGCTACGAGCGCAAGGGCCATCAGTTGGTCGAACTGGAGGTGGTCTGGCTCCACCAGGGCGAGCCGGTCATGACCGCACTGCACACCGCCATCTACCAGTTGAGGGAACAGGAGTAGCACGTGTTCGAGTGGACCGAAGAGCAGAACATGTTGAGGGAGGCGGTGCGCAAGTTCGTCGAGACCGAGATCGCTCCCAACATCAACGAGTTGGAGCACGGGGACACGCCCCCCTACGACACGCTGCGCAAGATGTACAAGACCTTCGGCATGGACGCCATGGCCCGGGCCGGCTTCGAGGCCCGGATCAAGCGGGAGAAGGAGGGGCCCGCCGCCACCAGTGAGCGCCGGTCGGGAGGCGGGGACGCCGGCGCCGGCTTCATGCTCATCCCCATCATCGAGCTGTGCCGGTACTGCCCCGGGATGGTCACCGCCATGGGGGTGAGTGTGGGCCTGGCCGCCAGCGCCATCATGTCCAAGGGCACCATCGCCCAGAAGGAGCGGTGGGGGGTGGATCTGCTGACCCTGGACAAGATCGGCTCCTGGGCCATCACCGAGCCCGGCTCGGGCTCGGACGCCTTCGGGAGCATGAAGTCCACGGCCCGCCGCGATGGTGATGAGTACGTCCTCAACGGTTCCAAGACCTTCATCACCAACGGCCCCTACGCCGACACCATCGTGTTCATCTGCAAGCTGGATGAGGGCAACGATCCCAAGGATCGCAAGGTCCTGACCTTCGTCCTGGACTCGGGCATGCCCGGCCTGGAGCAGAGCAAGCCGTTACGCAAGATGGGGCTGCACTCCAGTCCCACCGGGGAGTTGTTCCTGTCCGATGTTCGGGTGGGCCGGGACCGCCTGCTGGGCGAGACCGAGGAGCAGCCCTCCCGGGAGGGGGCCAAGGAGACCTTCTCCATGGAGCGGACCGGGGTGGCGGCCATGGCTCTGGGGATCGTGGAGCGCTGCCTGCAGGAGTCGGTCGCCTATGCCAAGGACCGGGTCCAGTTCGGTCATCCCATCGGGGAGTTCCAGCTCATCCAGATGAAGCTGGCCAAGATGGAAGTGGCCCGCCTCAACATCCAGAACCTCGTCTTCCGCCAGATCGAGATGGGGGCGGCCGGGAAGGGTATGTCCCTGGCCGAGGCCTCGGCCTGCAAGCTCTACGCCGCCCAGGCCTGCATGGAGGTGGCCCTGGAGGCGGTGCAGCTGTTCGGGGGCAACGGCTACATGGCCGAGTTCGGGGTCGAGCAGCTCTGCCGGGACGCCAAGGTCCTCCAGATCTACGCCGGCACGGATGAAATCCAGATCTCCCAGATCGCCCGCAGCCTGCTGAGTTGAGGATTTAGAGCTTTCTCAGCCGGACCCGGTGGACGGCGTGGCCGGGGCCCTTTTCGAGCACCAGGTGGGCCCGCTCCCGGGTGGGCAGGATGTTCTCCTTGAGGTTCAAGGCGTTGATGCTGGCCCAGATGTCCCGGGCGGTGGCCTCCGCCTCTTCGGGGGTGAGGGCGGCGAATCGGTGGAAGTACGAGCGCTCGTCCCGGAACACGGTGTCGCGCAGGGTCTGGAACCTCTCCACGTACCAGCGCTCTATGTCGGCCTCATCGGCGTCCACGTAGATGGAGAAATCGAAGAAGTCCGATACGAACAGCCGGGAGCTGTGGGCCCGGTCCAGCTCGCCCTGCAGGACGTTGAGGCCCTCGACTATCACGATGTCGGGCCGACGCACCATCTGGCTCTCGCCCGGGATGATGTCGTAAGACTGGTGGGAATACACCGGGGCGGCCACCTCGGCTTCGCCTGACTTGACGGCGGCCATGAAGTCCACCAGCCGGCGCTGGTCGTAGGACTCCGGGAAGCCCTTGCGGCTCATCAGGCCCCGGGCGGACAGCACCCGGTTGGGATAGAGGAAGCCGTCGGTGGTGACCAGGTCCACCTTGGGGTGGTCGGGCCAGCGGGCCAGGAGGGCCTGGAGGATGCGGGCGGTGGTGCTCTTGCCCACGGCCACGCTGCCGGCGATGCCTATGACGTAGGGCACCTTGAGTTCGGGTTGGCCCAGGAAGGTGTTGCTGGCCCCGTGCAGCTTCTGGGTGGCCCCCACGTAGAGGTTGAGCAGACGCGACAAGGGCAGGTAGACGTCGGCCACCTCGTCCAGGTCCACGGCCTCGTTGATGCCCCGGAGGCGGTCCAGGTCGGCTTCGCTCAGGGTGAGGGCGGTGGCCGCCCGCAGGCCCGACCACTCCTCCCGGCTGAAGTCCCGGAACCGGGACAGACCGTGAGTATCCAGGGCGCCCTCGGGGACGAGCCCCTCCGTGGTGGACATCGCCCTCACGCTAATGGGAGCAACGCCTATTGCACGCGGGGTACCGCCGGGCCCGGGGAACGGCCGGGGGGCCGGGTACGCTGGGCCGGTGGCCCGTCGCGCCCCGGCCAAGTCCGCCGACGGGGCCGAGCCGAACGGCTCCGGCCCTTCCCACGCCACGGCCCGCTACCTGGAGGCCATCTACTACCTCGACCACGAAGGCGAGGAGGTGCGCCCCGGCCGGCTGGCCGACTGGCTGGCGGTGAGCCCGCCCACGGTGACCGTGGCCGTGCAGCGTCTGGCGCGCGACGGCCTGGTGGCCGTGCACCGGGATCGGACAATCGACCTGACCCCGGCCGGGACGGCGGCGGCGGCGGCGGTGGTGCGCCGGCACCGGGTGGTGGAGTGCTGGCTCACCGAGGAGTTGGGCTTCGACTGGGTCACGGCCGACGCCGAGGCCGAGCGGGTCGCCTACACCCTCTCCGACGTGGTCCTGGACCGGTTGTTCGAGCGGCTGGGGGAACCGGCCACCTGCCCGCACGGCAACGAGATCCCCGGGCACGGGCCGGTGCAGAGGGATCTGATCTGTCTTACCGAGTTGACCGCCGGCCACCCGGCCCGGGTGTCGCGGATCTCCGAACTGGCCGAGCACGATGCCCCCCAGGTGCTGGGCCTGCTCGACAGCGAGGGGCTGGTCCCGGGGGCCGCGGTGACAGTGGAGGCCGAGCCGATCGGAGCCGGGATCATGCGCCTGTCGGTGGACGGTAAGGCGGTGGTCCTCAGCGCGGCCACGGCCGCCTCGGTCTGGGTGGAGCGCCCGGCCTGATTGGTGGCCGTAGAGTCCGGGCCATGACCGAGCCCGCCCCGATAGTCGAACCTTTCGACCACCTGCCCTTCGGTTCGGATGGCAAGTCCCGGCGCTATGACACCGCCCGTTACCGCGGCGCGGTGGGCCTCAACTGGTACCTGTGTGACCCGAGCCTCCAGTTCATCATCCGCTCCCGCCTGGACGGTCCTGCTTTGGCCTGGGCCGAGCCCCGTCTGGAGGCGGTGGGCGAGCTCATGGGCGGGCCGATAGCGGAGCGGGCCGAGGAGACCGACCGTAATCCGCCCCGGTTGGAGAAGTACGACCGCTGGGGCCATGACGTGAGCCGGGTGGTGACCCCGCCCAGCTTCGAGGCGTCCAAGCGCGACCTACTGGCCAACAGCTTCTCCGACCCCGCCTTCCGGTCCGAGGCCCGGGGCGCCGGGGTGGATCCGGCGCCGATGGCGGCGGCCTGGAGCTACATGCTCAACCAGGCCGAGATCGGCATGACCTGCGCCCTGGGGACCGGCGGGGACATGGTCGTCCGCCTGGCCGAGGAGTTCGCCCCCGAGGACGTCAAGGCTCGTCTGGCCGATCTGGTCGGAGGGGCCGAGTTGGGCGGCGAAGCCGCCCAGATGCTCACCGAGCGCACCGGAGGCTCCGACCTGGCCGCCCTGGAGACCACTGCCAGCCCGGCCGGGGATGCCTGGCGGCTGAATGGCCTCAAGTGGTTCGCCTCCAACGCCAACGGGTCGGCCTTCGTGGTCCTGGCCAAGCCGGAGGGCGCCCCGGACACGGGCCGGGGGATAGTTCCATTCCTGGTGCTTCGGGAGCGCCGGGACGGGAGCCGGAACGGGGTCAGGATCCGCCGGCTCAAGGACAAGCTCGGCACCAAGGCGGTGGCGTCGGCCGAGGTCGAACTGGTTGACGCCGAGGCCTTCATGCTGGCCCCGGGGTCGGGTCCGGCCGGTTCCGGCTCCGAGGGGCGGGACCGATCTGCGGTCGGGGGCGGAGGTGGGGCCGGCTCGGCCGGGGGCGATGGCCGGGGCCTGGCCCGGATGATGGAGTTGACCAACGGCGCCCGGCTGGGCATTGCCATGATGGGCCTCGGCTGCGCCCGGCGGGCCCTGGTCGAAGCCCTGTGCTACGCCCGGGCCCGGGAGGTCTTCGGCTCCGCCCTGATCGACCAGCCGCTGGCCCAGCGCAAGCTGGCCGAACTCATCGTCGAGGTGGAAGCGGCCCAGGCGCTGGTCTTCGACGGCTTCCTGGGCCCGCGGCTCCGCCTGGGCGCGCCGCTCATCAAGCTGCGGGCGGCCCGGCTCGGGATCACCGCCGCCAGCGACGCCATCGAGATGCACGGCGGCAACGGTTACATCGAGCAGTGGCCGGTGGCCCGCCTGCTGCGTGACGCCCAGGTCAACACCATCTGGGAGGGGCCGGACAACATCCTCTGCCTGGACGTGCGCCGCTCCATCCTGCGGGACCACGCCGAGACCGCTTTCCTGGGGCGGCTCCGGTCGGCTCTGGCCGCCGCCCCGTCCGGGGACCCGGCCACCCTCGACACCGTCAGCCAGTCCGTCGAAGTTGTGGAGGAGGCCATCGGGGCGTGGAAGGGCCTCGATGGCGCCACCGCCGAAGCTCGGCTGTATGCCTTGGCCGCCCTCATGGTCGACGTCTACGCCGCCTGCCTGCTGATGGAACAGTCCGGTTCCGAGTCGGCGGACGGGCGCAAGTCTCTGGTGGCCCGGCTCTATGTCCGCTCCCACCTGAGCCGGGACCGGCTGCGGGGACTTCTCGACCCGCCGGACGATCTGGAGCGCTTCAAGGAGCTGGTGGACGGCACCTTCGCCGATCGGCGGGGCTGAGATGTCCGAGTTGGCGCCACCGGCCGGGCCGGTGGGATCCGATGCGCCGGTCGGGGCCACCACGGCGGTGGTGAGGCGAACCACCGGCGTGGCCGGCATCGCCTTCTTCGCCCTGGGAGCAGTGGCCACCGTTCTGCGCCTGCTCGGGCCGGGCAACGATGCCAGCGGCCCCCAGGTGGAGTCCTACGTCATCGAGCACTATCACGCCCAGCAGGCCTCCATCGTGCTGGAGGCGGCGGCCCTGTTCGCCTTCGTCATCTTCGCCGGGCACCTGTTCGCCCGGGTCCGGCGGGCCGACGCGGCGGTGGGGGACTCCTGGAGCCCGTCGTATCTGATGGGGGCGGCCGGCGTGGTGATCCTGGGGCTGGCCGCCGCCGCCGGCCAGGGGGCATACCAGGAACTCGCCCATGAGACGGCGCTGCCCATCGAGGTCCTCGACCTCTATCACCTGGCCACCGGCCTGGCCTCGGCCTCGGCCCTGGCCCTGGCGGCCATGCTGATCTCCATCGGGTTGTCCGGACTGCTGAACGGCACCATCCCCGTGCCCCTGTCCTGGCTGGCTCTGGCCACCTCGGTGGTCGGCATCGTGGCTGCGGGCGGCCTCGGCACGTCGCGGACCACCTTCGGGATCCTGGTGTCCATCGATGATTTCCTCTGGCTGGCCTGGACCCTCGGGGTCAGCGTCTGGCTGCTGGTGGGAGAAGACCGCCGCCCGGGGACGGCTTGACCGGGATCCCTACTCAGCCGCCCCTACGGATCGGATTGGTGGGGGCCGGGCCGTGGGCGGCCATGTTCCACGCACCGATGTTGGCCCGTTCCCCGGACGTGGATCTGGTCGGGATCTGGGCCCGCCGGCCGGAGCCGGCCGGGGCTCTGGCCGAGCGGCGGCACACGGTCGCCTTCGAGGACCTCGACGCCCTCCTGGACGCGGTGGACGCAGTGGCCCTGGCCGTGCCCCCCGACGTGCAGTGCGAGCTGGCCGTCCGGGCGGCCCGGGCCGGAAAGCACCTACTGCTGGAGAAGCCCCTCGGCCTCGACCTGGCCGGCGCCACCGAACTGGTGGCCGCCGTGGAGGAGAGCGGGGTTCGCACCCAGATGGTCCTCACCCGTCGCTACCTGCCCTCCACCATCTCGTTCCTGGAGCAGGCCGCCGCCCTGACCCCCTACGGCGGGCGGGCGGCGGCCATCTCCGGAGCCGTCCTGGGCGACGCCCCCTTCGCCACCCCCTGGCGGATCGCCCACGGCGCCCTGCTGGATGTCGGTCCCCACGTCCTGGACCTGCTCGACGCCGCCATCGGCCCCATCGGGGACATATCCGCCCGGGGTGACCCCCGCCGGTACCTGGTCCTTGACTGCGAGCACCGCAACGGCGCCGTCAGCCAGGCCGCCCTGTCCATCAGCCAGCCCATGGACGGAAGCATCTGGACCTTCGAGCTGTACGGCCCCACCGGGGTGCTGAGCCTGGCAGACGGCGGGCCGGATGCGGCCGAGGAGTACAACACCGCCCTGGCCTCCATACCGCGCCAGCTGGCCGAGGTGGTCCGCTCCGGGGCCGACCACCCTCTCGACGCCCGGCGGGGCCTGCACCTGCAGGATCTGATCGAGCGGGCCCAGCGCAGCCTGGCCTGAGCGGCCCGGCCGGCAGCGCCCAGGTCTGCACCACCGGTGGTGCCGGCACCCCGGAGCCCTACACTTCGCCCACTCGATCCGGGGGGCGAAGTGGACGGTAGGTGGGGGCGGATGGCGGCGGGAGCAACCGCACTGGTGGTGACGGGCCTGATCGGAGCGCCGGCCGCTGCAGCGGGCGCGGCCGGTCCGGATCAGCCCCACGGGACGCCGGCCCAGGCCGACGGGGGGTTCGGTCAGAACGCCGTGGGCGACGTGCCCTATACCAACGGGGGCACGGCCAGCGCTCTGGCCATCCAGCCCGACGGCCGTATCCTGGTCGGGGGCACAGCCGATTCGGCTTCGAACGGCGGCTCCAGCCCGGCCTCGGCGTCGGCGGCGGTCTCCCGCCTCCAATCCAACGGGACCCCCGATACGTCCTTCGGTACCAACGGCGTGGCCACCCTGCCCATCACCGGGCAGACCGAGGCCGTGGCGGTGGCACCGGACGGGACCATCCTGGCCCTGTGCGACTCGGTCACGTCGACCACGTCGGGGGGGAACACCACCACCTCCGAGCAGGCCTACCTGGTGCGCCTGAGTTCGACCGGCGCCCTGGTGACCAGCTTCGGGACCGGGGGCGAGGTCCGCCTCGGGAGCCAGTCCCTGACCCAGGCCGGAGGGCTGGCGGTGCTGTCCAACGGAACCGTATACGCCGGCGTGGCCCAGGCCACGTCCTCGTCGGCTCCGCCTACCGGGGCCGTCTACCGCCTGCTCGCCTCGGGTGGGCCGGATACCAGCTTCGGGACCTCGGGCTCGGTCGGTCTGGTCTTCGGGGTGGTGGCGGTGGCGGCGGAATCGGATGGGGGAGTCGTGGCGGGGGGAGCCAAGCTTTCCTCCTCGGGGATCCCCACCGGTGAGGTCGAGCGCCTGACCCCGAGCGGAGCGCCCCAGTCCGGTTTCGGCTCCGCCGGCCTGGTCGAGGTGGATCCGGGAGCCCCGGCCGAGATCACCGGTCTGGCCGTCGACAGCAGCGGACGCATCGACCTGACCGCCAACCCCATTTCCGCCGACAACGACCTGGGCCGGTTGACGGCCACCGGCGCCGTGGACACCAGCTTCGGGAGGACCGGCTTCGTCAGCCTCTCGGAGCCCCTGCTTGACCTGACCGCCAGCGGCTCACTGGCTGTCTCCTCCGCCGGGGTCGTGGTGGGTGCGGTCGACGCTCTCGGGATCGTCACGGCCCGCTTCCTGGACAACGGCCAGCCCGACGTCGGATTCGGCACCGACGGGGTGGCCACCGTGGCCTGGCCCGAAGGCGGTCCGCCCCTCGAACCGGGGGACCTGGCTCTGCAGAACGACGGCAGTGTGGTCACTTCCGGCACCGGTCCGGGCGGTAGCTCCAACGCCGTCAGCGAAGCCGGCTACGTCACCCGGTTCAAGGCGGGAGACTCCGGTCCCAGCACCCAGTCCAACCAGGTGGGACGGGTGGCCGGCTCGAACCGGATCGACACCGCCGTCATGGCCTCCCAGGCCCTGTTCCCCACCGCCCCCACCGGCGGGAACACCTCGGCCAGCGGGGTGAGCTCCAGCGGCCAGCCCTACGCCGGGGGCGTGGTGCTGGCCAGCGCCCTCAGCTTTCCCGACGCGCTGGTGGGCGTCCCACTGGCAACTTTCCTCAAGGGCCCGCTCCTGCTCACCGACGGCACCAACCTGGAGTCGGAGGTGTCGAACGAGATCGCCCGGGTCCTGGGCGGTGGGTCATCGGGTGGGACCGTCGACGTGTTGGGGGGCACGGCCGTCATCAGCAACCAGATAGTCGGCCAGCTCACCTCGGCCGGCTACCAGGTCCACCGTTACGGCGGCACCGACCGGTACGGAACGGCTGTGGATGTGGCCAGCCAGGCCCTCGGGGATCCGCCGGTGGTGCTGGAGGCGACCGGGACCAACTTTGCCGACGCCGCCAGCGCGGGGGCGGCCGCCGCCCATCAGGGGGGAGCCATCCTGCTCACGGACGGAACGTCCATGCCCAGCGAGACACAGCAGTACATCAGCGCCCACCCTGGGGATATCCGCTTCGCGGTGGGAGGCCCCGCCGCTACCGCCGACCCCGGCGCGGCTCCGGTGCAGGGCAGTGACCGCTACGCCACCTCGGCGGCGGTGGCTCAGCGGTTCTTCCTCACCCCCGACACGGTGGCCGCCGCCACCGGGCTCAACTACCCCGACGCCCTGGCGGGGGGCGTCTATGCCGCCCTCATGGGCGGCCCGCTGCTACTGACCGATCCCAATCAGCTCCAGGCCTCCACCTCGGGCTACCTGACCTCCCTGGCTCCGTGGATAGCCACCGGCACGGTCATCGGAGGGACGGCGGCGGTGAGCGAGGCGGTGCGCCAGGCCATCGTCAAGGCCATCACCTGAACCACCCGGGACCCGGCTGCGGGGGTTCGGGTCGGGGTTCCGGTCCAGGGGTTCGGGCCCTAATGGGCCCGGGACTAGGAGCTCGGCGGCCGGGGTGAGCCGCCGGCGGGCCGGCGGGCCACGCTGGCCGGGCCCAGGATGCTGAGGGCGATCCGGTTGATGCGGCCCTGGCCGAGGCCCCGGCCGATGGGCGGGGACGGGTAGCCACCCGGCAGAGCGGCGGTGCGACCGGCTCCCCAGCCCAGGGCGGTCCTGACCACGGCCTCGAGTTGGCTCGGGTCGGTGCCGAAGGGGCCGCGCCCGGCGGCCATGCGGGCCTCCAGGGGCCAGAGGAACCGGCGCTGGAGCTGGGCCAGGGTCTGATCGTCGCCCCGGCAGTGCAGGGCCAAGTCGGCGGCCAGGGGGGCCAGGAAGGCGCCGGCCCAGGCCCGGGACCTTCGCGACCTCCAGGTGAGGCGGTCCAGGGCCACCAGGTCGTCCAGGCCGGAGCGGGACAGGGCGTTGACCCAGGCCCACTCGGGCACCCTCCGGCGGTGGTGGTCCAGCCAGGCGGCCAGCTGACCCCGGAGGTAGGCCTCTGACTCCCCGGCCAGGTCGGCGGACCGGTCCCGGGCCGGCCCAGAACGGCGCCACCTCCAGTGTCTGTGCAAGCCCTCAACCTCCGCCCGGCTACACCTACCCAGACAATACGGCCAGCCGGCCCGGGCTGCCGGGCCTGCCCTACCCTGGCCGTCCCAGCCCCCTGTCCGACCGGGAGATCCAGGTGGCGGCGCCAAAACGGAGGAGCAGAGGTGAGTGAACTGAGGACGCTGGTGGACGGCCTGGCCTTCGGGGAAGGGCCCCGCTGGCACGACGGGAGCCTGTGGTTCTCCGACATGCATTCCGGAGTGGTGCTGCGCTGTGACGCATCCACGGGGGCCACCGAGGAGGTGGCCCGGGTGGAGGCGATGCCTTCCGGCCTGGGCTGGGACCCGGAGGGCCGGCTGTTGGTGGTCTCCATGACCGACCGGCGCCTGCTCCGGGCCGGGGCGGGGGACGCCCTGGAGGAGGTGGCCGACCTGTCCGGTCTGGCCACCTTCCACTGCAACGACATGGTGGTGGACGCCTCCGGCCGCGCCTACATCGGCAACTTCGGGTTCGACTTCATGGCCGGCCAGGCTCCGGTCGGGGCGGTGCTGGCCCGGGTCGATCCCGACGGCCGGGTGTCAGTGGCGGCCGAGGACCTGATGTTCCCGAACGGCGCCGTGATCAGCCCGGACGGGGGCACCTTGATCATCGGGGAGACCTTTGCCGCCCGACTGACCGCCTTCGACATCGCCCCTGACGGTGGACTGTCCGGCCGGCGGGTCTGGGCCCAGATGCCGGCCGGGGCGGTGCCGGACGGTATCTGCCTGGATGCCGAGGGGGCGGTCTGGGTGGCCTCGCCCACCAGCAAGGACGTCATCCGGGTGGCCGAAGGCGGGGAGGTCCTGGCCCGGATCGACACCGGCCGGGATGCATACGCCTGCATGCTCGGGGGACCCGATGGTCGGACCCTGTTCGTGTGCACGGCCGTGAGCAGCGATCCGGCCATCACGGTGGCGGAGCGCTCCGGCCGCATAGAGACGGTGGAGGTCGAAGTGGGTCGGGCCGGGCGGCCCTGAGCCGGGCCGGGCTCGAGGGACCCGGTGGTATCCTTCCGGATCGCATAGGCAATCCGGGGGTGATTGGATTCGACTCTGGCATTGGATTCGGGAGAAGCGAGCCGTGGTTTCCGGAACCACGTTAAAGAGCCGGAAAAAAACACAAATGCCGAGCCTCAGCTCGCATTCGCTGCCTAAACAGTAGCGACGGTCGTCCGGCCTCAGCCCCATGGGCCGGGTACGAACGTCATCTAGTGGGGCTTACCTGAACGGCCACGTCAGCGGGCCGGTCAGGGACAACTCAGCTGACTAGGGCCCCGCACCGATGCCGGTGAAGGGGTGGGGCCCGAGACCTTCCACCGGCTGCGCTCGGAGAAGTCCCGGAAAAGAGCTAGAGGACGGGGGTTCGATTCCCCCCACCTCCAAGAGCGCTCAGGGGGTCATACCCGTGAGCGTTGTTGGAGGTGCGCCCCGACAGTTTGAGCGATTCGGCGTGGGGCGGCCCGTGGGCGGATGACCCCAAGGGATGAATCTCGGGCTCGGCCGGCCGGAACTAGTGGCGCGCCGACACCATCTCCTCGCTGAGCTCCCAGAGATGGGTGGCCCCGGCGTCGTCCCGGCCGAGGGCCGAGGGCTGGACCTGATGGACGGGGCCGAAGTTCCCGAACACCATCCGTTGGAAAAAGGCGCCGTTGTGGGCCTCCAGTCCGGGCTGGGTGGCGGCGTAGACCGAGGCGGCCGCCCCCATCTTCGGGCTTATCTGGATGGGCAGGGCGAGGGCCAGGATCAGATTGAGGCCGCCCCGGGTGTCCCCGCCCTTGCCCCATCCCGTTCTCACCACGCCGGGATGCACGGCAAAGGCGCTGACCCCGCTTCCCTCCAACCGCCGGGCCAGCTCCCGGGTGAAGAGGATGTTGGCCAGCTTGGAACGGTTGTAGGCGCCCATGGCCGAATAGCTCCTCTCGCTCTGGAGGTCATCGAAGCCCATGCTCCGGGCGCCCCGGTGGGCAGTGGAACTGACGTTGACCACGCGGGATGGCGCACTGGCCTTGAGCCGGTCCAACAGCAGGTTGGTGAGCAGGAAGTGGCCGAGGTGGTTGGTGGCCAAGGTCAACTCGTAGCCGTCGGGGCTGAGCTGGCGCCCGCTCAGGATCACGCCGGCATTGTTGATCAGGACGTCCAGACGGTCCCAGCGCTCCAGCAACTCCCGGGCGCCGGCCCGCACCGATTGGAGCGAAGCCAGATCCATGGACAGGCCCTCCACCGAGCCGGTCGCGCCGGTGCGGACGTCGGCCACGGCGGCGTCGAGGCGGCCCGCGTCGCGCCCGGAGAGGATCACGGTGGCCCCGGCCCTGGCCAGGGACCGGGCCGTCTCCTTACCGATGCCCCCGGTGGCTCCGGTGACGAGGACCACCTTCCCCTGCATGTCCGTGGTCATTGGGCCGTCTTTGCCAGCGTCATGGCTTCATCCTTCCCGGCCGGGGTGGACCGCGCCAGCCTTCCAGGCTTTACCTGGTTCGGGGCTTCGGCTTTGGGGCAAGTGACTGAGGCGAAGGACTGTCTGTCGACGGCGTAAGGAGATGACCATGACTGACAAGACCAACAACGCTGACGCGGTGGACCTGCTGCTCGAGCAGCACCAGGAGGTGCGCCGGCTCTTCGACCAGGTCCAGACGGCCCAGGGCGACCAGCGCCGGGAGATGTTCGACTGCCTGCTGCGCATGCTGGCCGTTCACGAGACAGCCGAGGAGGAGGTCATCTACCCCCTGGTCCGGGCGGCCGTCCCGGACGGGGACGCCCTGGCCGATGCCCGCCTCGAGGAGGAGGCCGAAGGCAAGACCCTCCTGGCCGAACTGGAGAAGCTCGGAACGGCCGACTCGGCTTTCTCCCCCAAGCTCGCCACCTTCCAGGAGAAGGTGGACGAGCACGCCCGCCACGAGGAGGAGAAGGTCTTCCCGGCTCTGCGCGAGCATGTAGACCCCGACAAGCTGGTGGCGGCCCGCAAGGCCCTGGAAACGGCCGAGGCCATCGCCCCGACCCATCCCCACCCCCACGGACCGGACAGCGCCTTGGGCAACATCGTGGCGGGTCCCATGGTGGCGGTGGTCGACCGGGTGCGGGACGCCCTGCGCAAGGCCGGCTAGAAGCGGCCCCGCTGTCCCTGGCGGAACTCCCGGGCCGCCTCCCGATCCGAATCCCGCTCGGCTATGGCGGCCCGTTTGTCATAGGTCTTGCGGCCCTTGGCCACGGCCAGTTCGACCTTGGCTCGGCCCTCCTTGAAGTAGAGGGATAGAGGTACCAGGGTGAGATGCTGCTGGGCGACCCGTCCGGCCATCTCCTCGATCTCCCGCCGGTGGAGCAGAAGCTTGCGGGACCGATCCGGGTCATGGGCGCCGAACCCCTGAGCCCGCAGGTAGGGCGGTACGTGAACGCCGTGCAGCCACACCTCCCCGTTGTCAACCCGGGCGTAGGCGTCGCGCAGCACGACCTTTCCCTCCCGGAGGGACTTGACCTCGCTGCCAAGCAGGGAGATCCCCGCCTCGTAGGTGTCGATGATCTCGTAGTCGTGCCGGGCCCGGCGGTTCTGGGACACCGAGCGGTTGTTGGGGTCCTGTTTGACCCCGGTGGCCCGGGTCCGCCCCTTCGGTGACATGGCTCCAGGGTACGGGTCGCCGCCGGGTAGGTTGACCCGGCCATGGCCCCCGGACTCCGTCTGTCCCGCCCCGTGTATCTCCAGATGGTCGGGCACTGCTACGACGCCCTGCCCGATGAGGGCTGCGGACTGCTCGGAGGCGATGCCAGGACCGCTTCGGCCTCGGTGTGCTACCCGACGGACAACCTGGCCCACTCCGCCCGCATCTATACCGTCGATCCCAGGGCCTACCTGGCCGCCGACCGGGACGCCGAAGCCCGGGGGCTGGCCATCCTGGGGGTCTTCCACTCCCACACCCACACCGATGCCTACCCCTCTCCCACCGATGTGGCCCAGGCTCCGGACCCCGACTGGCACTACGTCCTGGTCTCCCTACGGGACATCGCCCCGGTGGTGCGGTCCTACCGGATCCTCGACGGGAAGATCCGGGAGGAGCCGGTGGTTCTGGACAGTCAGTAGAATCCCTACCGTCCCAGTCAGATTTCCACCCGGGTCCCCCGGCTACCTCAGGAGTCCTCTCTTGGCTGTCGAAGTGCGCCTGCCCAACATCCTGCGGCCCCACGCCGGGGGACAGGCCACGGTGAGCACCGTGGGTTCGACCATCGGTGAAGTGCTCAAGGCCCTGGTGGCCGAGTACCCGGGCATGGCCGGCCAGCTGGTCACCGAGACGGGGGAGATGCACAAGTTCGTCAACGTCTACGTCAACGATGACGACGTCCGCTACCTGGACAAGCTGGATACGAAGGTGACCGACGGGGACACGGTGTCGATCCTCCCGGCCGTGGCCGGGGGAGGGTTCTAGGCGGCCGCCGCCCGCTGACCATGGCCTTCTACAACAACATCCTCGAGCTCATCGGCAACACCCCGATGGTCGACGTATCGGAGCTCAGCCCCAACCCGAGGGTCCGCATCGTGGCCAAGCTGGAGGGCCAGAACCCGGGTGGCTCGGTCAAGGACCGCATCGCCCTGGCCATGATCGAGGAGGCGGAGAAGGACGGGCGCCTCTCGGAGGGAAAGGTGCTGCTGGAGCCCTCCTCGGGCAACACCGGCATCGGAATGGCCATGGTATGCAAGGTCAAGGGCTACCGGCTGCGCATCGTCATGCCGGCCAACGTCTCGCCGGAACGGCGCCAGCTGCTGGAGGTGTGGGGGGTAGACCAGATCATCGAATCCCCCGGCAACGAGGGCTCCAACGGGGCCGTCCGCCTGGCCCGCCGGCTGGCGGCGGAGGATCCGGAATTGGTCTTCCTCTACCAGTACGCAAATCCGGCCAACCCCCGGGCCCACTACGAGGGCACCGGGCCGGAGATCTGGAGAGACTGTCCGGAGGTGACCCACTTCGTGGCCGGCCTCGGCACCAGCGGGACCCTGATGGGCGTGGGTCACTATCTCAAGGACCAGAACCCGGCCATCAAGGTGTGGGCCATCGAGCCACCGTCGGGGGAGATGGTGGACGGCCTGCGCAACCTGGAGGACGGCTACATCCCGCCCATCTTCGATGAACAGGGTGGCGCGGAGCTGCTGGACAACAAGACCATTGTCGGCCCGAGGGATTCCATCGAGTGGACGCGGCGCCTGCGAGATGTGGGGGTCTTTGCCGGGATCAGCTCCGGAGCGGTGCTGGCCGGGGCAGCCCGCTGCGCGTCACGCATCGATGAAGGCGTGATAGCCGTGGTCCTGCCCGACGGGGGATGGAAGTATCTCTCCACCGGAGCCTGGACCGACGACATCGACCTGGTGACCGAGCGGGCCAAGACCACCATCTACTTCTAGGCGCCCTGTGGACGACCGGCCGATCGGGGTCTTCGACAGCGGCTTCGGGGGCCTGACCGTGGCCCGGGCCATGATCGACCTGATTCCGGCCGAGGACATCGTCTATGTGGGCGACACCGGCCGCTACCCCTACGGGCCCCGGTCCCAGGAGGAGGTGCGGGAGTTCGCCCGTCAGATAGCCGCCGGCCTGGTGGGCGAGTACGGCGTCAAGATGGTGGTGGTGGCCTGCAACACCGCCGCCGCCGCCGCCCTGGAACTGCTGCGCTTCGAACTGGACGTGCCCGTCCTGGGGGTGATCGACCCGGGCCTGCGGGCCGCCCTGCGGGCGACGCGCAACCAGCGGGTCGGGGTCATCGGCACGGTCGGAACCATCGGCTCGGGCGCCTACCAGAGGGCGGCCCGATCCCTGCGCAGCCGGGCCGAGCTGGTATGCGCCGCCTGCCCGGGGTTCGTGGAGTTCGTGGAACGGGGTGAGACCGACAGCGAGCAGGTTCACGTCCTGGCCGAGCGCCTGCTCCACCCGGTCACCGCCGCCGGGGTGGACACCCTGCTGCTGGGTTGCACGCATTATCCGTTCTTGGCCCGCACCATCTCCGATGTGGTGGGCCGGGAGGTGGTGCTGGTCTCGTCGGCCGATGAGACCGCCTTCGAGGTCAAGGCCATCCTGGAGGAGACCGGGCTGGGCCGGCGCAGCCCGGCCAAGGGCGCCCACCGCTTCGTATCCTCGGGCGACATCGACACCTTCCGCCGGCTGGGCCGGCGCCTGCTCGGTCCCGAGTTGGACCAGGTGGAGGCCCACTCGTGGAGCTGAGCCTGACCGTGTTGGGAAGCAGTGGCAGCTATCCCGGACCGGGTAGGGCCTGCAGCAGCTACCTGGTCGAAGGTGGGGGAGTGCGCGTCTGGGTCGACGCCGGATCGGGCAGCCTGGCCAACCTCCAGCGCCATGTGGCGCTCTCGGAGGTGGATGCCGTGATCATCTCTCATGAGCACGCCGACCACTGGCAGGACATCGAGGGCTTCGCCATCGGGTGCCACCTCCTGCTCCGGCTCCCCCCGATTCCCATCTACGCCCCGGCCGGGCTCAGGGGCCGGATGCAAGGCCCCGCCGGCGCCTTTCTTTGGAATGACGTCACCGACGATGACCGGATCCGGATCGGAGGTTTGGAGGTGAGCTTCCACCGGACCGACCACGGACCCGAAACTCTGGCCATGCGCTTCGACCGCGGCGGGCGGGCCCTCGGTTACTCTGCCGACTCCGGACCCGGGTGGTCCCTCGAGGCCCTCGGACGGGGACTCGATCTCGCTCTGTGCGAGGCCACCTACCTGGCTGACAGAGAGGGAACCTTGCAGCACTTGAGCGCGCGTCAGGCGGGGGTGTCGGCCCGCGCCGCCGGCGCCGGCCGTCTGGTCATCACCCACCTCCAACCCGGCGTGGATCCCGAACGGGCCCGGGCCGAGGCGGAAGCCGCCTTCGGAGCCCCGGTGGAAGTGGCCATCGAGGGCCTGAGGATCGAACTGTGAGCCGCCGGGACGGCCGGGAGGCCGCCGATCTGCGGCCGGCCTCGTTCGAGAGGGACTACACCGAGTTCGCGGCCGGATCGGTCCTGGTCTCCATGGGCCGCACCCGGGTCCTGTGCACGGCGTCGGTGGACGAGCGGGTGCCGCCGTGGATGCGGGGCTCGGGCAAGGGCTGGGTGACGGCGGAGTACTCCATGCTGCCGGGGTCCAGCCCGGAGCGGGTCGACCGGGAGGCGGCCAGGGGCAAGCAGTCGGGTCGTACCCAGGAGATCCAGCGCCTGATCGGCCGATCCCTGCGGGCCGTGACTGACCTGGTGGTCATGGGCGAGATGCAGGTCGTCCTCGACTGCGACGTGCTCCAGGCCGACGGGGGCACCCGGACCGCCTCCATCTGCGGGGCCTGGGTCGCTCTCCACGACGCCTTCACCCGGTTGGGCCAGACCGGCCGGCTGTCGGCCCATCCCATCCAGGCCGGCCTGGCGGCGGTCTCGGTGGGCGTCATCGACGCCGTGCCCATGCTCGATCTCGACTACTCCGAGGACAGCCGGGCCGAGGTGGACATGAACGTGGTCATGACATCGAGCGGGCACTTCGTGGAAGTGCAGGGTACCGCCGAGGGGGAGCCCTTCAGCCGGTCCGAGCTGGATCAGCTCCTGGCTCTGGCCGAGCAGGGCTGCGGCCGGCTGCTGGAGATGCAGGCGGCGGTGGTGGCCCAGCCTCCGGCGCCCCGGACCTGACCCGCGCCCCGGCCAGGCTGATCCTGGCCACGGCCAATCCGGGCAAGACGGCGGAGATCCGCGCCGCCCTGAGCGGAATCGAGCTCCTGGCCCGGCCCGAGTCCGTGCCCGAGGTGGACGAGACGGAATCCACCCTGGAGGGCAACGCCGCCCTCAAGGCCCGGGCCCTGCGCGACGCCACCGGGGAGGCCGCCCTGGCGGATGACACCGGCCTGGAGGTGCTGGCCCTGGATGGAGCCCCGGGCGTGTACTCGGCCCGCTGGGCCGGCCCGGGAGCGACCTATGCCGACAATGTGGCCAAGTTGCTGCGGGAGATGGAGGGCCGGACCGACCGGCGGGCCCGGTTCCGTTCCGTACTCACCATCGCCTATCCCGACGGCTCCGAACTGAGCGTGGAGGGAACGGTTGACGGTCTCATCACCACCGAGGCCAGGGGGAGTTCCGGCTTCGGGTACGACCCGGTGTTCGCACCGGCGGGGGCGGGAGGCAGGACCTTCGCCGAGATGGATATCGCCGAGAAGAACGCCATCTCCCATCGGGGCCGGGCCCTGGCCGCCCTGGCCACCCGGCTCGGTGTCACCAGCCCCTGAGATCCACCGGCCAGGTCTCCACGACCTCTTCCCCGTCCACGATGTGCATGGCCTCGTGATAGGCGACGGTGGGATCGACGTGGGCAGGGATGACCTTCACCCGGTCTCCCACCTTCAGCTTCGAGTCCGGTGAGAAGGTGGTGTGCTCGTCCGAGCAGAACCAGACCGAACCTCCGACCACGGTCGGGTTTCCGTGGTCCATGCCGAGTGACTTGAGCCCGCAGTCGGCCACCGCCCACTGGTCGTTGACGGAGATGACCCTGGCCAGCACGTGGAGAGCCTGGACGAAGGGGAGTTCCAGCTTGGCGTAGGCGGTGTCCATCAGCGCGTAGGAGCCGGCCTGGATCTCGTTGGCCCAGGTGTTGATGTCGTAGGTGCCCGTCCCCCCCGCCGAAATCAACTCACCGCCGGTCTGGGCGTGGGCGGAGAGGAGCAGCTCCATGCACGGGCCGATCTGAGCCACCCGGGCGGATCGGTCCTCGACTCCCACCACGTGGCCCTCGTAACCCATCACCCCCCGCACCTCCAGGCCCCGGGCCCGGGCCAGGTCGGCCAGCCGCCCGGCCTGATCCGGGGGAGCGCCGCAGCGGGGCAGGCCCACGTTGATGTCGATGACCACCTCCCGGACCCCGCCGGCGGCGGCCGCCTCGATGGTCGCCTCCGAGTCCACGGCCAGGGTCACCCGGGCACCGGTCTCCACCACCCGCCCCAGCCGGGAGGCGTCGGCCACCTCATTGGCCAGCATGAGGTCCTCGCCCATACCGGCCGCCGCCATCCCTTCCACCTCCCGGACGGTGGCCAGGGTGAACCGCCCGGCCCCGTGGGCCACCTGACGCCGGGCCAGGGCCGTGCACTTGTGGGCCTTGACGTGGGGCCGGAGGCGGGGCCCGGGCAGGGCGGCGGCCATGGTGGCCAGGTTGGCCTCCAGGGCGGCGCCGTCGACGATCAGGGCCGGGGTCTGCAGCTGGGAGATGTGCACGGGCCAGTCTGGCCGGGCCAGCCGCCGGCCGCCGGTCAGACGCCGGCGGCTTTGGCCAGCTGGTCCATATCCTTCATGATGTCTTCGAGCAGGTCCCACAGGTCGGGGACGAGCTCCCGGCAGCTGACCAGCCCGAAGTCGAGGGTGTCGAGATAGCTCTGCACGGTGATGTTGAGACCCTGGCCGTCGAGGATGGTGGAGACCGGGAAGTAGTGCATGAGCCGGGCCCCGGCCATATACAGGGGCTGGCGGGGCCCGGGCACATTGGAGATGACCAGGTTGAAAGCCGGGCTCTGGCGGCCCAAGCGGGTCACCAGCCGGGTGGCCTGGGCGAAGACAGCCGGCGGGGGGAACTGGGCGAAGTCGGTCAGGGCCTCGGCCGGCAGGGCGTTCCAGAGCTCTTTGGCCCCGACCATGGCCTCGTGGACGGCCTTGACCCGCTCGATCGGATCCTCGATGTCGGTGGGAAGGACGGCGGCCAGGCCGGAGACCCGGTTGGTCCATTTCTCCGTCTCCTCCCCGGTGCGGATGGATACGGGGATCATGGAGACCAGGGGGGCGTCGGGCAGGGAGTCGTGCCGGATCAGCCAGGTGCGCAGGCCCCCGGCGCAGACGGCCATGACCACGTCGTTGACGGTGGCCCCGAGGGCGTTCTTGATCTGTTTGACCGTGTCCAGCGAGCTGGAACGGAAGGCGAAGCGGCGATGGGCGGTGATCGCTTCATTGAACGGGGTCTTGGGCGCCGACAGGGTGGGCAGCCGAGGCAGGGGATTGGCATCCTCCCGCCGGCGGCCCAGATTCATGACCGTGCCCAGGGGACCGCGCAGGCTGTTGCGGAGCTGGCGGCCGGCCTCGGCCATGATCGGGTTACGAGTGGCCTGACCGAGCTGGCGCATGGTGCGGGCGGTGACCAGGACGGCCCGGCCCGGCTTGCGGATCAGGTTGGGCAGGACCCGGGCCAGCACCTCGATGTCGGTGGGGCGCCGCTCCGGGGTCCAGGGGTGATCCGGCGCCGCCACCGCCTGGCCGGCCTCGCTCTCATCCATCATCATCGTCAGCAACTCGGCCCCGGAGGCGCCGTCGACGGTGGCGTGGTGGACCTTGGTCAGGATGGCGAAACGGTCGCCCTCCAGGCCCTCGATGACGTAGCTCTCCCACAGGGGCCGGTTCCGGTCGAGGGGCCGGCCGATGATGCGGGCGACAACATCGCCCAGCTGCTCATCGGTCCCGGGAGGGGGCACGCCGGTGTGGCGGACGTGGTAGTCCAGGTCGAAGTCGGCGTCCTCGATCCACAGCGGGTGGTCGAGACCGAGCGGCACCGAAACCAGCTTGCGCCGGAGGGGCTCGAGCAGGTGCAGGCGGCTCTCCACCTGGGCCCGCCACGCGTCCAGGGGGTTGTAGTCGGGCTTGGGTTTGGAGAGGATGGACAGGCCCGATACGTGGCCGAACTGCTTGGCCGTCTCCATGTACAGGAACGTGGCGTCCAGGCCGGTCAGCTGCTTCACCGCGGTCCCCCTTGGTGCCGGTGCCTCACGCCCCGGACGGGCGGAGTCTAAGAGGTCAGCGTGGCCGAGGTCGGGCGGTCGATAGCCCGGGTCGGCTCCCGGGCGGCGCCCGGTTCGCCCGGTTCGTAGTGGGACGGCGGGGCCCCGGTGTGGACCTCCAGCCGGCGGACTCTCTCCAGGGTGAACTGGGACAGGACCCGCTGCTTGCCCAACAGGTCGGCCACGATGCCCAGGGCGAAGATCTGCACGGCGGCGATGATGAGGACGGCGCCCAGGATGATGGACTGGATGTGGCCGTGGGGGTCACCCCGGGCCCAGCTGATGAGGAACGGAGACCAGGCGGCCAGCCCGGCCACGGCCAAAACGGCGGCGGCGGTGGTGAAGACTCGGAGGGGCCGGTAGAAGGCGTAGATGCGGGAGATCCCGCCGATGCTCTTCTTGATGTAGTCCCAGTTGGATGTGAACAGCCGGGACGGTCGTTCGACGTGGTGGCGTTCGATGGGGACGTTGGCCACCGTGACCGAGGTGGCCCCGGCCTGGATCAGCGTCTCCAGGGTGTAGGTGAAGGCGGTCACCACCACCAGCTGGAGGGCGGCGTCCCGGTTGTAGGCCCGAAAGCCGGAGGTGGCGTCGGGAACCCTGGTTCCCGACGCCCGGCTGACCACCCAGCTGCCCAGGGTCTGCAGGCGCCGCTTGGACCAGTTGAACCCCTCGGCGCTGGCTACGCCCCGGTCGCCCACGGCCATGTCGGCCTCCCCCTGCAGTACGGGCTTGACCAGCCTGGCGATGTCGGAGCCGTCGTACTGGCCGTCGGCGTCGGTGTTGACGATCACATCGGCGCCCAACTTGAGGGCGGCGTCCAGACCGGTCTGGAAGGCGATGGCCAGGCCCTTGTGCACCGGCAGGCGCACGATGTGGTCGAAGCCGACCGAGCGGGCCACGTCCACGGTGCCGTCGGTGGAGCCGTCATCGATGACCAGCCACTCGACCTGGTCGAAACCGTCCACCTGCCGGGGGAGGTGGCGAACCAGCGCGGGTAGCTGGCCGGCCTCGTTCAGGCAGGGCACCTGGACGATGAGCTTGGTCAAGGCCGCCGTCCGGGGCCGGTGGTGGAGGGTTGGACCACCCCTACAAGATACGGCCACCGGGTCGGCCGACCGGCCTACCCTGCCGGGGAGATGGCCCCCGAAGCGGTTGTTGGCTCCCCGGACGAGGTGGTGGACTGGCCCTCGGCCCGGGCCGTGGCGGCCCTCTTCGCCCTGGGTGAGCCCATCGGGCCGATGGCGCCCGTGGGCCGGGCCCGGACCCAGCGGGTGTTCCGGCTCCGGACCGAGGGGGGCACCTTCGCCGTCAAGGAGTTGCTCGGTCTCGGGAACGACCCCGGGTGGGAGGAGGCCCTGGAGCAGGCCTGGGCGCTCGAACTGCGGGCCGGCGAGGCCGGGGTCTCGATTCCCCCGCCGGTGCCCAACCCCGACGACGGGGGTCCGCTGGGGTGGGTACCCAGGCTGGGGGGAGGGTTGGACGCCGCCGTCCGGGTCCACCACTGGGTGGCCGGCAACCCCTGTCCGCCCGGACCGGTAACGGCCAAGGTGGCCCGCTGGGCCGGGGGTGTCCTGGCCCGGCTCCACGGGCTGGCCGGAGCGCCGGAGCCGGGCCCCGTCTCCCGGCCCGAGCCGCCTCCCGGCCCGGCGGCGTGGACGGCGCTGGTGGAGGCGGCCGAAGCGGTGGCGGTCCCCTGGGCGCCCGTCCTCGGAGCAGCCGGCGCCCTGGTGGCCGCGGTCAGGGAGCGGGTTGGGGCCGTCCGGCCCGGTCCCGACCCGCTGGTGCCGGCCCATGGGAGCCTGGACCAGGACAACCTCGTCCTCGGAGGGAGGGGACTCCCCTTCCTGTGCGACTGGGACCGGGCCGGGGGGCGCCCGCCGGCCGAGGACCTGGCCGCTACCGCCCTCGACCTCGGGGCCTGGACCGACTTCGCCACGGTGAGGGCGGTGGTGAGCGCCTATGGGGCCGGGGGTGGGCCCGGGCGGCCGGTGGGGGACAGCGAGCTGGCCGGGGTGCTCAGCGGGTACCTGGGCCGGGTGGTGTTCAACGTGGAAAGGGCGGTCGGCCTGCGGCCGGCCCCACCCGAGGTGGCCCGCCGCTCCGCTCGGGCGGTACCGACGCTGATCGACGGCCTCGGCCTCCGGGTGGCGGTGGCCGGGCGGATCGAGGAACTGCTCGGCTGACCGTGGCCCCGGGCGCGGTGGCGGGCTCATGACCCCCGGGCACGTACGGTCGCCGGCCTTACGGTCGCTGGCGGAACGACCGTTCCGGGTCTAACCTGACCCGGTCCGGGCGGCGCCCGCCCCGGGACGGGGCGCGGGCGGACCGGCCTGTCGATCACTGCGGAGGGGAAATGACGGACACCCGCCAGGGGGAAGGCACCACCGGCCCGAGCGTGGACAAAGAGGCCCTCAAAGCCAAGTACCGGGAGGAGCGCGACAAGCGCCTCCGTCCCGACGGCAGCGCCCAGTACCAGCGCCTGACCGGCCGCTTCGCCCATTATTCGGTCGACCCCTACACGCCTCGGGTCGAGCGGGAACCGGTCACCGATCACGTGACGTTCGCCTTCATCGGGGGTGGCTTCGCCGGACTGGTCACCGGGGCCCGGCTCAAGGAGGCCGGTATCGAGGACGTCCGCATCATCGACAAGGCCGGGGACTTCGGCGGCACCTGGTACTGGAACCGCTACCCGGGCGCCCAGTGCGACACCGCCTCGTTCGTATACATGCCGCTCCTGGAGGAGACGGGCCACATGCCGACGGAGAAGTACGCCCACGCCCCCGAGATCCTCGATCACTGCCAGCGCATCGGTAAGCAGTACGGCCTGTACGACCTGGCCCTGTTCCACACCGAGGTGACCGGCCTGGAGTGGCAGGAGGAGGAGAGCCGCTGGCTGGTCAGCACCAACCGGGGCGACCGCTTCACGGCCACCTTCATCGGTATGGGAACCGGGCCATTGCACGTGGCCAAGCTGCCCGGCATCCCCGGGATCGAGGACTTCCAGGGACACTCCTTCCACACCAGCCGCTGGGACTACGAATACACCGGCGGTGATCCTTTCGGGGCTCCGATGGACAAGCTGACCGATAAGCGGGTGGCCATCATCGGCACCGGGGCTACCGCAGTGCAGTGCGTGCCCCACCTGGCCCGGTCGTGTCGGGAGTTGTACGTGTTCCAGCGCACACCGTCGTCGGTGGACGTGAGGGGCAACCGCCCGACCGATCCGGAGTGGTTTGGCCAGATCGCCACCCCGGGCTGGCAGCAGCGCTGGCTGGAGAACTTCACCGCCAACCAGTCCGGCGGGACTGCCGAGGAGGATCTGGTCCAGGACGGCTGGACCGACCTCGCCCGGCGGGTCCGGGCCCGCATCCTGGCCCTGCCCACCGAAGGAATCACCCCCCAGAAGATGATGGAGGCCTTCGAGGACTCCGACTTCGAGAAGATGGAGGAGATCCGGGCCCGGGTGGATGCCATCGTCAAGGACCCCGAGACGGCGGCCGGCCTCAAGGCCTGGTACCGCCAGCTGTGCAAGCGGCCCTGTTTCCACGATGAGTACCTGCAGGCCTACAACACCCCTGGGACCCATCTGGTCCACACCGACGGGAAGGGTGTGGAGCGGATCACCGCCACCGGGGTCGTCGCCCTCGGGCGCGAGTACGACGTGGACTGCATCATCTACGCCTCCGGCTTCGAAGTGGGCAGCGAGTACACCAGCCGGGCCGGCTTCGATCTCTCCGGCGTGGACGGCGTCAAGCTCTCCCAGCACTGGGACGAGGGCATGCGCACCCTGCACGGCATCTACTCCCACGGCTTCCCCAACGCCTTCATCGTCCAGCCGACCCAGGGTGCCAACCTCATCTCCAACGTGCCGCACAACCTGACCGAGTCGGGCCGCACCATCGCCGCCGTGGTCAGCCACGCCGTCGAGTCCGGCCGTTCCCGAGTGGAGGTGACGGCCGAGGCCGAGCAGGCCTGGATCGACCTGCTGCTGTCCGGGCCGGGGATGATGCTCGGCTCACCCGACTGCACGCCGGGCTACTACAACAACGAGGGACAGGATCCCGGACCGAGAGCCCGATACAACGTGGGCTATCCCTTCGGGGCCATGGCCTTCTTCAGCTACCTGAACGACTGGCGGTCCTCAGGGGCGTTCGAGGGCCTGGAGTTCAGCTGAGCGGTCAGGCCAGAGCGAAGCCCTCGTAGCTGTCGGCGGCCACCTGGTCGCACTTCTTCCGGTAGGCCGGCAGGCCTCCCACGTAGGGCATGTGTATGCGGCGCTTGCCCGGAACATTGGCACCCAGATACCAGGAGTTGCAGGCGTCGGAGTTACGGACCGTACCGGCCACCAGGCCGGCGGCGTGGTCGACCCAGGCCTCCTGGGCCCCGGGCTCGGCGTCGATCCGTTGGTACCCGCTGTCGCGCATGTGGTCCAGGCAGTCCACGATCCATTCCACGTGCTGCTCGATGGACACGACCATGTTGGTCAGCACCGACGGGCTGCCCGGACCGGTGATGGTGAACAGGTTGGGGAAGCCGGCCACCGCCAGACCGAGGTAGCTGACCGGTCCCTGTTCCTCCCACACGTCCTTGAGGGTGCGGCCGCCGGGGCCCGTGATTTCCATCTTGTTGAGGGCTCCGGTCATGGCGTCGAAGCCGGTGGCCAGCACCAGCACATCGATGTCGAACTCACGGTTCTGGGTGCGCACCGATCCGGAAGTGATCCCGACCAGGGGGTCGGAGCGCAGATCGACCAGGGTGACGTTGTCGCGGTTGAAGGTCTCGAAGTAGCCGGTGTCGAGGATCTGGCGCTTACAGCCCATGGGGTAGTGGGGGATGAGGGCCTCGGCCACCTCCGGGTCGCGGATCTGGCGGCGGACCAGCTCGGCATAGAGCTCGGTGCCGGCCTGGTTGGCCTCCAGGTCGAACATGACGTCGGCCCAGGCCCCCGGCGCGCTCCAACCCAGCTCCTCCAGCGCCGCCAGGCGTTCCTCCACCGGCGTCTCGAGGATGCGCCGGGTGGGCGGGGTCACGCCCTCGAAGGACACCGCCCCGAAGCTGACCAGGCCGGCATAGGCCGCTCGCTGGCGCAGGCGGAGCGATTCGTAGTCGGCCTTCACCTCCTCCAACTCCCCCGGGCGTAGGGGCCGGTTGTCGGCCGGGCGGCTGTAGGCAGCGGAACGCTGGAACACGTTGAGGTGCTCGGCCTGCTCGGCGATGATGGGAATGGACTGGACCGCCGAGGATCCCGTCCCGATCACGCCCACCTTCAAGCCGGTGAAGTCGAAGCCCTCCCGGGGAAAGCGGCTGGTATAGAGGGTCGGGCCGGAGAAGCTGTCGACGCCGGGAATGGCGGGGTCCAATGGTTCGGACAGACACCCGGTGGCGGCTATCACCCAGCGGGCTTTGAATTGATCGCCCCCATCGGTGTCGACGGTCCACTCCGAGCCGGCGTCATCGAAGCTGAGACTGGTCACGGTGGTGGACAGCTGGATGTCGCGCCGGAGGTCGAGTCGATCGGCCACGAAGTTGAGATAGGCCTCGATCTCGGGCTGGGCCGGCATCAACTCGGTCCACTCCCACTCCTCCTGGATCTCCTTGTTGAAGCTGAAGGAGTACTCGATGCTCTGGACGTCGCAGCGGGCGCCGGGGTAGCGGTTCCAGTACCAGGTGCCCCCGACCCCGTCAGCCCGATCCAGGGCCCGGACGGTGAAGCCGTGCTCGCGCAGCAGATGGACCGAATAGAGCCCGGCGAAGCCGGCTCCGATGACAATTACGTCATAGGTCCCCTTTTGGTTCACCGTGACCCCCTTTCGGCGGGATTCTAACGACCGGCCCGGCCCGTTCCGGGTAGCCGGGGCAGGAGTTGGGCGTCTTGGTGAAGAACGAACATGTCGTGTCCCGTTTCCGCCTGATCGGCGCGTCCGCCGGCCTGGCGGCCCTGGTGGCGGCAGCCGTCCTGGCCGCCCCGGCCCGGGCCTCCGCCCCGCCGCTCTCGGGTTGTCAGACCTCCTGGCCGGAGATGGGCCATGACCCGCTGCACTCGGCCCAGGCCACGTCCTGCCCCGGCGCCGGGCCGGCCATAGATCAGGCCGACGCCGCCACGCTGGCGCCGCGGTGGTTCATGTCGACCCAGGCAGCGGTGACGGCCGAGCCGGCCGTGGTCGACGGCACCGTCTACGTCGGTGACGCGGCGGGCACCTTCCGGGCCGTCAACGCCGCCACCGGCGCGCTCAAATGGGCGTTCACCAGCACCGACCGCCACCAGACCGGATTCGGGGAGTTCGTCTCGTCACCCGAGGTCATCCGGCTGCCGGGCCAGAAGGACGCCTGGGTGTTCGTGGGCGGCGGCGGAACGCTCTACGCCCTGGACGCGGCCACCGGCAAGGTCATGTGGCACCAGGACGTGGATCCGGGTCGGCCCACCAGCGCCATCGAGATCGAGTCGTCCCCGGTGGTCGACCTGGCCACCAGCCCGCCCGAGGTCATGGTGGGTAGTGACGACAACGGGTCACCCAACATCCAGGTGACCGGCATACAGGCCTTCAACGCCTACACCGGTGCCCTGCGGTGGAAATACGAGCCGGAACGCAACGCCGTCGTCCACGAGCTGGGCGATGACGGCCAGGGGGATGCCTGCGGGGACGTGTGGTCCTCCCCGGCCCTGGATGCGGCCGCCGGCCTGGTCGTCTTCGGCACCGGTAACTGCGGTGACCAGGCGGCGGCCGAGGCCCACCACGACTTTGCCGTCAACTCCGGCATCTTTGCCCTGAGTGCCGCCACCGGCGCTCGGCAGTGGTCCTATTTCGAGCCGGCCAATCAGTACGACACCGGCCAGGCCTCCGACTCCGGCACCGGGGACGATGACTTCGGATCCTCGGCTCTTATCGTGCACGGGGTGGCCGTGGCCAAGGGGGTCACCCGGAACCTGGTCGTGGAGGCGAGCAAGTCCGGCTACGTCTACGCCCTGGACGAGGCCACCGGGGCCAAGGTGTGGCAGGACGAGCCGTCCCAGGCCGGCCAGCTCAGTCCCCAGCTGGTGGGCTCGGTGGGAGGGACCATCGGGGCCATAGCCCTGGGGCAGTCCGCCGGCCGGGCGGCCCTGTTCATGACCTCAGCTGTCCCCCTGCCCCTGGCCGGTGACGGCGTCGACACCGGCCCCACCCCTCCATCCGTCACCCCTGACACCTCCCTGGCCTCGGACCCGACCCGGGCCTTCTCGCTGCACGCCGTCGCCCTGGCCTCCGGGGCCGTGCTCTGGCAGGACCCACTGGCCGGTCCGAGTTACGCCCCGGTGACCTACTCCGACGGAGTCCTGCTGGTCCCATCGACCACCGGATTCGGGGTCGGGGCCTACAACGCCGACACCGGGGCGCTGCTGTGGGCGGCACCGTCCGGGGCGGCCGACTCCGGCGGCGCGGCCATCTCCGGCGCCGAGTTCTTCCTCGGCACCGGTACTTCCTTCGGCTCCGCCGGTCCCACCGAGGTGCCTCCCCAGGCCTTCGGCCTGTGGTCCTACGGCCTGACGGGCAGCTGAGCGTGCCGACGGAGAGATTCGAACTCTCACTGACGACGACCTAAACGTCGTGCCTCTGCCAGTTGGGCTACGTCGGCGGGGAGCCAGGCCCTTGTCATCGTAGACACCCGCTCCGTCGGGGAAGATGGGGCGGTGGCGGCGTCGATGCCCGTGCGGGTGCCCCGGGACGGCGCCCCTCCGGGGCGGGCCGGGCGCCTGGAATCCCTCACCGGACTGCGCTTCGTGGCCGCCCTGGCCGTGTTCAGTCTCCACCTGGCTCTGTTGAACCGGTCCACCCCCTACGCCCGGTGGATGTTCCGCTACGTCGTCCAGGGCGGGGCCGGGGTCTCCTTCTTCTTCATCCTGTCCGGTTTCGTGCTGACCTGGTCCCATCCCGGGCGGGACACGGCCGGCGCCTTCTACCGGCGGCGGGCGGCCCGGATCCTGCCCAACCATGTCCTGACCTGGGCCGGGATGGGGGCGGTGCTGGCCGTCTTCACCACCCTTCCGCCCGCCGGTCCCGCCCTGGGCTCCCTCCTCCTGCTCCAGCCCTGGGTGCCCAGCCCCCGGTGGTATCTGGCTATGAACACCCCGGCCTGGTCCCTCGGTTGCGAGGCCTGCTTCTACGCCCTGTTCCCCTTCCTTCTGCCCCTGCTCCGGGCCCTCGCCCCGGCCCGCCGGGCCGTCCTCATGGTCCTAGGGGTTCAGCTGGCGGTGGCGGTGGCGGTCCTGGCCGGGCCCGACCGGGCCGGGTCGACCGGAGCCTGGCTCATGTACTTCTTTCCCCCCGTCCGGCTCATCGAGTTCATCCTGGGAATCCTCCTGGCCCTCGGGGTGGCGGAAGGACGATGGCCCCGGGTCCCACTGCCGGCAGCGGCCCTGGTGGCAGCGGGGGCCTACCTGGCCGCCGGGTGGGCCCCGGCCGCCTACCAGAACGTGGCCGTGACCCTGGTCCCGTTCTGCCTGCTGATCGTGGCCGGCGCCCAGTCGGACCGGGACCCCCGGGCCGGCCGGGCCCAGCTGCTGTCCCGGCGGCTGCCCGTGACTCTGGGGCGGTGGTCATTCGCCTTCTATCTGGTCCATTTCCCCCTTCTGGCTACGTTCGGGCTGCTCGAGCTGCACCATCCCATGAGCGGATGGGCGGCGGTCCTGAACGCCCTGGTGGAACTGGCCGCCTGCCTGGCGGCGGCCGGCCTGGTGTTCCAGCTCTTCGAAATGCCCCTGGAACGGCGGCTGCGGCCCAGGCCGGCGGCAGGGGCGGGGTGACCGATCCCACGGAGTACCCTCCCGGCATGTCAGTGCTGCATCCAGACCTGAGCGTCGTCACCGCCCAGATGTCCTCCACCGACCGGTCCCAGGACATGTTCAACCGCCTCCTGCGGGAGCGGATCGTCTTTTTGGGGACCGAGGTCACCCAGGCCTCGGCCAACCTCGTCTGCGCCCAGCTGCTGCTGTTGGAGGCGGAGGACAACGAGAGGGATGTGGCCCTCTACATCAACTCCCCGGGCGGTTCGGTCACCGACGGGCTGGCCATCTACGACACCATGCAATACATCGCCCCTGACGTGGCCACCATCTGCCTCGGCATGGCCGCCTCCATGGGCCAGTTCCTGCTCTGCTCCGGAACCCCGGGCAAGCGCTACGCCCTGCCCCATTCGCGGATCCTGATGCACCAGCCCTCGGGCCAGATGCAGGGGCAGGCCTCCGACATCGCCATCCAGGCCGAGCAGATCATCTATCTGAAGCGGATGATGGCCGAGCGCATCGCCTTCCACACCGGCCAGCCCCTTGAGCGGATCGAGGCCGACTCGGACCGTGACCGATGGTTCACCGCCGATGAGGCCAAGGATTACGGCTTCATCGACCAGGTGATCACCCGGTCGACCTCGACCAACATCTCCACCTAGCCCGTGCGTCTCCGCCCCGCCGGGGCCGCCGGGGGAGGATCCACGGCCGGCGCCGCCGGCGCCCGCTCGGACCAGGTCCGCGTCATAACCCCGGAGGTACGCGTCTTCCGCCGGGTGGTTGACATCTGGCGCTACCGGGAGTTGCTGGTCGGGCTGATCAGCAAGGAATTGGCCGTCAAGTACAACGCCAGCTTCCTCGGGATGTTCTGGTCGATGCTCAATCCGGCCTTCACCCTGGGCATCTACTACTTCGTCTTCCAGGTCGTGCTGGGCAGCGGTATCTCCGACTTTGCCATTTTCCTCATGTCCGGCCTGCTGGCTTTCAACCTGTTCAATTACTCGACCCAGAACGCCACCGGCACCATGGTCGGCAACGCCGGGATCGTCAAGAAGGTCGCCTTCCCCCGGGAGATACTCCCGCTGGCTTCGGTGGGGGCGGGGATGGTCTTTTTCTTCTTCCAGAGCATCGTGCTGGTGGTGGTCCTGGCCGCCTCCCGCTACTCCCCCGGTCTGCGCTTCCTACCCCTGCTGGTACCGGCCCTGCTGGCCCTGATCGTGCTGTCGGCCACCCTGGCCATCTTCCTGTCGGCCGTGAACGTCTACCTGCGGGACACTCAGCACCTGGTGGAGCTCATCGTGGGAGCGGCCTGGTTCTGGTCCACCCCGATCGTCTATTCCTACAGCTCGATCACCAAGAAGCTGGTGGACCATCACCTCCCGGCCTGGCTCCCGCTTCTCAACCCCCTCACCGACATCGTCCTGGTCTTCCAGCGCTCGATCTACGCCAAGATCTACGGGGCCAGTAAGAACCCCGGCGCCCTGCGGCCCGGTTCCGCCCTGCAGCAGAGCGCTCAGACCCTGCCGGCCAACGGTGAGTGGTGGTTCCTCTGGCACGTGCTGGTGGTGCTCGGCATCAGCGTCGTCCTTCTCTTCGGGGCCTTGGCGGTCTTCGGGCGCCTCGAAGGAAACTTCGCCGAGGAACTGTGAACGGAGGGGGCGAGGTGAGCGAGGCGACCGGGCCGTCCGGCCCGTCCGGGCCTGGATTCGACAACGAACGGGTCATGGCCGAGATCAGAGACGAGGTGGCCCGCCGGCGGGCCGCCGGTGACTTCCCGCCCAGCCTGGAGCGCGAGCTCGACCTGGTCTTCGACCGCTACGTGCCGGCCGGGTCGGTCAGTTCGGACTTCACCGAGGCGGTGAAGGCCGCCGACCGAGCCGCCTACATCAACGTGGCTGTGCCCACCGAGTCCCAGAAGCCCGGGGTGGGGGAGGTGAAGCGGGTCCTGCGCAAGGCCATGGCCTGGTACCTCAACTATCTGGCCCAGCAGACGACCGCCTTCGCCACCGCCAGCGTGCGGGCCATGCGTTCACTAGGGGAACGCCTGGAGATGGTGGAGGAGCAACTGGCCGACCTGGCCCCGGCCCGTGACGACGCCGCCGACCGGCCGGCGGTGGCCGCCGACCTGGGCGGCTGGGTCAGCCTGTGTATCCGGCACCTGCCCACCCGGGGCCGGGTCCTGCACGCCGAGTGCGGCTCGGGGGCGCTCCTGCGCAGTCTGGTGGACGCTGGGGTGGACGCCTACGGCGTCGAGCCCCGCGGCCCGCTGGTGGACGCCGCCGCCGCCGGCGGTCTGGAGGCCTGGCCCGATGACCCGGTCGAACATCTCTCGGCGGTGGCCGATGGTTACCTGGCCGGCCTGGTGCTGTCCGGCTGTGTCGACCGCCTGGCCCTACCCCGGCAGCGCCGGCTGATCGAGCTGGCGGCAGCCAAGCTGGCCCCGGGTGCGCCCCTGATTTTGATCGCCACCCATCCCGACGCCTGGTCGAGGGCTGTCCCGGCCCTGGAGGTCGATCTGGCCCCGGGCCGGCCGCTGCACCCGACCACCTGGGCCCATCTGCTCGAGGGCGCCAGGTTCACCGACGTGGTCGCTCAGGACGGAGGCGACACCTCCGCGCTGAGCGCCAGACGGCCGGGGTGAGCGCCGGCGCCGTCCACCAGGTCATCCCGTCCCTGGTCCGGTGGGACGCCATCGGGAACCACTCCCTGCAGGTGCAATCCATCCTGAGGGACATGGGCCTGGAGTCGGAGATTTACGTGAACGACGTCGGGCCGGAGTACGCCGGCCGGGCCCACTTCTTCGACCGCTACCGGGCCCAGACCGGAGCCTGGCTCATGTATCAGGCCTCCACCGGCAGCCGGCTGGCGGCCTGGTTCGCCCAGCGTCCGGAGCCGAAGCTGGTCAACTATCACAACGTGACGCCCCCCCGGTTCTTCGAACGCTGGGAACCCCGCCTGGCCGACGAGATGGTTGACGGCCGCCATCAGATCGCCAAGCTGGCCGGGGTGGTGCGCCATGGCATAGCCGTCTCGCGTTACAACGAACAGGAGTTGATCGACTTCGGCTACCGATCGACCTCCACCTCCCCGTTGCTGGTGGACATGAGCCGCTTCGACATCGCCTCCGACCCGACCCTGGCCGGCTGGCTCGACCGGCAGCGTCAGGCCGGCGGGACCGGGATCCTGTTCCACGGTCGGATATCCCCCAACAAGGCCCAGCATGATCTGGTCAAGACGCTGGTGGCCTACCGCCGTCTGTACGACCCGCGGGCCCGGCTCCACCTGACCGGGGGAACCTCCTCGGGGTCGTACCGCTACGGGCTGCGGCGCTTCGTAGCCGCCGAGGGCCTCTGGGACGGGGTCGATCTGGCCGGGCCGGTGTCTTCGGAGGAGCTGGCCGCCTACTTCCGAGGGACCGACGTCTATGTCAGCCTGTCCGAGCACGAGGGCTTCGGAGCGCCGCTGCTGGAGGCCATGTTCAACGGCCTGCCCATCATCGCCTTCGCCTCCAGCGCCGTGCCGGAGACGGTCGGGGACGCCGCCTTGTTGCTCACGGACAAGACCCCGGGTGTGGTGGCCGCCGCCATCCACCGGGTGGTCACCGATGCGGATTTGCGCGCCTCGCTGGTGGCGGCCGGTAAGCGCCGTCTGGCCGAACTGGATCTGAGCCGGACCCGGGCCGCCATGCGGGCCGAACTGACCAGGGTGCTGGAGGCGGGAGCGTGACCGCCCTCCGGAGACCACCGGACCCGTACGTGGCCGACGCCGGATCGGTCCGGGCCGTGCACCAGTTCCTGCCCGCCCTCATGCCGGGGGACGCCTGCGGCATCCACACCCTGGCCGCCCAGGAGGCGCTGAGGGAAGCCGGATTCGAGTCGGAGATTTTCTGTGAGGCCATCCACCACGAGTTGGACGGGAAAGGGCGGCATTTCTCCGAGTTCCCCGCCTGGGCGGCCGGCAGCGCTCTCGTCTACCACCTGGCCACCGGCTCGGTGCTGGCCGACTACGTCAACGCCCGGCCCGAGCCCCTGGTGGTGGACTACCACAACCTCACCCCGGCCTCGTTCTTCCGGCGCTGGGACATGAGCGTCGCCAACGCCGTCAGCTGGGGCCGGGCCCAACTCTCCATGCTGGTGGCCCGGACGGCGTTGGGAATGGCCGATTCCACCTACAACGAGTTGGAGATGATCGAGCTCGACTACCGCCGGACGGTGGTGGTGCCGATTCTCCTGGACGTCGACGCCGAGACGGTCGACGTCGACCCGGCCACCCTGGCCCGGCTGCAGGCGGACAAGGCGGGAGGCGGGACCGACCTTCTCTTTGTCGGCCGGCTGGCCCCCAACAAGGCCCAGGAGGACCTCATCAAGGCCCTGGTGATGTACCGGCGCGCCTATGACCCGCTGGCCCGGCTGCGGCTGGTGGGCCGTCCGGCCACGGACAGCTACCAGGCCGCGTTGGACGGCTTCATCTCCGATCTGGGCCTGGACCAAGCCGTCACCATCGCCAGCGGGCTGTCCGACTCCCAACTGGCGGCCTACTACCGGACCGCCGACGTCCTGGTCGTGCTCTCGGAGCACGAAGGCTTCAACACCCCGCTGGTGGAGGCCATGCGCCATCGCCTGCCCGTGATCGCCTACGCCTCCTGCGCCGTCCCCGAGACGCTGGGCAGCGGGGGCCTTCTGCTGCCGGACAAGTCCCCGAGCACGGTGGCGGCCGCCGTGCACCGGGTGGTCGGTGACCCGGCCCTCCGGGACGAACTGGTCCGGGCCGGATCCGACCGATTGGCCCACTTCGACCTGAACGCCTCCAAGCGGAGATTCGTCAATGCCCTCACCTTCCTGACCGGCGTGACCGTTTGAAGCTGGCGCTGGTGGTGCCCCGCTACGGCCCCGAGGTGCGGGGTGGGGCGGAAACGGGCGCCCGGCAGCTGGCCAGCCGCCTGGCTCGCCTGCCGGACTGGTCGGTCGAGGTGCTGACCACCACCGCCCTCGACTCGGTCACCTGGCGGGAGGAGTCGGCCCCGGGAGCCACCGAAGAGGACCGCGTCCTGGTTCGGCGCTTCGCCTGCAGCTCGGGCCGCCACCCGGACTTCGATGCCTATTCCGGCCCGATGCTCAGCGGGGCGGCGGAGCGCACGGAAGCGGAGTCGCGGCACTGGATCGAAAGGCAGGGCCCGGTGAGCCCCGGTCTGGTCGAGGCGGTGCGGGCCTCGGACGCCGACGCCATCGCCTTCTATCCGTACCTGTACCACCCCACCGTGGCCGGACTGCCCTTGGCCCCGGCGCCGACTCTGCTGCACGCCGCCGCCCACGATGAGCCGGCCATCCGCTTGCCCGTCTTCCGGAGCGTGTTCGAGCGGGCCGACGGATTGGTGTTCCATTCCTGGGCTGAGCGGGATCTGGTGACCCGCCTCTTTCCGGTGGGTGGACATCGCCAGGTCGTGCTCGGGCTCGGGGTGGACGATCCGCCCGCCGCGCCCATCGAGCCACCCGACCTCCTCGGCGGCCGTCCCTTCCTGGTCTGCCTGGGCCGGGTGGACGAGCAGAAGGGGGTCGGGGCCCTGTGGCGGTTCTTCCTGGCCTACAAGCGTCGCCGGCCCGGCCCCCTGGCCCTGGTCCTGGCCGGCCCAGTGGTGGATGCACCTCCCGAGCACCCCGACCTGTTGGTGGTCGGACCGGTGGCGGAGTCGCTCAAGTGGTCCCTCCTGCGCCACTGCCAGGCTCTGGTCTCCCCGTCCCCGTTCGAGTCGTTCTCACTGGTGGTGGCCGAGGCCTGGGCGGCCGGCTCCCCGGTGCTGGTCAACTCGGTCTGCGCCGCCACCATGGAAAACGTACGGCGTTCCGGAGGCGGCCTCCACTATCGGGGCTATGCCGAATTCGAGGCCTCGGTCGACCGGCTGCTGGCCGACCCGCGACTGCGGGCGGAGCTTGCCACCCGGGGCCGTGCCTACGTCTCGGCCCGGTTCGCCTGGCCGGTGGTCATCGAGCGGTACCGGAGCTTCGTGCTGGAGGTCGTACAGCGGACGGCCTCCGGGCCGCGTCCAGGGCGAGCCCCGAATGGGGGAGACTCACGGGCGGGCTGAATCCGCCGGGTACATGGGGCCCCGCTCCAGGTCTGCAACAATGGGCACTCCAGTCACTTCTTTCACTCGGGCCCCTCTGCTCCCATGACTCGACCCCCCACCCCCCGGCTCCGCCATTTCTTGGCCGTCGCTGCTGCCCTGGTCCCGGCTACGGCGCTCTGGGTGGCTCCAACCCCGGCCTCAGCCCAGGGGACCACCACCTCTACCTCGACCACCACCACCTCGACCACGGCCGCGTCCTCGCCCACCTCGGTCAGCCTGGATGGGCACGGATGGGGCCACGGGATCGGGATGGGCCAGTGGGGTGCCCTGGGTTACGCCCTGTCGGGCCAGTCCTACTCCTGGATAGTCGGCCACTACTACGGCGGGACCAGCCTGAGCACCAGCCCCGACTCGAACATCCGGGTCCGGCTGGTCGAGAACGACGGCAACGACGTCATCGTCACCTCGGCCAGCGCCTTCACCGCCGCCGGGATAGCGGTGCCGGCCGGCCGCGCCGCCCTCATGCACCTGGCCTCGGCCGGGACCTGGACGGTTTCCACCGGGCCGGGCTGTGGCGGCCCGTGGACCCAGGTGGGCACGGCTTCGGACTCCCAGGCCATGAGCAACGGGGCCCAGGGTGGGGCGTCCCCGACCCTGGCCGCCACCACCCCGCCCCAGGCGGTGGCCGTCCCCTCCACCACCAGCCCGAGTGCCACCGAGTCCCAGGTCCTCCAGCTCTGCACGGCCTCGACACCCCTTTACCTGCGCGGCGACATCGAAGGGGCCGAGATCAACGGCCTGGAGCGGACCGTCAATGTCCTGCCCCTGGAGTCCTACCTCCAGGGCGTGGTCCCGTCCGAGTCACCCGCCTACTGGGGAACCCTCGGCAGCGCCGGGGCCCAGGGCGAACCCCAGGGTTTCCAGGCGCTGGAGGCGCAGGCGGTGGCGGCCCGCTCCTACGCCGTGTCCGATGAGGAGAGCCCCAGCTCCCAGGGCGGCACCGGTGAGTACGGCTACGCCGACATCTGTGACACCACCGCCTGCCAGGTCTACGGCGGCATGAACGCCGAGAGCAGCACGGCCAACCTGGCCGTGCAGGACACCGCCGGCCAGACCCTTCTGACCAGCGCCGGCCAGGCCGCCTACGCCGAGTTCTCCTCTTCGACCGGGGGCTGGACGGCGGGCGGGGCCTTCCCCTCGGTGGTCGATGCCGGGGACTCGGTCTGCGTCCCCAGTGCCTGCAACCCGAACCACGACTGGACGGCGTCCATACCCGTCGCCACCATCCAGTCCGCTTACCCGTCCATCGGCACGTTCCAGTCCATCAACGTCACGTCCCGCAGCGGGCCGTCGGCGGCGGACATGGGGGGCCGGGTGCTCCAATTAGGCATCCAGGGCAGCGCCGGGTCGGTGTCGGTCACCGGTTCCACCTTCGCCAGTGAGTTCGGCCTCAAGTCCAACTGGTTCGCGGTGGTCGGGGCCCCCAGCGGGGGAGTGGACGGCTACTGGGCCGAGGGCAATGACGGGGGCATCTTCAGCTTCGGCGCCGCCCAGTTCTACGGGTCGACCGGAGCCATGAGGCTCAACAAGCCGGTGGTCGGCATGGCGGCCACGCCCGATGGCCGGGGCTACTGGCTGGTGGCCACTGACGGGGGGATCTTCTGTTTCGGGGACGCCGCCTTCTACGGTTCCACCGGCGCCATCCGCCTGAACAAGCCCGTAGTCGGCATGGCGTCCACCCCGGACGGCCGGGGCTACTGGCTGGTGGCCAGTGACGGGGGGATCTTCACTTTCGGGGACGCCGCCTTCTACGGTTCCACCGGCGCCATCCACCTCAACCAGCCCATAGTCGGCATGGCCTCCACCCCGGACGGGCGGGGCTACTGGCTGGTGGCCACCGACGGTGGGATGTTCAACTTCGGGGACGCCGGCTTCTACGGGTCCACCGGCGGCACGACCCTGCCCAGCAGCATCGTGGGGATGACCACGGCCGGGTCGGGGACGGGCTACTGGCTGCTCGAAGCGGACGGGACCGTCCACGCTTTCGGCAGCGCCACCGCCTACGGCTCGCCCGCCCTCAGCGCCTCCAACCCGGCCGTCGGTATGGCCCACACGGCCACCTACGCCGGCTATCTGGTGGCTACCCGAAACGGGAGCATCTACAGCTTCGGTGACGCCCCCAATTTCGGCGGGGTGAACGGTCAGGACCCCGGATACGGGGGCGCCCTGCTGGGCCTGGCCGTCCGGGACGGTTCCTGAGGTCCCGGGGGTGGTCTTGTAGCCTCCCCCGCCTGTGGCCGAGGCGGATGAAGTCCAGTCGCTCCTCGAGGAGTTGCGTCGCACGGTCGAGGCCAGGCGGGAGGACGGCTTCTACCCGGCCGGTCTGGAGGACGACCTGTCCGCCCATTTCCGGCGCATCGTCATGCACCGGGTCGCCCCGGACCTGAGCCGCCTGGATGCCAGCATGGAGCGCCTACGGGCCGTCCCAGGCCTCAGCCCGGACCGGATTCCCTCGGACTCGGGGGTCCCGGGCGGACCGGCTCTGCACCGGGGCCTGGCCCGCCTGCTCGGCCGTCAGACCCAGGGGATCCTCGAGCAGGTGGAAGAACTGGCGGCGGCGCTGCGGGCCGTGGCCGATGAGTTGTCCTGGGCGGTGCGCCAGGCCAGCACCCACGTTCACACCGATCTCATCGCTCAGATCGACACCCTGCAGGATCGCCTGTCCGCCCTGGAGCGCCAGCCCGCGGGCGACGCCGGTCCCATGGCGCTGGCCGAGCTCAGCCGGCGCCTGGAGCACCTGGAGCGGGCCGAGGAGGCCAGGACGTTCCGGCCCAGCTACTCGGCCGAAGCCTTCGAGGCGGCCTTCCGGGGCAGCCAGTACGACCTCAAGTCCCGCTATCGCGACCTGGCGTCCCGGCTGGCCGGCTGCAGTCCGGTGCTCGACATCGGTTGCGGACGGGGCGAGTTCATGGAACTGCTCACCGAGGAGGGAGTCACCTGCTCCGGGGTCGAACTGGATGCGGGGCTGGCCGAAGCGGGCCGCCGGCGGGGCCTGGACATAAGCGAG
This sequence comes from Actinomycetota bacterium, assembly GCA_027315345.1. Lineage (GTDB taxonomy): Bacteria > Actinomycetota > Acidimicrobiia > Acidimicrobiales > JAJPHE01 > DAHUYE01. Next base: position 95,661 of record DAHUYE010000083.1, read on the forward strand.
GGGAACGGGCTGGCCGATCTGGCCGCCCGGGCCGACCAGTCCCTGGGGGGAGTGGTCCTCATCCAGGTGGTCGAACACCTGACGGCCCCGGAGCTGCTGAACCTGGTCAGCCTGGCCGCAGACAAGCTGCGCCCGGGCGGCCGTGCCGTCATCGAGACGGTGAACCCGCAGTCGCTCTACGTGTTCGCCCGCGCCTTCTACCTCGATCCGACCCACGACCGCCCCGTCCATCCCGGCTATCTGACCTTTCTCTTCCGTCAGGCGGGTTTCGACGGGATCGAGATCGACTGGCGGTCGCCTCCGCCTCCCGATGAGATTCTCCAGCCGGTGGGTGAGCCGGGTGCGGACGCCAATTACGAGCGGCTCAACCAGCTCCTCTTCGGCCCTCAGGACTACGCCCTCATCGCCACCCGCTGATGCAGATCAACCAGGTAATGGTGTCGGCCCGGCCCGGGGACGCCATCACCACTTCGGCGCTGGAATTGAGAGCCCTGCTGCGCCGGGTCGGCCGGTCGGAGATCTTCTCCCGTTACGTACACGGGAGCCTGCACCACGATGTGTGGGAACTCAAGGATTCGGATTGGCTGGCCTCGGAGAGCCCCGAGGACGACATGATCGTGTTCCATGCCTCCATCGGGGAGCCCGACGTGGACAGGTTCCTGGCCGGCCGGCCGGAGCGACTGGTCGTCTATTACCACAACATCTCGCCTGCGGAGCTGTTCTACGAGTACGACCCGCATTTGGCCGGGCTTCTGGAGAGCGGGCGGCGGGAGCTGTCCCGCCTGGCGGACCGGGCCGTGATGGCCGTGGCCGTCTCGGAGTTCAACGCCGCCGAGTTGACGGCCATGGGTTACCGCAACGTCCGGGTCGCCCCCCTCATCACCGATCCGTACCGCCTGAAGGCGCAGGAACCCCTGCTGGACATGCAGGCGAGACTGGCGGCGCTGGAAGGGCCGGTCATCGTCTTCGTCGGGCAGTTACTGCCCCACAAGCGCCCGGACTTTCTGCTGGAGTCCTTTCACGTGTTGACCACCTATCTCCAGCGGCCCGCCACCCTGGTGCTGGTGGGAAACCACCGGCTGCCTCGGCTGTCCCGGGCCTTGGAGGAACTCAGCCGGGAGCTGAATCTGGACCGGGTGATCATCACCGGGGCGGTGCCCGACGCCGAGTTGGCGGCCTGGTACGGGCGAGCCGACGTGTTCGTCACCGCCAGCGAGCACGAGGGCTTCTGCGTTCCGCCGTTGGAGGCGATGGCCCAGGGGGTGCCGGTGGTGGCCCGCCGCTTTGCCGCTCTGCCCGAGACGGTCGGAGATGCCGGCATCCTGCTCGACCCGGGGGCCGGTCCCATCCAGATGGCCGAGGCCATCGCCCGGGTGCTCACCGACGACCGGTTGAGGGCGGAGATGATCGAGCGGGGTCACCGGAGGGTCGGGGCCTACGACGCGGCGGCGGCCGGTTCCGCCCTCCTACGCCATCTGGTCGAGGCGGCGGCGTGAGCCGCCTCCGGGTTCTCATGGGGGTGCAGCGTTACGGCCGGGAGATCTCCGGCGGGGCGGAGCAGCTGTGCCGGGACTACGCCACCCAGCTGGTCTCCCGCGGTCACAGCGTGGACGTGGTCACCACCCGGGCCCGGAGCTACGTGGACTGGGCCGATTCCTACCCCGAGGGGGTCGAGGTCATCGACGGGGTTCAGGTCCACCGGCTCTCGGTGGCGCGGCCCCGGGACCACGTCGTCTTTGCGGGTCTGCAGAGCCGGGTGGTGGCCGGAGCCCATGCCGCCCCCTGGTACCTACAGCGGGAGTGGATGCGCCAGCAGGGTCCCAACGTGCCCGAGCTGGTGCCGTGGCTGCACAGTCACGCCGCCGGCTACGACGTCCGTGTCTTCTTCACCTACCTGTACGACACCACCTGGACCGGTCTGCCCGTGGCCGCCCACTACGGACCCACCGTCTTCCACCCCACCGCCCATGACGAGCCTCCCTTTCGCCTGTCGCTGTTCGAGCCCCTGTTCCGCCAGGCCGATGCCTTCGGCTTTTTGACCATCGAGGAGCTCGACCTGGTGCTCCGGCGCTTCCGGTTGCAGCCTGCCCACGCCCTGCTGGGGATCGGGGTGGAGCAGGACGCCCAAGGCGACGCCGATTCCTTTCGCCGTCGATGGGGGCTGGAGGAGCGTCCCTATCTGCTCTATATCGGTCGCATCGACCCCCACAAGGGCTCGGATGAGTTGTACGACCAGTTCCTGGCCTACAAGCAGCGCCACCCAGGGCCCCTGGCGCTGGTGTTCCTGGGTCCGGCCATCAAGGAGCTGGCCGAGCATCCCGATGTCATCGTGACCGGGCACTTCGAGGACCAGGACCGCTGGGACGCGCTGGCCGGCTGTGTCGCCTATGTGAATCCCAGCTACTTCGAGAGCTTCTCCCGCACCCTGACCGAGGCCTGGGCCCTCCGTCGGCCGGCGCTGGTGCAGGGCCACTGCGCTGTCCTGGACGGCCAGGCCCGCCGCTCGGGAGGGGCCCTGCCCTACCGGGGCTTCGCGGAGTTCGAGGCGGGGGTGGAACTCCTCACCGGGGACACGGCCCTAGGAGACCGGCTGGGCCGCTCCGGCCGGCGTTTCATCGAGACCCACTACCGCTGGGACGAGGTGACCACCCGCTACGAGCGGCTGCTTTTCCGGGCCGCCACCACCCGGCGCCGGGCCGCCTGATCCCTCCGGTCCGGGCCTGATCGGTCAGATCCCCGGCCCGTCAGACCAGCGAGGGGGGAGCGTGGCGGGGCCGGGCCCGCCGGACCCGGGTGGCGAAGCGGGCCAGCTCGAGCATCTCCTTGTCCCCGGCGCTGTCTCCATAAGCCCATACCGGCACCCGGTCCGGGTCGATGCCCCCCTCGGCCATCCACTGGGTGAGGCGCCTGGACTTCTCGACGCCGCGGCAGTTGGCGCCCAGGAGCCGCCCGGTGAGCCGGCCGTCGGGCGCCGTTTCCAGCCGCGTCCCCAGGACATGATCGATGCCGAGAAGGACGGCGGCCGGGTCCAGATAGATCTCCAGCGACGCCGACACGATGACCGTGACATGCCCGGCGTGCCGGTGGCGGTCGAGCAGTTTGCGCATAGGGGCGCTGACCATCCCGGCCACTTCGCGGGCGTAGGCCTGGGCGGCCGCCTCCACCTCGGTCGCCTCCCGTCCGGCCAGCACCGAGCGGACCAGCTCGGACTTGACGGCGTCCCGCCAGCCGCCGCCCGGCCTCCGGCCCACCACCCGCCAGGATCGGGCGAAGGCGGCGTTGACGGCTCCGGAGCCACCGATCTGGCGCAGGAACCCGAGGAAGGAATCCCGGGGCACCAGGGTTCCATCGAAGTCGAAGGCGGCCACCCCCGAGCGGGCCCCCGTCACCGGGGTCCCACCCCGCCGGCCAGAAGGATCGTCACGTCAGAGGGGAAGGCGGCGGAACACCGGCGTGGGCAGGTGGCGCAACACGGCCATCACCAGCCGCAAGGGCTTGGGGACCCACACCGTGGCCGAACCTCCGGCTATGGCCGCCACCACCGCCTCAGCCACCGAGTCGGCGTCGGTGGACAGCGGCGGGGGCTTGAGGCCGGCGGTCATGCGGGTGTGCACGAACCCGGGGCGCACCACGATCACGTCCACGCCCCGATCGGCCATGGACGCGGACAGGCCCTGGTAGAAGGCGTCCATGCCCGCCTTGGAGGCCCCGTAGATGAAGTTGGAGCGCCGGGCCCGCTCCCCGGCCACCGAGGACAGGGCCACCAGGGTGCCGTGGCCCTGGGCGGCCAAAGCTTCGGCGCCGGCCACGCCGACCGACACGGCGGCGGTGGCGTTCACCTGCATGACGGAGGCGGCGGCCAGCGGGTCGTGCTCATCGGAGAGCTGGTCCCCCAGGACGCCGAAGGCCACCAGCACCAGATCGATGTCGCCCCGGCTGAAGGCGTCGGTCACCAGTCCGGAGTGGGACTCGATGTCGGTGGCGTCGAAGGCGATGGTCCTCAGGTCGGCCACCCCGCCGCGGCGCAGGTCCGCCTCGACCTCGGCCAGGCGGGCCCCGTCCCGGGCGGCCAGCACCATGCGGGAGGTGCCGGCGCCGGCCAGCTTGGCCAGCACCGCCCGGGCGATGTCCGAGGTGGCGCCGATGGCCAGCACCGATTGAGGTCTGCCCAGGGCGTCCTTCATGAGGGCAGGGTATTCAACCCAGGGGCGGCTCCGGCCGGGGTCGGGGCGGCGGGGCGGGCCCGAGGCCGCGGATGGGCGGGCCGATGGCCCTCGAGCAGGCCGAGGCGGCGGGCCAGGTCGGAGTTCATCACGCCGTGGGGATCGGCTTCGGCGCGGACCCGGCGCCACTCCGGAAGCCGGGGATACATGGCTTCGATCAGTTGGGGACGCAGGCGGGAGTCCTTGGCCAGGTAGATCCGTCCCCCGGCGGAGACCACGGCCTCATCCAGTTCGTCCAACAAAGGGCCCAGGACGGCCGGGCCCACCGGCATATCCAGAGCGAGGGTCCAACCCGGCCCGGGGAAGGAGAGGTGACCGGCATTACCGGGCCCGAAGCGCTTGAGGACCCCGACGAAGGACGGGCACCGGGCCGAGGCCAACCGCTCGATGATCCGCCGCAGGGTGTCCTCGGAGCCGAAGGGAATGAGGATCTGCCACTGTAGGAAGCCCCGCCGCCCGTAGGCCCGGTTCCAGCCTTCGATCCCGTCCAGGGGATGGAAGAACTGGCCGATGGACTGGATCGCCCCCCGCTCCCGGCGGGGAGCCCGGCGGTACCAGGCCTCGTTGAAGGCGGTGATGGTGGCCACGTTCAACAGACCGCCGGGGGCCCACGGCGGGGCCGGCAGGGGCCGGCGCGGCGCGAAAGCCAGCGGGTCGGCGGCGGCCTCGCCCGGGAGTGCCTCGACCCCGGCGTGGTCGGCCCGGGTGACGATCGACCGGCCCAGGCGCGCCCCCCGGCTGAGGCAGTCGATCCAGCCCACCGAATAGCGGAAGCCGTCGTCCCCGTCGCTCATGACCGCCAGGGTCTCCTCCAGGTCCGCGGTCCGGTCGGTGTCGACGGCCACCCGGCTGGTGGTCACGGGGATGAGGGCTACCTCGGCGCTGACGACCACCCCGGTGAGGCCCATGCCCCCGGCGGTGGCCCAGAACAGGGCGTCGGAGGGGGTGAGGGTCCGAGGCCCGGTGGGGGTGATGAGGCTGAGGCGGCGGACGTGGGCCATCAGGCTGCCGTCCACGTGGTGGTTCTTACCGTGGATGTCAGCTGCCACCGCTCCCCCGATGGTCACCTGACGGGTCCCGGGGGTCACCGGCACGAACCAGCCCCGGGGCAGGGCGGCCCGGATCAGGTCGTCAATGGTGGTGGCGGCGCTGACCGTGGCGATGCCCCGGCCGTCGATGGTGACGGACGCCCCCAGGGAGGTGATGGTCAGCACCGTCCCGCCGGCGTTCTGGGCGGCGTCCCCGTAGGCGCGGCCCAGGCCCCGGGCCAGGACGCCGCGCCGGCCGGTCTGCTCCAGGGCGTGGGCCACCACGGCGGGGTCGGTGGCGGCCACCAGGTCGGCCCGGGTGGGGCTGGTCCGGCCCCAGCCCGTGAGCGATCGGCCGCTCATCTCCCACCGACGCCGTAGACGCCCAGGGCGAACAGTCCCAGCCAGATGACCCCCAGCCCCTGCAGCATCCGGTCCCCGATGATGACGTCCTCCGGGGCGCCGCCACCGCCGCTCTCCAGGATCAGTGAGTAGCGCAGCAGGGCCACCACGAAGGGGGCGATGGAGAGCTGGAACCAGATCGAACCAGACACGGGGTGACCCTGGGGGCCGGCCTTCTCGAAGGCCCACAGGCAGTACCCAGCCATGGCCACCGCCGAGGAGACGGAGCGCACGTAGCGGAGGTAGGACAGGGTGTACTGGCCCAGAGCGGCACGGTGCCCGGAGCGATCCTCCCCCAAGGTCTGGTACTCGCTGTAGCGCTTACCACCCACCATGAACAGCGAGCCGAAGGAGGCCACGATCAGGAACCAGTTCGACAGCGGGACCGAACAGGCCACGCCGCCGGCTATGGCCCTCAGCACGAAGCCGGTGGTGAGAGCGGCCATCTCGATCACCGGCTCCTGCTTGAGCCGCAGGGAGTAGGCCAGGGTGATGGCCACGTAGATGGCCACCACCAGGGTGGAGCGCAGCCCGAGCAGGGCGCTGAGGCCCACGGCCATCACGACCAACCCCAGCCCGGCCGACCAGGCCAGACGGACCGGGATCACCCCGGCGGCCACCGGCCGGGTGCGCTTGAGCGGGTGGAGCCGGTCGGCTTCGGCGTCGAGAGCGTCGTTGACCATGTAGGTGCCCGAGGAAGCGGCGCAGAACAGGACGAACATGGCCAGGGCCCGGAGCACGGATCCGGGGTGGGTCAGGACCCCGGCGGCTCCGGGAGCGGCAAAGACGAGGACGTTCTTGAGCCACTGCCGGGGCCGGGCCGTGCGCACCAGCCCGCTGAGGGTGGAGCCCGGGCGGGCCGGGCCCGGCTCGATCCAGTCGGGCTCGGTGGCGGGTTCGGACATATCGGGACGGACCGCGCCGCTCGGGCGCAGGGACGAGGATGCTACCGCCCGGCGCCCCCGCCCCCGCCCCCGCCCCGGCCCCCGGCCCCGACCCCGGCCCCGACCCCGGCCCCGGCCACGATGGCGGCGTCGACGGAGGGTTCCCACCCGGCGGGGGCGGGTATCTATGGGTCAACCGGTTCTCGGGTCACCTCGGAGCGGCCCGGGGATGCCCAAAAGGAGTCACGCAAAATGGCAGAGCCCCATACCTCCCCCAGTTCCACCACCCGGGACACCGAAGCCGCCGCCGCCCGGGTCGATCACGGCGCCGACCGGCCCGCCACGGCGGAGGAAGAACGCCTGGCCGAGTCCAACTCGGTCGATCCCGAGGTGGCCGAGTCCTTCAAGGCGGCCAACGAGCGGGGTGCGGCCCAGAAGGGCGAGGGCCGGGTTTCCTGAGCCCCGGCCGAGGTCGGCCGTCAGGGCCCGATCCGGGCCCGGGACTCGGCATCGGCCCAGGCGAAGACCCCTCGGGCCATGGTGGAGGCCTCCAGCGAGGCCCGTCGGCCGAACACGGCCGCCCGCACGGCGTGGATGCCGGCATCGTCGGGGGCGGCCAAGGCCGCCAGTTCGGCCAGGTGCCCGGCCAGGCGCAGGTCGGCATCCTCACCTGACTCGGCCAACAGGCTGGCCCGCTCGGCCAGCTTGACGGCGCCGCCGGCCAGGTCGGCCAGGGCCCGGGCCAGCTCGGCCTCCGGAGCGGGCTTGAGGTGGGCCGGATTACCGTCGTACCAGCCGCCGTACAGCCGCCAGATGTTGCGGACGATGAACTCCGGCTCGTCATAGACCGGCCGCAGATAGGGCCGCTCGAGCAGGTGAGCCGGGGCCCGGACGGAGTGGATGATCTCGTCCAAGCGGGCTCCGGCGTTCATCATGGCCACCGTCTGGTCATGCAGCGACTCGAGCAGTTCGGCCGTCTCGTTCAGAGCCAGCTGGACCCGGTCCGCCCCGGAGATGGGAACCCCGTGGCCGGGCAACAGCAGCTCGGCGCCCAGGCCGGCCATCTCCCGTAGGGCCACAGCCCACTCCCGGGCGTAGCGCTGCACCTTCTGGGGGTTGCCCCCGTTGGGCGTGGCCCAGATGAAGAGGTCTCCGCTGCAGAGAATCTTCCGCTCCGGAATCCAGGTCCAGGTGTGGTCATCGGTCTCGCCCCGGGCGTGGTGCAACTCCAGGCCGAGCCCGCCCACCTCGACCTCCAGGCGTTCCCGGTAGGTGCGGTCCGGGTAGCGGTATTCGGTGGGCCAACGCAACCCCGGCACCTGGAACTGGCGTTGGTTGATCACGGCGTTGTACCCGGCGGTGAGGATGTAGCGATCGAAGCGGCGGGGCAGGTCCTCGTGGGCGACCACGGTCGGCATCGCCCACCCGTTGGTGGCGGCTTCCTCCTCGAAGATCGGCACTCCGAAGACGTGATCGACATGACCGTGGGAGTACACGGCGGTGTGCAGCCGGTCCGGGTTCCAGGCCCGCAGAGATTGGTGCACCAGGCCGGCCATGAACTCGCTGCCGGTGTCGACCAGGACCAGCCCGTCCGGGGTGGAGAAGGCGCTCACGTTGGCCAGGGCGTTGACGAAGGCCGCCCCCGGGCCCACCTCGGTCAGCTCGGCCGAGCCCCCGAGCGGGTGCCTCTCCACGGTGGTGAGGGTCCCGTTCCAGAGTTGGTCGGAAAGCTCCAGAGCGTCCATCCACTACCTCCCGCTACCTCTGAATGAGGTCGATCCCCGGTGCGCCCCCAGGGATTCGAACCCTGAACCTGCGGGTTAAGAGACAGGGGCAGACCGTCCGGTGGGACTCTATCTGTCCGTCTCAGGTAGCGCCGTCCGCCCATTTCGTCCGCCCAATCCGTCGAATCCAGGTGTTTTGGTTCCGTAGTAGGGATGAAATTAGGGACGCCTGCAAGGTGCCGCGGAGGCTTGCCAGCGGTTGGGCGCCGTCTCGGTGGACGCCGGGGAGACCCCATTCGAGCAACGGGTTAGCAACAGGTTCCGGGTTATTGTGCGCGCGTTAGGTGTCAACACATATTGCGCCTAACGCCGA
>DAHUYE010000091.1 GCA_027315345.1 Actinomycetota bacterium
AAAGATCCGCCGCATCGGCCATGGCTTCCGCAACTTCGCCAACTACCGGCTACGCCTCTTGCTCCACTCAGGAGTTCAATGGAACACTCCGGTAACTGCACGAATCAGGGGCCGTCACCCACAGCTCGCCGCGTAGACCCAGATATCCCCTCGCTGCCCGACGGGGGCCTTTGTAGCTTGTCGTCATGGAGGCGGCCAACCTCGTCTCTCGGCTGGCTCGCCTGGTCGAGGGGCGGCGAGTGGTGGTCTTGGCCGGCGTTCTGGCCGGAGCCACCGCCCGTGTCTCCCGGCTCCGCCAGATGGGGACGGAGCGAATCCTGGTCCTGGCCGCAGGGACCGGCACGGGCCCCCTGCCGGCCCCGGAGGATGCGGACTGGGTGGTGCACGAGGTGACGGCTCCCGACATCATCGCCGGTGTACGGGCCAGCCGGGCCCTCTTCGCCGACCCGCCGCCCGAGATGGTCGAGGCGGTGGGGCGGTATGACCCGGCCGGAGACGCCCTGGTCCTGGGGGGGCCAGGGCCGGACAGCGACGGCGGCCTTGGCGCGCGCCGCTGCTACGGCGGCCGGCCTGCGGAATGGGTCGCTTTGGAGGACAAGGTCGTTGTCGATGGGCTCTGGGACGACTTCGGAGTCCACCGGGCCCCCTCGGAGGTGGTCCAGGCGTCGTTGGACGACCTGGCGGCGGCGGCTCAGAGGCTTGACCGCGGGCTGGGAACGGCCTGGGCCGGTGACGCCAGGGAGGGCTTCAACGGTGGAGCGGTCTACCTGCGCTGGGTCCGCAGCCTTGACCAGGCGGCGGAGGCGGCCGCCTTCTTCGGGGCTCACTGTGATCGGGTGCGGATCCTGCCCTTCCTCGAAGGCGTCCCGGCCAGCATCCACGGCGTGGTCCTTCCGGACGGGACCGCCGCCATGCGCCCGGTGGAGATGATCACCCTGCGCCGCCCCGGCCAGTCGCGACTTCTCTACGGCGGCTTCGCCACCTTCTACGACCCCGAGCCCCCGGTCCGCGAGGAGATGCGCGAGCTCGCTAGGACCGTCGGGGAGGGCCTGCGGCGTCGGGTGGGCTACCGCGGCGGCTTCACCGTCGACGGCGTGGTTACGGACGATGGCTTCCTGCCGACCGAGCTCAACCCCCGCTTGGGAGCCCTTGGAGCGATCCTGAGAGGGTCCGATCTTCCTGTGGACCTGCTGCAGTGCGCCCTCGTGGAGGCGGAGGACCTGGGTCTCGGCACTCAAGACCTGGAGGACCTCGTGCTATCCGCCGCCGACGCGCAGCGCGCCGGTGGGGCCGCCACCGTAACGGAGTCGTCGCCTCCAGCCGGCACCACTGAGGAGGTCTCCGTCATGCTGGACGATCTGGGCTGTCGCCTCCCCGAGGTCGGCGAGGTGCCCACTGCCACGATCTCGTTCGGGCCCGGCCAGGTCGGGGGCTTCGTCCGGGCCCAGTTCGACCCGGACGGCACCCCGAAGGGTCCATCGGTGGCGGCGCGGGCGGTGCGGGCTCTCGCGTTCGCCGACACGACCTTCGGCACGGGCATCGGGGCCCTGGAGGCGTGTCGGCCACCACGGTCATGAGGTCCCGCTCGTGCTTCTCCGTGACCGCCGATCTTCGCCCGTCTTCGCCGATCCGGTAGAAGATCCGGTAGAAGATCGGCCGCTCAGCAGAAGGGCCGGTGCTCGCGCACCGGCCCTGACCTGCGGTTTCTTCGGTGGCGGGGGCAAGATTTGAACTTGCGACCTTCGGGTTATGAGACCTATCCGGCCCGTCTGACCCGTTACCCCGGGTGCTCTCCCGTAGTCCAGATTTGGCCTCTGACCTGGGCTTTGATGGGTGACTGCCCATCTGGCCTCGGATGCCGCTCCGGACGATCTCCCGCCGATTGGTGAGATTTTGGTGGGATGCCCGACGGGCAGATTCCGGCGTTTTCGACCTTCGGGTTCACTGTCGGGTTGCGCCTTTGACGGAGCAGCGGAGCCGAGCGACATCTCCGAGTTGTCAGTCACGGCGTGGGCGACGGCGTAGTCGGCGCCAGGCTCTCGTGACCCATCCATGCCGACCAGGCTGGGCCGGTTCCCGTTCCGCTGCCACGGCGCCCACCCGACCGGCGTAGTACCGGCGCACGTCTTCGGCATCATGCTCACGACCCGCGGCGATCTCCTCGGGCGTCCAACGGCGAGCCCAACGGACTTGGTTGTTCGTGATGACGTAGTGAGATTGGCATGGGAGCTGCCAGCTGCCCACCGAGGGCTTCAGTGACACGGTGTCACCGTCGAAGGTGATATGCCACCGGGCCGGTCGGATCGGCGTCACGACCTTCTCGCCGCAGCCGCAAGCGCAACGATGAACCGCCGTTCGGTACCTGATGGAGATGTAGAGGACACCGTCCTCTGGATCGCCTGGGATCAGGTCAACGAACTCGTGCGTCAACGAGTTTCGCCGCATTAGACTTGGTCTCCGTTATCAATGCGGTTCTGGGCTACCGTGTAAAGACTGTTGAACTCGCCCTTCCGGTCGGTGTAGAAGCCCCGCAATCTCTTCCATCGAAGGACGGCCATAGCAGCGTTGAGCATGTTCAGGTCTCCGGTCTGGATGTTCCGGTCGTATTCATCCTCGCCCTGATCCTTGTAGGCGATGCGCTCAGCGAGATGATCGTGCGTTTCCGGGGTGCTGAGGGTGATCCGGGCCGTTCCGGCAAGGGCATTGTCCGGCTCACGGTGCAGCCCGATCCCACAGTCCACAAACGGAATGCTCCGTTCAACCAGACCCTCGATGACGACGCGCTTCCCCTGGCTCTCGTCGATTGCAACGAACACGAAGGTCAAAGAGCCAAGTTCGGCGACGTTCGTGTCGTCCACGAGAACGGGATGCGCCACCACCTTCGAGTGGACCGCGTCGTACTGACTGAAGAGGTAGTCCACTTTCTTAGGTTCGGTGGTCAGAACCGAGAGAGGAGCTGCTCCAGGGGCTCGAAAGGCATTGTGAGCATGGAAGATGTCGTCGTCATACAGGTGAATCTCGGCAACCGGAGTCTTCGCCAGAAGATCGAGGATGTACGAACCCGTGCCGCCAAGGCCGACAATCCCAATCCGCTCAGCCTTGAGCTTATGTGACACCGCCGTAATCCCGGCCCGACTCGACGCAGAGTCGAGATAGCGAAATACGGTTTCGTCGTCGTGCCGAGGTGCGTGAGCTGGCCAGGTCGTGGGCGAGGCTTCGGGATCGATGGCCCGAGCTTCCTGGGACAAGAGCCGGGCGTAGTTCGACATCTTGTCGAAGTAGTTCGCTGGCATCTGACGATCTCGCTTGCCGGAAAGCGAACAAACGGCCGTGATGCCGCCACCAACATCGCGCGGAGTCCGCTGGTTAATGATGATCAGCTCTTGACCGACGTGGTCACGGGGGGTCGATCTCCCCGCGAACCACACTTCATGACTGCCAGGCGTGATCGTGGTCTCCCCGTTGTGGGACAGCTCGGAGATCAGGATTCCACGATCCACATCACGATCAGCCGTCACGTAGGGGACGTTGTGGATAAGGAGATTGGCGTCGCGTATCTCCAGGTCGTAGCCGTCAGCGACGAGTCGGCTCAGGTCCTCACTACGACTTACCAGTGCGCTCGACATCGAACTCAGTGCCGTCCTTGACGATCACGTGCTCGCCCTTGCGCAGTTCTCCCTCGGGCGGCTTTTCGGCCTTCTCGAACGTGATCGAGTAGAGGGTGTCCGGCTCGATTTTCCCGTATGCGAGACGCACGGCTTCGTCGAACGTCACCACGTCTGACCTGACGACCTTCGGTTCGCCGTTGACGACGATGCGGTACTCCTTCTCGTGTTCGTCACCCGTCGCTGCGGTGTCCGTCATTGCCTTCTCCTGTGCTGACTCGCGTGGAAAGATGCTGTTCGGAGCTGGTGTGAGACCACACTCCGCACCCACGATACCAGATCAAGCGAACGCATGTTCGTACGAGTGGACCAGGTCCTCATGTCGCCTTGTGGCGCTCCGAGCGGCTTCACTGCGCACCGGGTACCGCCACCGTCCGCTGAGGCTCCGGCCTCCAGCCGTGCTCGCATCGCTGGCGCTCACTCGGGCGCTCCGCCACGGACGGGCGGCAGGGCGGGCTCTCCATGAATCCACCGTCACTGGAGGGCACCACGATGGCCCCGACAACTTCACTCCACTCCTTCTTCCGAGCACTCACCGGGCGCTCTTGCCGCACAGCGTCACACCCGGACGCTGTCCCGGAGGCAGGGCTCAACCTGCCCCGGCGGATCGACGACCCGGCATCGGCTGCACGGGTCGCTCGGGACCTCCTCCGCTCCCGTAGGGAGGACGTGACCCTCGTCCTCTACATGGACGACCGTCACCGCTTCGTTGGGCACGCGGTCGTCGCCGTCGGCTGGGTCCAGGCCGCGAGGCTGTCCGCCCACCCGGTGCTCCTGGGAGCCCAGGCGTGCCGCGCGACGGGCTCCATCCTCGTCCGCTACCGCCGCTGCGGGGCGCTCAGTGCCACGGAAGCCGAACAGGCGTCCTTCCGGTCCATCGCCGCAGCGTGCGGGCGTCACGGGCTCGCTGTGGTGGATCACCTGGTCGTGACCTCCACGGGCGGGTACGGCTCCGAGCACCTCGGGCTGTAACAATGGCGACCCACCCAGGTCGTCGAGGGTGCCTTCTCGTATCATCAGGCTATGTTCCGGCTGGTCCCCTCTCGTTGCCCTGGCGCCGTCTTGACCTGCGCTCTGGCATGGAGGGCTGGGCGATGACCGTCCGGGTGCCCGTCCGCCCAGCGATGCTCGCCTGGGCGCGGGAGCGGTCCCGGCAGACCCCGGAAGACCTCTTCACTCGCTTCCCGGCACTCTATGAGTGGGAGCAGGGGACGAGGCAGCCGACGCTCAAGCAGCTTGAGAAGTTCGCCCAGGCGACGCATACGCCGGTTGGCTACCTCTTCCTTCCCGAGCCGCCCGAGGAGCCGCTCCCGGTACCGGACTTCCGGACCATCGGGGACGTGGAGATCGGGCACGCAAGTCCGGACCTCCTCGACACGGTGTACCAGTGTCAACAGCGCCAGGAGTGGTATCGGGACTACGCCCGGCTTCATCGAGAGTCGCCCGTCCCCTTCGTTGGCACGTTCACGGTCGGCTCTGACGTCGAAGAGGCAGCCACCCGGATGCGCGAGGTGCTGGAGTTCGCTCCCGACGAGCGAGGCAGTAGTTGGAGCGAAGCGCTTCGTCGGCTTATCGAGGAGGCAGACCGCAACGGCGTGTTGGTCATGGTCAGCGGGATCGTCGGGAGCAACACGCATCGGAAGCTGGACCCTGACGAGTTTCGAGGGTTCGCTCTCGCCGATGACCTCGCCCCTCTCATCTTCGTCAACGGTGCCGACACGAAGGCAGCGCAGATTTTCACGCTCGCGCACGAGCTGGTTCACATCTGGATTGGCGAGTCTGCAGTCTCCGATGCCGATATGGCATCGACGTCGGGCAATGCCATCGAGCGCTGGTGCAACCAGGTGGCTGCCGAGTTTCTCGTGCCCGGTTCTGCTCTCCGGGGCTACCAGCTCAACCGGGACGACCTCACGGACGAGCTGGAGACGCTCGCTCGGCGCTTCAAGGTGAGCACCCTTGTCGTTCTTCGACGTCTCTTCGATGCGAACTACTTCACCGCGACGCAGTATCGGGAGGAGTTCTCTTCCGAGCTGGACCGCATCCGGACGCTTATGGAAGAGCGTGGCACTGGAAGCGGAGGCAACTTCTACAACACGCAACCCGTTCGTGTCAGCAAGCGATTCGCCCGCGCTCTCATTGAGAGCACCCTTGAGGGACAGACGCTCCATCGAGATGCCTTCCAGATGCTTGGCTTCAAGAAGGTGTCCACCTTCAACGAGCTGGCAGCGAGGCTCGGAGTCGTCTGATGCCGTACTTGCTCGACTCGAACATCTTCATACAGGCGAAGAACCTCCACTACAGCTTCGACTTCTGCCCGGCCTTCTGGGAGTGGATCGATCAGGAGCACGCCAACGGCAAGGTCTATTCGATCGAGAAGGTGAGGGACGAGCTGATTGGTGGCGATGACGAGCTGGCAGAGTGGGCGAAGCTGCGGGGCGACGACTTCTTTTTGCCACCGGATAACGCCGTCCTTCCGAGCCTGGCAGCAGTCAGCACGTGGGCCGGGAGTGGCAACTACGAGCCGGGTGCTGTCAGTCAGTTCCTGCAGGTCGCCGACTACTACCTCGTTGCCCAAGCCCACGCTCACGGCTTCGATGTGGTGACGCACGAGGTCGCTGCTAACTCGGTCAAGAAGATCAAGATTCCGAATGCCTGCATTGGGATGAGCGTGAAGTTCCTGAGTCCGTACGAGATGCTCCGGACCGAGAAGGCCCGGTTCGTCCTGGGAGCTGTGCGCTAACAATGAAGTTCTCGGAGGTCGCCCGCAGAGTTACCGGATTCTCCTGCCCGATATTCGGCGTGAGCTGGGACCCAGGAGTAGCGAAAGTCACGGCAGCTCGTCGGGTACTCGTCTACCTAGAGGACCGTCGGGTGCTCTTCGAACCGTTTGAAGCCGAATCTCCAGGGCACTGTGTCAGCTCGATTCTCGATATGCGTCAGTTCCTCACGACCGAGCTTGGACAGCTTGATGACAAGGAAGACGACATCGCACCCCATCTCCGGGCCATGCGGGCTTCGTGTCGGAAGTTCCTACGCAGCACGGACGTGCTGGATCGCGGTGCGGGCGGCTTCCGAGGCCCCTTCTACGGCTCTCACGAATGGGTCTTCAATCAGGCGCTTGGCGAGCTGCGGGGCACCTTCGGAGTGCACATCGCCATGCTTTCGTCGAAGTTCGGCATCGACGTCGAGGATGACCTCGCGACCATCCTCCCAGAAGCTGACCTGGACTCCGGCGACGATGCCGACTCGCCCATCCGACCTGGTCGGAAGCGCTGACGAGCATCAGAAGCCGGACAGGCGACACAGCGTTCTCGTACCATCTCATCATGGCCACGACCTACCTGACCTGGTTCTCGATCCTCGCCGACACTGGAGCTACGTCTCATGGCGCCTAGGGGACGACCTCGGAAGGTAGCGAGCGGCAGCGCGGCCGACGGCGGTGCGGCCCCCACGAACGGAACCTTCGATGTGAAGGCGCTTGAGACCTGGCTCTGGGACGCAGCCTGCCAAATCCGTGGGCCGCTCGACGCTCCGAAGTTCAAGGACTACATCCTCCCTCTCATCTTCCTCAAGCGGCTCTCCGATGTCTTCGACGACGAAGTCCAGCGGGTCGCTGACGAGGTCGGGGACCTGGATACGGCGAAAGAGATCATCGACCAGGACCACGGACTGGTCCGCTTCTACCTTCCCGCCGAGAGCCGATGGCCGTCGATCGCGCTCAAGACCACGGGGCTGGGGGAAGCGCTGACGGATGCCGTGCGGGCTGTCGCTCGACAGAATCCACGGCTCCAGGGAGTCATCGACACCGTGGACTTCAACGCCACGGCAGCCGGACAACCGATCGTCGATAACGACCGGCTCGCATCGCTGGTCAAGACCCTTGGCCAGCATCGCCTGGGCCTGAACGACGTACAGCCGGACCTCCTTGGTAGGGCCTACGAGTACCTCCTCAGAAAGTTCGCCGAAGGCCAGGGACAGAGTGCTGGCGAGTTCTACACGCCCGCCGAGGTTGCGCGGGTCATGGCACGCATCCTTGATCCCCAGCCCGGCATGACGGTGTACGACCCGTGCTGCGGCTCGTCGGGGTTGCTCATAAAGTGCCACCTCCGACTTCTGGAGACCCACGGCAACGCCGACAACGAGCACCGGGAGCTGCCTCCTGAAGTCGCTCCCTTGAAGCTCTTTGGCCAGGAGATCAACCCGTCAACCTTCGCTCTGTCGAGGATGAACGCATTCCTCCATGACATGGACGCCGAAATCGCCCTCGGCGACACGATGCGCAACCCAGCCTTCACGGACCGCTCAGGTCACCTGCGGCAGTTCGACATCGTGACGGCGAATCCCATGTGGAACCAGGACTTTGCAGAGGACGTCTACCGGAACGACACCAGCGACAGGTTCGACCGTGGTATCCCACCGTCATCGTCTGCGGACTGGGGATGGGTGCAGCACATGGTGGCTTCCCTCAAGCCAACGGGACGAATGGCGATCGTCCTCGATACGGGAGCCGTGAGCCGAGGCAGCGGGAATGCTGGAGCGAATCGAGAACGGGACATCCGGCGAGCCTTCGTCGAGGCAGACCTCGTCGAGGCTGTACTCCTTCTCCCCGAGAACCTCTTCTACAACACGACGGCACCAGGCATCGTCATGGTGCTCAACCGGAAGAAGCTGCACCCTGGTCAGATCGCGCTCATCAACGCCTCTCAGCTTTTCGCAAAGGGAAAGCCCAAGAATGAGCTGACCGAGGATCAGATTGCAGCCATTCATCAGCTCTTTGCCGACTGGCAGTCCGTGGACGAGCGTTGCGCCATCGTTACCACGCAGGACGTGGCGACTAACGACTACAACCTGTCCCCAAGTCGCTATGTTGCTGGAGCTGCTGCCTCGGATGTCCTTCCTCTCGATGAGGCCGTCAAGCTTCTCCGGGAAGCGGAAACGGAGCGCGCGGCGGCAGATGCCGAGTTGTGGAAGGTGCTAGCCGAGTTAGGGATAGAATGACAACCTCCTCCCCACCACGCTCCAGTGTTCGTTCCTGCCGATTGGGCGATATTGCTTCAGTCCGGTACGGGAAGGCAAGGCCAGCCAATTCCGGAGACGTGCCGGTGATCGGTTCCGGTGGTGTCTACGCGTATACCGACGAGCCGCTAGCCGATGAAAATGCGATAGTGGTGGGACGCAAGGGAACTGCTGGCCGGGTGATTTTTCCGCAGCGCCCGTCATGGCCATCGGACACTACGTTCTTCGTCGAACCTGATACTTCTAGCATCTCTCCAGCATTTCTAGCGCTGTACTTGCAGCATGCCAATCTGGGCAGTGACTCGACCAAGACCACCATGCCCAGTCTTCAGGCTCAGCAACTGACCGAGCTTCAAGTCAACCTTCCGGACCTGCAGGAGCAGCGGCGGATCGCACGGATTCTCTCGACGATCCAGGCAGCGTCGAACTCTGTTCGGGCGGTACTCGAACGCCAACACGGGTTCTCGAATGCCCTTGAGAACTACCTCTTTTCCCCTAGTACTTGCGGCGATTGGCCTATGCAGCCCTTGGGCGAGGTTACGACTCAACGGCAGTACGGTCTGTCAGTTAGAGGTGCGCCCATCGGGGACCTGCCAATTCTCCGAATGACGAATCTGTTGCGCGGAGTGGTGAACTACGACAACCTCCAGTTCGTTGACTCGGACTCTGTTAACGTCAAACAGTATTTGCTGCGGCAAGGTGACATCTTATTCAATCGGACCAACAGTCCCGAACTCGTGGGAAGAGTTGGAATCGTTGAACAGTCAACTCCAAGCGTGTTTGCTTCATACCTCATCCGCTTGATTTGTGATACCTCGGTAATCCGACCGGAGTTCCTGAATGCCTTTCTGAATTGGGAGCCCACGCAAGTGCGGCTCCGCGGAATGGCTACGCGGGGCGTTAGCCAAGCGAATATCAGCGCCTCGACTCTTGCAACCCTGAACACCCCCACTCCGCCACTTGACGTCCAACTTGACATTGTCCGTGCTTGGCGAGCTTCTCGTCGGGTGGTGGATGCGTCGTTCGCCGAAACGAGGGCATTGTCGGGGGTCTTTAGGACCGTACTGAGGCAGTTGGCTGGGGGCCTCGCGTCATGACGACCGGCTCCGAGAGCGGCTCCGTCCAGTATCCCTTCATCCACTACGCACACGAAGCCGGATGGACCGTACTCTCCCGTGACGAGGCTCTTCAGCTCCGTGGCGGCGAGACCGGGGTCGTCTTCACGGACATCCTGGTGGATCAGCTCCGGAGACTCAACCCCGGCACGGTCAACCACGACCGCGCCGTTGATCTCGCTCATCGGGTAGTGAGAGCCCTTCCCAACATCAAGGGGAACGAGGATGTCTGGGAGTACCTGCGTGGCTTGAAGAAAGTCTTCGTCGAGGAGGAGAGCAGGGAGCGGGATGTCCGCTTCCTGGACCTCGATGACCCGTCCAACAACGTCTTCCACGTTACGGACGAGTTCTCCTTCCGTCCCCGACCCGATGCGGAAGCGATCCGCTTTGACATCGCGCTCCTCATCAACGGAATACCAGTGATCCTTGTCGAGACCAAATCCGCTACGAAGCGGGACGGTATGGCAGAGGCGCTGGTTCAGGTGCGCCGGTACCACGAGCAGGGACCGGAGGCGCTCGCTGTTCTGCAACTCTTCGCCATCACGCACCTTCATCGTTTCCTCTACGGAGCGACCTGGAACGCCAACAGAAAGTCGCTCTACAACTGGCGGGACGAGGTAACCGGGAACTACGAGGACCTGGTCAAGGCGTTTGTAGCGCCAGAACGGGTGCTGCGCGTCGTCTCAGACTTCATCGTCTTCAGCAGCATCGACGGTGAGCTGAACAAGTTCGTCCTCCGGCCGCATCAGATGCGGGCAGCGGATCGAGTGGTCGAACGGGCGAAGGACCCCGCCAAGCGACGGGCGCTCGTCTGGCACACGCAGGGCTCTGGCAAGACGTACACGATGATCACGGCAGCGAAGCTCCTGATCGAGGACAAGGCGCTGGAGCATCCGACTGTGCTCGTGCTCGTGGACCGTACCGAGCTTGAGACGCAGTTGGCTGGGAATCTCGAAGCGCTTGGCTATGGGGATGTCCGGATCGCCCAGAGCAAGAAGGACCTCGAAGGGCTTCTCCGTTCGGACTGGCGAGGACTTATCGTCTCGATGATCCACAAGTTCGACGGGATGCCACCAGACCTGTGCTTGAGGGAAAACGTCTTCGTCCTCATCGACGAGGCACACCGCACGACCGGAGGTGCTCTCGGCACGTACCTGATGGCAGCGCTTCCAAACGCCACGTACGTCGGCTTCACCGGGACGCCCATCGACAAGACCGAACACGGCAAGGGGACGTTCAAGACCTTCGGCCCTGACGACGAGAGCGGCTTCCTCGACAAGTACTCGATCCGTGAATCCATCGAGGATGGTACGACGGTCCCGCTCAACTACGTCCTCGCTCCGAACGAGCTGCTCGTGGACCGGGAGACCCTGGAGGCGGAGTTCCTCCAGGTGGCGGAGCTGGAGGGCGTGTCGGACATCGAGACGCTCAACAAGGTGCTCGAACGGGCAGTCACGCTCCGGAACATGATGAAGAACCGGGAGCGGGTGGACGGCGTCGCGAAGTTCATTGCTGGGCACTACCGATCCAACGTCGAGCCGATGGGCTACAAGGCGTTCGTCGTCGGGGTCGATCGGGAGGCATGTGCTCTCTACAAGGACGCTCTCGACCGGTACCTGCCACCGGAGTACTCGGATGTCGTCATCAGTCACGGCCACAACGATCCTGCGGAACTGCGGCGCTTTCACTACGACGAGACCAAGGAGCTAGAGATACGGAAAGCATTCCGCAAGCCGGACGGCCTTCCGAAGATTTTCATCGTGACGGAGAAGCTCCTCACCGGGTTCGATGCCCCGATCCTGTATGCGATGTACCTCGACAAGCCGATGCGGGACCACGTGCTGCTGCAATGCATCGCTCGGGTAAACCGGCCCTACGAGGATGCGGACGACAGGGCGAAGCCTGCCGGGTTCGTTCTGGACTTCGTGGGCATCTTCGAGAAGTTGGAGCAGGCGCTCGCCTTCGACTCGAAGGATGTCTCTGGCGTGGTGACGGGCATCCCGGACCTGCAGAAGCGGTTCGCCGAGTTGATGGCTCAAGCCCGTGCCGAGTACCTCGGCATCGGCAACGGACTCCACGCCGACAAGGAAGTCGAGGCGATCGTCGAGTACTTCCGAGACGAGGAGCGTCGTACGGCTCTCCAGGAGTTCGTCTCCGAACTAGAGAACCTCTTCGAGATCATCTCCCCCGACGCCTTCCTCCGCCCCTACCTTGACGACTACGACGCCGTAATGCGCATCTCGGCCATCGTGAGGGAAGCGTTCTACCCGGGCATCGACGTGGATCGGTCGTTCCTTCGCAAGACGGCGGAACTTGTCCAGGAGCACACCGCTACCTCCCCAATCCAAGGGATCAGCAAGGTCTACACGCTGAGCGAGGACTCGCTCGATCAGTTGACTCTTATGGATGCGCCAGACACCGTGAAGGTCGTCAACCTCGTGAAGCTCCTCCACGATCTCGTGGCGAACGAACGAGACACGAAGCCCTTCCTGCTGTCCATCGGGGAAAAGGCGGAGGAGATTGCGGCAGCGTTCCGGGATCGGCAGATGTCAACCGAAGACGCTCTCGCGGCGCTGGCCCGGCTGGCAACGGAAGCAATACAAGCGGAGAAGGAGCAAGAGGCAACTGGCCTCAAGCCAGAAGCCTTCGCCGTGCTCTGGTACCTGAAGGGGAAGGGTGTCGAGGAAGCCAAGGCTCAGATCGTTGCTGGAGCCGCCGCCGCAGTCTTCGACGAGTGTCCACAGTGGCGCCTACGGACCGACCAGGAACGGCAGGTGCGCATCAAGCTCCACGCCGCATTGATCAAAGCGGGTGAGAAGGACGGATCGAGCGACTACGTGGAGGACATCATCGAGTCACTGCGCAGGGTGCAACCATGAGGCGAGACGCACGCCAACACTCGTTCGCACCTGCGGCTCCGCTGAGCACGCCGCTCTCCGCTGAGGAACTGAGAAGCGAGGTGCGTTCTTGGTCGGAGCGGCTCGAAGTCGCTCCGAGGGAAGTGCGCGTCGCCGAGATGACCCGCAAGTGGGCGAGCTGCTCCACCCGTGGGCGAGTCACCTTTGCCTTGGACCTTCTGGCCCAACCCGAGGAGGTGCGCCGCGAGGTGATCGTCCACGAGCTACTGCATCTCAAGGTTCCGAACCATGGGCCACTATTCAAGGCATTGCTCGCTGCGCACCTGAGTGGCGAGTCCTGATCATGCCCACGCCATGGCCTGGCGCCTGCTGGTGCCGTAGAGCCACACAGACCTAGCCACCTGCGACAATCAACTACATGGCACAGGTCCATAAGCAGCACATCACCCTGGGAGGCGGTCGATTAGTAGGGACCGTCTCCGTGGATGGCGGAGCAGTTCGAGGCGAAGGTGGCCCCATCCGACCGCAGCTCGTCATCCCGCTCACTCTCGACATGAATCCTCAGCCGGACGAGGCGATGCTTGCCGTGGTCTGGCTCCATGCACGGCTCGGCTTCGACCAGCATGCGTCGCCACAGCAGATTGCGTGCCAGCCCATCTCCCATCCGCTCGTGGACGGCTTTCACGCTCACTCGCTTCCCCATGGAGCAGCGGACTACACGGCGCACCTTCGCTTTTTCCTGACGCCGGCTGAGGTAGAGGACTTGGAGCGCCGACGTCATGCAGGAACTCCCGACGTCTTCCAGCTCTACCTCGGCCTCGACCCCATCATCGCGGGAATGAAGACCTATAACAGTTTCGGTCCGGGACGGGCTCCCGAGCAGACGCCGTGGGACATCCAGTTCGGGATGTTCTCGCAGGTGCTCCCTTTCTGGACGGTCCGCATCGAGCCCGTGTGGGTACAGATCGAGCAGTCCACGTGGGTACGGAACGTCCTTCCGGGTCTTGGCTACGACAGGCTTCGGCTCCTGGAGATGACGTTCCCGCCTCCGCTCCCGGACCACACGAGCGCTGCGTCACAGTTTGACAAGGCGAAGCGTGCGCTCGACGAGCGTCGGTACGGCGACTGCATCCAAGAGTGCCGCGGTCTCCTGAACATGTGGGAGAAACAGCACAGCGCCACCGGGAAGCAGCGCATCGCCGAGATTGTCGCTACGGACCGGGGATGGGCTCAGGACGACATCCGCCGTCAGCTCCTCGACGTCCTCTGGAGGGAGATCGGCGATGTGGCAAACGCTCCGCACCATCCCGAGGGCGACGTAAGTGCGGAGCTGTTCGATAGTCGCGATGCTCGTCTCCTTCTTATCCTCACGGCAGCACTTTCAGAATACGTTGGCGGATTTTGATGGCCGCAGCAGTCCTTACTCCAGCGAAACGTGCAGACCTTCTCCTCCGTCTGCTTGCACGCCTCTTCGAAATGGATTGGAACGACATCGACGTAATTCTTACTTCTTTTGGACTAGATGGGCTCGACCTCGATGGCAATCCGGACTACGCGACTGCTCACAGTCAATGTCGCTCTTCTTTGCAGGCCGCTGACGCTAATACCCTGCAACAGCTCGCAGCATATGTCTTGGGCTCTGATTGGGACCTAAGAGACTCCGAGGTCCCTGGGAGCGGAAGTGCGGATGACCTATGGGGGGACGGCATCGCAAGGGTATTCCTGTCACACCTCGCGACGGAGAAAGCATTCGTGGCAGAGATCAGTGAGCACTTAGCTGGCATCCAAGTATGTTCTTTTGTTGCGCACGACACGATCGATGTATCCCGAGAATGGCAAGCTGACATAGAACGAGCACTCGGGTCCGCGGATGTTCTCGTAGGTCTTGCACATCCAGGGTTCCATAACAGCTACTGGACCCAACAGGAGGTCGGCTGGGCTCTAGGACGTAACCTGCCCGTCTTGATGATTGGACTCGGGGAGACTCCTCAGGGCTTTCCAGCTCGATATCAGTCGCCGATGCTGAGTGGACCTTCGGCTTGGAAGGTCGCCTCTACGATTGCGGTGTGGTTAACTCGCGATGAGCGTTGGCGAGACGAGGTGGTAGGAGCGCTGGTACACGACCTTCAAGACGCCAGAAGCTTCGTTGCAGGAGAGGCTGCTGCTAAGCGTCTGTCTGAAGTTGGCAAGCTCACGCCCGCTGTACTAGATGCGATTGAACAAGCCTATTTATCGAATGACCAACTCTATCCCAACCATATAGGGGCACGAGTAGTCGAACAGATTCTTCAGAATCACAACCGCAAGCTCCCACGAGATCAGCAATTTATTGGCCCGAAGCGTAGGTAGTCACCCGTCGGCTCTGTCACGACTCGGCGCAGAGGAAGTCGCCGTCGTCGGCGTAGTGGTGGCCGTCGGGGTGAATCAGTTCGGCATCAACTGAGCACCCGCAGCGGTCGCAGAAGACCCAGGTCACCTCACGGTAGAGGGGCCGAGGCGCCAGTAGCTCGAGCTGCTGCACGAGCTGAACGAGGTTGGCGTGGGCGGCATCGTCGTCCCGGGCGGATGCAACGAGGTGGCACTCCACCAGCTCTGCAATGTCGGTGATCGTGTAGACCATGTCTGCAACTCCTTTCCCTTCTCGGTTCATGGGCGCGAACGGGTACGGAGGGAAGCACGGGGTCAAGGGAAGAGGACGGAGTCCTCCGGGAGAACCGGAGCGAAGCGGCGGCTCGGACCGCCTTGACGCTGTGCGGCTCCGTGCAACCCTGTGCGACCGAACCCGAGAAAGAACCGTTGCGGATCGGGCTTGCGATCCCCGAGAGGGCTGGGCGAGAGCCCCCTCGGGGACGAGCCCCGGCGCTACGCCGCCGGTGCCTCCGAAGCGCTCTTCCCGGAGAGTGCCTGGAGCCTGTTGGCGACGATCTCGACGGTCCGTCGAGTGCTGCCGTCGGTGGCCTGCCACTGGCGGCTCTGGAGCCGACCCTCGATGTAGACGAGGCGCCCCTTGCCGAGGTACTGGCAGGCGAAGTCGGCGAGCTGGTCCCAGAGGACCACGTAGTGGAACTCGGCGTGGCTCTTGCCGTTCGTGGCGACCCGGACGGTCGTGACGTGCTTGCCGGATGCGGTCTCCCGCAGCTCCGGGGCGGCGACGAGGCGCCCGATGAGGGTCACCTGGTTCACCGAGTCTCCCCGGCTCTGGACAGAAGCTGTCTGCTTCTTCGTGCTGTTGGTCTTGTTGCTGCGCATTGCTGCACCTCCTGTGATGTGGATCGATGCCACGGTGATGAGCGGGCCGACTGCCGAGCGGAACAGGTCACGCCGGAACGGCGTCTCGCTCTTGGGCCTTGCAGCGGACAGGCAGCGGCCTGCTACCGGGGACGCTCGCGTCCCGTATGGCGTTCGAAGACGATCCACATGACGTCAAGGAGGGGCTTGCGCAGCGATGACCATCCGAAGCAGGGCGGAACCGGGGCCGGGGTGCTGGTGGCCTACGTCAGGGTGATGTAGCCAACGTCCCTCAGCGTTGCGGTGAAGTGGTCCGCATACGGCCCGTCAGCAAGTTCGGGTCGCTCGGCGCAGAGCCGAGTCCACTCAGCGGGGCCGCTCTCGCCGACGAGATACAGGTACAGAGCAGTCGCCCATGCGGCGACCGTCGGGGCATCGGTGGCTGCAGCGAGAGCCGTTCGGCGGGCAAGTCTCCGGCAGTCGGGGTCCTCGAAGAGGAGCATGTAGATGCACTGGCCGATTGACCCACGCTCGAAGGCGGTTTCGGGATCGACCATCTCCAGGAGCTGCCATACCTCGGGCACGGTCCAGCGCATCGACGCGCAGACGACCTGCTGGATGGGGCCTGGAAGCATGTTCTGCTTCGTCCAGGCGACGTCAGGGTGTGGAGTGCAGAACGCAAGAGCGACAAGCCCAGCAAGCCGCCCACGCTCGCCGAGCGCCAGGAAGGATCGCCGCACGGCGATGAGCGCATCGGCGTTGCGACGTGCGATGGCAAAGCAGTCCCATGCGGCTGCTTCCTGCTCGTCGTCGTTGGCGCTGCCAAGGGCAAGCGGAAGCCCCGGCCGAGTGGTCGTCCGTACCGACTCCATAAGGAGCTGGAGCTGGTGGTCATCATCGAGGCGTGCGTCCTCGGGGACGTGGATGGACACGAGCTGTCGGTCCTCGCGGAGTGCTGCCGTGAGGTTGGCCCATCGGAGCCTGCCGTCTCTCGGGTCGTGAACGACCCCGATGACGGGGACCGGAGAGTTCATCCATACTTCCCGATGCTTGCCGACCGGGATGCGGTACCCGTCAGTGGCACTCCATGACTCTCCACCCTTGACCTGGACCGAGAACAGCTCGCCCGTGAGGGTCCCGTCGTCGTCCGTGATATCGACGTAGCCGTCCTTGCCGAAGTCGTTGCTGGCATCGACCGGCTGGAAGACCCACGACCGAGCGGTGCACCAAGTCGTGAAGATGTTGACGGCCTGCTTGCTCGTGACCCACGTGTCCAGCACCCTCACGGGGCCAGTCAAGCACCGTGAGGGTTAGGAGGAGACGGCTCACGCCGCCTCCTCCTGTGCTGCGGGCTCGAAGGCCCGGAGGATGGTCGCTGCGGTGCGCTGGATGCGCTCGCAGGATGCCTTGATCCCGGCAATCGCCTGGTCGCCGCCACCCGCCCAGGTTGCGACGTAGCCGAAGGAGTAGTCGCTGCTGTCGATCCCGAGCGCCTGGCAGACGACGTACGCAGTGGATTCGGCCTCCAGCTCGGCAAGCGCCCGGCTGTCGAAGCTCTCGTGGAGCAGGGCGTGTGCGATCTCGTGGGCGAGCGTCTTCACCCGCTGGGCGGGGGTGTTCCGGGTCTCGACCCGGATGCGGTGCTCGCTGTGCGTGCAGTCGCCGTTCGTGGTCCCGTTGAACTCGTGGTCCTCGACCGTGAAGCCGATGGAGTCGGCCACCGTGAGGAGCGTGGCGTAGTGCCCGGCAGGGTCGTCGCCGTCGAGGCGGTTGCAGATGGCGGGAAGGTCTTCGCCGTCGGTCTGGGCGACGTCGAACACCGGGACGAAGTTGAAGCCCCGGATGATGCGCTCGTCCTCGCCATCTTCGGCATCGGCGTTCTTGTAGACCATGGGGGCGAGAATCCAGATGGCCTTCTCTCCCTTGCGGACGAAGCGGTTCATCTTCCGCCAGGCGTTGAAGCCTGCCACCTGACTCGCCTCGTGGCACTGGGCAGCGATGAGGAGCACATTGTTGAAGCTGTAGCGGTGGAACTTGGACTGGAAGTCGAGGTGGCGCTGCCACTCCTCGGACGTCGTGAGGTTGCTGATCCCCTCTGCCAGCTTCTCGATGAGTTCCGGGTGGTTGTTCTTGGCGGTCATTGCTGAGTCCCTCCATGTGGTGCTGATCTGATGCACCCGACACGGCAGGGCAAGGCCGAGCGGAATAGCCCCGAGCGCAGCGAGTGCACTTCAGGGCTTGCAGCTCGTAGGACGCAGCTCTGCCAGGGTGAAGCAGCAGAGAGGCCCGCATGGGGCGGGCGAAGGACCGCACCAGCACACCCGGACATCCCGAGGCTGGCGGTCGAGAGGGGATCACGAACGATCCGAGCTGGCAGGAGACGCTACCGGGGACCAGTGACAGCCATCGCTCCATCACCCGTGCTCCCGCTGCCTCCACGGGGCGACCGGCAGGCAGCCCGGCGGGACCGCTACGTCAACGAGTAGGCCATCATGGATCCCACGCCACGGTTACCCGATGCCGAGATTCGATCGGGGCGCATAACGGGGCTTCGACGTAGCCTGTCCGCTCGCCCGCACGACGGGGTCCTCCCACCTCAGCCGCCATGGCAGTACCCTGGAGCGAACACCAGTTCGCTTCCGTGGAGGAACTGATATGAGCTTCGAGTTCAACGAAGACGCGATCCGAGACCTCGCCAACCGAGCCGTCACGATTCGAGCGCAGGAGATGCAGGCGCTCCTCGACGAGGTGCGCACGACGGAGCAGGGCAAGGACGTGGATGACGTCAAGGCAGTCCTGGCCGCTCGTTGGCGGGAGACGTTCGAGCGCGACCTCACCGATCCCCACCTGAGCGCCTGGGCCGAGCAGTTGGCCAAGGGTGGTCAGGTCATCGTCAAGCCGGAGCTGGAGGGCGCCTGACGAGCGGGAAACTCTTTCGCTGTTACTTGGTCGCCGGAACGGTCCACTTGACTACGGAGTTCTTCTGCAAGAAGGCGGAGCCTGCAAACTGCACATAGGTAGGCGTAGCTGCATTCGGTACCTCAAAGACAACCCAACCTCGCACACACTGATTCGGCGCCAATGACGTGATGTTGTAGCCAAATTGAGTTAGCGAGGAGAGTTGTGGCGTGGTCAGAGGGCCACTCACGATGGGCGAACTCGATGCCGTGGAGCCATTCGATAGCAGGACCGAGAAGTCGGTTGGATCAACGCCGAGACTTGTGCCGTTGTGACCCGCGCAGGCGGTGACGTCAATGGCATCCCACGTTGTTCCGCTCGACGGCGACTCGTACTGATTTGACGACGACACGTTCGTGTACCAACCGTTCACCTGCACTGAGTCGATCCCTCCAATGGTCTCGGGGATCGCAACCTTTGTGCCCATCGGGTGCGGTTTAGAGGAGACGGTGACGGTCGCAGTTGTGCTGAGATTTGCGGCACTGCGGCCGACGATCAGGACAACGATAAGCGCGACAATGGCGACCAGGCCACACCCGCTTCCACAAGCGACAAGCGTCTTTTGAAAGCCGGACATCCCACTTTTCGGCGCTGGCCCTTGGGGAACCTGCGGCGCATATTGCATGGGGGGCTGTTGGGGATATTGCGATGGATTTGGCGGTGTTGACGACATAGTTACAACATTGTCCGACAATTAATAGCCCATGTGCAATGGGACCGGTCGCCGGGCTGCCTGCCACTCTATGTAAGCAGCCGCATCCTTCTCATAAACGGTGGTCCAGCGAGAATGATCTTCAGCGGGCGGAGCCCATATCGCCGACCTCGGCCGACGTTCTCACAACCCGATTTCGTATCATTGTCTCGATACCTCCGGTTCTCCATGGGCCAGTGAGAACCGGTCATCGGGGGATCGGATGTGTTGATCGGCTGCCTCCGCTGGGGGCTGGCGAGGGGACGCTACGCCGAGCTTCAGTGTTCGGCGTGCCGTTCCGAATAGTCGTCAAGACCACGGCGGAGCACCTGCGAGATGACGTCCATGCTGTCTGAAATCAGCTCGTCCGTGAGAAGCGTCTGGCCCGTCCAGTTCTCCGGATCGGTCCGGGAGAACGACATGACGCGGATCATCGACTTGTCGTGGGCGGAGCCCCGGTCGTGGAAGTGGTGCCACGACTCTCCGGCCATCGT
Source organism: Actinomycetota bacterium (assembly GCA_027315345.1). Classification (GTDB taxonomy): domain Bacteria; phylum Actinomycetota; class Acidimicrobiia; order Acidimicrobiales; family JAJPHE01; genus DAHUYE01. The sequence continues at coordinate 20,026 of DAHUYE010000091.1, forward strand.
TCCGCCGATCGGATGCCCGGCAACGATGTTGCGCGCGACCTTGACAGCCTTGCCTCCATCCATGGCGTCTGCTCGGACCCGCGCGCCAAGACACCGAGCGACGGCTTCGGCACCATCGAAGCCGACCTGCATCGCCTGCAGTAGGCCGTACTTCGCGAGGTACGCCTCATCCACGTGATCGAACGGTGGCAGCGCGCTGTATCCCTCGATCGCATTCACGGCGTCCTCGACCACCATGAGGGCAGCCATCAGTTCGTTCGGGTGGCTGTCCAACTCTCCGACGTGCTCGACACTGCTCCGTACCTGGTTGCACAGGCGCAGGACGTCACGAGCCTCCGGCGAGCGGAGATGCTGCCGTGCGATGGAGTAGAGCCCGCGCAGCAGGACTCCAAGAGGAGCATCTGCCCACGGATGATCCGGTCCAGTTGCCTCCGGAGCGGTGTCGATGAACGCCTGGAGGAAGCGACGAAGCTCCGCATCATCCGGGGCGTTCTCCACGCTCTGGATCGAGTCTCGGAGCCGGTCCGGCGGAGTGCCGCCGTTCGCGTCGTCCGTCCAGTGATCGAGGCAGGCATGAGCCAGAGCCCGCGCCCGATCGTCCAGCTCGTCGGGATTCCACACCATCGAGCTATCTTGCCTGCAACCGATCCCGCCCGACGCTGGCGAGGGGGTCGCTGGGGCTACCAGCGACCGTTCTCCTGTGCGCAGTATCGGCACTCCAGCGGGAAGTTCGCTCCCGCCCAGTCGGCGAGCATCCGACGGCTCTGGCCTTCCGGCGCGTACCACGCCTGGTGCCAGGCCTGGTACTGGAATTCGGCCCACTTCACTTCACCGTTGACGTCCACCTCGACGAGGACTCGGGCAGCAGGTCCGCCGCTGGTGATGAGGATTTCCCACTCGCAGTTGCCCCGGAACGAGTGCGTGAGCTGTTCAACCGAGAGGACGCTCTCGGCTTCCTCCTCCCGTAGCTCGTCAACGGCGTCGTAGTCGCCTTCCTCCTCGGCCTTGAGGATCGTCTCGTAGCGCTTCGCCCGGTCGGACTCTGGACCGAAACATGCTTCGTAGTAGTGCTGTGCATCCTGGTGGAACTCTGCTGTGCCCTTCATGTCGTTCTCCTTGTGTGAAGGCTGGTAATGGCCTTCAGGAGGCGACGTCGAGGCACGCTGCAAGGGCGAGGCGCAGTCCTCGTTCATCTCGACCCTTGCAGCGGAGAAGCCAATGACGGCGCGAAGGTCCATTGGAGCGCACCAGCCCACAAGGGACGACTTGGGCCATGCAGACCACCACGCACAGCCCTACGAGGCAGGCGAAGGTCCGCCGAATCGGCGCTACCCCGATCCGGTCCCGGGGGTGACGCAGCCAGAGACGACGGGCGAAAAGCCAACCGTGTCCCTCACGCCCTCGTTCCGACGCGACAAGTCCTCAGCACCACCAGGGGTGCTGATCCTCGGCGGGAACGTCACGGTGTGGGCCGATTCCATACCAGGCAGACCAGCCTGCCCGGAAGCTGGATGCTCACCGAAGGGGCAGTTCCCATGGAGTGCTGGCGCAGAAGCAACCCGAACCCCGGTGAGTGTCGCCAAGGGTGCTACGAAAGGATTTCCTTTCGTACCGCCAGGGTCACCGCGTCCTCCGAAGTCGTCCGAGACCCCGAACGGGGCCACGCTTTTCGTATCTGGCCTTCAGCCCTACGTCGCCGACGCTCCCGAACGCTGGACGATGCGATACACGGTCGAGCGAGTCACGCCGAACAGTTCAGCCAACTCCGACGGACTCTTCTCCCCGGATGCGTGCAGCTCCACAAGATGCTCCTCCTGTCGCGGCGAGAGCTTTGGCTTGCGACCCCGGAGCTTCCCGGCAGCACGGGCAGCGGCCATGCCCTCCCGAGTGCGTGTCCGGATGAGGTCCGCCTCGAACTCTGCGACCATGGCCAGCACGTTGAACAGGAGACGCCCAACGGGATCGGCAGGGTCGTGAAGCGATCCGCCGATGTTGAGCACTACTCCCCGCCTTGTCAGCTCGTCCACGATGTCTCTCGCATCCGATACCGAGCGAGCGAGCCGATCCAGCTTCGTGACGACGAGCGTGTCTCCGGCCCGGCACGCAGCCATCGCCTGCGACATGCCCGGTCGGTCTCGATTCGTGCCGGTCAGTCCGTGATCGACGTAGATGCGATCTGTCGGGACTCCAAGACCCTGAAGAGCGTTGCGCTGCACGGACAGGTCCTGTTCGACCGTTGAGACTCTTGCATAACCGACCTTCAGTCCGTCCATTCACTCATTGTGTGCCATATGGCGTCCCGTTGTGCGAATCAATTGCGGACGGGTCTATTGCGACACGGCCCTCAGTTCATCCGCAGGTCTGAGACCAGCAACCAACGGTGTCGCGCTAACCGTTCCTCATTTGCACATCTGTCGTAGAAGCCGCGGATTGCTATTGCCATCCTCCCGGGTTCCAGCCAGGTGCAATCTCAAACGGTGTCGATGGAGGACTGATCCAGAGATCGCGAGTCGCCTCAACTTCGTAGTAGAGAGGGTACGGAGTAATAGCGATCCCTGCGGGACTGGATATGCCACCAATCGTGGCAATGACGGTATCCGTGCCTGCCGATATGACCGAGACAGTCCCCGATGAGCGATTTGCCACGAATATTCTTGCGCTGTCTGGAGTCACACTCATCGCCATAGGGTCACCAAGGGTACCGACTGGTACTGCTGTGACAAAGGCATCCGTAGACACCCCTACAACATCGATTGCATCGTTCGCAGCATCAGCAACATAGAACTGACAGCCATTGGGCGGCATGAGCAGGCCGTTAGGCTTGGCCCCGGCGGGAAGGATAATGGTTGATGTCACTGTATCCGTCGCCGTTGCAATGACTGAGACCGTGCCAGAAGAGACGTTTGCCACGAAGAGGTTCGCACCGTTTGGGGTAATCGAGAGGATGTTCGGGTCCGATACGGTGAAGAGCAACAGATTCGTATCGGCCAGATTCCCGACTGCGATCGGGCCGGAGATGATATTCGATGCAGTCGCGATATCCCAGATGGCGTTGTCCTTCTGGTCTGCGACGTACACGTGAGCGCTATCGGGTGTCACTGCGAGCGCTTCGGGGCTTCCACTCCCACCATTCACCGGGATGGTCGCGACGACAGTGTTCGACGCAGTGGAGATAGCCGAGACTGTCCCGCTTGTGTAGTTTGCAACATAGACATCACTGCCGTTGGGTAGCATGACCATTGCGGTCGGGTCCGTCAGCGTCCCGACGGTGATCCCTGTTCCAAGGGTTGCCGTGGCTCCTGCGATGGATATTGGGTACACAACGGCATTGTTATGGTCGCTAACGTACGCAGTATTGCCGTCTGGGGTAATGACGACAGCATTTGGAGCAGCGGGTGACAGAAGTCCTCCGCTTGGGATTGTGATGGTCTGGACTGCGTTGGTCGCCGTTGTGATGACCGACACTGTGCCGGACGCCTCGTTTGCGACGACGACCTTGCTTCCATCCGGCGTTATCGCGATGTCATTCGGCTCAGAACTCTGGGTTCCCGTCGTGATCGGGGTCGCCGTGTACGTTGATCCATTGACACTCTCGACTGTCCCTGCGCTATCGGACACGAAGACTGTCGGTGTTGGGAACCCCGTGATGTTCGTATCGGTGAATGCGTTCGGGGGCGGCGATCCACTCGTCGTCCCAACAGCCGTATACGGCCCCAGGGAGGCGGTGCTGCGCAGGGCTGTGTAGCCCGTAACGAGATACCCGTTGTCGTAGTCACGCAGTACGGACGCGTTCCACGTGAGCGTCACGTTGCTCTGCGTTGGCGACCCGGAGCACGAACCCGTCCCTGTCAACCCGGTCGGAGCAGAGACGTTCGTTGTCTGGAGCGTCTCTGTGGGCGCCGTTGCTACTGCTCCCCATGCCGTTGCCCCGACGGTCATCACCAGCACTCCACTCGTCACCATGGCGAGAGGGAACGCTACAAGTGGCTTCAGCGGTGAAGCCCGACGACGACGTTTGCCGGAACTCCCCGTGCGACCCGTCCGCTGCCGTGCCGGGCGGGACACTCCCAATCCAGCGTCTGGGGGAGGGTTTAGGGTGCCATCCTCATATGCAGGAGCATCATCCGGAGGGGGCATCCGTCGCTGGCGCCTGAGGAAGTCCACGACGAGCCACACCCCCACGGAAATACAGCCGAGGACGACCACGAATCTGGCGACTCCGCTACTCGCCCAGAGGAGAAGAAAGCCGATCTTCGGGACAACGAGAGATACTCTCCACACGGATGTCCCGATGATTTGCAGGTGCCACGGGTCCATCGCTGTGTTCGCATCACCCTTGGTGCGGATCACGATGGAGCCGTGATCGCGGGCAACCTCCACGACGCGGTGAACGACCGTGACAGACAGTTCGGACGGTGGGTGGAACGCAACGATCTGTCCCACTCGAAGCGCTGCAACCGGCTCAGACGTCAGGATGACAACATCCCCGGGCAGGATCGCTGGCTCCATGGAACCAGTGAGCACTGTGTCAACCCTGAACCAGCCCGTGATGATACTGAACGCTGCTACACCAAACAACGTAACTGCGATGGCTAAACATCCGTTCGGCCACCGCAGCCCCGTGCGAGAACGCGCTTTGGCCATTGCTACATGGGCTGACCGGGACGTGTAGTGGCGCTGAAGACATACTCAACCGTGGAGGTCAAGTTCTCCATTGTCGATGGCGATCCCGTAGCGAACGTCAGGGTGACCAGCAGATGATCTGTGCCACCCCCAGCAAGCTCGGCATTCAAGCCTGAGAGCGTTGCAGGCGTTGTTTCCAACGTCCCCATAGGGGTGCTTGCGAGAGCACTCGTCGTGGTCCCTGAACACGTATACGTGTACCCCCCATCAGGGAGTGCGGCGGACCGTGTCCACGCAACTGAGCATTCCGTAACCACAACCTGAAGCCCGGCTGTCGATGACGTCGTCGTGTCCATCGTGCTTGCAGCACAGGTTCCGCACGCATCAGTGACACCAAGCGTGATCGTGGTTGCGACTTGTGTTGCCGCGGTGTCCGTGAGATCGACAGCTCGCTGGATCGTATCTCCTGGCGCTATATAGGCGGCGCCCGTTCCAAGATCATCTGCTGTTCCAAATCCAATGATGACCTCGCCACTCTTTAGTGTTTGGGTCGGACTCGTAGCAGACGCTGTCCATGTCGCAAAGGCAGCGGAGAACAGGATACTTAGCGCTCCGAGAGTGATGAGCGCTGAGAGCGTTACCTTTGACCGCGCTAGAGAGAGATGGCCTTCATTCACGAGTTTCGTGTCCTCCGGAACGCTGCGTGCGACGACCTCGACATGAGCGTGATTACGCTTCAATTACCCGTCTGACACCCAGCACATGGTACTTCTGTAACTCCGATTATCACACAGTGTGGGCAGGATTAGGCAAGCATCCCGTATCTGTCCGACTCTGACAATGAAGCTACGAAGTCTGTTCCAGCGTGAGAGAAGACGATGCAGTGAGAGTCATCCCAGAGGGATCGATGGTCTTGAACAGCGGAGTGATCGGGTCATACACGATTGCTGCCGACACCTGTACGACGGTCACTCCCTGGACGAGACAGTTCCCCTCGGTAAAACCCGGCTGCGCAACGAAGCTGTCCGTACCCGTGGAATAGGTGCCACACTCGACAACGCCGCTTGGCTCGGGCAGGAAATACGCAATCGCAATCTGGCTGCTCGCTATCGTGTCCAGAAGGGCGTTCTCCTGCACTGCTCCCTGAATCGTACCCGCAGACGCTGGATTGGTCGGATCATACGCGAGGGGTGACACTGCTGCGAACCGGGCACCAACCCGTACTGCACCGTTGAGAGAGAGACTCGATGCCTCGCCCAGCCCCAAATCCAGGAAGCCGAACAGGATCAGAAGCAGGAACGGAGAGACAACGGCGAACTCCACAAGCGCCTGCGCATGCTGCCGTCCCTGTGTCCGGTATCTCATTCGACGACCATCCAGATGTTCTGCGACAGTGACGTGCTGAAACTTGCAACAGGAATCACAGGCACGAAACTCGCTGTGAGCGTGACCTGCACAAGGTTGCCACCTGATATGCAGCTTGCTTCAGGCTGAGGTCCTGTAGCAACGAATGTCCCGGATGCAGCGCTGTAATACCCGCATTCCGTCGTCGTCCCGGTGAGCGGAGAGAAGTCATAATAGGCGATGGTGATATTGCTATCGGTATTGGGAACAGTAATCCCATCTCCTGCACTCTCAATCTGGCCCTCGATCGTTGGCGCTGGCGGTGTGGCAGCCGCACTCCACTGCTCCGGATACAAGGAGGCATACCGGGCTCCCTGGCGAGCCATGTTCGTTACCTGCGCGATGCGGGCACCATATGACGCAATGTTGATAAAGCCTACGAACAACCCAAAGAACAGCGGGGCTATGAGGGCAAACTCAACAACCGCCTGCCCAATACTGGCTCTTTGAGCCCTTGGACCCGCTCGCAGAATATTCGTGGCGATAGTTGGTCCCCGTGTTGTGCACATGCTGTTCTCGCATCAAATACTGCAAGCCAGAGCAGGACGTTGCAGTCACCGTCGATGGGGTCATTGTATCTGGCTGTACGGTGTGTGAGGGATACGCGTACACGATGTTGCGAATAGTTGATGGATTGTTACCGGGTCGCTGCCGGTATAGGCGCACCACCGCATATTCTTGAATCACAAAAATGAAAGGAATACCTCTTATACTCCCGTTTGCTCGTCGCTGGGTGCCTGGCGCCGTGATGCACCGACTTCGACGACCATCAACGCCCCCTCACTCACGACGGCGGTCGCAGCGAGGCCAGACGCTCATCGTTGCAGTTCTCATGGTGACCGTTGTGGTGACCATTGCTGGAGGAGTCATTGATCTGACCGCGGCGCAACTGCACCATGCGCAGGATCAGGCGGCTGCTGATGCCGCATCCCTCACTGCAGCGAGCGAAGTCGAGCTTGCACTGCGAAGCTTCGATACGCCGGTTCAGGCACTGGCCCAGGCAAATGATGCAGGAACGCATATTGCAGCGTCAGATGGCTGTGGTGCGAGCTGCACGGTGACCTTCCAGTACGAGGAGGCAAACGGCTCGGTCGCTCCGACAGTCGCTGATGCCACGGAAGTCACTGCAACCCTCGTCGATGGATCATCGCCACTCGCATTCGGGAGCATCCCTGGACTCGGTCCGATTGCTCTCACGCTTTACGCAACAGCCCTGATCCCCACCGGATCAAGCGAGCTAGCCCTCGGGTGTACCGTGTGCACGCTTGGCTCCTCCGGAACGGGCGGGAACCTGACATTCACTCCCGGCGTCACCATCCCCCCGATCTGTGTGCTGCTCGTGTGTGCACCCACGATAACTGCGTCGCTGGAGCAGACCCTCAACGTGACAGGAACGATCCAGGCGAATGGCGACACCGGAGTCATCGCGCCAGCAGGACTGAATCTCAACGTCGGGGACGGTGTGATGTCCAGCGGGTTTACCGCTACTGGCACAGCCTCGTACCCAGCAGGATGGACTGTCAACCCTGCAGTCGTCACGGGCGCAGCAGTGGCACCCGATCCACTGCAGAACTCCCTTCCTCCCTCGGATGCTGGCCTGTCCGTTCAGGGCACGAACGGGGTCGTGACACTGCCTTCCACGGGCGGGACCCTGAGCCCCGGGTTCTACAGCGAGATTTGCGGCTCGGGCCTCAACAGTGCAACCGTCACGTTCCAGCCAGGTACGTACTTCATCATTGGAAGCGGCGCCGCATCATCGACGTCAAGCTGCTCGTCGTTCGGATCTGGGCTGTATCTCAATGATGCCAGCGGTTCCGGGACGAGCACCGTTACCGGTACTGGCGTGACGTTCTTCTTTGGATGCGGCTCGATCCTGAGCGGTGTCGCCATGCCAACCGCCTGTACTCCTGGTGAAGTGGGACCGAATGTCACACTCACCGGAAGCATCGACCCCTCGCTCAACGCTCCGACCTCCGGGACGGGACAGAACCTCTTGTTCTACTTCGACCGGAACGATACAGGGACGTTGTCAATATCGCTCCTGCCGTTCACCATCACGGGATCGCCCGGCTTCTACGGCTCGATCTACGGAAGGTCGATGACAGCCGCGATCTCGACCGGGCTCGCGACCGTGAACACGACTGCCATCATGGATCTCATCTCGTGCATCACAAGCGCGATAACAAGCCTGAATCTCACGGCGGCATATCTGACGTCGTGCCTCGGCTCGCTCTCCGGGCTCATGAACCTGTCGATCGGGAGCCTCATCGTTAAGTCCGCAACGTTCTCGGGAACGCTCGTGCAGTACAACCTCTACGACTCGACTCCAGTGGATGCTGGACTCGGTCAGTCGTTCCTAACGGTGAATCCGTAGGCCAGTCCTGCGTGACGTGTCCGTCACGGCCCGCTTGTAATCGTGAAGGTCCATGTGGACGTATATGTCCCAGAGTACGCAGAACCTGGGACGGTGACCGCGAAGTTCAGTGCCACGTTTGATGGTCCTTCACCCGTAACGGTGTTCACACTGTAGATGGGCGCCGCAGTCGGCGCAGTCGCTCCTGCGGGAACCGTGATGGGGTACGACGTCTACCAGCAGTACCGATCAGCACGTTTCCTGTTCACGTGGGACACGCCAGCAACGCCTCCGGCGTACGCTGCCCAGAGGATGCCGACGAGGATGCGCTCCTGCGAAAACGCATTGAGGGCGTAAATACCAATGACTGCCCACTGGATGCCGTAACACGCCTCCATGACGCCGAGGACCCACGTCCAGGGCCATTCCGTCGATCCCCACGTCCAGGTGAGGATGGCGAGCGGGATGATCAGCCACAGGACGGCAGGAGACTCAGAGCCCGCGAGCGTGACGGCGAGGATCGCAAGGGGAAGAGCAACGAGACACAGGTACGGACGGTCCCGTCTGGCAGCGACCACTGACAGGGCCAAGGTCCAAACCCGTCCGTGGTGTTGTGCGTGCCAGTCGTGGCACGCATGCACTGGCTGCGTTTTGTTCAGGAAGTAGCTGTGGTTCATGCGTTGCTGCGACGTTGTGCTCGTGCTCTATGCCACCATTGTCAGGCGACTGCTTTCTCTGAGCACGATGCATCGCTGCACTGCGACAGGACTGCGCCATAGTTCACCGAAACGCCATGTTTTCGTCGAAACGGGCGCACGGCATCACGGTGGACGAGAGGGGCTGCGCCGAAGCGCAGCCGGACTTCTCCTGAACGCAGCGGATGAACCTCGACCCCAGTATCCGCCTTCTCGCCCGGTCAGGGGACGGACGTCACCACCTTGTGACGGAGCGGACGCCTCACCACGGCCAGTACCCGCTGTGGTGGAGGTGGGCGTGGTAGCCGGGGATGAACGGTGCGAGCGCTACGCCAAGGAGCACGACGAGCACGGTCCACGTCACGCCGACGTGGGTCCGGTTGAGCGTGCCCTTCTCCTCCGGCGGGTCCACGTCGTGGTCCTCCAGCGCCTCGATGCGTAGCTCCATCGGCGGGTGCGTGGCGGAGAGCACGGCTTCCCAGGCCGTCCGTCCGCCTTCCCAGGGAGCGATGCGCTCCAGCGCCCGCTGGAGCCCACCCCCGAGCCCGGCTGCTGCTGCTCCAGCATCCGCCTGGTACTCGGCGGTCCGGGAGTCCCGGGCTGCAGCAGGAACCATGACGAACTTCGTGAGGAGGTAGGAAGGCCAGAGGAGCATCCACCCAAGGACTGCCATGACGGACGTCGTGCCCTTCACGACGGACTGGGTACTCACGTGCGTTCCTGCTGCCGTCCCGCCGGCGGCAGGAACGATCCCTCCCTGCGCCACGCCCTGTTGGGCCTTCGGGCCGAAGCGGGCACCGGAGAGGAACATCCCGAGGCTGTAGAGGGCAGCGACCGGCCAGCCGAAGGCGAGGATCATGCGGTTCGCGATGGCGTCCCCCTGCTGCCAGTGCACCATCTCATGCGCGATGACGCCTGCAAGCTCCCCGGAGTCGAGTCCTTCCACGAGGCCCTTCGAGAGCACGATGGTCCGGCTGTGCGTCCATGCCTGCGGGACCGGCGTGTCCATGATGAGGAGCTTCGGCGTCGTGCGGAGCCGCATGTTGTCCACGACGGTCTGCATGGCATCCGTCAGGTGCAGCTCCCACTCCCGTCGCGACGGCCTCCGGTACCCCTTCCACCGGAGGAGCGTCGGCTCCATGACCGTCGCCACGATGCCTATGACGAGACCGAGGAGGATGCCGACGAAGAGTGCTGCTGCGACGACGGGGAGCGCTCCGAGGTAGGAGCTGGCGTACGTCGCTGCGAACCCGCTCCCGAACCCTATGACTGCCGAAGCGATGGCTGCGATGAAGGTGAGCCCGCCTGCCGTGTGCGAGCTGAAGTTCAGGACACCAGCGGTGTGTCCGGAGAACGTGATGCCAAAGAGCGTCACGACGACGGAGCCGATGGCGCTCACGAGTGCGACCCAGAGCGCGACGACGACAGCCGTCCAGGCTGAGGCGAGCGCTGCCGTCGCAGCTCCCGGCATGCGGAACGCTCCTGCCATGCACCACTCGATCGTCCCGAGGCCCGGCGGGAGTCCATCGCAGCGCCAGGCAAGCACGCGGTCGTAGAGACCAAGTAGTCCTCGCCTCCCCTGCCGTGATCTCGCGACCGGAGACGCATCCCCCGGCGGCACTGGGATTGCCTCATCGGACACGGTCGTGACTCCTTTCTCCTCGGTGCGGCTATTGGACGGGGATGACCTCCACGATGGCGTGGCGGTCCGTGGCAACAGAGCGAACAGCAGCAGTCCCGACAGGGAGCCTGCGGAGCGTGTTCGGATGGACGACGTACTCCTCGACGTCGCGGATGGAGCCCTTTGCCGTCGTGCCGGTCTCCCAGTCGATCTGGTGGGTGACCTTCCACGTGGGACGGGTCCCGAACTGTGCTGCGACGTCCTGGGCGTCGGCAGCTTCGAGGCGGTGCACGACGAGGAGTCCTGCTTGGAGGACAGCCTTCCGGAGGTCAGGGTCCTGGGGGAGGAACTGCGTTGCTAGAAGGAGGGGCATCGCTGCCTGCCGTGCCTGGAGCAGAAGGTCGATGATCTGCTTCGCTTCGTTGAGTGCAGCGAACTCGTCGATGGCACAGAGCACTGGGGCGACGGTCCCGCCCCGGGCGACGATCCGGAGGCGCCGGGCACAGGCTTGCTTCAGGTCCTGGATGAGGACCCGGCCCATGAGGTCCACGTCCTCGGAGGCTGCGGTCGCGGAGAGGCAGATGTAGACGACGGACGGACGACTGAAGACGTTCTCCCAGTCGAGGACCTTGTCGGCCGTGAAGAGCGGTCCGAAGGCGCCCTGGAGGAGGGCGCCGAAGCGGTGCTGGAGCGAGATGATCCCCGATTTCCCGGCAGCATCGGCATCGTCCACGATGGCGGTGAGTTCGTCCTGGAGCCCTTCGTCTGCGATCTTCCTCGTGAGGAGACGGAGCCCGTTCAGGGAGCAGGACTCTGCGAGCTGGCGGAGCGTGAGGGGAAGTCCTGCTGCCAGCATCCCCCGGATGACGAGCGGCACGACGTGCATGCCGACCTGCTTGTAAATCTCTCCGGCCTCACCGAAGGTGAACGAGCCGATGAGCTTGTTCGCGATGTCGGCCGGGGATCCCTGGCAGGGGTTGTACCCGATGGTTTCCGGGTCGTCGGGGTCCACGACGAGGAAGGGCAGGCGGTAGCGCTTTGCGAGGCGCTCCGCTGCCCCACCGAGTCCTCCGCCCTTGCAGTCGATGATGACGAGCCCGGCGCCGTTCCGCATGGCACCATCCGCCAGGCGCTCCAGCGTCGTCGTCTTCCCTGAGCCCGAGGCGCCGGGGAGGAAGGTGTGGAGCCGCAGCTCCGACGGGTCGAGGTCGAACGGCTTTCGTCGGTTGTCACGGAGCGCTCCGAGGCGGATGCCACCCGGCGGGTGGTCCGCATCGGCAAGCATCAACTTCGCGACTGGCGACACGATGGAAGCGTAGTGATGGAGGAGGCTTCCGAGCTGGGATGATCCGGTTCGCTCACGCTCCCTCGCCTGGGTGAAGAGGCCAGAGGTGAGCGTCCGCTCCCGGGTGGAGAGGAACGCTTCCGTCCCAAGGAGCAGCAGTGGTCCGCCCTGCAGCTCGACAGCACAGCCGTGCCAGACCGCAGTGCCCCATGGGAGGACGCTCGACGTCGGGAGGAGGTCGTAGAGGCGGCCCGGGAAGAGGAAGCCGAGCGGCCAGAGCCACGGGATGAGCTGTGCCTCGATGACGAGGCCCGCTGCGAAGCCGACCGAGAGGATGGCGATGGTCGGCCAGGATGGCCTCGTGATCTTCCACGCTCCCCAGGCGAGGACAGCGCCGAGGAGCATGCCCGGCATGAGGACGACGCATATCCCGATGACGACGCCGAGCGACACGGTGACGTTCGACCAGAGGTTGTACTCGGTTCCGACGTCGGAGGTCGCAGGGGCGGGGACGTGGCGGTCACTCAGCGGCCCTGCCATGGTCGAACCTCGATGAAGTCACCCGTCTTCATGCGCCTTACGATCTCCCGGATGAAGTCCACCCGGTTCGGGCGGACGTACCAGAGGACCTCGTCGTACTTTTCGGCGATGTACGCCTTGATGACCGTCTCGGCATCCATCCGGCTCCGAGGCGAGCGGTCCAGCTCGATGGCGATGCTGCGTTCCTTCGTTCCGTTGCGGGGCGCAAGGACGAGGACTGCATCGGGGATGCGCCCCGTCGTCTTCCGCTCCCCGGCGCGCTTTTCCCGGTAGCGCTGCGCCCGGCGCTCCCGCTCCGTGAGGAGCGTTGCGCCCGGGTGGGCTGCGAGGAGTTCCTCGGCAAGGTCCACGATGGCGAGTGCATGATGCACCTCGGCGGGCACGATCCGGGCAGGAGACAACCCGGTGTCGGCGAGCTTTGCGCCCTGGGTCGTCACCCGGAGAACGGACGGTTCCCGGTAGTGGGTTCTCGTGCGCTGAAGGAGCGGCGGGTGGGCATCACAGAGCTTCCGGACGCGCTGGAAGGCTGCCGACTTGCCGTGCGGAGTGGGAAAGAATTTCGCTGCGATCTGGTCCACGGTCACGATGCCGTGCCGTGCGACCCAGACGAGAATGTCGAGGTCTCGTTCGGTGAGGTGCATATGGCCCGCTGCTCGAAGCGGCATGCGGCCATTGCCATTCGGAAGGGTACGACCGCCGTTTGCGGACGGCTGCGACTCCAAGGCTCCTGTGCGCTTCGGTTGTCCGGGCGCATTCATCGCTGTCTCTACCGGGCTCCCACGGCCTTGGTCCGTGGTCCCTCTGTTGCACCCTGATTATCTCCCGACACGCGACATTTGCCAATATCCCATATCGCAGAAGAACGCTCGCCTGGACTTCCCCTTTTCTCCCCTCTCCCTATCCCTGTCAGGAAGCCGAGCCTCTTTCTCTCTTTACTTTCCCCGTTGTCGCCTGCACTGCAGGTCCCTCTTACCAACCCAACCCTCCCCCTGAACTCCTCCCCCAACTCCTCCGCCTTGTCGTTCTCACCGCCGCCCCGCTGCACTGTGCTCCTCCTTGGCCCCCAACCTGTCCTCCTGGTTCGACACCCCAGTCACACGTTGTGGGGGTGGGGTGTCGAAGGATTGCCTCTGCAATCCAGGGAGGGCAGCGTGGGGCCGTATCCCCTGTTCAGGAGCGCAGCGGGGCGGCGGCGGGCAGTCGGGAATGTTCAGGCAGAGGCTCTGCACCACAGCAGCAGAGGCTAGTGCAGAGGGTTTCGGGAGGAGCGGACCTGCTCGTCCGGAGTGGTCCACCGGGTGCCAGGAGCCGCTAGTGCCACGCTACTCGCCTCCGGGAGGGGGATACAAGGACCATCAAGGGGAGGTGGTGCGATTGGCGCGTTTGCTCGGTTCCCTCCTTGCTGGGGAGGGAGCTGAACGATCCCGTAGCGCTGAATGTGGCGTGCGGGATGGCCCCCGTTTATGCGTGAGCTTGAGCCCATGAGCGTTAGCTCAGAATCAATCGTGACCTACTACAGGATAACTATCGGAAGAACTACAGGTATTAATGAGCTTCTCGGCGTTTATGCGTAGAAACCTCGGCGTTTATGCGTAAGGGGAGATCACAGAAACCTCGGCGTTTATGCGTGGATAAGTCCTGGTGTTTAGTCCTACTGTGGACGAGACGGAATGTGAGTTGGCGAGGGTCTGAGGATGAGGCCGTCTTTGGATGCCTCGACTACCGCGGGATAGACGTCAACAATTTTGTGCAGCGCTTGGATAGCCTCAGGCTTGAAGTGCCACACATTTGCGTAGTCCGCTCCGAGCTGAAGATGAAGAGCCGCCCACGGGACACGCGTGGACGTCCGCAGGTAGCTCATGCGATACGTGAGCCACATGTACAAGTCGAGCGCCAACGGTGACCTTCGAAGCCGCTGGAGAGCCTCCATGCTGACCGGAACCGGGTGTTCGGTGATCTCGCGGAAAAAGTGTTCTCCGAGAGTGATCGTCGATTCCCAGAGGACCGGCTGATCGGGTCGCTTCGGGTCCCACCACAACTGATAGTCGTCCGCGACCATCCACCCGGTTCCAGCCGTGACCCTCTCGCCGTTGTATCGGACCCAGATCGAGGTACTGAACAGTCGCTCCATCTGCGATCGCAGGCGTCGGATCGTTCCCCAGCGTCCGCCAGTCGGGATGATCCTGAGCTGCCGCATGAACCCTGACAGGTGATCGCCGAGCACCAGTTCCCGGCTCTTGGTGCGGACAGCCTCCGTCGTGATCCAGGCCAGGAGCAAACGGGGAATCGACCCGTAGGGAAGGCCGACGCTCGGAGGTGCGGCCATGCTGAGGGACAGTGAGCCGTTCCGACGTTCGAAGATCGGAACCTTGGGGTCGCTGTGTGGCAGGGTCGCCTGGGTGAGCACCCGAGCGTAGAAGCCCACATTGCCTACGGTACGGGCGTGATCCAGCTCTTCCTGAAAGTAGTCGGCAAGTATCGAGCTGAGACGCGCTTCAGCGCTGTCGCGCTCTAACGCTACCGCGCTACCGCGCTGTTCACGATCACTCACGGCCGAGCACCTCGACGACCTTTCGGCGGACGTCTTCGTCCTCTGCGAGTAGAGCCAGCAGGGACTTGGTGACGGCGTAGGTACTCGTGTCGTGATCCATGGCAAAGACCTTCAACTCACGGTGCAGGTGCTTGGGTATCTCCGCCGTATACCGGACGATGCTCTCGTTCGGTGATGGGGGTGCCGGAGCGACGGGGTGCGGCGTTGCCGTGATCTCCGCAAGACGGGCGAGAGCTGAGACCTTCTTCGGTGTACTCATGCTGCTCCCTCCCTTTCGGCCAGCAGCTCGTCGAGGAGCTGGCCGTAGCGGTGTCCCTCCGGCGGAACCATGCCGTAGCCCCATCCGTAGGCTTCCAAGAGCGGTATCTCGGTCCGCAGCACTGGGAGTCCACGATCCTCCAACAGTTCACGAGCACTGCGTGAGCCACGGGTTCTGGACCGCACCCGCGTGAGGAGCACGTACACGTCGGGGTCGTTCGCAAGCGCCGTTTTCGAGAGCAGCTCGATCGTCGGACTGAGACGGTCGAGGTCCATCGCCAGCGGCTCGACCGGGATGATGACCGTGTCAACGGATGAGACTGCAGCGGCGACTATGTCCGTGTGCCCAGGGGGCGTGTCGATCACGAGGTGCGAGGCTCCACCCAGCAGCTCGGGAAGTCGGCTGCCCAAGTCCGACTTCGGGTAGCTCACGGTTCGACATGGAAGGGTCTCGGCGAGTTGGTCCCAGCGAGACGCGGAGCCCTGTGGGTCGGAATCGACCAGAACGGTAGGTGCCTGCCGAGCGAGTCCTACGGCAAGGTGGACGGCCGTCGTCGTCTTACCGACGCCGCCCTTGAGGTTGACGACTGCAATGCGCACATTGGTTTCCCACATCGCCAGCGCTTGCGCGCTACAGCGCGACCGCGCGGACGCGATTGTTGCTTATGCAATGACGATACGGATTTCGGAACCCCTTTGTCCATGGGTCACTGCCGCCGTGGGACGCGACGGACGGGTTCACTCGTGAGCGTGTCGCCTTCGGGGCTTGCGAGCTGGCGCTCCAGGTCGGTGAAGGCAGCGATGATGTCGGGCGCTTCGAAGGCTCGGTTGCGGCGACCGACGGTCACCTGCTTCAGGATGCCAGCCTCGACGAGGCGTGAGACGGCCTCGTTCGTCTGGATGAAGCTCCGGGAGATCATGTCGGCTGCGCTGTTGACGGTGACGACGGGAGCGCCGACGAGCGCTCCGAGGAGGAGGTCGGCTGCCGACCGGGCACGGACTCGGCCGAGGCGTTCCCGCCACGATGCTTCTATGGCACGGGCGCGTTCCTCGAAGCTCGACGCATCATCGACAGCCCGCTTGCACGCAGTGGCAAAGCGTCCTATCCAGAGGTTTATGCCTTCGCTCGCTGCCTTGCCAGATGCCGGTCCCCGGTACCTGGTCGCTTCGAGACCACCGACGTAGTCCTGTGCCCAGGTCGCAAGGACGAGCGACACCGGAGGAAGGACGTGGGGGGCCACGCCCCGACGTCGGAAGATGAGGTGCACGAGGGCTCTGCCGGTCCGACCGTTGCCGTCCACGAAGGGGTGGATCGTCTCGAACTGGGCGTGCGCGATGGCTGCTTGGGCGACAGGGGGGAGCGAGTCGTCGTTGGCGAAGGCGACGAGGTCGGCGACGAGTTCGGCGACGTACTCCGGCGGTGGAGGGACGAAGGCAGCGCTGCAGGGGTTGTAGGCGCTCCCCCCGATCCAGTTCTGCTGTTCCCGGAACTTCCCGGCGTACTGCTCCAGTCGCGTCTTGGCGAGGAGACGCTGGTGGACATCGAGCACCAACTCCACCGTGATCGGGTCTCCTGCATCGACGTGCTCGATGGCGAAGACCATGGCGTCGATGTTCCCGAGGACCTCGACGGCCGTGACATCGGACGGGTCGTCGCCAAGACCTCTGGCGGCTTCTGCCCGCAGAAGTCGTCGTGCTCCGATCTCCAGTCCTTCGATCCGAGACGAGGCGACGGACTCCGCACGGAGCAGGATGCGGGCGAGCGCCTCGGTATCGACGAGGCTCGTCGCTTCAGCGTTGAGGCGAGCGATGGCAGCTTCGGCATCCGCGATGTCGGCTGCGACCTCACCGTCGATGGTGAACGCACGTCCGACGAGCGGGTCGGGGACGTAGGCTTCGTACTCGCACCCGCGGTTGTCCTTGCGGGACGGGCCGGTGTAGTCGTTGATCCAGCGGCGGCGGATAACCCGAGACATGGTTGCTCCTTAGATAGGGTTATCATACAACCCTAAATACAGCTCTGGAGTATTTAGGGTTGCACTCCGCCTCCAGCCCCGTCCAGCAACCGCTCCAGGGCGACCTTGGGGATGAGGATGCGCCTGCCGATGCGGATGCAGGGAATCTCGCCACGGCTCACGGCGTCGTAGGCAGTCGCCCGGGAGATGCCGAGCACGACTGCAGCCTCCTCGACGGTCATGGTGAGCCGCTGCGGTGGGCGCTCCTCGATGACCGGCCCGACGGTGCGGCGCTCGACGTGCAGCTCGTCCCACTCGATGACGGCGACGGCTTCGCTGAAGGCATCAGAGTGTGCGTTCCACCAGTCCAACTGGGTGACCGTGATGCGCCCGACGGTCTCGGCGCCAGCAAGCTCGGGAAGGTCGAGGTCGGTCTCGTCGGACACGAGCCCAGTTTTATGCGCCAGACGGCAGTCCGGCGGGTTCCTTCTTGGCGGCGAGGACCTGGCCCATGATGGTGGCAGCAGCCCGGTTCCGTTCCTCGATGGCGTGGGAGTACACCCGGAGGGTGAGGGAGGGATCGGAATGGCCGAGGAAGTCGGCGACGGTCCGGATGTCCATGCCTGCATGGATGAGCTGGGTTGCCGTGAAGTGGCGGAGGTCGTGGAGACGCACGTCGGGTGCTCCGACGGCGTCCCGCACCCGGATGAAGAACGACGTCACGTTGTCCGGCCGGAAGGGCGTGGTCGCCTCGACGTAGGGCGAGAAGACGAAGGCGTCGGCGGCGAGGGTTCCTCCGGCGTCGGTGATCCAGTCCTCGACCCGCTTCCGGTGCGCAGTGAGGAGGGCGATGCCAACGGGGTCGAGCGCGACCTTCCGGGAGCGGTCGGTCTTGGTGCTCTTCTCGGCGAGCCCGCCACGGGCCACGACGACAGAGCGGGCAACGTCAAGCACGCCGACGTCGAGGTTCACGTCGGACCAGCGAAGGGCGCACAGCTCCCCCCGGCGCATCCCCGTGAGCGCAGCGAGCATGAGGAGCGGAGCAAGCCGGGGATCCCGCCGTTCTGCCTCTTCGATGACCTGCTGGACGACCTCCACGGCGGGAGCGGTTACTCGGCGGTTCGACACCCGGGGAGGCTTCGCCCGGTCAGCGATGTTCTCCCGGAGCCATCCCCAGCGCACAGCTTGGTGGAGGGCAGCGGAGAGGATGGCGTGGACGTTCCGGATGGTCTTGGGGGACTTCCCGGCGTCCTTCAGGGTGCCGTAGAGGTCGTCGAGGTGCTTCGCCGTGAGCTGGTGGAGCTTGATCTTCCCGAGCCGGGGACGGATGGTCCCGTTCACCTGCGAGGTGTAGTTGCGGACCGTCGTCGGCGAGAGGTCGAGGCGTTCGCACTCCTCCAGCCAGCGGTCGAGGAGCTGGCCGACCGTGACGCCCATGCCGTCGGTGCGGCTGGGGGCCTGATGGTCCACGAGGTCCCGGAGGGCAGCATCGGCTGCCCGGGCGCCGCCATGGAACGTCTTCGAGACCTGGTGGCGCTTGCCGGTCTCCGGGTCGTAGCCGAGGGAGACCCGCAGCTCCCAGACCCCAGGACGCAGCTCGCGCTTCGATCCACGCATGTAGGCATCGTAGCGGTGGGATGTGACGGGATTGGTGAGAATCCGGTGGGACGCGATCCCGGGCAGCAGAAGGGCCGGTGCTTGCGCACCGGCCCTGACCTGCACTTTCTCTGGTGGCGGGGGTTGGATTTGAACCAACGACCTTCGGGTTATGAGCCATCCTTGTGGGGTGGGTGATAGGCAGCTCTGGTGGGTGTCTCTCCTGGTCAGACGGCTTCCCAGCCGCCCCCTCGTAGGCGTTGGTAGGTCCTGAGAGGAGCCGGTATGCAGCGCTCTGGGTGACAAACGGGTGACAAGCCGGCTCAATCAACCTTAACGCCCCTCTGTCGCGTCACCACTGCTCGGGGCCTTTCCTGGAGCCCCGCCGCGGGCGAGGCGAGGACCCGGCGCTCTCAGCTACGGCCATGTCCCACGCCCGTGCCGCCATGAGTGGAGTGGAAGGCCAATAGGAGCGCGGCGGCGACCACCGCCACGAAGCAAGCCAGGTAGATCACGGTGCTGGCCCGTGCCACCGAGGCGACGGCCCGATCAGCTTGGCCGACGGCCCTGGACTCCCGAATGGCAGCAATGTCATCGGCGGCCAAGGCGTCTCGGAACTGGTCGAGGTCTGCAATGGCCGCCCAAAGACTCGCTCGGATGCCAGGGACCGTGATGTATCGACTGGTATATAGAAGGACAATGGTCAGGAGTCCAATTCCGGCCAAGACGCCGACAGCCTGTGCCCGGGTTATGACGCCGTTGAACTGGGCGACCAGTACTCCCCCAATGGCCGCAACTTGGACGATGGTTCTCTCCATCACCGATCCGGCTGCATCGCGGGCCGCCCCTGTCGCCGTTTGGGCGGCGGCGGCCACCGCCCCGCGAGCTGTGCGTCTTGCGGCGAGGGCTTCTGCGACCGCCCCACTGCGTGACAACTCGTAAACGGACTTCGCCGTACGGAGAGAAGGCCCAGCCGCACCAGCCAGGTCGTCGGCACCGATCACAGCGAGAGAGATCGCATGCTCCACGGCTTCGAGCCGAGCTGGGTCGCTGTTACTCACCGCCCACCGGTATAGATCCAGTTCGTCGCGAACCGCTTCGGCATCATCCGACACCGCCAGGGGAAACTGTACAAGGCGAGCTCCGCTCACCACTGCTATCGGCGGAACCCCCAACTCGAGATCGGAGGCTAGCCAGTACCACACGAGTACGCGGGCCAACCCAATCAGGGCACCGAGCATCTTTGTCACCTCCTCCGTGGCGCTCGCGAAGACTGCATTCCCGTCGAACATGATGGGCGAGGGCAGTCTGGGTCGGCCTCGGCTGACCCGATCGTCGATGAAGTCCAGATCAAGGGATGACGTCGGAGGAGGCTCAATCTGCGAGTGGCCGTTCGAGATCGCCAGCTCACCGAAGATCAGGGGTTCGGACGGAAAGTCATCAATGACCAACTGACGGACTGGGCCTATGAACCCTGACGCCGCTGCAACCCACTCTGCCGATGTCAGAAGCTCGTTGACCACCCCAGAAGCCATGCACCAATGGACCCCTGACTGGCCTGGTTCGTTCATGATCTCCAGCGTCAGACGGGCATCCTTCGATGACACAAGGTCGAGGCCGCCAACGGCGTCTCCCCGGTCTACAGCTCGCTCGAGTATGGGGGCATCAACCGGCCCGAGCACCTCGGTGGTGTCGCCGGTCAGCGTGATCAGCGGAGCCGACTGGCCTGAAGCCTCGACCGCCAGTCTCCACGAGCCATCGATGACGACAATCTCGATGCGGTGGCCGTACTGACCGAGGTCGAGCACCGCTTGGAGCGGAATGTCGGCCACGGGCATGATGCCCGAGGCCTTGAGGCGATTGATATTCGGAGACTCCGCCAGGTTGACAAGGGAGCCTCGCAGCGAACGGTATAGATCCAGCGCCTCGTAGAGGTTCGCCAGACCTGGGACTACGCTGTCTTCAGCGGCCATACTCGGTGGTCGGCTCGTTCTGGACGGTCACGGTTATGACGTAGCCCCCAGTTGGTCCCGGCGTCATGCGGACCGCCTGGTTCATGCGCTGGACCAAGCCCGAGATGGTTATTCCGTCCGCTCGGATGGTCTTGCGCAATGGCGCGCTCGTGTCGACGCGCCGAGCGGGTCTTGGCAGAGCGTTGAGTGCCGCTGCTGCCCGCTGTTGGACGTCAACGCTGAGCTCCGGGAGCTCCTCGGCCGCCCGAGCCAAGACGTCTTCAACTCGCCCCGAGTCGAGTTCTGGCATCGACACGGCAACCTTCTCTGCCACGTCCGGCGAGATGGCCTGGATGGCCTTGACCATGGCCGCGGCAGCCGGAATGGCCTTCTCCTCCACTCGAACCCCGAGCGCTCGTGGAAAGTAGAGTGCCTCCCGAGGCAGCCGATCACCCAGGACGATCTGGCTCTGGGGACGACGGTCGGGATATACGGCTCCTTTCTGAAGGTCACCCGGAGCATCCAGGACGTTGGTGACCGAGGACAACACCTCCTCGCCGCTGTCGAGCCGGTCCAAGACGGCGGAGTTGGGCGTGATCACCTCCAGCTTCAGTGCGGCTGCAAGGTTCGGCTCGTTTGGCTCAGCAAGCCTCAGGCACACGAGTAGGCCCGGGGACGTTCTGCCATCCATCTCTCCGACCAACCGAAGCGCCATCTGATGGGCGGCGTCGTAGAACGACTTAGGCTTGCCCTCGGCCAGCTGCGCGAACAACCCGGCCGTCTCGACGTCGACCACCTCGGCCAACGGTGCGTCTCCCGAGGCCGCCCTGGTCATGAGTGATTCGACGTGACCGATGAGGAATGCGTCTATTCCAGCGTCACGGGGTCGCGAACCTCTTCGAACCGGCGCGCCGCCAGCGACAACCCGGCAGTACGTCATCAGGGCGATTCTTTTGGCCATCGTCCGTGCTCCTTAGCGGCTCATAGCGAGTTCGTCTATAGCCGGTTCTGGCTGATCGGAGTTGCACACCCGGCGGAGTCCTCACATGAGGCCGGGTGCCAATCCGTGCTCGCGTCGCCACGAGAGCGAAGGCGAGGCCTCTTCGGGAAGTCGACCGAGCTGACGCTACCGGCTGCTCCGCCGAGTTCCACCCCGACCGGATCGTCGGGTGGTGCTCCGCTTGGTCTGTGCGAGGTCACTCGCCGCCACTCGCCGCTCCGCTTTGGTTGAGGACTTACTGGCCAACTGGCGGCCTGCCGCCGACGCTGCCCGCTTTCCTGTCGCCACCTCAAACTCCTTTCTTCTCATGCAGGTCGTACTTGGTAAGGATCACTGACAGCGTGCGTTCCACGGCTGTCTCGAACAGATCCTTGATGTCCTTGTCGTAACGGGCCATTTGCTGTTCTATGGCCTTCTTCTGCTCGTGGAGCTGGGCTTCCAACTCGATCACCCGATCCACCAAGGCATGTGATGGACTGGCGCCTGACTCGACATCCAGTCTCTCCAGGACCCATTGGCGGATGAGCCCCGTTGGCTGCATGCCCCACTCCTCGGCCAGTCGGCGCAGATGATCCAGTCTCTCGACCGGGAGCCGCACCGAATAGACCTGAGAGGGCTGGCGGGCGGGGGCTGGCGATTCCAGCGGACCTTCCTCCTCATCGAAATCAGGCACCGCCGCCATAGCGGTCCTCAACTCGTTCTTCATGACATGCCTCCCTTCATCTCTCTGTAATGGCGTTGGTTCGTGGAGTTGGCTTCGCAGGCCGACGCGCCGTACCACTCGCCGGCTTCCAGGTCTTTCGGCAGGAGCCACACCTTCAGGATCCGGCGACAGGACTCTGACCAACCGACCACCTGTAGCGACTGGCCCGTGCCCGCTGGACCAGCCAGCCGATCAGGGTCCATCGCCGCTTCGGTCGCCCACTCCGGCTCGATATCCACCTCGCCGGGGCCATACCGCTTGGTACGGGTGCGAATGTGTTCGGCTCTCTCCTCGCTCCATTCCAGCGCTTCGATCCGCAGGCCGCTGATCGGCACGCCCTGGTACTCCACCCACTCATCGTAATACACGTAATACGATCTGACAAGACTCCTGGGTATGGATGACCCGAGGACCGGCGCGGAAGGGGGCCGGGAGGGAGCTGCCGGACGACTGCGGAGGACTCCAAACCAACCGGCTTTGAGGACGCCCAGCGCAAGAGCGCTTGACATCCTGGGTCAAGTCACGGCGTCTGGATCCGGACGCCGTGGTGTGTCGGGAGCATCTACGAAGGACACTGGATCGCCAGATCGGCGGTTCAGCTGGCGATCCTGCGAACCGATGCCCTCTGCTGGCGGACCAGCTTTCGCCTCCAAGGCGACATTCCCTGATTGGTCCTGACCCGGATGCCGAAGGACCCCAACGCGGTCAGCACCGCGTCGAAGGGCTGGCCCGTGAGCAGTTCGATGTGGTGGGAGGACAGCCCGATACCGCAATAAGCGTCCCTCAGTAGGTCCTCGGTGAGCGGTACCGGCAGTGGGAAGCGCTGGGCGATGGTGCCCGGCTGTCGGCGTTGGGGTACCCGGTGACGGACGAGGAGGTCATGCACCTCGGGGTCCTCGTAGAGCTCATCGACCAGCTGGAGTGCCCATGCGGCTCCGCCGTTGCCGGGGCGGACCGGGATGCCGTGGTCGTGCAGAGAGCGCCGGACTAGCTGGGGCGAGGCGTCCAGCTCGGCCGCCACCTGGGGCGCCGTCATTTCCGCGCCTACGTACAGCTCCCCCAGCGGCTCGCGAGGCAGAAGCCTCCGGGTAGCCCTCGTCGTACGGCGAGCCACCGGGATACCGGCGGTCTCCAACCAGCCCCGCACCACCGGCGCCGAGGTGTGGTAGCGCCGGGCGATCTCCACCAGGGTCAGGCCCTGCTCGACGTACAGCCCGTCGAGCATGCGGGGCGGCGGAGCGACGACGGGCGGGGGATGGGGTGGAGGCGAGGCGGGGCGATGAACGCCCAGCTCCCGGCGCCGCAGGCAGACCTGGTAGGCGGTGGTGCCGAGCCGTTCGGCGATCTCCTGGTCGGAGAGACGCCGGTCGACGTACATCGCCGCCAGTTCCTCGGCCGTGGCAGTGACCGGGACAGGGATGCGACGCCGTGAACGCAGGGGGATCCCGAGCCGGCGTAGCGCCGATTGGACCCCGCCGGGCGCGAAGCCGACCCGGGCCGCCACCTCCTCGATCTCGAGGCCCTCGCCCACGTAAAGCTTCTCGATCAGGTCCGGAGAGACGCCGGTGGCTGGCTGTCCCGGCTTCCAGCTCCGGGGTCGGATGGCCACCCCCTCCCGTCGCAGGGTGTCCAGGACCCAGGTGTACGAACAACCCAGGCGCTGGGCGACCTGCGCGGCAGAAAGGCCGTTCGCCTCATAGAGGTCGATGACCTTCTGGACCGGGATGGCGGCCAAGTGGTCCGGAGCGCGCCGGGTCCGGCGGATGCCGAGGCGAGCCAACTCGGCCTGCACGAAGGTCTGGGAGGTCCCGAAGGCCCGGGCCAGCGCGGCCAGTTCAATTCGATCATCCACCCAGGCCCGGCGCAGCTCGTCGGGGTCGATCACCGGGCGACGCCGCGCGGCGGCCTGGCGGCGGGGAATCCCGGCCCGGTCCAGCCAATAGCCCACGACGTAGGTCGAGCGGCCGACGGCGGCGGCCACCGCCGCCATGGACAAGCCCTCCTCGACGTAGAGCTTGACCAGCTGGGCTCGCAGGTCCTCGGGTACCGGACGGGTGAGGCTCTCGCTCCGCGGGCGCCTCTCGACGCCCAGGCGTTCCAGGGCCTTGGCCACGGCCCCATGGCACGCCCCCACCCGCTCGGCGATGGCGCTAAGAGTCAGACCTTCGTCCAGGTACAGCCGTCGGAGCTTGTCGTCGCCCAGCTCGGCCAGGCCGGGATGACGGGCCGCCCGAGAACGCAGCAGGATCCCGTGGCGGCGCAGGTCGTCGCGCACCTTCTGCGGAGAGACCCCGAGGCGCTCGGCGATGATGCCCGCCGACAGCCCCTGGTTGGTGTACAGCTCGTCGAGCACATCGCCGGGAAGGAGGTTGAGCCGGCCGTCGGTGGGCTCATGGCCCATGGTATAGAGCACCTGGGAGACCCGTCCGGCGGTGATCCCGTGCGCCCGTCCGATGGCCGCCAGTGATCGGCCCGCCTGGTACAGGCCTTTGATCTGGCGCGCTTGGCTGGTGGAGACTCCGGTGGGCAGGACCGGGCCACCCCGGGTGCGGCTGTTCCTGCTCCCAGCCCCTCGACGTGGCTTCCCCAGCGCTTCAGTCAACCTGCCCGGCCCCCAATCCCAAGCTGACGCCGATATTACGGCGAGGGCGACTCGTCGTGCCCCTCGACCGTGCCGGGCTCGTTCTGCTCGTCGTCACCAGTCGGGGCGCGACCGGGGGAGCCGGCCGGTTCACCGAAGATGAGCCGGCCCAGGCGGTCGGCCGCCGCATCCTCCATCGGTGGGATCGAGTGCGTGTAGACGTCCTGAGTGAAGGCCACCGTGGCGTGACCGAGCCGCTCGGACATGATCTTGGGTGCGATCCCGGCGGCCAGTCCCAGGCTGGCGTGTGTGTGTCGGAGGTCGTGCAGGCGAATTCGAGGCAGGCCGAGGCGGCGCACGGCCCGATCGAAGCTCTGGGAGAAAAAGTCGGGGTGGATCGGGTCTCCGTCCTCCCGGGCGAAGACAAGGTCTTGGTCCCGGTAGGCCCAGCCCACCACGGACTTCTCCTTGAGCTGACGGTCCCGGTGTAGGGCCAGCGCCGCCACCGTATGGGTGTCCAGGGCGATGGAGCGGCGACCCTTGGCCGTCTTGGGCGCCCCGAGCATCACCTTGTAAGCCACCGAGACGACGGTCTGGCGCACGGCCAGGCGCCGGGCGATGAGGTCAACGTCCAACCAGCGAAGTCCGAGGACCTCGCCCCGACGCATCCCAGTGCTGGCGGCCAAGAGAAAGGCGGTCGCGAGTCGGTCGCCGGCCATGCCGGCCAGGAAGTTCCCCAGCTCCTCGGCCGTCCAGATCCGCAGGTCGGCGTCATGCCGAGCGAGTCGAGGCGGATCGGCGGCGTCGGCCACGTTCCGCACCACCAGGCCCTTGCGGACGGCGTCTTTGAGGGCGCGGTGCAGGATGGTGTGGAGGTGGCGGACGGTCTTGGGGGACAGCCCCCGGGGAGCAGCCCGGTGCCCGCTGGCCAGCTTCTTGGCGTAGAAGGCATCGAGCTGGTCGACGGTCAGTCCTTGGAGGCGGACCGAGCCCAACTCAGGGAGAATGTGTAACTCGATGTTGCGCCGGTAAGCATCGTAGGTGCTGGGGCGCAGCCAGGTCTTGGCCGCCGGGAGCCACCGTTCGGTCAGGTACTCCCCGACCGTGATCCGGGACGGAACGGTCTGCACTCCGGCCTGCAGGTTGGACAAGGTGACATTCAGAAACGCGGCCGCGTCTGAGCGGGTGCGAAAGCCGCCCTTGGTCTGCTGAGTCAGACCACTGGCTCCGGCCACCTTCCAATAGGCGGTCCAGGTCGCGCCTCGCCGCTTGATAAATCCACGCTGGGCCATGGCCCTTTCTCCACGATCCGCCCGTCGGGGCATCTCCGAGGTGAGGGCACATGGCCAAGGCGACTCGTCCCCGTTATACGGGGCCAAGCAGCGTGAGCAAGCTTACGACAGGGCGGTGACAGCCGGGGGCTCGGCCGGGTCGGGTTCGAGGAGGCGCAACAGGGCGACGGTGGGAATGCGCAGCTGTCGGCCCACGCGGATGATCGGGAGAGGGAAGGTTCCGTCCCGGATGGTCCGGTAACCCGTCGTCCGATCGATGTTGAGCAACTCGAAGGCTTCCTGCGCACTGATGACTGGCCTCCGTCGCGGGTCGGGGATGCCGACACCGCCGAGGGCGGCGGCGGGCGATGCAGCCCTGGGCCGGTCAAGCTCGGGCTCGTCGCCACCAACAGGGTGGTGAGACGACTGCTCCACCGCTTCGCAGACGTTGTCACGGCCAGTGGTGTCGTTTGGGCCAGCTCGGGACGGGGATCTCGGGGGGCGGAGTGGGGTTGGGTGCCTCATGACTACATCCTGCGAAACGCTGCTGGGACAACCTCCGTGACAACGTCTGTAGCGGAGTCTCGCCTTTCCGCCGACCCGCAGAAGGGCGAGGTTGGAGCTTCCTAACCGACGAGCCGGGAAGCAAGCGAGAAAAAGTCAGGGATTGGGCTCTTCCTGAGACCCTTGTCAAAGGTTCTGTCACAGAAGTCGTCACAGTTGCGAGCGACATAGTCGTCGTGTGGTCACCCCGCGACGCCTCAGTCCGGCGCCCTCGTCACAGTGCCTGGGTACGGTTATCCCGCGGCCGCCCAGCTGTTGGCCGGAACGCCCGCCGGGCCTCAATCAGCGAACTGGAGGGAGGCCGAAGATGCGAGCGGTGGAACGCAGTGGCAGACGTCCGGCTTGTGGACTATTACTACGCTCTGTGGCAGCTGGGGGCAGCGGGTTCACGGCTGGATGGTCGGCACTCGGTGGCCTCTGCATGGTGGTCCTGCTCTCGGCAGGCTGCGGTGGAGCTCCTCGGGTGACTATTCCGACCGGGACAACCGCCAGAGGGCCATCGTCGACGACGAGCCTGCTGGATGGTCAGATACTCACCGCCTGGCGGGCGGCAGAAACGGCGTTCTACGAAGCTGAGGCGAACCCAAAGGGCCTATTTTCCCCGGCCCTGAACGACGCCCTGGCCGACCCCTTGCTATTGCAGGTCAAGCGGAACCTCGCCGGCGACGAGCACGCGGGCATCATCGGGAGGGGCATCTGGGACCTTGGCCAGCCGCGAGTGACGTCCCTGTCTCCGAATCTGACTGATCCGACCGTGGCTGTTGTGGAGTCGTGCATCCATGACGCTCAGATCCTCGTCTTCCAGTCGAGTGGGAAGCCTTTGCCTGGCTTGGCCGGGCAGCCCGACTGGTCGGGTCAGGTCTCAACGATGGTCCGAAGCGGGACGACGTGGAGGCTGTCCAACCAAACCGGAGTGGCCAATCCCACCAAGGCAACGGCATGCGCATCAATCGACTATTAGTAATCGCCGCGATCGCCGCTGCGCCGATTGGATGGCAGTCCGAGGCGTACGCGGGGTCCGTGCTGGCACAAGGAGACACTTCAGTGTCGGAGGGCTCCGTCCTCGCCTCAGCAACGGAGGCATCGGCTACGCCCTCTCCGACCCTGAATGAAGCGCCAGCGAGCAACGCTCCGCCGCCAGCTTGCTTCTACTACCCGGTCGATCCCGCCACCGCCGCCGCTCTCGGTCCCGGCGGATCGACGCCCGGCGCCTGGTATTTCCCGACCTGTGGCCCCTACCTCTATGCCTCGGGTCTCTCGGTGCTGCCGGCGCCAGTTTGGTTTCCCGCCGGAGCCGCCCCCGTCAATGGAGTCTCGGTCCCCGGCCTTCTTCAGCGGGCGAAGTCAGCCGCAGCACTGACTCAAGCCGGCATCATCCTCAATCCAACTGGTTATCAGATGGTCAACTTCGCCACCTGGCTGGCCATCCCCCGCTCTGACTGGCACCCGATCACGGCCACGGCCAAGGCCGGCGGCATCACCGCCACCATCACCGCCACGCCCACCTCGGTGACCTGGGACATGGGTGACGGAGACAGCGTCTCCTGTGCCGGCCCCGGCGTCATCTACAACCCGAACGAGCCGGCTTCCTCCCAGTCCACCTCCTGCTCGTACACCTGGCCCCGCTCGTCGGCCACCCAGCCCAACGGCACCTTCACCGTGACCGCCACCATCAACTACGCCATCACCTCCACCGTCATCGGGGCACTCGATCCCAACCCCGTATTGGGAACCGCTGCCGGACCAACCGGGACTGACGCGGTGGCAGTCACCGAGGTCGAGGCGCTGGGCTCGGATTCAAATTCGTGAGGGAGACAGCCATGACCACCACCGACATCCCCGACCGCCTGGCGCCCGGCTTCGACCTCTTCGAGGGCATGGCCAAGGCCCGGCCCCGCCCGCGCCGAGCGTGGGCCCGAGCCGGTGGTGCCCTGGCCCTGGCCGTAGCCTGTGGAGCCGGCTTCGTCGGCTTGTACGCCTCCGCCGGTGACCGCCACCCGGTGCTCGGTGTCGCCCGGGCCGTGCCCGCCGGGGCCACCATCACCGCTGGCGATCTGCGGGTGGTGCGGCTCAGCTCCGATCCCGGCGTGGCCGCCCTGCCCGCCACCGAGGCCTCAGCGGTGATCGGGCGCAGTGCGGCGGTGGGCCTGGTCCCTGGAGGCCTATTGGTGGGCGCCGATCTGGCTACGGCCCCGGCGGTACCGACGGGATGGGCCACCGTGGGCCTCGAGCTCAAGGCCGACCAGGTGCCGGCCAGCCTGGTCCCCGGCGCCTCGGTCATGGTGGTGGTCACCACCGCCCCCGGCCAGGCCACCGCCCCGACCGCGCAGCCCCCGGTCCTCACCGTGGCCAAGGTGATCGAGATCGCTCCCCCGAACCCGGACTCCACCGACACCATCCTCACCCTGGCCGTACCGGGGGAGGCCGCCGCGGCGGTGGCCCAAGCCGCCGCCGCCAACACCGCCGCCCTGGTCGGTCTGGGTCCCGGAGCGGGGCAGTGATCCTGGCCCTGGCCGGGACCAAGGGGGCTCCCGGCACCACCACCGCCGCCTTCGGTCTGGCCGCGGCCACCGCCGCCCAAGGCCAGCCGGCCATCTTCGTCGAGGCCGACCCCGACGGCGGTGAGGCCGCACTGCGCCTGGGGATATCTCGACATCCGGGGCTGGCCAGCCTGGCCACCGTCGGGCGTCACGGGCTCAGCCCGGAAATGCTCCGGGGCGCCGCCCAGGCGCTGGGGGAAGGACTGGGCGTGGTGGTGGCCCCCTCGGCCCCCCACCAGGTCAGAGCCTGCCTGGACCAGTTGGGCCCGTCCTTCAGCGCCGCGCTGTCCGAGCTGGCGGAGCGATCGGGGGCCTTGGTGGTGATCGACGGGGGCCGCTGGCGCCAGGACGCCGCGGTCCTGGGCCCCGCCCCGGAAATCGTGGTCGTTTCCCCCACCTTGGAAGGAGTCGATGGCGCCGCCGGTCGCCTGGCCGGCGTCGACGCCGCCCATCGACCGCGCTGGCTACTTGTCGTGGGGGAAGGCCCGCATGATCCTCCCGAGTTGGCCGACCACCTCGGCCTGGAGCTGTTGGGCGCCTTGGGCTCCGACGGTGCCGGAGCCGAAGCGCTGTGGGCCGGACGGGGCGAGCCCAGGGCCTTGCGATCGCCTCTGGGCCGGGGACTGCGCCAGATCACCGACCGCCTCAGCGCGCCGCCAACCGCCAACCTCGACGCCGACGAGCCAAGCCGGGACCTCGGAGCCCAGCCGACCCGGGAGCCGGCTCGGTCATGACCACCGTGTCCAACCCCGGCCCGCGCATGGCTGACGATCCCGGTGTCGAGCGCGCCCTCGTGCGCCGGATCCGAGCGGCGGTGGCGGCCGAGCTGGCCGCCCGAACAGAGCTGGCCGGGCCCGACCGCGACGCCCTGGCTGCCGAGCTGGTGGCCCGGGCCCTGGCCGAACACGCCGCCCAGGCCCTGAGGGCCGGGCGGGCGGCCCTGGGCGATGCCGAGGAGGCCCGGGTGGCCCAAGCGGTGCTCGACGCCTTCTCCGGCCTGGGCCGGCTCGGACCGCTGTTGGGGGAGGACTCCTGGACTGACCTGCACGCCGAAGGCACCGAGCCGGTCACCGTCAACCTCCTCGATGGCACCACGGCCCGCTGGGAGCCGGTGGCCGATTCCGACGAGGAGCTGGTCGAGCTGATCCGGGCCCTCGGCCGCAACGAGGGCATCTCGGAGCGGAGATTCGACCTGGCCCATCCCCAGCTCAACGTTCAGCTCCGCGACGGGTCACGCCTCTTTGCCGTCGGCTGGGTAACGGCCCGGCCCCATCTCTTCCTCCGCCGCCACCACCACCTGGTGGTCAGCCTGGATGACCTGGTCGGGCTGGGCAGCCTGGACGCCGATCTGGCCCGCTTCCTCACCGCCGCCGTGCGAGCTCGCTTGTCCATCCTGGTCGGCGGGGGCACCGGAGCGGGCAAGACCACGATGCTGCGAGCCCTGGCCGCCGCCGCTGAGCCCGACGAGCGCTGGGTGACCGTGGAGACCGACTACGAGTTGGGCCTGGACCGCAACCGGGCCTCCCACCGCTCGGTCATCGCCATGGAGTCCCGGGAGGCCAACGTGGAGGGGGCCGGGGCGGTCAGCTGCGCCGATCTGGTGCGCTGGGCTATGCGCATGACCTCGCCCCGCCTGGCGGTGGGAGAGGTGCTGGGGGCCGAGGTAATCCCCATGCTCAATGCCATGCACTCCGGCGCCGCCGTGTTATCGACCGTACACGCCAACTCCTCGGCCGACGTCTTGGACAAGCTGTCCATCCTGGCCCTGCAGGCCCCCGAGCGACTGGAGCCGGCCCATACCTATGCCCTGGCCGCCCGGGCGGTGGACCTGGTGGTCTTCATGGCCCAGCTCGACGGCGGACGACGGGTGGTGGCCTCGGTGCGGGAGCTGACCGGATCCGACGCCGGCCAGGTCCTCACCAACGAGCTGTGGGCACCGGGCCCGGACGGCGCGGCCCGGCGCAGCGGGGTGTCGATCTCCGAGCGGCGCCGTCGGGCCCTGGCGGCGGCGGGCTGGAGCCCGAGATGAGTGGGCTGGTCTTCATCCTCGGAGTGACGATGATCGGGGCGGTCGTGGCCGCCATCGCCATGCTGTCCGGCTCGGGCCTCTCCCGGCCCGGCGCCCGGAGCGTCAGCCTGCCCGGTGATCTCCGGATCCGCCTTCTTCTGGCGCTGTGCGGCGCCGCCCTGCTCGGATTGGTCACCCGCTGGCCGGTGGCGGCCCTGGCCGGCGGCGTCGGGGGCTACTTCGCCCGGGACCTGCTCGCTCCCCCCTCTCTCCGCCAGGCCCCCATCGAGCGCACCGAGGCCATCGCCGAGTGGACCGAACAGCTCCG
This sequence comes from Actinomycetota bacterium, assembly GCA_027315345.1. Taxonomy (GTDB): domain Bacteria; phylum Actinomycetota; class Acidimicrobiia; order Acidimicrobiales; family JAJPHE01; genus DAHUYE01. The sequence continues at coordinate 51,854 of DAHUYE010000091.1, forward strand.
CGACACCATGGCCGCCGCCGCCGGCCTGCAGCAGGCCATCGCCGCCACCGCCCCTCTGGCTCCCCTGCCCATCTGGGCCGAGGTGTCCGCCTTCGCCCTGCGGGCCCGCCGGGAGCCGATGGTTCCTCTGCTGGAGGAGCTGGGCGAGGCCCTGGCCGATCCCACCGGGGATCTGGTCATCACCGCTCTGTCCCTGGCCGCCGCCGGGGAGGCCCAGGACCTCGGCGAGGTGCTTTCCTCCCTGGCCGGCGCCGCTCGGGACGACGCCACTATGCGCCGCTACGTGGACGCCTCCCGCTCTCGCACCCGCACCGGGGTACGAATCATCACCGCCATGACCCTCCTGTCCCTGGTGGCCTTGTTGGTCTTCGGCCAGGGCTACCTGGCCCCTTACGACTCCGCCGCCGGCCAGGGGATGCTGGGGTTGATCCTCGGACTGTTCGGCGCCGGCATCTGGTCGCTGTCCCGCATGGGGGCCGAATCCGCGCCCCCCCGGCTCCTGGGCCGGCCGACGCCATGACCGCCGTATTCCTGCTCGGGGCGATGGGTGGTCTCGGCCTCTACGCCGCCCTGCGGCTCCTCGTGCCCGGTCCGCGTCCCCTGGCCCGGGCGCTGGCCGATCTGGAGGAGACCTCCCTCACCGACTCCACCGGCCAGGGCGCGCCGGGACTGGGACGGATCCTGGCCAAGGCCGCCGGCGCCGACCGCTGGGTCGGTCCGGGCCTGGCCGCCGATCTGGCCGTGGCTGGCCATGACGCCACCTGGTTCGCCGCCTGGGCGGTGCTCTTGGGCGGGGTTGGTCTGGCCTTCGGCCCGGTGCTGTGGATCTTCGCCTGGGCGGCGGGGACCGCCCTTCCCCCCGCCCTGCCCGTGGGGGCCTCCCTCCTCGGCGCGGCGGGTTGTGCAGGCGCCCATCTGCTCTCGGTTCGCTCCGAGGCCGCCCGCCGCCGAGGTGAGTTCTCCTTCGCCCTGTCCGGTTTCTTGGACCTGGTGGTGGTGTCGATGGCGGCCGGGCGGGGAGTCGAAGGGGCCTTGAGCGTGGCCTCCGAGTCCGGCGCCGGCTGGGCCTTCGAGGCCCTGCACTCCGCCATGGTCTCGGCCCGCCTGGCCGGCCAGAGCCCCTGGGTGGGCCTGGACGAGTTGGGCCGGTCCTGGGGCTTGCCCGAGCTGCGGGGCCTGGCTTCTTCCATCGAGCTGGCCGGGGCGTCGGGGGCCAAAGTCAGGGCCTCGGTGGCGGCCCGGGCCCGAGCGCTACGCCTGCGGGGAGTCTCCGACGCCCGGGCGGCGGCCGAGTCGGCCACCGAACGTATGTCGGTACCGGTAGTGCTGTTGGTCATCGGTTTCCTGTTGCTCATCGGCTATCCGGCCGTGGTCCAGATCACGACGCGGATCTGAGAAAGCCAGGAGCTCACCAATCCCGAAACGGCGTTGACCTCACGACGAAAGATCGAGACCTCGAAGACCGACACCTCGAAGACAAGAAAGGAACAAAGAAGATGCTGGGACCGCTTGAGACCTACCTCATCACCTGGATGCGCGTCGTCGCTGCCCGCCGCGGCGCCGTGGTCGGCCAGGAGGGATACGCCACCCAGGTGGTGATCCTGACCGCGGCTCTGGCCGCGCTGGCCTTGGCCGTGGCCGTCATCATCACCACCAAGGTGTTGTCCAAGGCCAACTCCATCAACCTGAACAGCAGTGGCGGTTAGGCACATCCTCCGCCGCCAAGACCAGGCCGGCACGGTGGAGCTGGTCATCGTCTTCCCGGTGGCCATGGTGGTGATCCTGCTGGCCATCCAGACCGGGCTGTGGTTCCTGGCCCGCTCGGCCGCCACCGACGCCGCCACCGATGGGGCCCGGGCCGCGGCCGAAGTGGGCGGGTCGCCCGCCATCGGCCAGGCTCAGGCCGCCTCGGCTCTGGCCCAGGTGGCCGGTCCCGTCCTCGCCGGGACGAGTATCCAGGTGAGCAAGACCAACACCACCGCCACCGTGACCATCACCGGGCACTCCGAGTCGATCCTGCCCGGCCTCTCGCTGCCCATAGATGTTTCGGTGTCCCGGCCCCGGGAGGTGTTCCATCCGTGAGGGCTACCCGCGACCAGGCTGGCTCGGCTGCGGTGGAACTGGCCATCCTGGCCCCGGTGCTGGTCATCGTGTTGTTGTTCACGGTGGCGGTAGGGCGACTGGTGCTGGCCCGCCAGGAGGTGGACAACGCCGCCGCTGACGCCGTCCGGGCCGCCTCAGTGGCCGGCACACCAGAGGGCGCCCTGTCGGAGGCGCAATCGGTTGCCGCCGCCGATCTGAGCGCGGACCACATCACCTGTGCTCCGATTGCCACCGTCACCGACACGTCCAGCTTCTTCCCGGGCGGGGTGGTCAAGGTATCGGTGAGCTGTGCCACCACGCTGTCGGACCTGTCGCTGCTGGCCCTGCCCGGGCACACCACCCTGGTCGCGTCGGCGGCCGAGGTCATCGACCGCTACCGAAGCCTTCCAACACTGGGAGGAGGCGGGTGAAGTTCTCCCCAGCCCGCCGCGCCCGAGACCAGTCCGGTCAGATCACCGTGTTCGTCACCGTGGTCATGGCCGGCCTGGTGGCCATCGCCGGGTTGGTGGCCGACGGGGGGACGGTCATGGCTGCCCACCAGGAGGCGGTCTCGGAGGCCTTCTCGGCCGCCCGGGCCGCCGCCCAGGACCTGGAGGTCGGCACGCTTCGATCCAACGACACCGTCCTCGTCGATCCCGCCGCCGCCGAGGCCACCGTGGCCAGCTTCATAACCGCCGAGGGTCACCGGGCCACCGTCTCGGTCAACGGCGATCAGGTCACCGTCACGGTGTCATTCAGCCAGCCGATGGCCATCCTGTCCGCCTTCGGGATCGGACCGGCCCATGTCTCGGGCACCGCCACCGTTACCGCCTACCGTTCGGTGGCCGGAGCTCAGCAATGACTCGAACACGGCTTCGGGGCCTGGGCGCCGCCGGCGCGCTGGGGGCGCTGATGGTCGGCCCGCCGGTAGGGCTGGTCTTGGCCGGGATGCCCCTGCCCCGGCGCTGGCCGGATTGGTCCAACGTCTCGGTCGACCTGCACACCGGCTACCTGCCGGCGGTCTTCGTCACCCACGTCGGCCTGGTGGCGGCCTGGCTGGCCTGGGCCTTCCTCGCCTACGAGATCAGCGCCGAGATATCCAGCTGGGCTCGGCGGGCCATGAGCCGCCGATCGAGCCTGCTGGGGCCCCTCCAGCCCGTCCTAGCCCGCTTGGCCGCCACCGCCGTTCTGTCCCTGCCCGCCTTCTCCCGGACCGCACCGGCCCCTCCGGCCCCTGCCGCCGCGCTGGTGATCCCTCCGACCAGGGACCGCCCCTACCCGCCCGACCTGCCCCGCTGGGGCCTGCGCTTCATCCGCTCGGCCGACACCGACACCGAGTTGGTCTCCGACCTGGCCGCTCAGCCGTCCTCGCCGACCCCGGAACGGGGACAAAACCTGTTGCAAGATCCGGGACAGCCCGCTTCGCTGCCCGTCTACACCGTGGTGCGGGGCGACACCCTTTGGGGCATCGCCGCTCGGCATCTGGGCGATCCCCGGCGCTGGTCGGAGATCGCCGAGCTCAATGCTGGACGCTTCGAGGGCTCGGCCCGGTTCTCCAACCCGCACTGGATCTATCCCGGCTGGGCCCTGGTGCTGCCCGCCGATGCCACCGGGGTCGTACCGGCGCCTGCCTCCGCCGCGGGCGTCGGTGCGACCCCCATGGCCTCGCCGGCTGCCTCCGGAACCGCCGAGGCGCTCAAGGGGTCGAGCGAACCGTCCGACCGCCCAGCACCGGTACCGATCACACCGGCTCGCGCCCGGCGCGACGAGGACCGTCGTCCGGAAGGTGGTCGGGATGAGAACGGCGATCGTCGGGTAGCGGAGGCGAGCGCCGCCCTGGCCTTGCTCGGCGCCGGGCTGGTCGTGGCCATCGCCCGGCTGCGCCGAGCCCAACAGCGCGCCCGGCGCCTCGGTCGACGGATCCCACTGCCCACCGGGCCGGGCGCTGCGGCCGAGTTGGCCCTGGGAGACGCCGCCGATACCGCACTGGCGACCGCCACCGATCGGTCGTTGCGCCAACTGTCGGCCTGGCTGGCCGGGGTCGGCATGGTCCCGGCCGAGATTGCCGCCGTACGGGTGGATGGGCCAGGACAGCTGTCCCTGCGGACTATCGACCCTGGTGTCCTGGAAGGGGTCCGACTGGCCCCGGATAGCGAGGGTTGGGCGGCGGTGTTGCCGATCGATTCTCCCACCGGAGACGACACCGCCGCTTTCCCGCTGCCCGGGTTGGTCAGCGTCGGAGCCGACGCCGGCCGCCCGGTGCTGTTGAACCTGGAGGCGGCGGGTCTGGTCTCCCTCTCGGGCGAACTTTCCGATGCCACCGCCACCGCCGGGGCCTTGGCCCTGGAGCTGGCCTCCTCTCCATGGGCCGACGCCGCCGATCTCTACGTTGTCGGAGTCCCCGCCCCGCCGGCGGCTTGGCCCGAGGTGACCTTCACCGAGGATCTCGACGGGGTGATCGAGGCCCTGGTCGCCCACGGATCGCTGGTGGCCGAGCAGCTGGCCGACGCCGGAGCTCCCTCGGTCTCCCAGGCCCGCCTGGTCGATCCCGGTCCGGATTGGCGCCCGACGCTGGCCATCTGCGCCCGCCCGTTGGAAGGCGACGAGCTGGAGGCCCTGGCCCAGCTCCGGGCCGCAGGCTGGCCCCCCGCAGTGGTACTGGTCGCTCCCAATATCCCGGGCGCCACCTGGACCATCGAGCTGAGCGAGAAGGTCATCAAGGTCCATCCGCTGGAGTTGGAGTTGGGCAGGGCGACGACCTGGGGCCAGGACTTCTCCGCCGCCGTCTTCGATCTGTTGGTCGTCGCCACCGTCCTGGGCGACGTGGCCCCCGACACTCCGCCCTATGACCGCCTCGATCCTTCGATCCGACCCCGGGCGGCGATGCAGCCGGACGCCACCGCAACCGCAACCGCCACCGTCGTCGACCACGGTGATATCGACGACGTCGAGGTCGAGGTCGAGGACGACGGCGTCGAGATCGAGGAGCTTGAGCTCGGTGATGTCGGCGACGAGACCGAGGATGATCCTGAGCTTGGTGATGTCGGCAACGAGGCCGAGCACGATTTTGACCTCGGCGACGCACCCATCCAAAACGTCGAGGACCTTGAGGTGGTCGAGAACCTCGACGTCGCGCTGACCGCCATCGACCAGGGCGAGGAGCGCGATCCGTCCACGGCGGAGAAGAACGCGCCAGGGGAGACGGACACGGCGGGAAGAGACCTTGAGCCATGCCCCGCGCCGGAAGCCGGAGGCCCGGTCTCCATCGACGTTCTGGGCCCGCCCCTCGTCCGCGGCCAAGCCGTCGAGCCCCGCCGCCCCAAGACGTTGCAGCTTCTGTTCTGGGTGGCCACCCATCCCCATGCTCTGCGCCGAGACGAGGCGTTGGGAGACCTCTGGCCCAACTCGCGGCCCACCCCCGACACCATCTACGGCGTCTGGTCCGACGCTCGCCGGGTGCTCGGTCTCGATTCGGCGGGCAAGTCCCATCTGCCCCGGCGAGCCCCGGAGGGGCTGTTGGGACCGGAGGTCTCCAGCGACTGGCGGACGTTCTGCGCCCTGTCCGACAGCGACGACCCCGCCGACTGGTTCAAAGCCCTGGGGTTGGTGCGCGGCATGCCCTTCGCCGGGGTCGACTACGGCTGGGCCGGGGTCGTGGCCCATGTGATCACGGCCCGCATCGTCGACACCGCCATCCGCCTGGTCGACCATGGCGTGGCCGTGGGCCAACCCCAATTGGTCCGCTTCGCCGCCGAGGCCGCCCTGGCCGCCGTCTCCTACGACGAACGGCCGTACAGGGCCCTCATGCAAGCTGCTGACCTGGAGGGCAATCGCCTGGGGGTGCGGGCGGTAATGGATCGGCTGAGAAAGGCGGTGGGTGAGGAGATCGCCGACGGCGATCCCTTCTACGCCGAGACCCTCGAGCTCTACCGCCGCCTGACCACTCCGGGTCGGGCGGATACCGAGAGCGGCCCCGACAGCCTCTCGGCCTGAGCCCAGTCTGGGTTCCTCCCCGGATTTTTTCCAAGAAATCGGCTCTGTCACAGAAGAAATCGGCGCTGTCACAGCTTCTGTCCCCGAAGCCGTCACGGTAAGGGTCCTCAGCATGGCCTCGGTACCCCAACCGAGGAGGAGGCCCACCCATGGCCCGCCAACATGCTCATCGATCCAACGCTCATGGACAGCGCCGTCGAGTAGAAGCCCGCCACTCCCGGCGTAGGCGCCGGGCCCGGATGGCCCGGGCCGTGCAACTGCTCAACCGAGCCGCCGTCGGAGGCGGCCTCGCCCTCACCCTGGCCGCCAGGCGGGCGCAAGCCGATGCCGTCAGCGTCACGCCGTCGTCGTCGGGCCTGCCTGGCACAGCCACCTTGGTCAACCTGCTGGACGGTCTGCAGTTCGACGCCATCCTGGCCGCCATAGCCGGGGTCATCGTCTCGGCCGCCGCCTGGGCCCTGTCGGCGCATTCCAACAACTTTGCCGGCGCCGGGCGGGCCAAGACGGCGCTCTTGGCCTCGGCACTGGCGGCCCTGCTCATCGGCTTCGGTCCCGCCTTGGTCCAGACCCTCTTCGCCACTGGGGCGGCGGCCCGATGAACGGAGCCCTACTGGCCTCCATCGTCTCGGGAGCGGCCTCCGACGTGGTCGGGGCCTTCGCCCGGGCTCTGGCCGGGGGCATCGTCTCCCTGGCCGCCTGGACCCTGGCGCAGCTGACCCGGGTGGCGGCGGAGAACACCACTGTCTCCTTGGACACCTGGTTTGCCGGTCCCTGGCGGGCCATGTGCGCGGTGGCCGGGATCCTGGCCGTGCCCTTGTTCCTGGCTGGGGTCATCACCTCGCTCTCGCGGGGCGAGGGGGTCTCGGGGCTGGTCCGGGTGGTGGGACGGCTCATGGCAGCCGCCGCCGGCACCGCCGTTGCCCTGGGACTGGTCAGCCTGGTGCTGACCGCCACCGACGCCGCCTGTGAGGTGTTCTCCTCCAGCGCCGGAGTGAGCCTGCCCGCCGCCACCGCCCGGCTGGGCACTGCCCTGGGCTTCGCCTCGGCGTTGGCCGGAGGCGCCGGGCCCATCCTTCTGGCCCTGGTAGCCGCCCTGGCCGGCCTGGTGGTGTGGATCGAATTGGCTGTGCGGGCCGCGCTGATAACCGTCGGGGTGGCCTTCCTGCCCCTCGGCCTGGCCGGGCTGGTCTGGTCCAACACCGCCGGCTGGCTGCGGCGCCTGGCCGAGGTCATCACGGCCGTGGCCCTCTCCAAGCTGGTCATCGTCGTGGTCCTGACCCTGGGCGCCGCCGCCCTCTCCGGTGCCGCCGCCTCGGGGGCGGGATCGGAGCTGGACACCACCGTGACCGGCGTGGCCTTCCTGGTGCTGGCCAGCTTCGGGCTGCCCATGACGCTTCGCTTCCTGCCCCTGGCTGCCGAGGCGGCCGCCCATGCCGGGCGGGGCCGGGCGGCGCTTTCTTGGGCGGCGGGGGCCCCGGCCCGCCTCGATGCCCGCCTGGCCACCGCCTCGTCCTGGGGCCGGCGCCTGGGCGGCGCCGGTGTCGGTGCCGGAGGTGTCGGAGCCGGGATGGCGACCACGACGGGCAGGGCGGAGGGTTCCGATGGCTGAGGCCCGCTACCGCTTCGCCCCCGGCGGGCCCAAGGCCGTGGTGCTGGGCCTCTCCGCCGCCCAGCTGGTCATCCTGGGGGCCGGCTCCGCCGCCGCCCTGGGCGCGGTGATGGCCCATACCGTGGCTCTTGGTCTGGTGGCCGGCGGCCTGGCTGTCGCAATCGCCCTCGTCCCTCTGGCCGGGCGCCCGGCGTATACCTGGGCCGGCCCCGGCACCGCCCATCTCCTCGTCGCCCGGCGCCGGCCGGCACCGCTGACCCGCCATCACCCCCGACGGGCGACCAAGTCGGCTCCGTCGCCCCTGCGCCTGCCCGACGGACGCCGGGTCCGCTTCGAGGCCGCCGACGGCGCCGGCCTGGCCCGGATCGGCCGGCACCACAGCTTCCACTACAGCTTCACCTTGGAGATCAGCGGTCCGGCCCTGTCCCTGGCCGAGCCCGAGGCGCATGAAGCCACCCTGGGGGCCTGGGGAGAGGTCCTGGCCGGCGCGGCCCGGCGGGGCCTGCGCCGGCTGGTGCTGATCGAGCAGCTCGGCCCCCAGAGCCCCAACAGCGTCGCCGCCTGGGCCAACGCCCTGGCCGGCCGGGCCGACCCGGCCGCCTTGTCGGCCTACCGGGCCCACCTGTCCGCCGTCGTGGGTTCTTCCCGCGTCCACCGTCTCTATCTGTCCGGGTCGGCTGCCTCCGCGCCAGATGCGGCCGCCCAAGCCCAGTGGCTGGCCCAGGCCTTGACCCAGGCCGGATTTCCCAACCGCCGCCTGGTTGCCAGCGAGCTGGCCGAGGTCACCCGGAGGATCCTGGCGCCCGGGAGCGAGCATCCGGCGCCCCAGCCGTCATGGCACTCTGCCTGGGACCGCATCGGGGCCGACGGGGCCACCCACGTGGTCTTCGAGGCGGCCGAGCTGCCCCGCATCCCGGTCCCCGGGCCGTGGCTGGCGCCCATGGTCAATGAGGCAACGCTGGGCACGGCCCGGGTCGTCGCCCTGCAGCTGGAGCTGACTCCCCCCGAAGAAGCGATCCGCCGGGCCGAGCGGGAGGCGTTGTCGGGCGACAACGAAGCCGAGCTGCGGGCCCGGCTCGGCTTTCGCTTCGGGGCCCGTCAGGCCCTCTCCGCCCAGGCCAGCGCCGAGCGGGAGGCCGAGCTGGCCGGCGGGCAGCCCGAGATGAACTTCAGCCTCCTGGTCGGGCTGGCCGTCGAGCATCCCTCCGAACTGGACGTGGCCGCCGCCGGGCTGGTGGCGGCCGGGGCCCGGGCCGGTTTGCGCCTGCGCCGCTGCTATGGCCGCCAACCCCAGGCCCTCTCCGGCCTGGTCCCGGTCGTGGTTTCCAACGGGGGAGGCCGGCCATGAGTACGGCGACGCTTCACCGATCCAGCCTGCGCAACGCCGCCAGCCTGTACCTCGGCCTGGCCGATCGGGCTCTGCCGGCCGACGGGGCCCTGCTGGGGCTCACCGAACCGGCCGGTTCGGCCTTCTGCTTCGACCCTTTCGCCGCCTACGGATCGGGGCGGATCACCAATCCCAATCTCTTGATCCTGGGCCAGGTCGGCTCGGGCAAGTCGGCCCTAGCCAAGACGCTGTGCTGGACCCAGGCGGCCCTGGCCCGGCGCTGGGTCGGCATCCTCGATCCCAAGGGCGAATACGCCCCCCTGGCCGAGGCTCTCGGCCTGGTCACCCTCCGCCCCGGAGCGGGCGCCGCCAGCGCCGTCAACCCCTTGGCCAGCGCGACGGTTGGCGCCGAGGCCGCCCGCCACCGGGCCGAGGCGGCCACCGCTCTGGCCGTCGCCCTGGCCGATCGGGCCCTGACCGGCGAGGAGACGGCCGGCGTGTCCGCCGCCGCGGCCGGCTTGGGCCAAGCCCGCCTGTCCGCGCTGGTCGAGGCCCTGTTGTCCCCACCGGCCTCCCTGGCCGCCGAGCTGCGGGTCGGGCGCCAAGCCCTCACTGGGGCCCTGCGAGAGGTGGGGCTTCAGCTGCGCCGGCTCACCGAAGGGGACCTGGCTGGGCTGTTCTCCGACCGTCCCGGCGACGCCATCGCCACCTCCGGGACCGGCGTGGTGGTCGACCTGTCGGGCCTTTATGCCCGGCCCGAGCTGTTGTCCCCCGCCATGGTGGCCGCCGGAGCGGCCCTCTCCGCCGCCCTGGGCGATCAGGGTACCCAGCACGTCTTGGTCCTCGATGAGGCCTGGTTGGTGTTGGGCAACGTCGGGGTAGTCCGCTGGCTGCGCTCCACCCTCAAGCTGGCCCGAGCCCTGGGCGCCGCGGTGGTGCTGGTCAGCCACAGCCTGGGCGATTTCGACGCAGTCGGATCGGCCGGTTCGGAGTCGGCCCGAGTGGCGGCCGGGTTGGTCGCCGACCTGTCCACCCAGGTGGTCATGGCCCAGCCCGCCTCGGCACATCCGGCTCTGCGCTCGGTGCTGCGCCTGGGCCTGGCCGAGACCGAGGCGGCCGGCCGGTTGCGGCGCGGCCAGGGGATCTGGCGCATCGGCGCCGAGGCGGCGGTGGCCGTCACCCACCACCTACCGGCGCCGCTGGGCCCGATCCTGGATACCGATGCCCGCATGCGGGCCGAGCCGACCAGGGCCGCGCCATGAACGTATTCGGCAAGGTGGTCGTCGGCGCCCTGGGCCTGTCGGTCAGCGCCTTGGCCGCCTTGGGCGGTGGCCCGCTTGGCTCCCCGGCAGCAGCCTTCTCGGCGCCGAGCGGCTTCCTGCGCGGTTCGGGGGCGGACCTGTCCCTGTCCCAGATCGGAAGCGTGGCCGAGACAGCCGGGTTTTCCGGCCCCGGGCTGGCCATGGCCATCGCCGTGGCCGAGGCCGAATCCGGTGGTGACCCCGACGCCACCGACGACGACGCCAACGGCACCATCGACCGGGGTCTGTGGCAGATCAACTCGGTGCACGCCGCCTACTCCCCGGCCTGTGACTACGACCCGGCGTGCAACGCCTCGGCCGCCTATGCCATCTCCGCCGGCGGCCGGGACTGGACGGCCTGGGTCACCTACCAACACGGCTCCGAGATCGCCTTCCTCCCCGCGGCCACGGCGTGGGTGGCGGCCCAGGGGGTCCGGCCATGACGGCGTCGGCCATACCTTCAGCCGACCTGCACGACGCCGCCCTGGTCATCCGACCTTGGTCCGACCCGGTCATCGAGGCCGTCGGCTTTGCCCCCGAGAATGCCTACCTGGAGCGCTGCTGGACCCCGGTGGTCGGACCGACCACCGTGTTGTTGTGGCGCCGCCTGGCCATCGCCGCCCTGGAGCACCCGGGCGGGCTGGCCCTGGATAGAACCGAGCTGGCCGGTGAGTTGGGGGTGGGGCCGGCCCAGGGCCTGGAGCGCTCGCTGCGCCGGTTGGTGGACTTCGGCGGCGCTCGGGTCTTCGGTGACGAGTACTGGGTGCGAACGGCCATCCCACCCCTGCCCCAGCGCCGCCTGGCCCGCCTGCCCGCCTCGGTACAAGCCATTGCCGCCCACCTGGCCGACGGCCATGGATTGTCCCGACACAATCCGCTGCTCGAGGCCGCCCTCGACTACGCCGGACGGGGCTGGCCCGTCCTGCCCTTGGTCGCCCAGGGCAAGGTCCCCGACGCTCGCCTGGTGCCCCACGGTCTGACCGAGGCGAGCACCGACGCCGGGTTGATCGAATCATGGTGGGCGGCCTCGCCCCTGGCCAACGTCGCCATCGCCACCGGATCTCTCAACGGCATCGACGTGGTCGATCTCGATCCCCTACCCGACGGCCCCGGCGAGTCTCCCGACGTCCTGGGCCAGGTACGGGACGGGCTGGTCCGCCCCGGAGCGGTCGTGGCCACCGGGCGGGGCTGGCATCTCTACTTCGGCGGCGGGGAGCTGCCCACCCGGACCGGGGTCCTGCCCGGCATCGACGTCCGCGGCGCCGGGGGCTACGTAGTGGCCCCGCCCTCGGTTCATCCCTCCGGTGTTTCCTATCGCTTCGTCGACGCCCAGGGTGAGGTGCTCGCCCGCCTCGGTCCCGACCCGATGCCCCCGGCGCCGGCCTGGTTGGTGGAGCTGTGCCGGCCAGCCGCGGCGCCGCCTCGGATCAGCGAGCCCCGCCGGTTGGATCTTCCCGCCTACGCCCGCGCCGCCCTGGACTCGGAATGCGCCGCGGTGGCGGCCACCCCGGAGGGTTCCCGCAACGACCGGCTCAACCGGGCCGCCTTCGCCATGGGCACCCTGGCCGGCGCCGGCGTACTCGAGGCCGAGACCGCCGGCGACGCTCTGGTAAATGCCGGACGGGCGGCGGGACTTCCCGAAACCGAGGCCCGCCGCACGGTCGCCTCCGGGCTCTCCGCCGGACTGAACCATCCGCGCACCCTCCAAGCCGAGGATGTAGCCACCGGCGGGGAGCTGGTCGTGGCCGACCAGCTCGGGCCCGGCCCGGCCCGAGAGCGCGCTCGCCCGCCGGCCGGACGGGCCAGAGGCAGGGGCCGATGAGCGAGGCCGTCAATATCGGCCTGGACAATGCCCACCAGCGTTTGGTCCAGGCGGTGGAGGAGCTGACCAGCGGCGAGGCGTGGGCCGCCATGCTGGCCGTGGCCGCCCGCTTCCCCCACTACTCAGCCGGGAATTGCAGCCTGTTGGCCGTTCATGCCGCCCGGGCCGGGTTCATTCCCACGAAAGTCTGCGGCTACGCCAGCTGGAAGGCGCTCGGCTATCAGGTCCGCGCCGGGGAGAAGGGACTGCCCATTCTGGCTCCGGTCTTGCGCCAGCCCTCGCTGACCAACCGGGGCCATGACTGGATCGATCCCGAAGACGACATCCCCCAGCCCGCCCTGGTGGGCTTCAAGGTCGTCCATGTCTTCGACATCTCCCAGTGCGTGGCCCCGCCCGGCCATGAGCTACCCGAGGTGGCGCCGGTGGCCCTGACCGGGGCGGCCCCCGAGGGCCTCTACGACGCCGTAGTCGGTTTCATCTCCCAGCGCGGCTTTGCCCTGGTCCGAGAGCCACTGGCCCCGGCCAACGGGCTGACCGACTTCGTCGAGCACCGCGTCGTGATCGCCGATCGGCTCTCCGAAGCCCAAGCGACCCGCACGGCCCTTCACGAGGCCGGCCATTTACTCCTCCATGGGCCGGCGGCTCCGGAGGGCATGACCCGGGACCGGGCCGAGGTGGAAGCCGAATCGGTGGCCTTCATCACTGCCGAGGCACTGGGAATTTCCGGGGCGGGGGACTACTCGTTTCCCTACGTGGCCCACTGGGCCAAAGGCGACGTCGCCCTGGTGCTCGACACCGCCACCCGGGCCATCGGCGCCGCCCGCCAGATCACCGACGCCATCGGCCCGGCACCGGAGGCCGAGACGGCGGATCTCGCCCCGGTCGTATCCCTGGCCGAGGAGCGTTCCCGGCGTCGGCATCCTTCGGCCCAACGGCGGCGGTCACGGTGACGCCGGGAGGCACCGCCCCCAAGGCCGAGATGGACCGGTCCCTGGTGGTGGCGGCGGGGTTGGTCGGTGCTGCGCTAGTGGGCGGGGCGGCGGTCTGGGCTGGGGCGGAGTGTGCGGCGTTGTTGGTCCACGCCCACGTGCTGGCCGGGGGTCTGTCGGTCCTTCCCGACGTGGTCATCGGCCTGTTGCGCCATCCCGCTGATCCAGGGTTGTCCTGGCCGGCGGCCCAGCGCCACCTGATACCGGGCCCGGTCCTGGTCTACGCCCTGGCCGGCGTGTGGCTGGGCACCGCCGGCCTGGCCGGCGCCCTCCTCCGCCGAGCGGCCCGGGGCCGCCGGAGCCGTCCCGGCATGGCCAGCCGGGCCGAGTTGGCCGGAGCCTTGTCGGTGGCCGCCGTGCGCCGCCGGGCTGCTCAGGTCCGACCGTCGCTCAACACCCGCCGACCCCAACCGGACCAGGTCGGCGTCTATCTGGGCGACGACGCCACCAGCGGGGCCGAGCTGTGGGCCAGCCTGGAGGACAGCTTCTTGGTCCTGGGCCCGCCCCGATCGGGCAAGGGCGTGCACCTGGTCATCCCCGGCGTGCTCTCGGCCCCCGGGGCGGTGGTGGTCACCTCCACCCGGCCCGACGTCGCCGCCCACACCGCGGCCGCCCGTCCCGGGCCGGTGGCCGTCTTCGACCCCCAGTGCGAATCGAGCTTCCACCGCCCGCTGCGCTGGTCGCCAGTGGCCGGGGCGGAAGCACCCCTCACCGCCATCCTCCGCGCCGGGGGCTTTGCCACCGGGGCCGGCTTCGGAGCCAACTCCGCCAACGACGAGTTCTGGACCGCCTCGGCCGCCGCGGTCATCCGCGCCTACCTGCACGCCGCCGCCGTGGCCGGCTACTCCATGGTCCAGGTGCTGGAGTGGGCGCACCGCCCCGCCCATCCCGAGCCCATCGCCCTGCTGCGCTCCGATGGCGCCGCCCCGGGTTGGGCCGATTCCCTGGCTGCGCTGGCGGGCTCCGAGCCCGAGACCCGGGATGGGATCTGGGCCGGGGTGCAACGAGCCTTCGACTGCTTCGCCGATCCCCGGGTGTTGGCCGCCTGTTCTCCCCCACCCGGTGAGGCCTTCGACGCCGAGGGGTTCCTCCGGGCCGGGGGGAGCCTCTACGTGCTGGGCTCATCGCGGGCCCAGCTGTCGGTGGCCCCCCTCATCTCCGCCCTGGTGGAAGACGTCACCGAGGCGGCCCACCGCTTGGCCAATTCCTCTCCTCATGGACGCCTGGACCCGCCACTGTCGCTGTGGCTGGACGAGGCGGCCAACATCGCCCCCCTTCCCTCCCTACCCCACCTCCTGGCCGCCGGCGGGGGATCGGGGATCTGCACCGTGGTGGTCCTCCAGTCCCTGGCCCAGGCCCGCGCCCGCTGGGGTCCCGCCCTGGCCGAGGCCTTGTGGGACGCCGCCACCGTGCGGGTGGTGCTGGGGGGCCTCGGCAACGCCGAGGACCTCTCCGCCATTTCCCGCCTGGCCGGGGAGACCGACGAGGTCTCCTACAGCTATTCCTCGGGCGAGGGCGGCCGATCCCGGTCGACCTCGCTGCGCTCTCGCCCGGTGCTCTCCCCCGAGCGGCTGCGCACCCTGGCCCCCGATCGGGCGGTGGTCCTGCACCGGCGCACCCCGCCGGTGGAAGCCGCCATTGCCCCTTGGTGGGAGAGGCCCTGCGCCCAGGCGGTCAGCCGGGCCCTGGCCGACGGCCCGACCGAGGTGGCGGTCAACGAACGAGACGAGTCGTGAAGGCCCCGCCTTCCGGCCGACCACCGGCACGGGACTGGGACTGGGTCGGGATGGATGCCGAGACGGCCTGGTCGGCCTGGTTCCGACTTTCGGCCTGGGTGGCCTGGCTGGTCGACCGCTTCGACCTGGGCGATGAGATCCCGAGTTGTTGGTGGGCTCACGGGGCCCTGGTCGAAGAGCTCACCGCCCTCTGGGCGGCCTGGCGGGTGGCCTACCGCCATCCCGACTCAGGCGGAGATCAGCCCCTGCGCTGGCTGGCTGATCTGGACGAGGTCCGCAAGCGCGTCCGGACCTGGGACCGAACGGGCTGTGCCCGCGGCACCCATCGGGCCTACCCGTCCCGAGCCTGGGTCCCCGACACCGCCGCCTTCGAGGCCCATGCCACCGCCGACATCGCCGAGCGACGCCTGCCCGAGCACCTGAGCCCCGAACACCTCGGCCCCGAACACCTCAGCGTGGTGAAGTGATCTCGGGCCACAAGATCTCCGCCCGTCACGTGGACTACTACCTCGACTACGTGCGCCGGGGCGGACCATCCCGCTGGATCGGCACCGCGGCAGGGAACCTGGGACTGGCCGGTGCGGTCGCGCCCGAGGACTTCGCCGCCCTGGCCGCCGGGGCGCGCCCCTCCGGGGGGCAGCTGTTGGAGCGCATTGCCGAGCGGCGCACGCCGGGGTGGGACTTCACCTTCTCGGTGACCAAGTCGGTCTCGATCTGCTGGGCCCTGGGCGAGGCCGAGCTGCGGGGCGAGATCGAAGCCGCCCATGACGCCGCCGTGGACGCGGCGGTTGGCTTCCTGGAGCGCCAGGGCGGGCGGGCCCGGCGGGGCCGGGGCGGGCGGGATGGACACGTTTCCGCCGGACTGGCCGTGGCCGCCTTCACCCATCCCGCCTCCCGGGAGGCCGACCCCCAGCTGCATACGCACTGCATCGTCTTGAACGTCGCCCACGGCATCGACGGGCGCTGGACCTCGCTCGATTCCCGCCTGGCCTATGCCCATCGGGCAGCCGCCGGCGCCGTCTACCGCTCGGCGCTCCGGTCCGGGCTGGCCCGGCTGGGGGCGACCTGGACCACCCCCGATCGGCGCAACCTGTCCGAGCTGGTCGGCGTCGATGAGGACCTGCGCTCCGCCTTCTCCCGCCGGCGGGCCCAGATCGAAGGGGTGCTGGCCGGCTGGGGAGCCACCGGGGCCGCCGCCGCCCACGCCGCCTGCCTGGTTAGCCGGCGGGCCAAGCTGGACGTGGAGGTTTCCGACCTGGCCGCCGAGTGGGCCGAGCGGGCCGGCGCTCTGGGCTGGGATGCCGAACGGGTGGGCCGCGTGCTGGACGGCGCCGACCGCCGCCACCGGCTGAGTCCAAGCGAGGGGGCCCGCATCGAGGCCGAGCTGTTGGGACCGGGGGGCCTGACCCAGGAGGCGGCCGCCTTCCGCCGCGACGACGTCATCCGGGCCTGGTCCCAACGCTGTCCACAGGGTGTGGATACCGAGACGCTGGAGGGCCTGGTCGATGCCACCCTGGCCCGCCCCGAGGTCACCCCCTTGGTGGTGGCCGACGCCGAGGGCGCCCCGCTGACCACCGACAATCCCCATGCCAAAGGCCTGGTCCGCCTGGTCCGCTCCCCCACCGGGGCCGGCAAGCTGGTGGCCGAGATCCGCTACTCCACCGCCGAGATGCTCAGCTTGGAAGCCGCCGTGCTGGCCGCCGCCGAGCGGACCTACCGCGCAGCGACCTGCCCGGCCGGCGAGGTGGAAGCGGTCCTGGCCGGACGGTCCTTGTCCGCCGAGCAGGCCGACATGGTGCGGCGCCTCTGTGGCTCGCGCTGGATGATCGAAGTGGTCGTCGGGGTGCCCGGCTCGGGCAAGACCTTCGCCCTGGGCGTGGCCCGGCGAGCCTGGGAATCCGCCGGGGCCGTGGTGGTGGGCGCCGCCTTGGCCGCCGAGGCCGCCGCCCAGCTCCAGGCCGGCTCCGGCATCGCGGCGGGGACCCTGGACTCGCTGCTGGCCGGGGCCGAATCGGGATCGGCGCCCTTTGGACCCAACACCATCGTGGTCTGCGACGAGGCCGGGATGGTCGACACCCGCCGCCTGGCCCGCCTGGTCGGAGTGGTGAGCTCTGCCGGCGCCCGGCTGGTGCTGACCGGCGATGACCGCCAGCTGCCAGCGGTCGAGGCCGGAGGCGTCTTCGCCGCCCTGGCCCGCCGGGACGGCGTCATCCGCTTGGCCGACAACGCCCGCCAAGTGAACAGCTGGGAGCGCTCGGCCATCTCCGCCCTGCGGGCGGGTCGGGTGGGCGAAGCGGCGGGCGCCTATGCCCGCGCCGGTCGGGTCCATGCCGGGGATGATCCACTCGTTCTGGCCGAGGAGATGATCGAAGCCTGGTGGGCGGCGCGCACGGCCGGCGAGGAGGTGGCCATCTTCGCCTACTCCCGGGAGGCGGCCGGGCTGCTGAACCGCCTGGCCCGGGCCCGCCTATCCGCCACCGGCGCCCTGGGCGCCGACGAGCTGGAGGTGGGCGAGTGTGTGGGCGCCGATCTGGCCCGTCGGTCTTACGCGGTCGGAGACGAGATCGTCTGCCTGCGCAACCGGCGCCACCTCGGACCGGCCCGGGACCCATCGGGAACCGGCGTGCGCAACGGCACCCGGGGCGTCATCACCGGGATCCACGCCGGGACCGGTGAGGTGGTGATGGCAGACCTCGAAGGCCGCCGCGTCGTCCTGCCGGGGGCCTACGTCGTCGCCCACACCGACTACGCCTATGCGAGCACCCTGCACAAAGGACAGGGGCGCACGGTGGGAGAGGGCCTCCTCACCGCCACCGATCCCGCCCGCTCACGGCGCTGCGGGCGGGTATTCGTGCTCGGGGCCGAGGGCCTGGCCAACGAAGCGGCCCTGGTGGCGGCCTCCCGGGCCACCGACTCCACCGAGTTCTTCGTGCTCATCGACGAGGAGTCCCAAGAGCCCGAGCGCCAGCTGGCCCGGGCCTGGACCCGCTCGGAAGCCAAGGCGACGGCCACCGATGAGGCCGCCGCCTACGCCGCGCTGGCCCGACTGGCCACCGCTTCCCCCGCCGAGCTCACCGCCCGGCGCCGTGAGCTGGCCGAGGCCCTCGGCGCCGGTCCGACCTGGGATCCGGTGGGGGACCTGGCCGCCGCCCATCGGGCGTTAGGGCTTTCCGCCCTGGAGCGGGAGGCGGCCTTGGTCGGGACCACGGTGGACGACGGCGAGGGGGAGGAGCAGCGGGAAGCCGAGCGGACCCGGGCGGGACTCGAGGCCCGCATCAACACCGAGCTGGCCGCCGCCCAATGGGTCGAAGCCCGCCTGGTGGCCGCTCGCCGAGGCGGTCCGGTCGATCTGAGGACGGCCTGGGCCGAGGCCGAGCTGGTCGATTCCGCCCTGGCCACCCGCCGCCGTCGCCACCTCGACGCCGTGGCCGAGGAGCCACCGGACTACGTCACCGATCTACTGGGACGGCCGCCAGTTGAGCCAGGATCTGACGCCCGGTGGCGCCAGGGGATGACCCTCATCGAGGACTGGCGCCACCGGCGCGACTTCGCCGCCTCCGCATCTCCTCTCCCGCTGCCCGCCGCCCTCGGCGAGATTCCCGGGGATTCCTGGGAGGCCAGGACTTACCGCCGAGTGGCCACCGAGGTCGGCCTGGTCCGCCGCGACCTGGGACTGGATGGCCCCCCGGCCGAGGCCCAAGAGTCCGAGCCCCTCGCCGTGGAAGCCGATCCGGCTGGTGCGTTTCCTTTCCAAGCTCAACCCAAGCCTCAGAGAAGGCGCCGGCCAGCCCGTGCTCGCAGCCGATAATCGAAATCCCCCGAACTTTTCTGCTTTTCCGTCAATTCCCCATCAACAATTGCTGATCAATTCCCGCTCTTCGATGTCCGACCCGATATGCCGCCAAGGGTTTGATGTGTACAATTCCGCGAGATATCCGGAATCGGAGGAAGAAAGATATGGCCAAGCAAGTCCGCATATTCCTCACCTGCGATCTTCATCGAGAGAACGAGCAGGTCGACGGCATGGCCACGGTGGCTTTCGGCTATGAGGGAAAGCTCTACGAGCTGGATGTCTGCCGAGATCACCACACCGAATTCACCGAGGCCCTATCCCCCTGGGCCACCGCGGCGCGCCCCTACGGCAACTTCCCCGCCCCGCCCGAGGAGGACGGCCGTTCCCCCCGCCGCGGCGGCGGCCGACGCTCCGGGGCAGGGACGAGTGCCGCTCGGACCGCCTCCAAGGAGCAGCTGGCCGCCATCCGGGATTGGGCCCGCTCCCAGAACATGGAGGTATCCGAGCGGGGCCGCATCCCGGCCTCGGTGTTGGAGGCTTTCGAGAAGGCGAACCCGAACTAGCCGGTGGCCAAGGCGCTGCGCTGGGCCCAGCCCGACGAGGACCCGGAAAGGGCCAGAACCCGCAGGTGGTCAATTTCACCCAGGCCGGCAAAGTGCGCGGCGCAAAGATCAAGTGGCCGATTATCGGCCAGCACCAGTGAGAAGTCGGCTTCCTGTGCTTCTCCGCAGAGATCACAGGAAATCACCAACCGGACGACCTTGGCCATTACCCCCAGCCTCCGTAGTCAAGAAGGCTGTACCCCCGTCGCAGCCCGGCGTGACGGTAGTCACAGCCTCCGGATCCCGTCAACTGCGATCCGACGAGGAGAACTTAAGGACCACCGGATGCTGCTGATCAGGGGGTTCGGCATACCGGTCAGGCGTAACTCCGGCCCGGAGGTAACTAGGAGCCTTGCCGGCGGGCGTACAATGGTCCCGGTCGGTTCTGCCGGGGACTGGCCAACGTGCAGTCGCACAAGGAGATACTGACCCGTGGCCATAAAGGCCGTAATTTCTGAGACCTGCGATCTGTGCCGTGACGGCAAGCTTTTCCCTGAAGGTCACACCAAAGGGGTGGCTTTCGCCTATCGCGGCCTCACCTACGACCTCGATCTTTGTAACGACCACTACAAGCAGGTCACCGACTTCTTCGGGATATTGACTCAGGCCGGAATTGACCGGCGATTCGCCCTTGACCGCAGCCGCAAGGAACTCGGGCCTCAGGCCGCAGATGTGCGGGAGCGAATCGTGGACTGGGCACTGGGAAATGGACTGCCCAGAGTCCGACCGGAGCGAGAGGATGCTCGGGCCGCTTTTGAATTGGCTCAGCAGTCCTTGCGCTGATTTAGACATTCCACGCCGGCCCGGCTGGCTCAGGGCCCTGACTTTGGGGGAAAGTCGAATTGAAGATCCTGGCCTGCGACGACGAGGACCACGTCGGCGAGATGCTGCGAGCCGCCCTTGCCGGCCACGAAGTCGAATTCACGACCCTGGCCACCACCTGCTTGGAATCGTGGAAGAGGTTGCGGCCGGACGTGGTGGTCCTCGATCGGGTGATGCCCGGCACGGGCGGGATGGACGTGGCTCGGCGGATGCGAGCCGAAGGATTCCTCGGCCCGATCTATTTGTTCTCGGCCTTCACCAGCGCCGATATCGCCACGGAACCTGTCAAGCCCTTTGAGACAACTTCTCACGCCGACTGTATGAGTGCCTCCGGCGTCGGCTGATTGATCCAGGCCACCTCGGGCAGCCGGGGAGCGTGAGGGCGGCGGTAGCCGAAGCGTGAGGGATTGGCCTCAT
>DAHUYE010000092.1 GCA_027315345.1 Actinomycetota bacterium
GGACCCGGAGCCGAGGAGGCCACCATGGGCATCCACCGCCTGAACCACGCCGTCCTCTACGTACGCGACGTCGGCCGGAGCGCCGCCTTCTACCGCGACGTCCTCGGCTTCCGGGTGAAGGTCCAGCTGGGCGACCAGGCCGCCTTCCTGCAGGCACCGGACTCGACCAACGACCACGACCTGGGCCTGTTCGGCCTGGGCGACGGGGCGGGCGCCTCGGGCGCCGGGCGCACGACGGTCGGGCTGTACCACCTGGCCTGGGAGGTGGGCACCCTGCAGGACCTCGACGACGCCGCCCGGGCGCTGGGCGACGCCGGTGCCCTGGTGGGTGCCTCCGACCACGGCACCACGAAGAGCCTCTACGCCAAGGACCCCGACGGCATCGAGTTCGAGGTGGCCTGGATCATCCCCGCCGACCTCCTGGACGAGGAAGCGCTGGCGGCCCGCAAGCGGATCCAGCCCCTCGACCTGGTCAAGGAGAAGGCCCGCTACGGCGGGTCCACCCGGGGCGGGGTCGGCATTTCCGTTCCGGCCTGACCGGCCCTTGTGGGCCGGCTGGACGGCGCCGGCTCCCCCGTCGGGCCCGCTCAGCCGAAGCGGCCGGTGATGTAATCCTCGGTGCGCTGGTCCTCGGGGGAGGTGAAGATGTTCGAGGTCTCCCCGATCTCCACCAGCACGCCCACCCGGCCCTGGTCGGACACGTCCACGGTGAAGAAGGCAGTGCGGTCCGACACCCGGGCGGCCTGTTGCATGTTGTGAGTCACGATGACGATGGTGTAGTCGCCCTTGAGCTCGGCCATGAGCTCCTCGATGCGGAAGGTGGCCACCGGATCCAGGGCTGAGCACGGCTCGTCCATGAGGATGACGTCGGGGCGCACGGCTATGGCCCGGGCGATGCAGAGTCGCTGCTGCTGGCCTCCGGAGAGGCTGAAGGCGCTCTGCTGCAGCTTGTCCTTGACCTCGTCCCACAGGGAGGCCCTACGCAGCGACTCCTCCACCAGTCCGTCCAGCTCGGACTTCTTGACCCCGTTGCGGCGGGGCGTGAGGGCGATGTTGTCGTATATCGACTTCGGAAAAGGGTTGGGCTTCTGGAAGACCATTCCGATGCGGCGGCGGATGTCGATGGCCCGGATGTCGGCCCCGTAGAGGGGCCGGCCCTCGAAGTCGATCTCGCCCTCCACCCTGGCCCCGGGGATGAGGTCGTTCATCCGGTTGAGGCAGCGGATGAAAGTGGTCTTACCGCACCCGGACGGGCCGATGAAGGCGGTGATCTCGTGGGCGCCGATGTCGATGCTGACGTCCCGCAGGGCCTGGTGGGGTCCGTAGTAGAAGGACAGGTCCTTGACCCGGAAGACCGGGTCCGGCGTGCCTTCCTCGGGATGGCGCTCGGGCCGGGGCTGGCGGGGTACTTCTGGCGCTGGGACCGAGGGCGCGGTGGGACGGCTTTCGACCTGGGCCGGGGTATCGATCACGTCGGGTGCGGGCTCCTGTTGGGGAACGGACGAAGGCTATTGGACAGCACCGGAGTGATGTTCACGGGGAGGGGGCGGAAGCTCATATGGTCATCCGGGCCGTGGCCCGCCTGGCGCCGCGGGATACGAGTCGGCCCACGGCAATGAGGATGATGAGCAGGATCAGGGTCACCGCCCCGGCGGCGGCCGAGGTGGCATGGGCCCGGGCCCCGGGCAGGGCCAGATCGGTGAATATGACCCCGGTCAGATAGGGCACCTGGTGGTGGACCAGGGCCAGTGAGGGGTTCTGGTCGCTGAAACCGGCCGTGAACAGGAGGGGAGCCAGCTCCCCGGTGGAGATGGCCAGGGCCACGATCAGGCCGCTGACGATCCCGGGCAGGGCGGGCGGAATCAGGATGCGCCAAACGGTGGTGGTGCTGTCCAGGCCCAGCCCGGCCGAGGCCTCCCGCAGGAAGGTGGGCACCTGCCGGAGGGCCACCTCGGTGGTCTTGACCACATAGGGCAGGACCAGGATGGAAAGGGAGATGACGGCGGCGGCCAGGGAGAAGCCCCAATGGAACTGGACGACCATGGTGATGTAGCCGATGTAGCCGATGACGATGGCGGGCATGCCGGCCAGGATCTCGGAGAAGAAGCGCAGGAGGCGCTCGTGACGGCCGGTGGCGAACTCGGCCAGGTAGATGCCGGCGGCCACCCCCACACCTCCGGCCAGGATCAGTACGCCCAAGAGCATCACTAGGGTGCCGAGGATTGCGTTCTGGATGCCGATGCCGTTGGTGCGCTTCAACAGCAGCGACCAGCCCAGGGCGGGGAGGGCCTGGTGGAACACGCTGATGAGGACGGACAGGGCCGGGGCGGCCACGCACAGGAAGGCCAGGGTGCAAGCCGACCAGAAGGCGGCGTTGCGGATGCGCCGGGCCGTCATGGTCAGACCCCCCGGCCCACGGGCAGGCCGGCCCCCGAGAACCGTCGGGTCAGCATCCGTCCGGCCAAGTTGGCCACCAGGGTGATGACCAGTAGAACCAGGCCGACCTCGGCCAGGGAATGCACGGCCATGCCGGTGGAGTCGGTCAGGGCGCTGTCCAGGAAGGCGGCGATGGTGCTGGCCATGGTCGAGAAGGGGTCGAAGATGCTGTGGGGGAAGGCGTTGAGGAAGTTCCCGCTGATGATCAGCACGGCGATGGTCTCCCCCAGGGCCCGGGCCAGACCGAGAATGGAGGCGGCCACCACCCCGGTGCGGATGAAGGGAATGGTCACGATGCGGACCGTCTCCGAGGATGTCAGTCCGAGGGCGACGGCACCCTCCTTGGAGATGGATGGGACGGAGCGGACCAGTTCCCGGGTGGTGGCGGCGATGATCGGGACGATCATCACGGCCAGGACCAGCGAGGCGGTCAGCAACCCCTGCCCGGCGCCCGCCGGCCCGCCGAACCAGGGGATGTGCAGGGCGGCTATCCACTTGAACACGGTGCGGGAGAGCACCGGCCCGAAGGTGTAGACCCCCCAGAGGCCGAAGACCACGCTCGGAATCCCGGCCAGCAGTTCCAGGAAGGTACCCAGCACGCCCTGGAGCCGGACGGGTATCCGCTCGGCCAGCAGGATGGCGCCGCCGACCGATACGGGCACGGCCAGGGTCACGGCTATGAACGAGGACACCAACGTGCCGAAAACCAGCGGGAGGATTCCGTAGGAGGCGCCCTTGGCGGCGGTATAGCCGTGGTGGACCTCGGTGCCGGTGGCGTACAGATTGCCGATGGTGAAGGTCTTGGTGGTGAAGAAGCTGACCCCGTTGAAGATGACTGCCGGCCAGGCGGTCTTGACCATCTGGTAGGTGAGAAAGACCAGCGCCGCCGTCGGGAGGAGGGCCGCCACCAGCAGGAGGCTGCGGACGGAGCGGTCGGCGCTCAGGCCGGGGACGCGGCCCCGAGCCGAGCGGGGGGGAACGCTCGGCTCGGGCCGGACCTCAGTGGTGATGCTCACCGACCACCCACGGGGTGTCGTACCCGCCGCCAGCCCGAAGGTTCACGGGGTGATCTTGGCGATGGCGGCGTTGACCGCCGGCAGCACGGATGTGGGCAGACCCACGAAGTTCTCCTTGGCCAGATACTGGGGCGTGCTGCCCCCGGTGGTGCTGATGGCCCAAGCCAGGAAGGTGCGGATGGCCTCGGCCATCGAGGCGTTGGCCTGGGTCGCCTTGACCACCAGGTACTCGAAGTTGACGATGGGGTAGGACTGCGCCCCCGGCTCGTAGATGAGCGGCTGGGCCAGGTCGGGCGGAACGTTGGACGAGCCGGCGCTGACGGCGGCGGTGATGGTGGTCGAGTCGGGCTGTACAAACTGCCCTGACTTGTTTTGCAGCATGGACTGCTCCAGTCCGGCCGCCTGGGCCAGGGCCCCGGCGCTGACCCCGATGTAGGCCACGCAGCCCGGGGTGGCCTTGCAGGTCTGGACCATGCCCGGGTTGCCGTTGGCAGTCAGCTCGTTGGACACCGCCGGCCAGGTGACGGTGGTGCCGAAGGCCGGGCCGTTCTGCCAGGCGGTGTTCGTGGCGGAGAGGAAGCTGGTGAAGATGAAGGTGTCGCCCGAGCCGTCGATCCGCCGGACCGGGACGATGGCGGTGGCCGGCAGGGTCACGCCCGGATTGAGGGCAGCGATGGCGGCGTCGTTCCATTTGGTGATCTTGCCCTGGTAGATCTGAGCCAGGACGTTGCCGGTCAGCTTCAGGTTCGAAACGCCCGGCAGGTTGTAATACACGGACTGGGCCGAAACCGCGATCGGGATGTTCATGAGGCCAGGGTTGGCGCTCAGCTGGCCGGAGTTCAGGTAGGCGTCCGAACCGCCCAGCTGGACCGTCCCGGCGATGGCGTCGGCGATGCCCTTGCCCGACCCGCCCGGGGCCGGGGCCAGGGTGATGTTGGAGTACTGGGCCGTGAGGGGGCTGACCAGTTCCTGGAGGAACGGGTAGAGAAGGCTGGAGCCGTCCTCGTTGATGGTCACCGCCGTCGACGGATTGCCGGTCGTGACGGTCACGCCGGTGGTGGCGGTGCTGGCCGCCGTGGTGGAGGTCGTATTCGACGATGTGGTCTTCGACGAGCTTCCACAGGCGGCCAGGGCGCCGGCACACAGGATCAGGGGGACAGCTACAAGCCGCTTCAAGGTCACCTCAGGGGTTCCGGGTCCCGCGCCGGTGGCTCGGGACGTATTGGGGATTCAAACTCAACGAGGCGTGACGGTAGAAGGTGCCGGTGTCCGGGGTTTGACGGGCCGATGTCGTCCGGGTGTACCGAAGGTGAAGAGTAGGCAAACGACACGAGGGCCGGCCCCGACCGGCGGGTCTAGTAGACGATCATCCCCCGGATGTTCTTACCGTCCCGCATATCGGCATAGCCCTGGTTGACCTCTTCCAGGGTGTAGGTCTTGGTCACCAGTTCGTCCAGCTTGAGCAGGCCGTCCCGGTAGAGGCCGAGCAGCTTGGGGATGTCGGCCCGGGGGTTGGCCGAGCCGAACAGAGACCCTCGCAGCTCCTTCTGGAACAGGGTGAGCTCGAACAGACTCATCTTGACGTCGGTCTGGAAGAAGGAGCTGACGGCGGTGACCACCACCCGCCCGCCCTTTGACACCAGGCCCATGGTCGGGGCAATCAGGTCCCCCGTGGCCACCCCGGTGGTGATGATGGCCTTATCGGCCAGCTGGCCCCAGGTGATGTCGTTGACCAGGGTGAAGGCCTCTTCCAGGCTGGCGGCGGTGTGAGTGGCCCCGAACTCCTGGGCCTTCTCCCGCTTGAACTCGACCGGGTCGACGGCGACGATGCGCTTGGCTCCGGCCAGGCGGGCGCCCTGGATGGCGTTGGCCCCGATGCCCCCGACGCCGACCACCACGATGGTGTCCCCCGGAGCAACTTCGGCGGCGTAGACGGCCGAGCCCCACCCGGTGGTGACCCCACAGCCGACCAGGGCCGCCTTGTCCAGCGGGATGTCGTCTTCGATCTTGATCACCGAGGACTCGTGCACGACCGTGTAGGGGGAGAAGGTGCCCAGCAGGCACATGGTCCCCAGCCCCTGGCCGGCCGTGTTGTGGAAGCGGTGGGTCCCGTCGGCTATCGACACCCCACCCATCAGCTGGGCGCCCAGGTCGCAGAGGTTCTGGCGGCCGGTCGAGCACATCCGGCACCGCCCGCAGGACGGGATGAAGCCGAGGACCACGTGGTCGCCCTCTTTGACCGAGGTCACCCCGGCCCCGACCGCCTCCACCACGCCGGCGCCCTCGTGGCCGCCGATCACCGGCATGCCGGCCGGGATGTCCCCGGTGACCAGATGCTCATCGCTGTGGCACAGCCCGGAGGCGGCCAGCTTGACCCGCACCTCACCGGCCACCGGATCGCCCAGGTCGACCTCCTCGACCTTCCAGGGCTCGTTGAGCCCATACAGAATTGCCGCCTTGGTCTTCACTGCGCCTCCGGAGGTCGTCTGACGAACGCCGGGGACTCTATCCCCGGGTCGGACCGGGGACCGATTGGCTCAGGAGCGGCGAATCCGCCGTCTCAGGCCCAGACCCCCCGCCAGGGCCAGGGCGGCCGGCAGCAGCTCGTAGGTGCCCCCGGTGGTGGGCAGCCCGCTACCCCCGGTCGAGCTGGTCGTAGCGCTGGTCCCCGCCCCCGAGGTGGTCAGGCCGGAGGCGGAAGTGGCCGGGCCGGCCGAGGTGGAGGTCGTTGTGCTCGGGGCGCCCGCCGAGGTGGTGGTGCTGGCGCCGGCCGTCGAGGTGGTGGTGCTGGCCGGTCCGGCGGTGCTGGTCGTGGTGGAGGATGTGGCCACGGCGGGGCGGGTCGGGGGCTTCGGATTGCTGTGGACGGCCAAGCCGACCACTCCGGCTACCAGCAGAGCGGCTATGCCCCCGCCCGCCACTAGCACCGGCGTCCCTGCGCCGGAAGCCCTGCCTGCGTCCCGGACCACCCACTATGTCTAGTCGACGGAAGGCCCTGCTCCGGCCGATGCGGGCCGATCTGACCTGGAGAGCGGGCGACGGGAATTGAACCCGTATCATGACCTTGGAAGAGTCAGGTTCTGCCGTTGAACTACGCCCGCGAGCCTGGCAAAACCGCCCCGGACGGCCGTCCTACGGCGGTGACAGTTCGCACAGACTACTTCGCACTTTCGCTACCTCAACCAGAATCCTTTCCCACGACTTCTGGCGAAGCCCACCGCTGATCGCGAATTCCTTGTCCTCCAGGTGATCGAACTCCAGTACGAGGGGGTCGGACTCTCCGCAGTCGGTGCACGGATGTGACGCCAGGTGCTCCAGCAGCAGTTCGATATTGCGCGTCCGCAGCTGCCGCAGCGTTTCATGCGGTCAGCCTAAGGAGGGGGTGTAACGGCCCCCTGGGGACGGACGGCCCGGCCGGCACCTGCGGCCGCCGTCGACCCGTCTCCCGTCGGGGAGGGGGGTTTCGAACCCCCGACCTCCTGCTCCCAAAGCAGGTGCGCTACCACTGCGCTACTCCCCGTGTGAACTGGCAAATCAGACGGAAACCCCCGTCTACCTGCACCTTTGTCTCGCCGCTCCCTCCTTTCGAATGTGTCCAGTTGTGTCCATTTGTGCCACCTACGGTGGGGGAAAATGGGGGAAATCGGCTTCCGCCACCACGGCCGTGGGGGAAATCTGGGGGGAAAATGGGGGAAAACAGGCCCTGCACGGCCTACCGATTGTAGGTGGCACGGCCCCGGACGACGTCGTCTCGAAGCTTGCGATCGGCGAGAGCGCGGCCGGCCGTGCCTACTCCGTGGCCCGGTAGAACCGGTCATAGAGGTCCCCGTCGGGAGAGACGTAGATCTCCTGGGTGATGCGCACCGAGGAGTGCCCGAGCAGGCGGGACACGTCCTCCAGCCGAGCCCCGGGCTGGGAAAGAGCCCAGG
>DAHUYE010000098.1 GCA_027315345.1 Actinomycetota bacterium
CCTGGGCGGAGATGAACGCCGACCCGGAGGTCATGGAGTACTTCCCGGCGGTGTTGACCCGGGCTGAGGCGGAGGCGATGGCGGAGCGTATCCGGAGCCACCTGGACGAACGCGGCTGGGGGCTGTGGGCCCTGGAGGTGCCAGGGGAGTTCGACTTCGTTGGGTTCGTGGGTCTGGCCGAGGCGACCTTCGAGGCCGACTTCACTCCTGCCCTGGAGGTGGGCTGGCGGCTGGCCCGGCCGGCGTGGGGCCATGGCTACGCCAGCGAGGCGGCCCGGCTGGCTCTGGGCTTCGCCTTCGAGGAGCTGGGCCGTGACGAGGTGGTCTCTTTCACGGCCCAGGGGAACCTGAGGTCCCGGGCCGTGATGGAGCGGATCGGTCTGTCCAGGGAGCCGGCCGATGACTTCGATCACCCCCGCGTCGAGCGGGACAGCCCGCTTTGCCGTCACGTGCTGTACCGGATGTCGAGGCCGGCGTCGGGGGCCAGCTACCCCTCCTGAACAGGGCTTCGAGCATCCCTGCACGAACGCCTGTTCGGAACTACACTCCTGTAATCCGGAGTGGCTGTCACAGGCTCTCCGTACGTTGACGCCATCGACATACGCCGGGCGCGGGGACACCGCTCCGGGGATGAGAGGAGATCGCGGTGGAACGGGACAAGGCTCTGGAGATGGCGCTCGGCCAGATCGAGAAGCAGTTCGGTAAGGGCTCGATCATGAGGATGGGCGAGAACCTCCACATGAACATCGAGGCCATTTCAACCGGGGCGATGGCCCTGGATCTGGCCCTCGGGATCGGGGGTCTGCCGAGGGGCCGGATCGTGGAGCTCTACGGACCGGAGTCCTCGGGTAAGTCGACCCTGGCCATGCATGTGGTGGCCGAGGCCCAGCGCAACGGCGGCATCTGCGCCTACATAGATGCCGAGCACGCCATGGACCCGGTCTACGCCAAGGCCATCGGGGTCAACATCGATGATCTGCTCATCTCCCAGCCGGATACGGGCGAGCAGGCCCTCGAGATCACCGACACCCTGGTCCGTTCCGGGGCCATGGACGTGATCGTGATCGACTCGGTGGCGGCTCTGACGCCCCGGGCCGAGATCGAAGGAGAGATGGGCGACAGCCACGTCGGACTGCAGGCCCGGCTCATGTCACAGGCCCTGCGCAAGCTGACCGGCAACCTTTCCCGTTCCAACACCATCGCCCTGTTCATCAACCAGCTCAGAGAGAAGATCGGGGTGATCTACGGCTCTCCCGAGGTCACCCCCGGCGGCCGGGCTCTCAAGTTCTATTCCTCCGTGCGCCTGGATATCCGACGGATCGAGTCGATCAAGGACGGCGCCGAGGTGGTGGGCAACCGGACCCGGGTGAAGGTTGTGAAGAACAAGTGTGCTCCGCCCTTCAAGCAGGCCGAGTTCGACATCGGCTACGGCCGGGGCATCAGCCGTGAAGGCTCCCTCCTCGATGTCGGCGTCGACCTCGGCTTCATCAAGAAGTCGGGGGCCTGGTTCACCTACGAGGGTGAGCAGCTCGGCCAGGGCAGGGAGAACGCCAAGCAGTTCCTGACCGATCACCCCGAGGTCATGATCGAGATCAACGAGAAGATCCGTAACCAGGTCGGGATCGGTGAGGGCGGCGGTGTCGATGAGATCCCGCTCGGCCAGGGCGTGGACGATGACGAGCCGATCATGATCGGAGACTGACCGGCTCACGCCGGCAGAGAGAAGTTGACGGGGAGGGCGGCTCGGTCGCCCTCCCCGTCGCGTAAGGGAGGCTGACCGCGGCGGCTAGGCGGGGATGCGCCCCGCCTTATGGGCGACCGACTCCGCTTCTTCCAGCTGTTCCTCGATGATGGCCAGACCGCCGTCCCAGAAGCCGGGGTCGGCCAGGTCACACCCGACGATCTTGGCCAGCGCCTCGGGCCGATCCGAGCCGCCCGACTCCAGGAGGTGGAGGTAGCGGGGGACGAAGTCCGACCCCTGCTCGGCGTACTGGCGGTAGACCGACAGGGCCAGCAGCTGACCGTAGGAGTAGGCGTAGACGTAACCGGGGGTGCCGATGAAGTGGGGGATGTAGGACCACCAGGTCCGGTAGCCCTCGGTGATGGTGACGGCGTCGCCCAGGAGCTCGGCCTGGGTCTCGGCCCAGATCTCCCCGATCCGATCGACCGACAGTTCCCCCTCTGAGCGGCGGGCTCGGTGGGCCCGGTCCTCGAACTGGTTCATGGCCGTCTGGCGGAAGACGGTGGCCACCTGTCCGTCCAGATTGGCGGCCAGCAGGGAGAGTCGGGCCGCCGGGTCCGGTGCCTCGCCCAAGAGCCGTCCGAAGACCACCGTCTCCCCGAACACCGAGGCCGTCTCGGCCAGGGTAAGGGGGGTGGACTGATGGAAGGGCCCCTGTCGGCGGGCCAGGTAGGCGTGCAATCCGTGACCGAGCTCGTGGGCCAGGGTCAGGACGTCGGTGGGACGGGACGTGTAGTTGAGCATCACGTAGGGATGCACGGACGGGACGGTGTAGGAGCAGAAGGCTCCTCCCCGTTTGCCGGGCCGGACCGGTGCGTCGATCCACTGCTCATCGAAGAAGCGCTCGGCTATCTCGGCCATCGATGGCGAGAAGGAGGCGTAGGAGTCGATCACGATGGTCCTGGCCTCCTCCCAGGACACCTGGGTGTCCTCCTGGGCCACCGAAGCCAGCCGGTCGTAGTCGGCCAGCCGCTCGACCCCGAGGAGCTTGGCCTTGAGGGGATACCAGCGCTGAGGAATGTCGTAGCGGTTGCGGACGGCCTGAACCAGGGCCTGGACGGAGTCATCGCTGGCCTCGTTGGCCAGGTTGCGGCTGGCCAGCCAGTGGTCGTAGTGGCGCAGCCGGTCATCGACGGACTTGTCCAGCAGGAGGGTGTTGAAGATGAAGGCCCGGGTGGTCAGGCCGGGGGCCAGGCCGGCCGTGACGGCTTCGGCGGCGGCCCGGCGCTGTTCCCGGTCGGGGTTCCCCAACTCGGAGAGGGCCTCCTCCAGGCTGGTGGTGCGCCCGGACAACTCCACTTCGATGGCCGAGGTGAGCTGGCTGAAGAGGCGGTTCCAGGCGCCGCGGCCGGTTACCGACTTCTCGGTGAGGATTTTCTCCTCGGCTTCGGACAGAACGTGCTGGCGGTAGCGCCGGGCGCTGCGGAGATGGTGCCGGCAGAAGTCGATCCCGTCGGCGCCGAGCAGCTCGTCCACTCGCTCATCGCTCAGCCCCGCCCACTCAACCTCGAAGAAGACCAGCTTGGTGCTGACGGCCGTGATCCGCTCCTGCACCTTCTGGAGGAGGGCACCCCGAGCCGGGTCGGCGGTGGCGGTGGCGAAGCGGAGCGAGGCGTAGGCCTGGGCCCGGCCGACCACATCCTCCAGTTCGGCCATCTCCTCCATGAAGGCCCGCAGCTGGTCCGGGTCGAAGTCGTCCACTTGACCCCTCCGGGCCGCCAGCCGATCGGCCATCTGGTCGGCCCGGTCGAGGTATCCGTTCAGGGCTTCTTCGCCGTGCCCGTCCAGCAGGTGGGACAGGTCCCAGGCCACCTGGGTGACATCGGTCGTGGTCGTCATTGGACCCGGGAGCCTATTGGCCACAAAGCCGGCCCTTGGGCCCGGTCAGAAAGATCACCAGAAGCCTCGTAAGGCGAGAAGGAGGTAGGCCGCGGGCGTCGAATTACAAGAACGTCGGTTCGAACCGGTCAGGCCGACGCGATTCGGCAGTCGGCCGGGGAGATCGACCGGCCGCCAGCCCGCATCCCGGCTGGTAAGGCGCTGGAGAAGAGGACAGATGGACGCACTCAAGGTATCGAGCAAGTCCAGTCCCAGCTCGGTGGCCGGCGCCATGGCCGGAGTGGTACGCCAGCACGGCTCGGCCGAGGTCCAGGTGGTCGGGGCCGGGGCTCTCAACCAGGCCATCAAGGCCGTGGCCATCGCCCGCGGCTATCTGACCCCCTCCGGGATCGACCTGGTCTGTGTTCCGACCTTCGTGGACGTGGACATCGACGGGGAGAGCAGAACCGGCATCCGGCTCCTGATCGAGGACCGCAACGCCGCTCCCCACGCCCACCTGACGGTGGACCTGCGGGACCAGACCGGGATCGGATCGCCTGCCGACCACCGGACCGGTGCCGACCACCGGACCGGCGCCGACCATCAGAGCCCGGTGGACCACCCCGTCGCCTGAGTTCCGCCGTCTCCGGCCCTATCGTGGGGCGGTGGGCATCAACAACCAGCGCCGACCCCGGGGTGAGGGCGCAGACCGGGGCGACGGGCCGGGCCGCGGGCTGTCGGGATGACCCGTCGCTTCATAGTCCGCACGTTCGGGTGCCAGATGAACGAGCACGACTCCGAGCGCATAGCCGGCTTGCTGGAGGCCGACGGGCTGGAGGCGACCGATGACCTCGAGTCCGCC
Source organism: Actinomycetota bacterium (assembly GCA_027315345.1). Classification (GTDB taxonomy): domain Bacteria; phylum Actinomycetota; class Acidimicrobiia; order Acidimicrobiales; family JAJPHE01; genus DAHUYE01. Next base: position 4,422 of record DAHUYE010000098.1, read on the forward strand.
GACGTGGTGGTGCTCAACACGTGCTGCATCCGGGAGAACGCCGATGAGAAGCTGTACGGGACACTCGGACACCTGAAGTCCCTGTCCGACCGCCGCCCCGACCTCAAGATCATGGTGGGGGGTTGCCTGGCCCAGAAGGACCGGGATCTGGTCCGGCGGAAGGCCCCCCACGTCGATGTTGTCTTCGGCACCCATAACGTCGGCTCGGCGGCCGAGCTTCTCCGACGAGCGGATAGCACCGGGCCCCTAGTGGAAATCCTCGATGCCGCCGAGGAGCTCCCCTCTGCTCTCCCGAGCAAGCGGCGCCAGTCGCACTCGGCCTGGTTGACCATCCAGGTCGGCTGCGACAACAACTGCGCTTTCTGCGTCGTGCCTTCGGTACGGGGCCGGGAGGTCAGCCGTCCCTTCGGGGAGATCGTGGCCGAGGCCCGTTCCCTGGCGGCCGCCGGCGTCCTGGAGGTCACCCTCCTGGGGCAGAACGTGAACTCCTACGGCCGGGACCTGACCCTGGCCCGGCGCAGGGCCGGCCCCGAGGCGCCGGCGGGGCCCAACCCCGAGGCGACGCCGAACCTGGAGGCAGCCGTCTTCGACGCCGGCTCGGCCTGGGTGAAGGAGGGGGCCCGGCGGGCGAGGCCGTTGTTCGCCGATCTTCTGCGGGCCGTCGGGGCGGTGGAGGGGATCCGCCGGGTCCGGTACACCAGCCCGCATCCCAAGGACCTGCGCCAGGACGTCATGCAGGCCATGGCCGAGACACCCGAGGTGTGTGAGCACCTCCACCTTCCGCTCCAGTCCGGCAGCGACGACGTCCTGGCCGCCATGCACCGCGGCTACACGGCCGAGCGGTACCTGGAGCGACTGGAGCAGGCTCGGCGCATCATCCCCGACCTGGCCGTCACCACCGACATCATCGTGGGTTTCCCGGGGGAAACCGACGCCGACTTCGACGCCACGCTCGAGCTGGCCGCCACCGCCGCCTATGACAGCGCCTACACCTTCATCTTCTCACCCCGGCCCGGGACGGAGGCAGCCAACCGGCCCGAGCTGTTCATCTCCCCGGAGGTGATAGCCGAGCGCTTCCGCCGCCTGGAAGTGGTCGTGCAGCGCTCTGCCCTGGCTCGGCACCGGGACCGCATCGGCCGGCAGGAGGAGGTGGTGGTGGAGGGGCCGAGCAAGAGGGACCCGTCCCGGCTGACCGGGCGCACCCGGCAGAACAAGCTGGTCCACTTTGACCCTCCCGCCACGGGTGTGCCCGCCCCCGGCGCCCTGGCCACCGTGCTGGTCACCGGGGCGGCCCCGCACCACCTGAGTGGCGAGCTCACCGAGGTCCTGACCCGGGGCCGGAACCGGATTCCGGTCAACGTCTCCTGAGCGAACCTCGTCCGATCGCTCTGGTCGGGCCCACCGCCTCGGGAAAGTCGGGACTGGCCCAGGAGCTGGCCGAGCGCTTCGACGCCGACATCGTCTCGGTGGACTCCATGCAGGTCTACCGGGGCATGGACATCGGGACAGCCAAGGCCACCCCGGAGGAACGCCGGCGGGTCCCCCATCACCTGATCGATCTGGCCGATCCGGACGAGGACTACTCGGTGGCCCGATTCCGGGCCGACGCCGCCGCCGTGCTCTCGGAGCTGACGGAGCGGGGCCGGCGGGTGCTCATGGTGGGCGGCACCGGGCTGTATCTGCGAGCCGTCATCGACCAGCTCGACCTCCCCGGTCAGTGGCCGGAGGTCCGGGCCCACCTGGAGGCGGAGGCCGACGCCCTCGGGGTAGCGGCCTTGCACGCCCGCCTGGCCGCCATGGATCCCGTGGCCGCCGCTCGGGCCGAGCCATCCAACCGCCGCCGGGTGGTGCGAGCCCTGGAGGTCTGCGTCGGGGCGGGCCGGCCCTTCTCATCCTTTGGGCCGGGCCTGTCGGTCTACCCACCCACCAGCTTCGGGCTGCTCGGTCTCAACCGTTCCCGAGCGGAACTGGGCGAGCGCATCGCCCGGCGCTACCGGGAGCAGATGGCGGCCGGCTTTCTGGATGAGGTGGCCGGCCTGGCCGGCCGGCCGGCCGGCCTGTCCCGGACCGCCCGCCAGGCCTTGGGTTACCGGGAGCTCCTGGCCCACCTGGAGGGCGACATGGGCCTGGACCAGGCCTTGGATGAGGCCATCCGGCGGACCCGCGCCTTCGCCCGCCGCCAGCAGGCCTGGTTCGGCCGGGACCCCCGCATCCGCTGGCTGGACCCGGAGGGGAATCTCGTTTCCGTCGCCACCGAGGCCCTGGGAGAATGGTGGGGATGACCCGGGCCGAATCCCTCCACCTCCTCAAGCTCCACGGCCTGGGCAACGACTTCCTGGTTCTGGTCGACCCGGAGGCGGCCCGGCCCATCGACGCCGGCCTGGCCCGTCGCCTGTGTGACCGGCACACCGGCGTCGGGGCCGACGGCCTCATCCGGGTGACCCCAGCCGCCGATGGCGGCGCGGAGGGTGGGGCCGATTACGTCATGGAGCTGCTCAACGCCGACGGGAGCCGGGCCGAGACCAGCGGTAACGGATTGCGCTGCCTGGTCCTCGCCCTGGAGGTGTCCGGCCGGCTCAACGGGCCGGAGCTGGTCGTCTCAACCGACGCCGGTAACCGCTTGGCCCGGATCGGCCCGGTGACCCGGGACGGCTCGGCCGTGGTCAGCGTGGGGATGGGCGAAGTGCACCTGGGGGCCGAGTCCGAGGTGCTGGGCCACCGGTCCCGGCTGGTGGATGTGGGCAATCCCCACGTGGTGGTCCGGCTGGACCATCTGGACGAGGTGGAGGTGGAGGTCCACGGCCCGGCCGAGGAGGCGAGGCATCCTGGGGGGATCAACGTCAACTTCGCCGTGGTGGGTGATGGCGGGTCGGTCCGTTTGAGGACGTGGGAGCGGGGGGCGGGCGCCACTCTGGCCTGTGGCAGCGGCTCGTGCGCCACCGCCGCCGCCCTGCGGGACTGGGGCCTGGTCGGTGACGTGGTCGAGGTGGCCAACCCGGGGGGGACGGTAACGGTCTCCTTCGAGGAGGGGGGCACGATCCTCACCGGTCCGGCCCAGTTGATCGCCAGTGTTGATGTCCCCGCCGTCGCCGGCGCGGTCAAGGGCCCGGCGCCGGTCGAGGTGGGCGCCGGAGCGCGGGGGGCCGAATGACCCTCATCGAACGCTCCTTCCGGGAACGCATCGTGCTGGTGGGAGTGGCGGTCCCCCCGGTGGTCTCCGAGGAGGTCGAAGCCAGCCTGGACGAACTGTCCCAGCTGGTCGACACCGCCGGCGCCGATGAGGCCGCCCGGGTCGTGCAGCGCCGGGATCGCCCCGACCCCGCCACCTACGTCGGGCGGGGCAAGGCGGCCGAGTTGCACGAACTGTCCGAGGCCGTCGACGCCGACACGGTCGTCTTCGACGACGAATTGACCCCCGCTCAGCAGCGCAACCTGGAGAAGATCCTCGGTCGTACGGCCATCGACCGCACCGCCGTCATCCTCGACATCTTCGCTCAGAACGCCCGGACCGAGGAGGGCCGGGCCCAGGTCGAACTGGCCCTGCTGCGCTATCGCCTCCCCCGATTGCGGGGCCGGGGCAAGGACCTCTCCCAGCAGGGCGGTGGCATCGGGACCCGGGGCCCGGGTGAGACCCAGATGGAGGTGGACCGCCGCCGCCTGGTCCGGCGCATGACCAAGCTGGAGTCCGAGCTCAAGCAGCTGAGTCGGACCCGGCGGGTGCAGCGGCGGGGCCGTCAGCGGGGCCGGCTCTTCAATGTCTCCCTGGTCGGTTACACCAACGCCGGCAAGTCGACCCTGCTCAACACCCTGACCGACGCCGGCGTCCTGGTGGAGGACCGGCTGTTCGCCACCCTCGATCCCCGCACCCGGCGCCTGGATCTGCCCGGGGGCGAGTCGGTGCTGCTGTCCGACACGGTCGGCTTCGTGCGCAAACTGCCCCACCAGCTGGTGGAGGCGTTCCGTTCCACCCTGGAAGTGGTGGCCGAGGCCGACCTGCTCGTCCACATCGTGGACGCCTCCGCCGCCGATCCGATGGCCCAGGTGGCGGCGGTGCGGGAGGTCCTCAACGAGATCGGGGCTGCCGATGTGCCGGAGTTACTGGTCTTCAACAAGGCCGACATCACCCCCGAGGCGGCCCGGTTGTCCGGCCTGCACTCCGGATCGGTGGCCATATCCGCGGCCGCCCGCTCGGGCATGGAGGACCTGATGGAGGTGCTGGGGGAGCGGCTGCGGGCCCACTTCTCGGTGGTGGAACTGGTCGTTCCCTACGACCGGGGGGATATCTTGGCCGCCGTGCACCGGGAGGGCGAGGTGCTCGAGGAGCTGCCCGGGGACACCTCCGTCCGGGTCCGGGTCCGGGTCGACCCGGTGGGCCGGGCCCGCTTCAGCCAGTTCCAGGAGGGCGGATCGTGACGGCCGGATTCGTACCCCCCGCCTACCCGTATGACCGCCTGGACGGCGCCAAGGCCAAGGCGGCCCTGCACCCCGGGGGCGTGGTCGATCTGTCCATCGGCACCCCCTGTGACCCGCCCCCGGCTGAAGTCGTGGCGGCCCTGGCCGGTTCGGGGTCGGAGCGGGGCTATCCGGCATCCATCGGCTCGCCCGCCTACCGCCGGGCGGCGGGGGAGTGGCTGGCCAACCGGCTGGGCGCCGAGGGGGATCAGGTGGCGGCGTGCGTCGGTACCAAGGAATTCGTGGCCACCACGCCGCAGTGGATGAAGTTGCGCCGGCCCGACCGGGACACCGTGTTGTATCCGGCCATCTCCTATCCCACCTACGAGATGGGCGCCATCCTGGCCGGCCTGCGGCCGGTGCCGGTGCCGACCGATGACCACTGGCGCATGCGCCTCGACGCCATCGCCCCGGCCGACGCCGAGCGGGCCCTGATGTTGTGGGTGAACAGCCCGGGCAATCCGGCCGGCCAGCTCGATGACCTGACGGCCGCCGCCGCCTGGGGCCGGGAGCGGGGCGTGCCCGTGTTCAGCGACGAGTGCTACGCCGAGTTCACCTGGGACGGTCCGCCCCGCTCGATACTCCAAGCCGGGCCGGAAGGGGTGGTGGCGGTGCACTCCCTCTCCAAGCGATCCAACCTGGCCGGCGTCCGGGCCGGCTTCTACGCCGGGGACGGGGAGCTGGTGACCTATCTGTCCGAGGTGCGCAAGCACGTGGGGATGATGGTGCCCGGCCCGGTGCAGGCCGCGGCGGTGGTGGCTCTGAGCGATCAGACCCACGTCGAGGCTCAGCGGGAGTTGTACCGGGCCCGGCTGGAGCGTTTCGCCAAGATCCTCGAAGCGGTGGGCGTCAGCGTGGAACTGCCGGCGGGCGGGTTCTACCTGTGGGCGGCGGCGGAGGGGGGGGACGGCGCGGATCCGGCCGCGGCGGCCTGGGCCCTGACCGACCGCCTGGCCGCCGACGGGGGCGTCCTGGTCAGTCCCGGGGAGTTCTACGGCCAGGCCGGGGCCGGCTACATCCGGGTGGCTCTGGTGGCGCCCATGGAGGCCCTGGAGTTGGTGGCGTCGCGCCTGGGCGTCTGACGCGACCTTAGGCTGGACCGGATGGCAGATCTCCAGGCCCAAATCGAAGAACTCTGGGAAAGCGGCGTTACCCCGGGTGACGCCGAAGCTTCGGCGGTGGTCACCGAGGCGGTGGACCTGCTCGACACCGGGCAGGCCCGGGTGGCCGAGATCGGCCCCGACGGCCGGGTGGTGGTGCACCAGTGGCTGAAGCAGGCCGTCCTGCTCTTGTTCCGCCTCCGTGAAATGGAGACCATCGAGGTGGGCCCCTTCGAGTTCGCCGACAAGATCCCCCTCAAGCACGGCTACGCCGAGGCCGGGGTGCGGGTGGTGCCGGGGGGCTCGGCCCGCTACGGATCCTTCCTGGAGCGTGGCGTCATCCTCATGCCCAGCTACGTCAACATCGGGGCCCGGGTCGGCGCCAACTCCATGGTCGACACCTGGGCCACGGTGGGCTCCTGCGCCCAGATCGGCGCCAATGTCCATCTCTCCGGCGGGGTCGGCATCGGGGGAGTGCTCGAACCCCCCCAGGCGGCGCCGGTGGTGGTGGAGGACGACTGCATGATCGGGAGCCGGTGCATGGTGACAGAGGGGGCCCGGGTGGGACGGGGCTCGGTGCTGGGGGCCGGCACCATGCTCAACCCGTCCATCCCGGTCTTCGACACCGAGACCGGGGAGGAGATCTCCCGCGGAGTCGTCCCGCCCTGGTCGGTGGCCGTGGCCGGCACCCGGATGAAGACCTTCCCCGGAGGGGAGTTCGGGCTGGGCTGCGTACTGGTCATCAAGCGCCTCACCGAGGGCGAACGCCACGATAAGTCCAAGCTCAATGACATCCTGCGCGACCACGGCGTGACCGTCTGAGCTTGAGCACCGATATCACCCGCGACCTTTTGGCCGACACGGCCGACCTGGTCGCCATCGCATCCCCCAGCCACCACGAAGCGGCGCTGGCTGACCATATGGCCGAACGCCTGGGGAGCGTGGGCCACCTGCGGGTCGAACGGGTCGGGGACAACGTCATCGCCCGGACCGAGGCCGGCCGTTCCCGTCGGCTGATCCTGGCCGGGCACCTCGACACCGTCCCAGCCCAGGACAACCAGACGCCCGAGATCGACGGCGACGTCTGCCGGGGCCTCGGCTCCGCCGACATGAAGGGCGGCCTGGCCGTCCTGGCCCTCCTGGCCGAACAACTCCGGGAGCCGGCCCTCGACCTGACCTTCCTCTTCTACACCTGCGAGGAGGTCGACATGCGCCACAGTGGCCTCCTGCAACTGCGGGAGCAGCGGCCGGAACTCCTACAAGCCGACGTGGCCATCCTGGCCGAGCCCACCAACTGCCTGGTGGAGGCCGGCTGCCAGGGAAACCTCCGGGTCGAGCTGACCATGGGCGGGACGCGGGCCCACACCGCCCGGCCCTGGATGGGGATCAATGCCATCCACCGGTTGGGCGGCGTGCTCCAGCGGATCGACGCCTACGAAGGCCGCCGGCCGATCATCGACGGTTGCCAGTACCGCGAAGCCCTCCAGGCCGTGGCCATCGAAGGCGGGGTGGCCAACAACGTGGTGCCCGACCGGGCCAGCGTGACCATCAACCACCGCTACGCCCCCGACCGCGACGCCCAATCGGCCCGAGCGGCGGTAGAAGAACTGTTCAGCCCGTTGCTCGACCCCGCCGCCGGGGACCGGATCGAGCTGGTGGCGGCGTCGGAGGCGGCCGCCCCCGGCCTGACCGATCCGTTGCTGGAGCGCCTCGTGGCCATGACCGGCCCGCCGGTGGCCAAGTTGGGCTGGACCGACGTGTCCTTCTTCAGCTCTCTGGGTCTGGCCGCCACCAACTTCGGCCCCGGGGATCCCACCTTGGCCCACACCCGCCACGAGTGGGTCAGCCGCGCCGATCTGGAGAACGCCTACCTGACCCTGGCCCGGCTGCTCAGCTCCTGACCGGCGGCGCCGAGGTGCGCAGGAAAGTCGGTGCGGGCATGAGAACATCAAGGTGATGAAGCACTGGAGGAAGCCGCCGTCGTATCGGGACTCCCAGAGTCCCCGTTCGGCCCGCCGCCGGGCGACGGCGGCGGTAGCCGGGCTGGCTGCCGTCCTGGTGGCCGGATTGCCTCTGGCCGCTTCCGCCGTGGGTAGCGCCCCCAACGATCCGTTCTTTCCCCAGCAGTGGAACATGACCCAGGTGGGGGCGCCGGCGGCGTGGACCCGTTCCACCGGGGCCGGGGTCATCATCGGCGTGGTTGACACCGGGGTGGACCTGACCCACCAGGATCTGGCCGGAAAGATCGTGGCCACCACCGACTGCGTCGGCTCGGGCGGGACGGAGTCGGCCTGCTCCGGCTCCGGCCAGGACGACAACGGTCACGGGACCCACGTGTCGGGGATAGCCGCCGCCGATACGAACAACGGTCTGGGCGTGGCCGGTATGGCTCCGGCGGCCAAGCTGGTGGTGGCCAAGGCCCTGGACAGCAGCGGATCGGGCAACTTCAACGACGTCAATGCCGGGATCGAGTGGGTGGTGGACCACGGCGCCCGGGTGGTCAACCTGAGCCTGGGCAGCGACCTGCCCGGGCTGGGGGGCCTGGTCGGAGGCAGCCTGACCAGCGGGGTCGACTACGCCTGGTCTCACGGCGCCATCCCGGTGATTGCCGCCGGCAACCAGAACTTCTTCGGCCTGGGCAGTTCCAACTACGGGAACGTCAACGCCGTCATAGTCGGCGCCACCGGACCGAAGAAGGAGGTGGCCCCGTACTCCAGCCCGCTGGGCAACGCCAAGTGGGCCCTGGTGGCCCCGGGTGGTGACGGGACCGATGCCGAGGGCAACCCGGTCTGCACCGGGACCGCCCAGGCGGCCTGCATCGTCTCCACCTACTGGTCCGCTAGCAATGCCACCTCCGAGTACGCCTACGACCAGGGCACGTCCATGGCCACCCCGATGGTGTCGGGGGCACTGGCCCTGCTCCTGGCCATGGGCATGACCCCGACCCAGGCCGTCAACCGCATGCTCTCCACCGCCGATAAGTCCGTCAGCTGCGGTTCGGACTGCGCCGGCCTGCTGGACGCGGCCGCGGCCGTGGGCGCCACTGCTGCCGGCGGGCCGCCCGCCACGACCGTCACCAGCGCTGCGCACCCTGGGCCCGCGCCGGCCGGCACCACCGCCACCACCGGTCCGTCCTCCTCACCGGACCTGGTGCCCGGCACCGGCTTGCCGACCCAGACCGCCCCGAGCGTGCCCAAGCCTCCGGTCACCTCGACCATCGCTCCCGGCCCGGCCGTGCCGTTGGAGCAGGCCGGGCGCTCCCCGGCCGTGGCCGCTCCCGGCCCGGTGGCCGCCGATCATCAGAGGAACTCCTCGGCCACCTACACCCTCGGGGGCCTGGCCGCCCTGCTGTTGCTGGGGCTGGTAGGCGCCCTGGACCACCAGCGGCGATCCGGGATCAGAGCCGGCGCAGGACGGTGACGACCTTTCCGTAGAGGGTCACGTCACCGGCGGGAAACTCCATGGGGGAGAGTCGGGGATTGGCCGGGGTCAGCACCACCGTGTTGCCGCGCTTGGAGTAGCGCTTGACGGTGGCCTCCTCCCCGGGGATGCCGGCCACGACGGTGTCGTTCTTGTTGGCCTCGGCCTGCTGCCTGACCACCACGAAGTCCCCGTCGAAGATGCCGTCATCGATCATCGAGTCACCTCTCACCCTGAGCATGAAGAGTGTCCCGGTGCCGGTGAAGTCCTCCGGCAGCGGCATCAGCTCCTCGACGTTCTCCTGGGCCAGGACATCGGTGCCCGCCGCCACGTCACCCACCAGGGGCACATGGCGCACCGGCCGGCTCTCGACGGCGGCGCCGCTGGAGGGGTCGTAGCGGACCTCGATGGCCCGGGGCTTGCTGGGGTCCCGGCGCAGATAGCCCTGGCGCTGCAGGGTCGCCAGGTGGGCATGCACGGTGGACGAGGAGGTGAGACCGACCGCCTCACCGATCTCCCGCACCGACGGCGGGTAGCCCCGCTCCCGCAACTCGGCGGCGATGAAGTCCAGGATCTGACGGCGCTTACCGGTGAGGATGGGGCTTTCGACAGGAGTCACGCCGCCCAGAATACGCCCGCCGGGTCGATTTGGCAAACATCTGTTCGACTCCGCCTTGACGGGAACAGGCGTTCGTGGTTGGCTGTCCTTCGAACAGAGGTTCGATAGGAGGACGGTCGATGGTCGCAGTGGTCTGGCCCAGCGGAACCGAGTCCCCCGGCCCCTTCCAGGGCGGGGCGGCCCGGCTGCGGGTCCTGCCCGGGCCCGGCTCCCGGCCCGCCCCGGTTCGGCCACTGGCCCCGGCCCGGCGGCGCCGGCCCTCGCCTGCCGTCTACCGCCGCCGGCGTCTGGCCGCCGCCCTGCTGTTCGGCCTGGTTCTGGGTCTGGCCCATTTCAGCCTGGCCCACCTGGGCGCGGTGTTCCCCGGAAGCGGTCCCCTCGCCGCCTCCGGGGGACCCGGCTCAGCCCTGCCGGTGGCCGATCAGTTGTACGTGGTCAAGCCGGGGGACACGGTCTGGTCCATCGCCTACCGGTTCCAGCCCACCGGGGATGAGCGGCCCCTGGTAGCCGGCATCCTCCATGAACTCCACGGCGCCCAGCTCCAGCCCGGTCAAGCCATCCGCATCCCCTGACGGCCGCCGTGCCGCCGGCCGGTCCGGGCCTGCCCCCCAGCCTCAGTCTTTAGGCGGTTGAGGGTGGCCGGTCGCAGCGCCCGCCAGCCCTTAGCCTGGTCGGGGTGCGCTGCCCCTCGTGTTCGGAGGTTGAGGACAAGGTCATCGACTCCCGCACGGCCGAGGAAGGCGCTGCCATCCGCCGGCGCCGGGAGTGCCTGGCCTGCGGGCGGCGCTTCACCACCTTCGAGCGCATCGAAGGCGTGGAGGAGGGCACTGTCATGGTGCTCAAGCGATCCGGAACCAGAGAGGTTTTCGATCCGGCCAAGGTGGTGGCCGGAGTCCGGGCCGCCACCAAGAACCGTCCCGTGTCCGAGGCAGCCATGGTGGAGCTGGCCGGACAGGTCGAGGAGGCCATGCGGGCCATCGGGTCCGAGGTGACCACCCAGCAGATCGGCCTGGCCGTGCTGGACCGTCTGGCCTCGGTGGACGAGGTGGCCTACCTCCGCTTCGCCAGCGTCTACAAGGGCTTCGAGGAGGCGGGCGACTTCCAGCGGGAGCTGGGCCTGCTCACCAAGTCCACCGAACCCAAGCGCCGGGACTGACCTCCCTTCAGTCCACTATGGCCGGATAGACGATGGCCTTGAGTTGGCCCCGGAAGTTGAACGCGCCCGAGGGCATCAGCTGGGTCATGAACACCACGGCCAGGTCCTCGGCCGGGTCGACCCAGAAGATGGTGGAGGCAGCTCCTCCCCACATGTACTCACCGGCCGAACCGATGGTGGCGGTGCGGGCCGGGCCCAGTCCGACGGCCACGGTGAGGCCGAAGCCGTTGCCATCGAAGCCAACTTCGCCGTAGCCGCCGCGGACGGCGAAGTCCTTGAGCTCGCCTCCGCCCGGCAGGTGGTTGGTGCTCATCAACTCGATGGTCTTGCGGCCCAGGATCCGATGGCCGTCGAGCTCGCCCCCGTTGAGCAGCATCTGCACGAAGCGCAAGTAGTCCGGGGTGGTCGAGACCAGCCCACCGCCACCGGAGAGGAAGGACCGCTCTCTCAGATAGGAGCTCTGCCCGGCGTCCTCCATCAACGTCACCCGCTTGTCATCCCCCCGCCGGTACAGGCCGGACAGCCGATCGGCCGAGCCCTCCGGGACGCTGAAGCCGGTGTCGACCATGCCTAGGGGAGCGAAGATGGTCTGGCGTAGGTAGTCGTCGAAGCGCCGGCCGGAGAGGACCTCGACCAGCCGGGCGCAGATGTCGGTCTGCAGCCCGTACACCCACCGGGTGCCGGGTTGATGGGTCAGGGGCGCCTCGCCCACCCGATCGGCCAGGGTCTCCAGGGTCGTGCCGCTTTCGTTGCGGATGCTGGGCCCGGCTATCCCCCCGGATTCGGCCGGTCCGGCCCGGAGGGCGAAACCCAGCCCGCCCATGTGCATCATCACGTCCTTGACCGAGACGGGCCGGACCGGGTCGACCAGGCGGGTGGTTCCGTCGGCGGCCCGCTCCTCGACCTTCATGTTCTTCCAGGACGGGATGAAGCGGTCGACCGGATCGTTCAGCTGGAACAGGCCCTTTTCGTACAACGAGAGCAGGGCCACACCGGTGATCGGCTTGGTCATGGAGTAGATACGCCAGATGGTGTCCTCTTCCACCGGCTTGGCCCGCTCGACGTCCATCTGGCCGAAGGAGCGGAAATATCCGACCGCGCCGTGACGGACCACGGCCACCTGGGCCCCGGCAATCTTGCCCGGCGTTATGTAGCGGGCCTCGAGATGCTCATCGATGCGCTGCAGGCGCCCCGCATCCAGGCCGGCGGCATCCGGATCGATCTTCACTTGATTCCCCCGTTCCCTGGGACGACCCAGGAGTTTCGTACCTCCAGAACCTAGTGCGGGCGCCTCCACCGGGCCACGGGCGCCGGCTTAGCGTGGATGCCGTGAGCGACGCCGTGGATCCGGTCCAGGCCAACCGTCGGATGTGGGACGAGCGGGCGCCGCTCCACGCCGCCTCGCGCTTTTATGACCTGGAGGGCTTCCGGGCCGGCCGGTCCAGTCTCCAGCCCTTCGAACTGGAGGAGCTCGGTTCCGTGCAGGGGCTGGACCTCGTGCACCTTCAGTGCCACATCGGCCTCGACACCCTGTCCTGGGCCCGATTGGGAGCGCGGGTGACCGGCCTGGACTTTTCCCCCGCGGCCATCGGAATCGCCCGGGGTCTGGCCGCCGACACAGGACTCCCGGCCCGTTTCGAGGTGGCGGAGGTGACCCGGGCTCCCGAGGTCCTGGGCCGGGCCGGCTTCGACATCGTCTACACCGGTCACGGCGCTTTGATCTGGCTGCCCGACCTCGACCAATGGGCCGACGCCGCCGTCGCCCTCCTCCGTCCCGGGGGCCGCCTCTATCTGGCCGAGTTCCACCCGCTGTCCCAGATGCTCGGTGATGACGCCGCCACCGTGGTGGCCTCCGGGTTTCCGGATGAGCCCATGGTCTTCGACCTGCCCGGCAGCTACGCCGAGCCCGAGGCTCCGACCGAGGAGAACCTCAGCTACGAATGGACCCACAACCTGGGTGAGGTGGTCAGCGTCCTGGCCGCCCGGGGAATGCGCATCGAATTCCTGCGGGAGCGGGACGTCATCGCCTGGCCCCGGTGGCACTTCCTGGAGAAGTACGGCACCACCTGGCCCGACGGCTGGTGGCGCACACCGCCGGGCCGGCCCCGGATTCCCTTGTCCTACACACTGATGGCCCGGTTGGACTGATGTCCCCCGGGGCCCGCCGCCCCGAGGTAATCCCGGCGGGCCGGGCGGCCCCAGCGCTCAGGAGGAGACCAGCCGGAAGCGGATCACCGAGCCGGGCCGGCACTGGGCCAGGCGGTCGAGGCCGGCGGCGTCCACCGTGGCCACGGCCGGGTACCCACCGGTGGTGCCGTGATTGGCGAGAAGGACGATCGGCAGACCGGCCGGGGGAACCTGCACGGCCCCGGCCACCATGCCCTCGGAGTCGGGCTCATCCGGGCGGATCCAGGCGATCTCCGGCCCGGTGAGGCGCAAGCCGGTCCGGTCGCTGTCGGTCGAGACCGTCCAGGCGGCGCCGGCCAGGCGGGCCAGCCCCCCGGGGCCGATCCAGCCCAGCCGCGGTCCTGGCGCCAGTCCGACCTCGACCTCGTCCTCCAAGCCAGCCGTGGCGTCGAGCCGGCGTCGGTCCGTGGCAGAACCGGGTTGGACTTTGGGCCGGGCCGGGGACCATCCGGTCGGCAGCCCGGCGCCGCCGAGTTGCAAGCCGCCGCCCGCCGCCATGGGCGCCGGCCCCAGCCCGGAGAGGGTGTCGGTGCTGCGGCTGCCCAGGACCATGCCGGCGTCCACCCCTCCGGCCAGGGCCAGATAGGCCCGCCAACCCCGCTCGAAGCCGGCCAGCCTGACCTCGGCGCCGGCCGGCACCGCCAGCGCCGTTCCGTGTGGCACGGGCCGGCCGTCCAGGGTGATCGGGCCCACCGCCCCGGTCACCGCCAGGGTGGCGGGGACCCGGAAGCGCAGGTGCGGACCGGCGGCGGTGGCCTCCAGGCCGGCGGCTCCGTCCGGGTTGCCCACCAGCCGGTTGGCGCGAACCAGTGCTCCCCGGTCCAGCGCTCCGGACCGGGGGACCCCGAGGTGGGCCCAGCCGATCCGGCCCAGATCCTGAACGGTGGTCAACGGGCCCGGGTCCACCACCTCCACATCCGGGATGTCCTGTGCGCCGCCCCGGAGTGGCGGTTCCGGGACCGGCTCCGGTCCGGTCCCGGCCTCCCCCACCCCGGCTCCGATCCCGGCCGGCGCCACCCCGGGTCCAGCGCCTTCCCCCACCGCCTCGAAGCGCACCCGGTCCCCGGGCTCGAGCAGAGACGGGGGCCGCCGGTCCGGATCGAAGAGGACGGCGTCGGTGCGGCCGATGATCTGCCAACCCCCGGGCGTGGCCTGGGGGTAAACGGCGCACATCCCCCCGGCCAGGGCCACGGCCCCGGCCGGCACCCGGGCCCGGGGTACGGAGCGGCGCGGGACGCCGAGGCTGGGGTCGCCCCCTTCCAGGTAGGCGAAGCCGGGGGAGAAGCCCAGGAAGCGGACCGACCAGTCCGAAGCGGTGTGCCTTCTCACCACCTCGTCGACGCCCAGGCCGATCAGGGCGGCCACCTCGGCCAGGTCCTGCCCGTCGTAGACGACCGGCACCACCACCCGCCGGCCTCTGGACGGATCAACGGCTCCGTCCAGAGCGTCGCCCAGAGCCTGGATGCGAGCCGGCAGACCCCGTTCCTCCGGGACCGGTTCGGGCCCGAGCCGGACCAGGACGGACCGGGCCGCCGGCACCAGCTCTTCCACTCCGGGCAGGTCGGCCTGGCGCAGCGCCGTCCACAGAGGGCGCACGTGGCCCGGCGCCACCTCGATGAGAAAGGCGCGGTCACCGAAGGGGGCGAAGTTCACCCGAAGGCCCGGATGTCCACCCCGGCGCCGGTCAGTGCCTCCCTGACGGCCCGGGCCGTTTCCAGCGCCCGGGCCGAGTCCCCGTGGATGCAGATGGAATCGGCCCGGACGGCCACGACGCTGCCGTCGACGGCCAGGGCCGTTCCGGTGGTGGCGATCCGGACGGCCTGGGCGGCGGCCACCTCGGGATCTTCGATGACGGACCCGGCTTCCAGCCTCGGCACCAGCGCCCCGCCGGCCGTGTAGACCCGATCGGCAAAGGCCTCTCCGAAGCACGGCGCGCCGACCTGCGCCGCCCAGCCCTGAAGGTCGGAGTTGGCCAGCACCAGCAGGGGCAGGCCGACTCGGGCGGCGGCGTCGAGAACAGCCGTGGCCACCGGCCGGTCCCAGGCGGCCCGGTTGTAGAGGGCGCCGTGGGGTTTGATGAAAGTGACGGCGGCGCTGGCGGAGGCGGCCACCGCCTGCAGGGCGCCGACCTGATAGGCGACGTCGGCGGCCAGGCTGACGGGATCACGTTCGATGTCCCTCCGACCGAATCCCTCCCGGTCGGCGTAGGAGGGGTGGGCACCCACCCGCACCCCCAGCCGGGCGGCCTCGGCGCAGGTATCGCGCATCAGGCGGGGGCCGCCGGCGTGGAACCCGCAGGCCACGCTGGCGCTGGATACCAGCCTCAGGATCTCGGCGTCGGAGGGTCCTTCCTCACCCAGGTCGGCGTTGAGGTCGATGGCCGCCCGCCCCGAGCCCCCGAGATCCCCCGCCCGGCCGGGCTCTTCCACGCCGCCGGGCTGTCCCATGCCGCCAGGCTGTCACGGCTGGGACGTGGGGGCCACCACCGCAGCGGTCACGTCGACCAGTCCGCTGCTGCCGAGGGCGACGGCGGCGGCGTGGCTCAGATCCAGGATCCGCCCCGGCACGTACGGACCCCGGTCGTTGACCAGCAGCAGCACGGAACTGGAGCCTCGGCTGACCAGGAGGAAGGTTCCGAGGGGAAGGTCGGGGCTGGCCACCGTCCAGCCGTCCTCGTTGTAGACGGCGCCGGTGGCGGTGGCCCGGCCGTCGAAGCCGGGGCCGTACCAGGAGGCGACACCGGCCAGCACCGTCCCGGTGGGCTGCAGGCCGGCCCCCAGGCCGGCGGGGCCGACGGGGCCGAAGGCGTAGTGGGCCATCAGGGACGCCTGGCTCCGGGTGGCGGCCAGGCTGATCGGGCCCAGGGCCGCCCCCGCCGTCCGGCGGGCCTGATCGGACCGGGCCAGGGCGGCGGCGTCGGCCGACTCCTGGCGGGCCAGCTCGGCCTGGTCGGCCCCCACGATGCTTTCGAGGTCCCGGCGCTCCCCGGCCAGTTGGTCGGCCAGTTCCGTCAGCGTCCCCAGGTACCGGCGGGCCGCCACCTGATCGGCCCGGACCGCACTCAGGTCGACGTGGTAGGCGGACAGGATCCGGTCGGTCACCGCCTGGGCGGCGTCCAGGTAGGGCCCGGGGACGGTCTGGTCGCTGTCGGGGGCGTCATCCACGTAGGCCTCGGCCATCAGGGCTCCGGCCCGGGCCTGGGCCTCGGCCTCGGCCGACTCCAGGCGGGTCTCGGCCAGGTCGGCGCCCAGGGCGGCCGCCTGGGCGGCCTGGGTCCGGTTCGCCAGGGCGGCTATCTGCAGGTCCACCGCTCCGGCCCGGGCCTGAGCCTGGGCCAGCGACGTGGTCGCGGCCCCAGGGGCGGGAACGGATGCGCCGGCCGGGGCTGGCATCACCACTGCCCCGGTGGCCGCCACCGTCAGTCCGGCCAGGGTGAGCGCCAAGCGAAGGGGCACGGCGCGCATAGGTAGGTTTATCGGCGCCGGAGGTCGGCAGCTGTAGGCGAGGAGGCCAGCGTGCGGGTCGGGGTCCTGACCGGCGGGGGAGATTGCCCGGGGCTCAATGCCGTCATCCGGGCCGTGGTGCGCAAGGGCGAGACGCGTTTCGGAGACGAGCTGGTCGGCTTTGCCGACGGTTGGCGGGGAGTGGTCGAGGACCGGGTGCTACCCCTCGACGTGGAGAGATGTCGGGGCATCCTGCCCCGGGGGGGCACCATCCTGGGCACCTCCCGCACCAATCCGTACAAGATCGACGGCGGGGCGGAGGCGGCCCGGGCCACCCTGGAGCGCCGGCAGATCGACGCCCTGGTCACCATCGGCGGGGAGGACACCCTGGGGGTGGCCAACCGTCTTGGCGCCGAAGGCGTCAACGTGGTCGGGGTTCCCAAGACCATCGACAACGACCTGTCCGCCACCGAGGTGACCTTCGGATTCCACACCGCCGTCCAGATTGCCACCGACGCCATCGACCGCCTGCACACCACGGCCGAGTCCCATGATCGGGTCATCGTCTGTGAGGTCATGGGCCGCCACGCCGGCTGGATCGCCACCTACGCCGGCATAGCCGGGGGAGCGGCCGAGATCATCGTCCCGGAGGAGCCCTTCGACATCGAGACCGTCTGCCGCAAGCTGCAGGAACGCCACGCCAAGGGCCGCTACGCCTCCATCGTGGTGGTGGCCGAGGGAGCCCGACCCCGGGAGGGCACCATGTCGGTCACCTCCGGGGAGGTGGACCAGTTCGGCCACCAGCGACTGGGCGGGATCGGGAACCAGCTGGCCGAGGAGATCGAACGCCGGACCGGCTTCGAGTCCCGGGTCACCATCCTCGGCCATGTGCAACGGGGCGGCACCCCCACCGCCTTCGACCGGGTCCTGGCCACCCGCTTCGGGATAGCCGCCATCGACGCCGTGCACGACGGGGACTTCGGGAAGATGGTGGCGCTGCGGGCGGGCGAGATCGTCCGGGTTCCCTTGGCGGAGGCGGTCACCGAGCTCAAGACCGTCGATCCGGCCCTGTTTCATGAGGTGGCGGAGATTTTCTTCTGATCCGCCGTCAGGGGCCCTCAGGAGAGCCGCCCCGGCTCACGGCTCGTTGTCCTGGGGGGCGTGCGGGCCCAGTAGGGGACCGTCAGTGGCGATGAAGCTGGGAATGTGGCCGGTGCGGGCCTGCCACTCCGCCGCCCAGCCGGAGTCGGCCCCGACGATGTCCGGATCCCGTCGGTCGGCGCGATGTTGCTCCCGTTCATCCGAGCGCAACCACTGCCGGTAGATGGGGAGCATGGCGGCGGCTATGGACAACTCACCGACGGCCCACAACACACCCCCCCCGGCATGGGTACCGGACAGCGAGTAGATGGAGGCGGCCGGGGAGGTCTCGCTCATCAGGGCGATGCCGAGGAACGACTCGAAGGGCACGCCGATCAACAGGTTGACGAACTTGGCCCCGTAACCCATGCGCCAGTTGGGGATGGGATCAGGGCTGATCATCGGCCACCAGAAGAGAGTGCCGCCGGCCAGGAAGACCACATTGAGGAAATCCATCAGGTCCATGTGGGCCATGGCGAATCCGAGCAGCGGGCTCAGGAAAAACACGAACATGATCCCGTAGTAGAGGAACCAGACCGTTATGGGATGACTGAGGATGCGGAAGACGGGGCTGTGAAGAGCTTGCAGAAAGCGGGTCTTGGTCCGCGGCGAGGACGTCTGCAGAATAAGCGTGCTGGGCGCCCCCATGGCCAGAAGCGGCGGCGCCAGGATCATCAGGAGCATGTGCTGGATCACGTGGGATGAGAAGTTCGACATGGCGAAGGTGGCCACCGATGACTGGAAGGCCAGCTCCACGGAGATCAGGCCGCCCAGGAAGGCGGCCGTCCGACTCCGCGGCCAGTGGCGACCCCGTCCCTCCAGCTGGGTGGTGGCCCGCACGTACCAGGCGGCGCTGAGTAGAAGGCAGGCCAGGACCACGAAGGCGAACGGTCCCGTTGACCACTGGGTCAGGGCGTTGTGCACATCCACCGGTTGAGCGCCCCCCATGCCCGACGTGACGGCGCCCGGGCCGCTGGTTCCGCCGGAGCCGCTCATGCCGCTCATGCCGCTCATGCCGCTCATGGCACCGGCCATCCCACCTCCCGCATCACGCCGCCGCCTGGAAACCCTGTCGGGCCAGTTTCGCCAGAGCGGCGGCCACCTCAGAGGGACGGGCCGTGCTCTCGTAGAACAGGTGGGCCTTTCCGTCCGGCGTGAAGATCAAGGTGTAGCCGGCGTGCACCACCTGGTAGCCCCCGGAATTGGCGTTGTTTCCGGAATTGTCGCGCTTCAGATAGGACAACGGCATGTCCAGCTCGGACTCGGCCTGGTGGATCACGCTGACCGGCCCGGTGAGGCCGATGAACGATGAGTTGAAGTGGTCGAGCCACTGGCGGATGACGGACGGACTGTCCCGGTTGGGGTCGGTGGTGACGAATACCACCTGCACCTGCCTGGCCACGGAAGCGGGCAGCTCACTCAGGGCGGCGGCGTTGAGGGCCATGTCGGTGGGGCACACGTCCGGGCAGTGGGTGTAGCCGAAATAGACGAGGGTTATCCGGTTCCGGGAGATAGCCGGAAGGTTGAGGGCCTGGCCCGAAGTGTCGGTCAGGGTCACGTCCGGCTCAGGGTAGGCGGCTGGGCTCTGCACCAGACCCGGGTAGTTGGGGTTCTGCCCGCTGGGGCCGGCCACCTGGCTGACCTGGGCGGGCGGGCCGGCGTGGTGGCCGGCCAGCACGGTGGCCCCGCCCACCAGCACGGCGGCCACCACGGCCGCGGCCGCGGCGGCGGTGACCGTGGTGCGCCAGCTCCTCGGGCGGCCCGGAGGCCCTGAGGCGGTGATGGCTCCCAGCAGCCGGTCGGTGAGATCGGGAGCGGGCCGGCCGGCCAGGGCTGTAACCCCTTGGTGGAGGGAGCGGGCCCGTTCCGCCCAGTCGGCGCACTCGGTGCAGTGGGGCGGCCCTGGGTCGGGCCCTTCCTCATCCAAGCAGGCGGACCAGGACTCCCGGTAGGCGTCACACGTTCCGGTCATGGCGTACCTCCTACCAGAGCGCTCAGCGGCACCACCGGGACGCTTACCTCGACCGTGCCGGCCCGCTGGAAGTGAAGGGTCATGACGATGGTCTGTCCGCTGACCAGGGCGGAGCGGAGGTTTTCCAGCATGACGTGGTCGTGGGCCGGTCGTAGGACGGCTGTCCCGTGGGCGGGTATGACGAGGCGGGCCAGCGGCATCATCATCCCGCCGTTGCCGTCCTCCATCTCCTGGTGGAGGCCGGCCGACGCCGCCACCGGGGTGGACGCTCCCACCAGGGCGTCGGGCTCTGCGCCCAGGTTCCTGAAGGTGGCGTAGAAGGCGGCCACGGCCGGGCTGGCCGGGACCGGCACGAACGGATCGATGACCTCGATGTCGCCCACCCGGGCCGCCACCGTGGCGCCGGCGGCCGCTTCGGAGGTGTCGGCCACGGCCGCGAATGGATGGTCGACGGGACCGGCTCCGGCCCGGTGGCCGGCGGGCCAGACCCACTCCAGGACCACCACCGCCGTCAGGATGGCCGGCAGCGCCCCCAGGGCGACCCAGCGCCGGTGGCGCCGCAACGGTTCAAGGCTCACGAACCGTTAGTGGGCCCAGCCGGCGTTCCGGTTCCCGGGGTCGGCGGAATTTCCCGGCCGGGCCCGTCGGCGGCGGTCAGCCACTCGAGCAGCTGGGCTCGGGCCCGGGCCACCCGGGAGCGGACCGTGCCCAGCTCGGTCTCGGCCACCGCCGCCGTCTCCGCGTAGCTCAAGCCGATGATCTGGGTCAGCACGAACGCTTCGCGGCGGTCGGGGTCCAGGCGGTTGACGAGATCGCCCAGGTCGTGGGCGGGGGCCGGATCGGGCAGGTCCGGGAGGGCGGATCGGCCCCGGGACTCCTCGGCCCGGCGCCGGCGGACGGCTCGGCCCACCGCCTCGATGCACACCCGCCGGGCGATGGTGAGCAGCCAGGTGGTCACGGCGGAATCTCCCCGGAACCCCCCCAGTGACCGCCAGGCCCGCAGGAATGTCTCCTGAGTCAGGTCATCGGCATCCTCACCGGGGACCATGTGGGCACAGAACCGGCGCACCGGGGCCTGGGTCTCACTGAGGAGGATCCGCAGCGCCCTCTGATCACCGGAACGGGCGGCCAGAGCTGCGGCGGTGAGCTCAGCCGGGCTGAGGCGCTGGGGAGCGGTCAATCCTGGGCGCCGACGTCGGACAGCAGCCGGCGGAAGGCGTCGGCCACGGAGGGGGCGACGGCCAGGACCAGCTGGTCGGTGGGCTCGGGTCCGTGCAGGTCACCCACCACCGCCCCGGCCTCCCGGGCGATGAGGCCGCCGGCGGCCCGGTCCCAGTGGTGGGTGCCGCGTTCGAAATAGGCGTCCAGGCGCCCGGCTCCCACCGCGCAGAGGTCGAGGGCGGCCGAGCCGGTCCGGCGGATGTCGCGCACCCGTCCCAGGATTTCCGACATGGCTGAGCCCTGCACCCGCCGTACGGACGAGTCATAGGCGAAGCCGGTCCCGACCAGGCTCATGCTGAGGTCAGCGGGTGAATTGACCGACAGGGGACTGGCGTTCAGCCACGAACCCGAACCCAGAAGGCCGGTGAAGGTCTCGTCCCGGGACGGGTCGTGGACGACGCCCGCCACCACCGTCCCGTCGATCTCGGCTGCGATGGAGACGGCGAAGACCGGTATCCCGTAGACATAATTGACCGTCCCGTCCAGGGGGTCGATGACCCATCGGACCCGGCTGGGCCCGGTGCGGTCGCTGCCCTCCTCGGCCAGGATCGAGTCGTCCGGCCGGGACGCCGTGAGCACCTCCAGGATGAGCTTTTCGCTGGCCCGGTCCAGGTCGGACACCAGGTCGGTCCGGGTGGTCTTGGACTCGACCACGGTCGGACCGGAGCCCAGCCCGGCGAGGAGCAGTTGCCCGGCCTGCCGGGCCGCCGAGAGCGCCAGGTCGAGCAGCGCCGCCGGGGAAGGTTGGAGGGCGGCGTCGGTCACCGGGACGGTTTAGCCGGTGGGGAGACCGGGGCCGGAATCGGCCCGGACCGGGCCCTCCTCGGAGGTGGCTAGGTTCCTGGCCCATGCCCGACCGCCCCGTCGATCTGCGCTCGGACACCGTGACCCGTCCGACGCCGGCCATGCGCCGGGCCATGGCCGAGGCCGAAGTCGGCGACGACGTCTACGGGGAGGACCCCACCGTCAGGCGGCTGGAGGAGGTCTTCGCCCAGCGGCTGTCCAAGGACGCCGCCCTCTTCGTCCCGTCGGGGACCATGGCCAACCAGATCGCCCTGCGGTTGCTGGCCCCGCCCGCATCGGTGGTCATAGCCGGGCGTCGCCAGCACGTGGTGGCCTACGAGAACGGCGCCGGCGCCCGCAACGCCGGGGTGCAGTTCCACCCCCTTCCGGACGATGACGGCCGCCTGCGGGCGGCCGACGTGGCGTGGGTGGTGGCCGCCGCCGCCCATCACATGCCCCGGCCCAGCCTGGTCTGCGTGGAGAACACCCACATGCCCGCCGACGGAGCGCCGTGGTCCCTGGAAGCTTTGGATGAGGTGGTGGAGGCGGCGGAGGGTCTGGCCGTCCACATGGATGGCGCCCGTCTCTTCAACGCCTCGGTGGCCACCGGGATCGCCCCCGGCGCCTATGCCGATCGGGCCACCACCGTCATGTGCTGTCTGTCCAAGGGCCTGTGTGCCCCGGTGGGATCCTTGCTGGCCGGACCCTCCGATCTCATGGCCGAGGCCCGGTCGCTGCGCTCCGGACTGGGCGGGGGCATGCGCCAGGCCGGGATCCTGGCCGCCGCCGGCCTGGTCGCCCTGGAGTCGATGGTGGATCGCCTGGCCGAGGATCATGACCGGGCCCGGCGCCTGGCCGAGGCGGTGGGGGAGCGCTGGCCCGATTCCGGCTGCCGCCCGGAGCGGATCCTCACCAACGTGGTCACCTTCCGCCACAACGCGCCAGGCTCGGTGATCGACCACCTGGCCCGGGACGGGGTCCTGGCCGGGACCATCGCCCCCGGGGTGGTCCGCCTGGTCACCCACCACGATGTCGATGACCAGGACGTAGCCCGAGCCATGAAGGCGCTAGCGCTAGCCGGCGCCCCCTGAAGCGCTGGTTCACAGAGCGCCGGCCGGCGCCGCCGTACGCTTCGGACCGTGGCTGACTTGGTGGAGGAGACGCCGGGATGCGTGCTGGCCGTCTACGCCCATCCCGATGACGCCGACGTGGCCTGCGGGGGGACGCTGGCCCGCTGGGCCGCCGCCGGCGCCGCCGTCCACGTCCTGGTCTGCACCACCGGGGACAAAGGCAGCTCCGACCCGTCAACCGATCCGGCCGCCCTGGCCGAGCAGCGGGCCGGTGAGATGCGCGAGGCGGCCGGGGTGCTCGGCGTGGAGGGGCACCGCCTGGGCCATGCCGACGGGGAGCTCTACGACCAGAGGCTGCTGACCGGCCAGATAGTCGGCGCCATCCGCTCCGTGCGACCCGACACGGTGATCTGCCCGGACCCCACCGCGGTGTTCTTCGGCGAGCACTACTTCAACCACCGGGACCACCGGGCCGTGGGCTGGGCCACTCTCGACGCCGTGGCCCCGGCCGCGTCCCAGCCCCATTACTTCCCCGAGGCTGGTCCGCCCCACCTGGTCTCGACCGTGCTCATGACCGGCACCATCGCTCCCGAGGTCTGGGTCGACGTCTCCTCCAGCCTGGAGCTCAAGACCAAAGCCATCCTCTGTCACAAGAGCCAGCTGGGGGAGGGCACGGAGTGGTTCCGCAACGTCGTCAGGCAGCGGGCCGAGGAGGGTGGGCGCCAGGCCGGCGTCAAACACGCCGAGGGGTTCCGACGGCTCCGCCTGGCGTGAGGAAGTGGCTGGTGGCCGGCGGTCTGCTGGAGGGGCCGGAGGGAATCCTGCTGGTGCAGAACCGGCGCCGGGATGGCTCCCTGGACTGGTCCCCGCCGGGTGGCGTCATCGAGGTGGACGAAGGAGAGTCGCTCACCGACGGTCTCACTCGCGAGGTCCTGGAGGAGACCGGTCTTTACGTAACCGCCTGGTCCGGGCCCGTCTACCGGGTGGAGGCGGTGGCGCCCGAGGCCGGCTGGCACCTGCGGGCCGAGGTCCACCTGGCCACCTCCTTCAGCGGCCAACTGAGTCCGGGTGATCCGGACGGGATCGTGGTCGACGCCCGCTTCGTCGATCCGTCGGGCTGCGCCGAGCATCTGGAGTCCAACCACGCCTGGGTGCGCGAGCCGCTGGGGGCCTGGCTGACGGAACGTTGGGTCGATGTGCGCAGCTACCGGTACACGGTCAGCGGCCCGGGGGCCGGCGCCTACAAGGTCATTCTCGAAACGTCATGACCGACTCGGCGCCGACCCTTCCGGCCCAGCCGACCATCCTGCACGTGGACATGGACGCCTTCTATGTCTCGGTGGAGATCAAGAAGGATCCGACCCTGGCCGGCCGGCCGGTCATCGTGGGCGGAACCGGAAACCGCGGCGTAGTGGCGTCGTGTTCCTATGAGGCCCGCGCCTTCGGGATCCACTCGGCCATGCCCACGGCCCGGGCCCGGCGGCTCTGCCCTCAGGCGGTGTTCCTGCCCGGGCATTTCGATGACTACCAGGAGGCCAGTTCCGCCATCCACCGCATCTTTCTTTCCTTCACCCCTCTGGTGGAGGGCATCGCCCTGGACGAGGCCTTCCTCGATGTGTCCGGGGCCCGGCGTCTGTTCGGTACCGGGCCCGAGGTGGCGGCCCGGATCCGCCAGGACGTGCGCCAGACGGTAGGCATCGAGTGCTCGGTGGGAGTGGCCCGCACCAAGCTGATGGCCAAGCTGGCCTCCAAGGAGGCCAAGCCGAGGCCGTCCCCGTCCGGGCCCCAGCCTGGTCCGGGGGTGTTCGTGGTCCTCCCCGAGGAGGAGCTGGGCTTCCTCCACCCCAAGCCGGTGCGGGCCCTGTGGGGAGTGGGCCCGGCCACCGCCGCCCGCCTGACCCGCATGGGGATCTCCACCGTGGGCGATCTGGCCCGGGCGCCCCTGGAGTCGCTGGTCGGCTCACTCGGCCAGGCGGCCGGCCGCCATCTCCACGAGCTGGCCTGGGGCCGGGACCCCCGGCGGGTGGAACCGAGCCGGCCGACCAAGTCCATCGGTCACGAGGAGACCTACGCCAAGGACCACTACCGGGCCGAGACCCTGGCCGTGGAGGTGATCCGCATGGCCGACGCCGTGGCCGGCCGGCTCCGCCATGCGTCTCTCGAAGCCAGGACAGTGACGCTGAAGGTCCGCTTCGGGGACTTCTCCACCATCACCCGGTCGCGCACCGAAACGGCCGGCTTCTCCACCGCCCAGGTGATCAGCCGGATCGCCCTCGCTCTGCTCGAGGAGGTCGATGTGTCGGCCGGCGTCCGCCTCCTGGGGGTGAGCGCGTCGGGTCTGGCTGACGCCGGCGCCGAGCAGCTGTCCCTGGACGACCTGACCGGGCCGGGCTCGGACGACGCCGGATGGAAGGCGGCCACCGGGGCCATCGATGACATCCGCCGCCGGTTCGGGGACCGGGCCGTCGGCCCGGCCGCACTGGCCGGCGCTGACGGCGTCCGGGTCAAGCGGATCGGCGACACCCAATGGGGCCCTGGCACGTGAACCTCTCCATCATCGGGTGCGGGTTCATCGGGGCGACCCACTCGCATGCCCTGCGGGCGTTACGCCGGGCCGGGCACACCGACGCGGTGGTGGCCACCACCTGGGATCTGGATCCGGCCCGGGCCCGCCGCTTCGCCTCCGCCCATGTGGGGTGCCGGCCGGCCGCCGATCTGGACGAGGCCCTCGACGGGGTCGACGCGGTGTGGGTCTGCACGCCGACCAGTTCCCACCTGGAGGTGGTGGAGGCGGCGGCGGCCCGCCGGCTGGCCGTGTTCTGTGAAAAGCCCCTGGCCACCGACCTGGCCGGAGCGGAACGCCTGGCCGGCGTCCTGGAGGCGACCGGGGTGCCGAGCCAGGTGGGCCTGGTCCTGCGCCATGCCCCCGTCTTCCTCCGGCTCAAGGAGGCGCTGGGCGAGCCCGGCTTCGGCCGGCCTATGGCCGCCGTGCTGCGGGACGACCAGTTCTTCCCCATCCAGGGCCAGTACGCCTCCACCTGGCGGGCCGACGTGGAGGTGGCCGGGGGCGGGGCGCTCATCGAGCACTCCATCCACGATCTGGACGTGCTGGCCTGGTTGCTGGGCGAGGTGGTGGAGGTGGAGGCGGGGACGGCCAACTTTGCCGGCCACCCCGGCATCGAGGATGTGGCCTCCGCCCGCCTCACCCACCGTTCCGGGGCCGTATCCACCTTGATCAGCCTGTGGCACCGAATCCTGTCCCGGCCGTCGGGGCGGCGGCTGGAGGTGTTCTGTGAGGACCGCCTGCTCTGGCTGGAAGAGGACCAGGTCGGTCCTCTTCACGTGGAGTGGTCGGACGGGTCGGAACGCCGGGGGCCGGTGCCCGCCTTCGGCCAGCTGGCTGCCTCCCTGCCAGTGCGGGCCGATTGGCAGGAGTCCCTGGCCGTCTACGCCTCCGCCGACCTGGCCTTCCTGCGGGCGGTGGAGGAGGGACGCCCTCCGAGCCCGGCCGTGTCCGAGGCCCTGGTGGCCCACCGGCTGGTAGACGCCATCTACCGCTCATCCTCGACGGGTCGAAAGGTCGCGTTGAGGTGATCCCTCAGGTGCGCGAAGATGATGTCCGGGCGGTGAGGCCGTCCGGTTGTACAGGTCCGGCCCGAGAGGGTGGGGAAGATGCCGCTTTCTGAAGACGAAGAACGCATCATCCACGAGATCGAGCAGAGTTTCTATGAGAACGACCCGGACTTCTACAAGCGCGCGTCGGAGGAGACCCTCTACCGCCACGCCGGGCGTAACTGCAAGTGGGCCCTGGCCGGCTTCGTGGCCGGGCTGGCCGTGCTGGTCGTCTCCTTCGCCTCCTCGGTCTGGTTGGGCTTTCTCGGCTTTCTGATCATGCTGAGTTGTGCGGTGGTGTTCGAGTCGAACGCCAGGAAGATGGGACGCGCCGGCTGGCAGGAGGTCTCCGACTCGGTGCGGGCCAAGGGCATCCGGGACTCGCTGAACGAGACCAAGCGCAAGATGAACGAGCGCTTCAAGCGCAACTGAGCCCCGACCCGGGACTCACACCCGGCTGAGGCGGCGGGGGTCGAGCTCCCGGCCCAGGACCCGGAGCCGGCCGGTGCTCCCGACCACGGCCCGTTCCACCTCCGCAGCCCGGCGCTGGGCGGTGGCCGCCCCCCCGGTGTCGGCCTCCGGACCTCCGTAGGCGGCGGCGGAGGCCTGATCGGCCAGTTGGGCCAGGGCTGTGGCGGCCGAGGGGTCGAGGCCGGCCCCGGCGCCGGCCCGCCCGGCGTGTTCGGCCAGGGTCTCCTCGGGCCGGCGGGGGTAGCCGGCCAGGTCCAGCCATCCGTTGGCCTCCCGCCAGGCCACCAGGATGCGATCGGAGTCGTCGGCCGCCTCCCGGCGCCGGGCCAGACGCCGGTAGCGGCGCACGGCGGGCACGCCCACCACCCACAACAGGGTCAGGGCCAGGATCACCAGGGAAGTGATCAGAACGGGCCCGGGGTGCCCGGACCGGCTCGGACCGGGCGGGGGACCGCTCGACTCCCTCAGGTTCAGGCGGTGACGGGCCGGAGGCGGGGCTGCCGCCGCCGGCGAAGGTACCGTCCCCGGGACAGCCTCCGTTCCCCCACCCGCCGGCTGGGCCTGGGCCGGCGCCACCCCGGTGTAGGAGGTGGCGGAGGGATTTCCCCGGCCCGGGGTGGGCTCGAACGGCACCCAGCCGTACCGGCCGAGCAGAACCTCGGGCCAGGCGTGGGCGTCGGCCCCCAGCACGTGCCAGACCCCGTTCTCCATCTGGCCCGGGGTGAAGCCGACGGCCACCCGGGTCGGCAGGCCGACCGCCCGGGCCATTACCGCGTAGGCGCCGGCGAACTGCTCGCAATAGCCCGTCCTGGTCTGGAAAAGGAACGTCTGGATGGCGCTGTCGGAGTGACCGGCCTGGACGTCGAGGCTGTAGTGGTAGTTGTCCCGCAGGTAGTTCTGCAGATCGAGGGCGGCATCGAACGGGCTGGCCGCCCCGGCCGTGACCCTCCGGGCCAGGGCGATCACGTCGGCGGGAACGCCGGCGGGCAGGGCGGTGTAGCGGCTGTCGGCGGCGGGGTCATTCCGGGCCGAGCGCAGTTCGGCCGGGCTGAAGCTGGGGGTCTCCGACACCACCGAGTAGGTCTCCCCGTCGCTGGTGGCCGATCGACTGATGAGGCTCTGGGAGAGGGGGTCCCAACTGGCCCCGGTACCCCCGCTGATACGGGTCGGTATGTAGGCGGCCGGCAGCCAGATGCTCCCCAGGTTCTCGATGCCGTAGGTCTGGGCCACCGACTTCCCGCCGGTGGCGGGCAGGCTGCCGGGCAGGGATCCGGAGGCCGGGCTGTAGGACTCGTTCGAGGACCAGATGTTGCCGTCGAAATGATCCAGTGACGTGAGGCGCCAGTAGGCGGCGGTATTCGAGCGCACCGTGAACAGTTCGGTGTCGGATTGGTTGACCAGGCGCGACCGGATGTCGACCAGAGGCGAGATGGTGGTGCGCTCCGAGGCCGCCGAGCCGACGCGGTGACGGAAGCTGACCAGTCCGGCCGACCCGGCTCCGGGCAGACGGGGCCCGATGAGGGCGCTTCCCACTGCTACCGAGACGACCAAGGCGGCCCCGGCCCGGGAGACCACCGGCCGCCGGCCGTCCCCGCCGCTGAACCACGCTCCGCCCATGGACTTCCGGCTGGCTTCATGGACGGCCACGTAGGCGGCCAGCAGGGCCACGAAGATCCCGCTCCAGGCCGGCCCGGGCGGTTTGTCCGCCAGCACCGAGACGAAAACGAGGATGGCCAGGCCGGGAACCACCGCCTCGAGCAGCGTCTGGAGCCGAAAGGCGGCCCAATCGGCCAGCACACCGATGACGCCGGCGCCGGCTCCTGCCACCAGCAGGAAGCCGGGCAGGGCCGGCACCGGCGCGCTCAGAACGGAAAAGGCGGCCCGGGCCCCGGCCAGGTCATGGCCCAGCCGCCCGAAGGTGTGCAGGGAGGGCAGGCCGTACCAGGTGCTGGCCCCCAGCACCGACCAGATCAGCACCAGCAGGACGGCCACTCCGGCCAGGGGACCCGCCATCCAGAGGGACAGCCGGGCTCGGCGGCCGGCCCAGCTGACGGCGTGGGCGGCGGCGGCGCTGCCCAGGACGGGTATGACCCAGCCCGAACCCTGGAAGAGCCGGCCCATTCCGGCCGCGGCCATGAGGTCGAAGGCGACCAGGGCGGCCGCCGCCGGCGCCGAGGCCCACGCCGCCGGGCCCACGTCGGGCGGGCGGCCGCTCCGTCCCAGTGCCCGGGGGCGTTCCGGACTCAATCCACCGGCTCCAGCCGGCTCAGGGACCGCCGGCCCGACCGCGGCCGGCTGGAGGTCAGGACCGGATCGGCGGCCCAGGCGTCGGCCAGGGACCGCGAGTGGGAGACGGTCAGCACCCGGAACACCCCGGCCGGGCCGGGGGCGCCCCCGCCCGGGCCGGCGGCGGGTCCCGGCCGGGGCGCCCGTCCGGCCGGGTCATCGGCCGCGGTGCCGTCTCCGGCTTCGGCCCGGCGTTCGATGACGACCAGCACCACCAGCCCGGCCCGGGCCCGCAGGCGCGCCACGGCGGCCCGCTCGGCCGGGCTGGTGGCTGAGGTGGTGATGACGGCCACGCTGGCCCCGGCCCCGTGGGGCCGCCGGGTGGACAGCAGGGCGGCCAGGCTGGCCGGCCCGCTCGGCTCCACCGCGGCCAGAGACGCCAGCGCGGCCTCCCGGTGGTCGGCGCCGGTGGCGAAGCCGGAGTCGAGGCCAGACGGGGTCACCAGCCTGGTGATGGCCCCGGCCCGCTGTGACCCGGACAGGATGCTGGCTGCGGCCGACACGGCCAGCTCGAAGGATTTCGCGTCGTGGACCTGGCGGCGGGTGTCGAGGACGACCGTGGTGCGGTGCTGCCAGGGCAGCTCGACTTGGCGGATCATCAGCTCATCGCTGCGGGCGGTGCTGGGCCAGTGCACCCGGCGCAGGTCGTCACCCACTTCATAGGGGCGCAGGGCGAAGAAGTCCTCGCCCTGGCTGCGGGCCGTCCGGGTGACAGTCCCGTCGTGGGGATCATGGCCCTGGGCCGGGGGCATGCCGGGGATGACCTCGATGCGGGGATAGACCAGGACCGACCCGGCCGCCCCGCCCTGGCGCTGGGCCCGGGCCAGGCCGAAGGGATCTTCCAGACGCAGCGTCAGCGGACCCAACGTGTACCGGCCCCGGCGCCCGGTGGGGACCTGGTAGGCGGCCCGACCCGACTGGCCGGGGCCCAGTTCCGGCACGGCAAACTCCGCCATCGCTCCGGATGCTCCGAACGGCTCCTCCGCCCTCAGTGACGGAACGCGCCGTTCGCTGGTGTTGGTCAGCTCCAGATCGACCCGGCACGAGGCGTCCAGGTTCACCCGGGAAGGGCTGACCCGCCGGCGGGCGGTCAGGGGGAACGGGACGACGCGGACGTAGGCGAAGGCCCCTCCCACCGCCAGCCCGCCGGCGGCGGCCAGCACGTAGAGGTCGGCCAGGCCCAGTATCCGGCCCACCAGGGCCAGGGCGAGGGCGCCGACCAGCAGGAGGACCCCCCTCCGGGTCAGCATCTTCTTTTACCGCGTGCCGGCCCGGCCGGCGGGCACGGGCACGGCCGCCACCACCGCGGCCAGGACCTCGGAGACGGCGGTGCCGGACATCTCGGCCTCGGCCGAGAGGCTGATGCGATGGGACAGGACCGGCCCGGCCAGCGCTTTCACGTCATCGGGGACGACGTAGTCACGCCCCAGCGATGCGGCTCGGGCCCGGGCCGCCCGTTGCAGGGCGAGGGAGGCCCTCGGTGACATGCCCAGCGCCACCAACGGATGGCGCCGGCTGGCCGTGGCCAGGTCGACTATGTAGCCCTTGATCACCGATGCCACATGCACCTCGCGGGCCACCGCCATCATCTCCTCGACATCGCGGGCGCTGGCCACCGGGCCGATCTCGTGGACCGGGTCAACCTTGGCATGGGTCTCCAGGATGGAGATCTCCGCCGCCCGGGCGGGATAGCCCATGTCGATACGCATCAGGAAGCGGTCCAGCTGGCTGTCGGGCAGCGGGTAGGTCCCCTGGTGCTCGATCGGATTCTGGGTGGCGATGACCATGAACGGCGCCGGCAGCTCATAGGTGGTGGTGTCCACCGTCACCTGCCGCTCCTCCATGGCCTCCAGCAGGGCTGATTGAGTGCGCGGCGACGCCCGGTTGATCTCATCGGCCAGGACGATCTCGGCGAAGACCCCCCCGGGTCGGAACTCGAAGGCCCCGGTGGCCCGGTTGAACACGTTGACCCCGGTCACGTCGGAGGGGAGCAGATCGGGCGTGAACTGAATCCGGTGCCACTCACACTCCAGGGAGGCGGCCAGGGCCTTGGCCAGGCTGGTCTTGCCCACGCCGGGGACGTCCTCGATGAGCAGATGGCCTTCGGCCAGCAGGCACAGCAGGGCCAGCTGGACGACGTCATCCTTGCCTTGCACCACCTGGGCGATGTTGGCGGCCACCGTTTCGAAAAGCTCGGCGAAGCCCGAGATGTCACTGCTGAAGGCGGGCTGTCGGGCCACCGGCTCTCCCTGGGGAACGCGAACGCGCCCGGCGGGGTTGGACGCGCCACAGTTATAGCGTCCCGCCGGTGACCGACCTCCCTGTCTGCCTGGCCGTGGATGTGGGCGGAACCAAGCTGGCGGCCGGTCTGGTTGACGCCGGAGGCCGGGTGCTGGATTGGGACCGGGTCCCCACCCCCGCCGGCGGGCAGGACGAGGTCTTCTCGGCGCTGACGGGGCTGATCGACGCCGTGCGACAGCGGGCCCCGGGGCGGGTCGACCGCTGTGGGGTCGGCTCGGGGGGCCCGATGACCAGGGGCGGGGAGACCGTGTCGCCCATCAACATCCCCGGTTGGAGGGACTTTCCACTGCGTGCCCGCCTGGCCGAGTGGACCGGCCTGCCGGTGGTGGTGGACAACGACGCCAAGGCCCTGGCCCTGGCCGAGGGCTGGCAGGGAGCGGCGGCGGGGGAGACGGACTTCCTTGCCATGGTGGTGTCGACCGGGGTGGGGGGTGGCATCGTCTCCGAGGGCCGGCTCATCGACGGGGCTACCGGCAATGCCGGCCACATCGGGCATCTCATCGTCGAGCCCGAGGGCCGGTCGTGCGGCTGCGGGGGGCGGGGCTGTCTGGAGGCCGAGGCGTCGGGCACGGCCATCGCCGAGGTGACCGGGGCTGCGCCCGCCGAGGCCGGGCCGGCCGTGGTCGAACGTACCGGCCGCCTGGTCGGCCGGGCGGTGGCCTCGGTGGCCAACCTCCTTGACCTCCGCCTGGCCGTGATCGGGGGCTCGGTGGCCCTCGGCTTCGGCGCCCCCTTCTTCACCGCCGCCCAGGCCGAACTGGACGAGCGGGCCCGCCTGGACTACTCGGCTGGAGCCCGGGTGGTCCCCACCGGCCTCGGCCCCACCGGGGGCCTGATCGGGGCGGCCGCCCTGGCCTTCCGTTGAGCGCCCCCCGGATCCGTCGCCTGGCCCACCTGGCCGCGGCGGCGGCGGCGGTGGGGCCCCGCCCCCGGCTGTGGGCGGCTGGTCTGGCCGCCCTGGCGCGGCTGGCCCCCCGGGGGTGGTGGCGGCGGTGGCCGCCGTTGCCGCTTCCCGACGCCGATTACCTGGCCTTCCGGATGGAGACGGCCTACGGGGACCCCTCCGCCCTGCCTCCCCCCGCCGACGTGGTCGCCTACCTGGAATGGTGCCGCGCCCAGGGGGGTCCCGGGCGATACCGTGGGGTCCGATGAAGCTCCCACCAGGAGATTGATCCGGTGTCGCGCTCGTTGGTCCTCAACGCCACCTATGAGCCGCTGTGCGTAGTCGCCTCACGGCGCGCCCTGGTCCTGGTGCTGGCCGAGCGGGCCGAGATGCTCCACCCGGGGGAAGGTCTGTACCGCTCCGAGCGGTCCATGTTCCCCGAGCCGTCGGTGGTCCGTCTGTGCCGATACGTGAAGGTGCCGTATCAGACCCGGGTGGCCCTCAACCGGGGCGCCGTCTTCGCCCGCGACGGCCACCGTTGCCAGTACTGCGGGGCGGCGGCGGAGAACATCGACCATGTGGTGCCCCGCAGCCGGGGCGGTCCACACACCTGGGAGAACGTGGTGGCCGCCTGTCGCTCGTGCAATTCGCGCAAGGAGGACCGCACTCCCCACGAGGCCGGTTTCGTGCTGCGCAGCACCCCTTCCCAGCCGCGCCAGCGGATGTGGGCTCTGATGGCCGGCGGGTCGGTCCGGCCCGACTGGGAGCAGTATCTCGGCTCCGCCCCGGTGGCGGCTGCCCTCTCGGCCTAGCCCTTCTGCTGGCTCCGGGTTGAGCACCCCCTGGGAGTTCCTCGAGTTGTCCGGCACCGCCGGTGAGATCCACCAGTGGCAGCCGGACGGCTTCGCCCGGCGGGTGAATCTGTGCCGGCCCGCGGCTCCGGCCCTGGTGCTGGGCAGCACCCAGCCCGAGTCGTCCATCGATGCCGGCCGGGCCGCCGACCTGGGCCTGGAGGTGGTGCGACGCCGCAGCGGCGGGGGGGCGGTGCTGGTGCGGCCCCGGGCCGTGCTGTGGGTGACCGTCGAGGTGCCCGCCGGGGACGCCCTCTGGCAAAACGACCTGGGCCGGTCCTTCGCCTGGCTGGGCCAGGCCTGGGTCCGGGCCCTGAGCGCGGCCGGCGCCGAGGACCCGGTTGCCCACTCCGGCCCACCGGTGCGCACCGAGTGGTCCTCGACCCTGTGCTTCGCGGGGATGGGGGCGGGGGAGGTCACGGTGGCCGGGCGCAAGGCCGTGGGCCTGGCCCAGCGGCGGAGCCGGGAGGGGGCCACCTTCCACTGCGCCGCCCTGCTGGAGTGGGACCCGGAGGAGATGGCCTCGTTGGCCGTGGGGGCCCCGGATTGGCTGGCCGAGGCGCTGGCCAACTTCGCCGGGCCGTGTGGAGTGGCCGGAGGGGCCCTCCTGGGGGAGTTCCGCCAGGTGCTGGCTACGCTGCGCCCGGACTGAGCCAGGGGGGCGTCATGAAGTTCGGCATCTTCTACGAGCACCAGCTGCCCCGGCCGTGGGAGGAGGACTCCGAGTACCGGCTCCTCCAGAACGCTCTCGAGCAGTGCGAGCTGGCCGACCGGCTGGGCATCGAATACGTCTGGGAGGTCGAGCACCACTTCCTGGAGGAGTACAGCCACTCTTCCGCCCCCGAGGTCTTCCTGGGGGCGGTCTCCCAGCGGACCAAGCGGATGAAGCTCGGCCACGGGATCGTCCAGACCCCGCCCCCGTTCAACCACCCGGCCCGCATAGCCGAGCGGGTCTCGACCCTGGATCTCATCTCCGATGGCCGGGCCCAGTTCGGCACCGGGGAGGCGGGCTCCGAGGCGGAGCTGGGCGGCTTCCTCATCGACCCGGCCGAGAAGCGCGCCATGTGGGAGGAGGGCCTGCGGGTGGCCGTGCGCTGCATGACCGAGGCCCCCTTTACCGGCCACGACGGGCGCTACGTCACCATGCCGCCCCGCAACGTGGTGCCCAAGCCCCGCCAGAAGCCCCATCCGCCCATCTGGGTGGCCTGCAGCCGGCGCGACACCATCCACCTGGCCGCCCAGAAGGGGATCGGGGCCCTCACCTTCTCCTTCATCGACCCTGAAGAGGCCGTTCACTGGGTCACCGACTACTACCAGACCCTCGAGAGCGAGGGCGTGCCCATCGGTGACGCCGTCAACCCCAATCTGGCCTGCGTGTCGACGTTCATGTGCGCGCCGACGGAGGAGGAGGCCATCGCCCGGGGCGTCGAGGGGGCCAACTTCTTCGGCTACTCGCTGGCCCACTACTACCTCTTCGGCCAGCACCACCCCGGGACCACCGACGTGTGGTCCGAGTTCCAGGCCCGCCGGGGGGAGCGGGGCTATGACCCCGATGCCATCCGTCAGGCCTCGGCCCATCCCGAGCGATTGGGGGCCAAGGTGGTGGAGCGAGGTAGCACCGGGCTACGCGGGACCATCGGGACGCCGGAGCAGATCCGCAGCTTTCTCCTGCGTTTCGAGGAGGCCGGCGTGGACCAGGTCATCTTCGTGTCCCAGGCCGGACGCAACCGCCACGAGCACATCATGGAGAGCCTGGAACTCTTCGGCCGGGACGTCCTGCCCGAGTTCATGGAACGCGACGAGGCCGCCCAGAAGGCCAAGGCGGCCCGGCTGGCCCCGGTCATCGACAAGGTCATGGCCCGCAAGCCGGCCTCGGACCATCCGCCCCTTCCCTCCGAGGGCTACAGCTTTCCGGCCCTGCCCCGGGCGGCGGCGGAGCGGGCCGGGGCCGATGAGTTCCTCTCGGCCATCGATGACATAGCCACCCAGCGGGCCCAGGGCCGCCCGGCCCAGCCGGGAGGCCGGTTCGGAGGCATCCTGAGCGGGGGCAACTGAGCCGGGGGCAATCAACCAGTCAAGGGTCGCGTCACTTAATCTCTTGGGCATGACCACCGTGGGGGAAGAGGTGCCGGTCGAGTACACCGCCGACGAGTTGCTGGCGTCGCACCCGGGGACGGAGCCCCTGATCGTCGGGGGGGTCCGGTGTCACGGCGGATTCGATCAGGACGGCGCCTACGTTCCGCCCCGGACGCTCAACCGGGTCCCGGCCATCCGGGCCTGGCAGGCCAAGCGCCTGGCCGAGACCGGCACCCCCATCCTCGACGTTCCCTTGGAGACCTGGCCCGAGCACTACCCCAATCTGGGCCAGGCCCGCTTCCTGCTCGAGCAGGGGGTCAGCCAGCCCCTGGTCTCCACCCTGACCCGGATCGGCACCGTGGAGGGCTTCGGCGCCGCCATCCGCCACGTCCCTCTGCCCGACCTGCCGCGCTGCTTCGATGAGGACATCGAGGGCACGGCCCTGGCCCACCTCGGCCAGGGCCTGTACGAGGCCCACGCCCGGGACGAAGCCGGGTTCGAGGCGGCCGCCGGCCATCAGCAGATGTGGTTCGCGGCCCGGGACATCGCCTTCGAGGGACCCGTGGATGAGGTGGCCGTCCAGGGCATCCTGGCCCGCATGGGCTTCGGAAACCGCGGCTCGGCCGACCCGGCCGAAGCCCGTCGCCAGGCCATAGCCGCCCGGATCCTGCCCGCCGACGTCCCCTACGACCTCGAGGCCGTCATCAACTTCATGGCCCGGGTCCTGCTCATCGAGATATCGGCCTTCCACACCTTCGCCTGGGCCGAGTCACTGCTGAGCGACACCGCCCTGGTGGCCGGGGAGGGTGACGCCGCCCGCATCGTCTCCTACATCCGCCAGGACGAGACCCCCCATGTCGAGTACCTCAAGACGGCGCTGTCCGAGATGCGGGACCGGACCTTCGTGGGGGAGTCGGGCCGGCGCTATCCCGGCACCGAGATGGTGGGGCCCCTGTGGGAGGCCGCCCTGGCCCAGTCACTGGGCGCCGGGCGCCAGCAGAGCCTGGCGGCGCTGCTCAACGAGGTCACCTTGGCCCTGTCCGAGCGGTCCGACGGGGCTGACATCCTCGAGCAGTTCCACGCCCTGGGGTCGGTACGGCCCGCCCCGGATGGCAGCTGGGCCAAGACCACGGGTGAACCACTGACCTATTGAGCACCCGCCCCCGGGCGGATGCGAAGTGGATCCGAACCCCGCCGCCGGGGCGGGTCGGGCCTCCCTACGGGGGCCGGATTCGGCGCGCCCGGCCTGTAGCCGGCGTCTCCGCCTGTCCCGGTTTGGGGGCTTGGTCCTCTTCTGAGAGTGAAAAGACGGCCGCCGCGGGCCTTCAGTGGTTGACCGGTGGGGGGATGGGGCGTAGGGTGGATCAAGGTGGTGCGAAAGGGAGGGGCCCAGAGCACCGCTGGGAGCAGGGTGGTTTTGTCAGGTGGCGAGCTTCTTCGGCCAGTACGAGCATTCGATCGACCCCAAGGGCCGGTTGATCCTGCCGGCCAAGTTCCGGTCCCAGTTCGACGTCGACGGCTCGGTGGGCTTTCTCAGCCAGCACACCGAGGGCTGCCTGGCGCTCTACACCCCGGACGAGTTCGACATCCGCATGGCCCAGATGCGGGAGCTGGCCCAGCGGGGTCCGGCCGAGCGCAACATGGTCCGTTTCTGGTCCTCGGGAACGGCCCAGGTCGAGATCGACAAGCAGGGTCGCATGGCCCTGCCCAACAACCTGCGGGAGTACGCCCAGCTGATTCCCGAAGGGCCTGTCCTGGTGGTCGGCGCCATCGAGCGGGTCGAACTGTGGAATCCGGACCGGTGGGAGGAGAAGGTCGGCCCGGAGGAGGAGCGTCTGATTCAAGGAGGGGTGACCGCCTAGGGGTATCGACCTGGTCCCTGTGCAGCCTCTCGACCGGCAAGGTGGGAGTTCCCTACTCCGCCCGCTTCCATCTTGGCCAGCCGGGGAGACATCCGGCTGGCTCCGTGCCGGTCGAGAGGCTGCAGATGGACCAGGACTTCAGGCATGAACCTGTCATGGTCACGGAGGTCCTGGACCTCCTCGGCCCCCTGCCTCCGGGCTGGGTGATCGATGCCACCGTGGGCGGGGGCGGACACGCCGCCGCCGTGCTGGAGGCCCATCCTCACCTGTCCGTGCTGGGTCTGGACCGGGACGGCGCCGCCGTGGCCGCCGCCTCCCGGCGACTGGCGCCCTACGGCCCCCGGGCCCAGGTGGTCGGGGCCCGCTTCGATCGCCTGGCCCTCGAAGCGGAGAAGCTCCGCCGGCAGACCGGCTCCGATGTGGTCGGCGTGCTCTTCGACCTGGGCGTCAGCTCGGTCCAGATCGACCGCCCGGAGCGGGGCTTCTCCTACCGGAGCGCCGGTCCGCTCGATATGCGGATGGACCCGTCCTCGGGGATGACGGCCGCCGACGTGGTCAACGGCTACGAGGAGGCCGAACTGGCCCGGATCTTCCGGGACAACGGTGAGACCCGTTGGGCGGGCCGGATGGCGCGGGCCATCGTGGCCGCCCGGCCCCTGTCCGACACCGCTGCCCTGGCCGAGGCCGTGGCCGGCTCCGTGCCCGCCCCGGCCCGGCGCCGGGGACATCCCGCCGCCCGGGTCTTCCAGGCCCTGCGCATCGAGGTAAACGCCGAGCTCGAGGTGCTCTCGGCCACCCTGGACCAGGTCCCCGGCGTTCTGCCTCGGGCGGGCCGTGCCCTGGTGCTGGCCTACCACTCGGGTGAGGACCGCATGGTCAAAGACCGCTTCCGCAGCTGGTCCGGGGGGGCTTGTACCTGTCCTCCCGGCCTGCCCTGCGCCTGTGGGGCGCCGCGGTTCGCCCGGCTCCTAGGCCGGGGCGCCCGCCAGGCCGGCGCCGAGGAGTTGGCCGCCAACCCCCGGGCGTCGGCGGCCCGCCTCCGGGCCGTTGAGATGGTGGAGATGGTTCCCGACCCTGAGGATCAATCGTGACGGCCACCCAGCGGCCCACCCGGGCCAGCCTCCAGTCGGCGGCCTTGGCCGCCCCCCGCCCCGCCCCTCGGCAGTCGCCCCGGCCCACGCCCCTGCGGGTGGTGGCGCCGGGGGAGCGGACCCCCCAGGCCCGCCTCCGCCGCCGCCGGCTCACCGTCTTCGGGCTGGCCGCCCTGGCCGTTCTCGGGCTCTTCGGCCTGGTAGCCGAGCACACCGTGCTGGCCCAGCAGCAGTTCCGGCTGGCCAGCCTGCAGAGCCAGGCCGCCGCCGAGCAGGCCCAGAACCAGGCCCTGCAGCTCCAGGTGGCCCAACTCCAGTCACCGTCCCGCATCGTCTCCGAGGCCCGCACCAAGCTCGGCATGGTTCCGCCCGCCGGCATCACCTACCTGGTCCCGGGACAGAAGGGCGCCAAGGTCAAAGGGCAGCCGACCCCGGCGCCGCCGCCCTCACATACCTCCTCCTCCTCCTCCTCCTCCTCCTCCTCCTCGTCCTCCTCGTCCTCGTCCTCCTCGTCGGCCTCAGCGGCCCCGTGACGCCGCCGCCCGTCGCCCCCCGGCCCCGCGTCCGGTGGGCTCCCGGGCCGGCTCTGACCGGCGTCCCGGTGCGGCGGCTGGGGGTCATGACCCTGGCCATCTGCGTCATGTTCGTGGCCGTGGTGGCCCGGCTGGTGATGATCCAGCAGGTCCACGGGGCCGGATACGCCGCCTACGGTGTGTCCGAGCGCACCCGGGCCGTGAGCATCACGGCCGAACGGGGCTCGATAGTCGACCGGAGCGGAAACGTGCTGGCCATGTCGGTCACCCTCACGACCATCTACGCAGACCCCCACCAGGTGACCGACCCCCGTCTGGAGGCATCCGAGCTGGCCCCCGTCCTTCAGCTGCCTGAGGCTCGGATCGAGGCTGAGCTCAGCGCCGACTCCGGCTTCGAGTATCTGGCTCACTCCGTTTCCGATGCCGAAGCCGCCGCGGTGGAGAAGCTGAACCTGCCCGGTATCGCCACCGAGCCCGAGTCCAAGCGTTTCGATCCGGATGGCGGCCTGGCTGCTTCGGTGCTGGGGGGAGTCGACTACGCCGGCCTCGGTTCTTCCGGGATCGAGTACCAGTACAACGCCAAGCTGGCGGGCAAGCCCGGCCTGCAGCGCCTGCAGGAGGGCCTGGGGGGCCAGGCCATCCCCGGCACCTCCCGGGCCATCATCCCGGCCGTGCCCGGCCAGAGCCTGGAGCTGACCCTCGACAGCGCCATCCAGTACGAGGCCGAGTCCGTGCTGGGTCAGGAAATCGTCTCCTCCCACGCCCTGGGCGGCACCGCGGTGATCATGCAGTCCAAGACCGGACAGATCCTGGCCATGGCCAACCTGGTGGCCGACGCCAAGAGCCCGAACGGGGTGGACCCGGCCCCTTCCAACACCGCCGTCACCCAGGTCTACGAGCCCGGATCGGTGATGAAGGGCATCACCATGTCCGCTGCCCTGCAGAGCGGGGTGGTGGTTCCCTCCACCCGCTTCGTGGTGCCCTACAGCGTCAACCTGGATGGTTCGGTCATCCATGATGCCGACATGCACCCGGTCGAGTACTGGTCGATCCCCGACATCCTCGCCTACTCGTCCAACGTGGGAACCCTGCATGTGTCCCAGTTGCTCGGGTCGGCCCGTATCTATCAGTACATGCGGGCCTTCGGGCTGGGGTCGAGGACGGCTCTGAACTGGCCGGGCGAATCCGAGGGCATCCTGCCTCCCCCCAGCATCTGGTCGGGTACCTCCATCGGGACCATTCCGATCGGCCAGGGCGTGGCCGCCACACCCATGCAGATCCTCGACGTCTACAACACCATCGCCAATGGGGGGCTCTACGTTTCCCCTTCCTTGGTCAATGGCTGGCTCAACTCGGCCGGGGTCCTCAGTCCCAGCCCCGGATTGCCCGGCCACCGGGTGGTGTCGGCTCAGACGGCCAGGCAGATGACGGCAATGTTGGAAGGAGTGGTCAAATCCGGAACGGGCACCGCCGCCGCCATCAACGGTTATGACGTGGCCGGAAAGACGGGAACGGCCCAGAAGCCGAACCCCACCAGCGGGGGCTACCTGTCCGGGCAATACATGGCTTCCTTCGTCGGCTTCGCTCCGGCCGAGGATCCCCAACTCACCGCCATCGTGGTGCTCGACCGGCCGACTCCGGTCTTCTATGGCGGCAGCGTGGCCGCACCGGTGTTCTCCCGGATCATGGCCTACGCCATGCGCAGCCTTCAGATCCCCCCGCCCGCCCACGAGGATCTGGGCTGGGACGTGCCCCAGGTGGATGCCAGCGCGGCGGCGGCGGGCAGTGACAACGGCCCAGCCCAGAAGGTCCTGCCGGTCACCCCGCCGCCGGCTTCGGCCCGCTCCAGCGCCGGCTCCCGCCGGCCCTGACCAGGCGGCCCCCCGGTGCGCATGGACCGCCTGCTCGTGGGCCTCGAGGTCATCGAGGCCGTGGGCGACCCCAGTTCGGCGGAAGTTCTGGCTGTCACCGAGGATTCCCGGAAGGTGCAAAGCGGATCGCTCTACTGCTGTGTCACCGGCCTGGTCAGTGACGGCCACGACTACGCCGACCAGGCCATCCGCTCCGGGGCCGTGGGCCTGCTGTGTGAGAAGAAGCTGCCCGTCTCCGTTCCCCAGGCGGTGGTGGCCGAGGTCCGCCCGGCCATGGCCGAGGTGGCCGCCACCTTCCATGGGCGGCCTTCCGAGCATCTGGCCGTTATAGGGGTGACCGGGACCAACGGTAAGACCACCGTCACCCATATGCTGCGCGCCGTGTTGGAAGCCCACGGATGGCCGACCGGGCTGTTCGGGACCCTGAGTGGGACGCGCACCACCGCCTCCGCCCCCGACTTGCAGGAGGCACTGGCCACCTCCCTGCGGGACGGTTGTCAGGCCGTGGCCATGGAGGTTTCATCCCACGCCCTGACCCAGCACCGGGTGGACGCCGTGCGCTTCGCCGCCGCCGTGTTCACCAACCTGAGTCAGGATCATCTCGACTACCACGGGACCATGGAGGCCTACTTCCAGGCCAAGGCCGGCCTGTTCCAGTCCGGTCAGGCCGCCGTGTCCGTCATCAACATCTCCGGGCCCTGGGGCCGCCGGCTGGCCGCCATGGCCTCCGGTGCGGTCCTCACTTATTCCGTCGAGGATGCCCGAAACGTGGAGTCGGGCCTGGACGGCAGCCGGTTCACATGGCGCTCCCAGCCGGTCTCGCTTCCTCTGGGAGGGTCGTTCAACATCGAGAACGCCCTGGCCGCCGCCACCACCGCCTCGGCCCTGGGGGTGGCCGATGAGACGATCGCGGCCGGTCTGTCGGCGCTGGCTCCGGTCCGGGGCCGCATGGAACACATCCGGGCCGGCCAGGACTTCGAGGTGGTGGTCGACTTCGCCCACACCCCGGAGGGGCTGGAGCGCATCCTGGCCTCCGCCCGCTCGGGGTCGGGCCGGGTGGTGGTGGTCTTCGGCTGCGGCGGAAACCGGGACCGCTCCAAGCGGCCGCTGATGGGCGCCGTCGCCTCCAAACTGGCCGATCTGGCCGTGCTCACCAGTGACAACCCCCGGGACGAGGATGCGCTGGAGATAATCCAACAGATACGCGCCGGCATGGACGGCCCGGCCGAGGTGGCGGTGGACCCCGACCGGGCTTCGGCCATCGCCCTCGCCTTGAACCGGGCCGGGCCGGGAGACGTCGTCATCGTGGCCGGAAAGGGCCATGAGACCGGTCAGGAGACAGCCGGGGTGGTGCGGGCCTTCGATGACGCCGCCGTGGTGAGGGAGTGGCTGGAGCAGGGCGGGGAGCACCGAGGGGAAAGCCGGTGATCGCCATTCTCCTGGCCGGAGGCATTTCCCTGCTGGTCTCGCTCCTGGGTGCGCCCATCCTGATCCGTTGGCAGCACGTGCATGGGATCGGACAGCAGATCCGGGAGGACGGCCCCCAAGGCCACATCACCCGGGCCGGGACGCCGACCATGGGCGGCATCGGGATCGTGGCGGCGGTGGTGGTCGGTTACCTGACGGCCCACCTGGGCCTGCACGGCGTTCGACTCAGCATCGGCACGGTGGTTACGCGCTCGGGCATCCTGGCCGTGGCGGCGGTGGTGGGCGCCGCCGCCATCGGACTGCTCGATGACTGGATCAGTGTCAGCCGGAAGCGCAACCTGGGCCTCAACAAGAGATGGAAGTTCGGGCTCCTGCTGGTTTTGGCCCTCTGTTTTGGTATGGCCGCCCTGCACTGGTCGGGCATCAATACCCACCTCTCCTTCACCCGTTACAACTACCCCGGAGTCCAACTGGGCCAGTGGGGCTGGCTGCTCCTGGCCGCCCTGGTCATGACCGGCACCACCAACGCTGTCAACTTCACCGACGGCCTCGACGGCCTGGCCTCGGGGGCGGCCACCTTCGCCTTCTCCACCTTCGTGATAATCGGCTACTGGCAGTTCCGGCACCTTTCCATCTACGGCGTGCACCACAGCCTGGACCTGGCTCTGGTGGCGGCGGCGCTGGCCGGGTCCTGCACCGGCTTTTTGTGGTGGAACGCCTCCCCGGCCCGGATCTTCATGGGCGATACCGGGGCCCTGGCCATCGGCGGCGGAATGGCCGCCCTGTCGCTGGAGATGAACCTGCAGCTGCTTCTGCCCGTGGTGGCCGGGTTGTTCGTCCTGGTCGGGCTGTCGGTGGTCGTCCAGATCCTCAGCTTCCGCCTGTTCCACCGGCGGGTCTTTCGCATGGCTCCGCTGCATCACCACTTCGAACTGGGGGGATGGCCGGAGACGACGGTCATCGTGCGGTTCTGGATCCTGGCCGGGATATGCACCGCGCTGTCGCTGGGGATCTTCTACGCCGACTTCCTCCGCTTC
The DNA here is from genome assembly GCA_027315345.1 of Actinomycetota bacterium. Taxonomy (GTDB): domain Bacteria; phylum Actinomycetota; class Acidimicrobiia; order Acidimicrobiales; family JAJPHE01; genus DAHUYE01. The sequence goes on from DAHUYE010000098.1 coordinate 47,287, forward strand.
GGCCAGGCCGGATGAAGTCGGCTCTCGTCCTCGGCCTGGGCGTGAGCGGGCGTTCCGTGGTTTCCACCCTCCAGCAACGCGGCTGGAGGGTGGATGTTGTCGATGACCGCCCGTCGGATGCGACGCGTGAGTTCGCCACCCGGGCCGGGGTCACCATGTACGAGGCCCCCGGTGGGGCTGAGTTGGCCGAGCTGGCGGCCCGCTCGGGACTGGTGGTGGTCAGCCCCGGTCTTCCGCCCACACACCCGGTCTTCGCCCTGCCGGGCGTAGAGCCGATCAGCGAGATCGAGCTCGGCTCCCGTTGGGTCACCGTCCCGATGGTCGCCGTGACCGGGACCAACGGAAAGACCACGGTGGCGACCATGGTGGCGGCCATGCTGGAGGCATCCCACCGGCGGTCGCTGGCCGCGGGCAATATCGGCCTACCTCTGGTAGAGGCGGCCGGCCAGGAGGCGGATGTACTGGTGGTGGAGGTTTCTTCTTTTCAACTGGCGCTCAGCTTCAGCTTCCACCCGGCGGTGGCGGTGTGGCTCAACTTCGCCCCCGACCATCTGGACTGGCATCCGGACCTCGATCATTACGCCGCCAGCAAGGCCCGCATCTGGGCCCGCCAGGGGCCTGGGGACACGGCGGTGCTGAATGCGACCGACCCCGTCGTCATGGCCGCCGCCTCGGGCATCCCGGCCGGCGTGAGGCGGGTCACCTTCGGCGGAGCGGACTCCGACTATCGCTGCCGGTCGGGCCAGCTCATCGGACCCGACGGCCCGATCCTGGCCGTCAGCGAGATGCCCAGGTCGCTGCCCCACGACATAGATAACGCCCTGGCGGCCACCGCCGCCGCCGTGAGCGCCGGCGCCGAGCTCGACGCCTGCCGGACCGTGCTGGCCCAGTTCGACTCGCTGCCCCACCGGGTCGAGTTCGTGGCCGAGATCGGCGGGGTCGGCTTCTACGACGACTCCAAGGCCACCACCCCCGCCTCGGTGCTGGCGGCCCTGGCCGGGTTCGATTCGGTGGTACTCCTGGCCGGGGGGCAGAACAAGGGCCTCGACCTGGGTGCCCTCCGGGCCGGAGCCGGCCGCCTCCGGGCCGTGGTGGCCATCGGGGCTGCCGGCGCCGAGGTGGAGGAGGCCCTGGGCGATCTCACCACCGTCAGGCGGGCGTCGTCCATGGCCGAGGCGGTCGACACCGCCGCCGCCGCGGCTCATCCCGGTGACGTGGTCCTGCTTTCCCCCGGGTGTGCTTCTTTCGACTGGTACCGCTCCTACGCCGAGCGCGGCGATGATTTCGCCCGGTGCGTGAAGCAGCTGGGGGAACGCCGGTGACGGCCACCACCGGGGTCCGCCCCCGGCTCGGCCAGGTCCGGGACCTGATCGCCCGGCGTTCCCCGGCTCCGGCCCGGCCGGCTCCCCGGATGGCCCGGCCGCCGCTGTTTCTGGCCGTGCTTGGCCTCACCGCCACCCTGGATCTCATCGGGTTGGTGATGGTGCTGTCGGCTTCCTCGGTGGAGGCACTCAGCCAGCACCTGTCGTCCTGGTATTACTTCGAGCGCCAGGCCATGTGGGTCATCCTCGGCGCCGGCGTGATGGCCATCACCCTCCGGGTGGACTACCACCGTTGGCGCCGCTACGCCGGAGTGGCCATGGCATTCTCGATGCTGTTGCTGCTGGCCGTGCTTGTCCCCCATGTCGGGGTCAACGTCGGCGGTTCCAGCCGCTGGCTCGGCTTCGGTCAGTTCCGCCTCCAACCCTCCGAGTTGGTCAAGCTGACCTTCGTCTTCTACGTGGCCGACGTGCTGGCCCGCCGCCGGGAGCGCACCGGTGAGGTGCGCAGCGTCCTGCCGGCGGTGGGACTGGTGTTCGGCCCGGCCGCCCTGCTCATCTTCATCCAACCCGACATGGGCACGACCATGGTGCTCACCGCCATCGCCTTCGGGGTCCTCTGGGCCGCCGGCCTGAGGCTGCGGACGCTGGCGAAGATGACCGCCCTGGGTATCAGCCTCGCCTTCCTGGCCGGCATGGCCGAGCCCTATCGCAAAGCCAGGCTCCTGTCCTTCCTCCATCCCTGGGCGGACCGGGCCACCAGTGGGTACCAGGTGGTGCAGTCCATGGTCGGGCTGGCCTCCGGGGGCCTGATCGGCGTCGGCCTGGGCGCCAGCAAGGCCAAGTGGGGCTTCCTGCCCAACGCCTACACCGACTTCATCTTCTCGGTCATCGGTGAGGAGTTGGGCCTGTTGGGCAGTGTCACAGTGGTGCTCCTGTTCACCGCCTTCGCCGTGGTCGGCTTGCGCTGTTCCCGCCGGGCGCCGGACACCTTCGGGGGTCTGCTGGCCGTCGGGATCGTGGCCTGGATCACGGTGCAGGCCGTTCTCAACATCGGGGCCGTCATAGGTCTGCTGCCTGTCACCGGCGTGCCCCTGCCGTTGGTTTCCTTCGGCGGCTCCTCCCTGGTCATCCTCATGGCCGCCATCGGCGTGCTGCTCAACGTGGCCGCCCAGGGCCGTGCGTTCCCCGACGCCGGAAGTCCGGAGGCGTCGGGCCGCACCCGGTGAGTCGCCCCTTCGCGGTGGTGGCCGGCGGGGGGACGGCCGGACACGCCGTGCCGGCCCTGGCTGTCGCCCAGGCCCTGGTGGAACGGGGCCACCGTCCCGAGTCCATCCACTTCGTGGGCTCGGCCCGGGGCATGGAGGCCAGGCTGGTGCCCGCCGCCGGCTTCCCCATCACCCTCCTGCCGGGCCGGGGTATCCCCCGGCGGCTCAGCCTCACCGCCGCGGCCGCCGCCGTGGGCCTGCTGGTGGCCGTGGTCCGGGCCATCGCCCTCCTGGGGGCTCACCGGCCCCGGGTGGTCCTGGCCGTCGGGGGCTATGCCAGCCTCCCCTGCGCCCTGGCCGCCGTGCTGCTTCGGGTGCCCCTGGTCCTCCAGGAGCAGAACTCCACCCCCGGCTCGTCCAACCGGTTGGTGGGCCGGTTCGCCCGGGCGGCGGCGGTGGCCTTCCCCGGGACCGATCTGCCCCGGGCGGTGGTCACCGGCCGGCCGGTCCCGGCCGAGATCGAGGCCGTCGACCGGGGGCCGGCCGCCCGTAGGGCGGCCCGGAGTGAACTCGGGCTGCCCCAGACCGGGATGGTCATCGGTGTCACCGGCGGCTCGCTGGGCGCCCTCAGCGTCAACCGGGCCGTGGTGGAACTGGCCGATCGGTGGGCGGATCGCTCCGGACTGGCCGTGTACCACGTCATCGGCTCCAGGGACTTCGCAGACCTGCCCCGGCCCCGCCCGGGCCGGTTGGTCTACCGGCCGGTGGAGTACGAATCGAGGATGCCGCTTCTCCTTACCGCCGCCGACATCATGATCGGCCGTGCCGGGGGTTGGGTGGCCGAACTGGCCGCCGCCGGGGTGCCCTCCGTGTTGGTTCCGCTCCCCAACGCCCCCGGGGACCACCAGACGGGCAACGCCCGGGCCATGGAGACGGCCGGGGCGGCGGTGATGTTGGCCGATGCCGAGTGCAGCGGTGCCACCCTGGACGCCACCCTGGAGCCGCTCCTCTCCGACCCGGCCCGCCTGGAGGCCATGGCCGCCGCCGCCCGCCACCTGGGTCGCCCCGGAGCGGCCGGCCGGGTGGCCGACCTGATGGTGGCCCAAGCCACCGGCGTCCCGGGTCGGGCTCAACCTTGAACGGCCCGGACCACTCCGGCGTCGATCTGTCCCGGTCCCGCCGGGTCCACATCGTCGGCGTCGGCGGGGGGGCCATGGGCGCCATCGCCTCCGTGCTCCTGGCCGAAGGCCACCACGTTTCCGGCAGCGATCAGCAGGCCTCGGCCGGGACGGAGCGACTGGTCGGGTCGGGGGCCCGGATCGAGATCGGTCACCGGCCGGCCAACGTCGGTGATGCCGAGTTCCTGGCCATCTCCACGGCGGTGGCGGCCACCAACCCGGAGGTGGAGGAGGCCCGGCGCCGGGGTCTGCCGGTCTATTCCCGGGCCGAGATTCTCAGTGCCATCACCCGCCTGCGCCGGACGGTGGCGGTGGCGGGGACGCATGGCAAGACGACCACGTCCTCCATGCTGGCGGTCGTGCTGCGCCAGGCCGGATGGGATCCGTCCTTCATCATCGGAGGCGACATCGCCGGCATCGGGTCCGGAGCCGCCTGGCGTCCGGGCGAATGGCTGGTGGTCGAGGCCGATGAGAGTGACGGCACCTTCCTCGACCTGGAGGCCGAGGCGGTGGTGGTGACCAGCATCGAGGCGGACCACCTGGACCACTACGGGGACCTCGGCCATTTGCAGGCCGCCTTCGACCGCTTCCTGGCCCGCGCCCCCGGCCCGCGGATCGTCTGCGAGGACGGGCCCCTGTCCGCCGCCGCCGCCGGGCGGGCCGGCGCCGTCACCTACGGGCTGGCCCCCTCGGCCCGGTACCGGGTGGAGGGCCTGACTCTGGGGCGATTCGATTCGTCCTCCCGGCTGGTCCGGGACGGCACCACCGTGGCCGAGCTGCGCCTGGCCGTCCCGGGGGCCCACAACGCCGCCAACGCCGCCGCTACCGCCGCCATGGCCGCCGAGTTGGGGATCGGCCGGGAGGCCATCGAAGCCGGTCTGGCCGGCTTCGTCGGGGTGGCCCGGCGGTTCCAGCGCCACGGGGAGCGGGACGGGGTCACCTACATCGATGACTACGCCCACAATCCGGGCAAGGTCCGCTCGGTGCTGGAGGCGGCTGCCGCCGGCGGGTGGGACCGGATCGTGTGCGTGTTCCAGCCCCACCGCTACAGCCGGACCTCGAGTCTGTGGGCCGACTTCGCCGACGTGTTCGAACCGGCCGACGTGGTGGTCGTCACCGACGTCTATCCGGCGGGAGAGGCCCCCATCGAGGGCGTGACCGGCCGACTGGTGGCCGATGCCGTTCTGTCCGCCCACCCGTCCACCCGCCTGGACTACGTGAAGGACCGGGTCGAGCTGGCCGCCCATGTCCGCCGGCTCCTCCGCCCCGGGGATTTGTGCCTGACCCTGGGGGCCGGGGACCTCAATCTGCTGGCCGCCGAGTTGGCGCAGGGCGGATCTTGAGCACGCCCGACCTGGACGCCGCCGCCGCTGTCCTGGGCGACCGGGCCGAACGGGGCCATCCTTTGGGCGCCCTCACCACCTACCGGGTGGGAGGACCGGCCGCCCTCTATCTGGAGGCCCACAGCCGGGAGGATTTGGGGTTGGCCGCCGCGGCCGTGCGGGCCGGTTCGGTCCCGGTCCTGGTCCTGGGAAAGGGGTCGAACCTGTTGGTGGCCGACGCCGGCTTCCCCGGCCTGGTGGTGGTGCTGGGGGAGGAGTTCAGCGGGCTGGAGATAGCCGGGGGGACGGTGCGGGCCGGGGCGGGGGTGGCCCTGCCGGTTCTGGCCCGGCGCTCGGCCGCGGCCGGGCTGACCGGCCTGGAGTGGTGCGTCGGCGTGCCCGGCTCGGTCGGGGGCGGGGTGAGGATGAACGCCGGCGGCCACGGTTCGGACATGGCCCACTGCCTCGCCGGCTGGGAGATGGTCGACCTGAGCGGCGGCCCGGACGGGCTCCGGAGCCCCGCCGACCTGGCCTACGGCTACCGCAGTTCGAGTGTCCTCGCCCATCAGGTGGTCGTCTCGGCTCACTTCGAGTTGACCCGGGGCGACCGGGCCCGATCCGAAGCGACCATCGCCGAGATCGTGCGGTGGCGCCGGGAGCATCAGCCCGGGGGCCAGAACGCCGGCTCGGTCTTCGCCAACCCCGAGGGTGACTCGGCCGGCCGGCTCATCGAGGCGGCCGGGCTCAAGGGCCACCGCCTGGGTAGCGCGGCCGTGTCCGACAAGCACGCCAACTTCATCCAGGCCGACCCCGGGGGCTCGGCCGATGACGTCTGGAGCCTGATGCAGGAGGTGCGCCGGGAGGTCCGGCGCCTGACCGGTGTGGAGTTGCGCACCGAGGTCCGCCCCATCGGGTTCGGGACCGGTCAGCATGGGGGGTCGGACCAGGCGTCCTCGAGCACCCAGGAGGGGGGAGCGTCCCGTTGACCACGACCATCAGCCGACCCCCTCGCTCCACCCGGCCCCCGACCGGCCCCAAGGCAGGAACCCCCCGCCCTCCCCGGATGGATCCGCGCATCCGCCAGCGGCGCACCGAAGTCCTCCGCCGGCAGGGCCGCCGCCGTCTCCGGGTGCTGATGAGCCTGGGGGCCGTGCTGGCCGCCGGTCTGCTGACGATGTTGGGGTTGCGCTCCCCCTGGCTGTCGGTGAGCACCATCCGGGTCACGGGTGAGTCGGGGGCCCGGGCCGCTCAGGTCGAGGGAGTGGCTTCGGTGGCCCTCCACCACCCCATGGTCAGCATCAATCTGGCCCTGGTGGTCTCCCGGGTCGAGGGCCTGCCGTGGGTGGCGGCGGTCCGGGCGGCGCGTTCGTGGCCCGCCACCTTGGACCTGGCCGTGACCGAGCGCGTGCCCGTGGCCCAGGTCCAAGGCAGCGGTGGGTGGGCCCAGATCGATCTCAGCGCCCGGGTGGTTTCGGTGCAGCCGGTCCAGGCGGCCGGTGAGCCGGTCATCCTCGGCTTCGGCTCGGTCGGGACTCTGCGGCCCGGGTCCAGGCTGGCTCCCGGGGCTGCCGCCGACCTGGCTGTGGCCGCCTCGGTGCCGTCCGACCTGCGGGCCCAGGTGGTCTCCATCGGCCCCGACTCAACGGGGGGGGTGGCCCTGGTCCTGACCGACGGGGCCAGGGCGGATCTGGGCCAGTCCACCGACCTGGCCGCCAAGATGTCGGCCCTGGAGACGGTGCTGGGAGAGGTCGACATGACCGGTGTCCGGTTGGTCGATCTCCGGGTCCCTGAGCAACCGGCCTTGACCAGGTCATGACCACGTCCTACCGTTCTCGACGACTTCATGAGGTTTACATAACTATGAACCTCAGCTGGAGGTCGAGAGTTTCCGCCCGATCGAAGGACCTTTGACATGCCGTCTGGATCGCAGAACTACATAGCCGTTATCAAGGTCGTCGGTATCGGCGGGGGCGGCGTCAACGCCGTCAACCGCATGATCGATGCCGGCCTCAAGGGCGTGGAGTTCATCGCCGTCAACACCGACGCCCAGGCTCTGCTCATGAGCGATGCCGACGTCAAACTCGACATCGGCCGGGCTCTGACCCGTGGCCTCGGAGCTGGCAGTGACCCCGAGATCGGCCGCCAGGCGGCCGAGGAGCATCGGGATGAGATCGAGGAGGTCCTCAAGGGGGCCGACATGGTCTTCATCACCGCCGGTAAGGGCGGTGGCACCGGCACCGGCGGGGCGCCGGTGGTGGCCGAGATCGCCAAGGGTCTAGGGGCCCTCACCATCGGTGTGGTCACCCGGCCTTTCGCCTTCGAGGGCCGCCGGCGGGCCGTACAGGCCGACGCCGGGATTCAGCGCTTGAAGGAGAAGGTTGACACCCTCATCATCATCCCCAACGATCGGCTCCTGACCGTCTCCAATGACAAGACGTCGATGGTCAACGCCTTCAAGATGGCCGATGAGATACTGCTCCAGGGCGTCCAGGGCATAACCGATCTGATCACGACGCCTGGTCTCATCAACACCGACTTCGCCGACGTCAAGATGATCATGAGCAACGCCGGCACGGCCATCATGGGCATCGGCACCGCTTCGGGCGAGGGCCGGGCTGTCAACGCCGCCCGGGCCGCCATCACCAGCCCGCTGCTGGAGGCCTCCATCGAAGGGGCCCGGGGCATCCTGCTCAACATCGCCGGCGGCACCGATCTGGGTCTGTTCGAGGTCAACGAGGCGGCCGAGATCATCCACGGCGTCTCCCACCCGGATGCCAACATCATCTTCGGCAGCGTCATCGATGACGCCATGGGCGATGAGGTCCGGGTCACTGTCATTGCCGCCGGCTTCGAACGCTGGGAGGAGCGCCCCGACGGTCGCCGCCAGACGGCGGCGGGCGCATCGCTGGGTCTGGGAGGGTCCGGCTCCGAGGACGACGGCGAGGATCTCGGGGACGACGACTTCGACGTTCCCTCCTTCCTCAAATAGCCCCGGGCCCCAACGGGTCCACCCCGGTACGGGGCGGGCCCGGCCTTCCTCTCAGCCTCCCCGGCGGGGCCCTGGCGTGCTGGACGGGCCGACCTCAGGGGGATCTGGGCCCGGGCGCGCCCGATGACCCCGGCCATCGGCGCCGGGCCGTCCTGGACCGGCCCTGGGCCTGGGTCCGCCAGGTCCACGGGGCGGATGTGGTGGTGGTCGGGACCGACGCGCTGGACGGTCCTCCCGCCGACGCCCTGGTGACCGCCTCGGGTGACTGCGCCCTGGCCGTCTTCACCGCCGACTGCGCACCGGTGGCCCTGGCCAGCCCGGAGGGACCCATCGGCGCTGTGCACGCCGGCTGGAAGGGCCTGCAGGCCGGGGTGGTGGGGGCGGCGGTGCGGGCCATGCGGCGCCTGGGCGCGGTTCAGATCAGCGCCGCCCTGGGACCCTGCATCCACCCCGAGTGCTACCAGTTCTCCCCGGCTGACCTGGCCGGGCTGGTCGACCTCCTGGGCGGGTCGGTGGCGGGTCGCACCTCACGGGGCGACCCGGCCCTGGATGTCCCGGCGGCGGTGAGGTCGGCCCTGGGCCAAGCCGGGGTCGAACTCGCCTATGACATGGACGTCTGCACGGCCTGCTCGCAACAGCACTGGTCCCACCGGCGCTCAGGCGACCGGTCGCGCCAGGCGATGCTGGTGTGGCGGACGTAGGCGGTCGCAGATGGAGACGCCCGGGGTGAACCCGGCCTCGGTGACGGCAGCGCTGGCGGTGGTGCGGGAGCGCATCCGCCGGGCCGGTGGGGATCCGCACGGCGTGACGGTGGTGGCCGTTACCAAGGGACACGGCCCGCAGGCGGTGGAGGCGGCCCGGGCCGCCGGGCTAAACGACATCGGGGAGAACTACGCCGCCGAGTTGCTGGCCAAGTCGGCGGCCCTCGAGGCGGCAGCACCGGCGGCTTCAGAACGGAGCCGTCCCGATCCCCGCTGGCACTTCATCGGCGCTATCCAGCGCAACAAGGTGGGGCGCCTGGCCCCGTTGGTGTCCCTGTGGCAGACGGTGGACCGGGTGGAGGAGGCCGACGCCCTGGCCCGGGCGGCGTCGGCCTCCGGGGGTCGGGCCCAGGTCCTGATCGAGGTCTGCCTGGAGCCGGGGGGCGACCGGGCCGGGTGCGCCCAGGGGGATCTGGACGCCCTGGTCGAGCGGATCCGCGACACGGTCGACGTCCGGGGTCTCATGGGGGTCGGGCCGTCCGGTCCGCCCGAGGCGGCCCGGGCCGGATTCCGCTGGATGGGCGCGGCCGCCCGGCGGCTGGGGCTGGCCGAGTTGTCCATGGGGATGAGCCACGACCTGGAGGTGGCCGTCCAGGAGGGCTCCACCATGGTTCGCATCGGCACGGCGTTGTTCGGTCCGCGCTCCGGGGCTCCCGGCCTGGGACGATAGGCTCAACAGAGAAGGAGGAACATGGCTTCGTGGGCTCGTAAGACGATGGTCTACCTCGGCCTCGTCGATGACGACTACGAGGAGTACGACACCTATGAGGAGCCGGCGCCGGCTCCTCAGATGAGCGCGCCTCCGGTCGCCCCGACGCGCCCGGCTCCTCGCGTGTACGCCGCCGCACCCAATCAGGAGGGCGGCAGCATCCGCACCCTGCACGGCACCGAGGAGGCCTTGGCCATGCCGGCCCAGCCCCGTCCGTCGGTGGTGCGGCCCCTGGCCGTTCAACAGAGCGCCAAGGTCCACGTGGTCGTGCCGGGGCAGTTCTCCGACGCCACCGAGATCGGTGACCGCATGAAGGCCAGCCAGCCGGTGATCGTCAACCTCCAGGCGGCCGAGCGGGACCTGGCCCGCCGCATGATCGATTTCTGCAGCGGCGCCACCTACGCCCTGGGCGGTTCGATGGACAAGGTGGCCGATCAGGTCTTCCTGCTCACGCCCTCCAACGTCGAGGTATCGGCGGAGGAGAAGCGCCGGCTACAGGAGCGGGGTCTCTACCGGGCCTGACCCGGCGGAGCCCGCATGGTGCCAGCGTGCTGACCCTCGTCCACGACGCCCTGTGGCTTTACTTCATCGTCATGTTCGCCCGGGTCATCCTGTCGTGGTTCCCCATCACGCCCGGGACCACCATGGCCACCGTCAGCGGCTTCATCTACTCGGTGACCGAGCCGGTGCTGGGGCCGGTGCGAAAGGCCCTGCCCCCGCTCTCGGTGGGGAGCATGGGTTTCGATCTGTCACCCATCCTGGTCCTGGTGGCCATTCAGATCCTGGTCAGCCTGACCTAGGGTCCGGAGGGGCCCGGCGCGGACCCGTACCCCGGTCCTGACCCTTCCGTGGCGCCTCGCCTACTATGCCCGGGTCCTCGGACCTCCTAGACCGGATGGGTGATCCTGTTGCTCCTGCTTCTGACGATTGCGCTGGTTCTGGTCGGCGCTGTCGCCCTCATCATCGGATTCATCCAGGACTCCCTGGTTCCGATCTACATCTCCATCGGCTGCAGCCTGGTGGCGGCCGTGGTCCTGGTCGTGTTCTCCCGGGTCTCGCGCCGCCCGTCGGATCGTCTGGTCCAGCTGCCGGCCGAGGAGTCCGAGGCGGCCGAGCCCGTCTCGGCGCCCGCCACCGAGGCCATCACCATCCTCTCGGCTGAGGAGGTGGCCGCCGCCTCGGGCCAGACCGCCCAGGACGAGGACGCCTACGAAGAAGAAGAAGAGGAGGAGGAGGAGGAGGCCGTCCCGCTGAGGGCGGCCTCGACCCGGCGGGCGGCGCCTCGCAAGGCTGCCGCGAAGAGGGCTCCGGCCCGGACGGCGGCCAAGGCTTCCTCCACCCGCAAGTCGGCCCCGGCCAAGCGCACCGCTGCCCGTACCGCCCCCAAGGCCACAGGCCGGACCGCCACCAAGGCCACAGGCCGGACCGCCACCAAGGCCGTCAGTCGGGCCGCCGCCGCCCCCAGGAAGGCGGCTGCCAAAGCGGCTCCGGCCAAGGCGGCCGGCGCCCGGAAGTCCGCCACCAAGGCCGGCGCCTCCCGGGTCGGCGCCGTCAAGAAGGCCGCCTCCCGGACTACGGTCAGCCGGGCCACCACCAAGCGGGCGGCCGCTCCCAAGAAGGCCGCCGCCACCAGGAAGGCGGCCACCAAGGCCACCGGCGCCCGCAAGGCCGCCGGCCGCACCGCCCGGCGCTAGCCGGGCCACCGCCACCGGCCCACCGCCCCGGACGGCGAGGGCGGTCTCGGCCTCAGCCCGCCGGCGGGACCGGGCTGAGCCAGGCCCGGGCCAGGCGGCCGTCATCGGTCTCGATGTCGGCCGGCTCACCTGCACCGACGGCGAAGTCGATCCGCTCCGCCAATACCTCGCGGGCCATGGTGGCCGCTTCCGGCTCCAGTTCGTCCAGGCCGGCCAAGCTGAGGTGGATGCGGTCGGACATAGCCAGGCCGCGGTCCCGGCGCAGGGATTGCACCTGGCGGATCACATCCCGGAGCAGGCCCCGGCGCCTGAGGCTCTCGTCCACGGTGAGGTCGAGGGCCACCGCCGCTGTGCCTTCCCGCGATACGGCGAAGCCCTCCCGGGCCTTGACCCGGATCTCCACCTCCTCGGCGGTCAACTCGACGGCGGTGCCGTCCAGATCGAGGCGGAGGGGTTCCCCCCGCTCCAGAGCCTCGGCGGCGGCGGTGGCGTCGACCCGGGCCAGGGCGGGGCGGAGGTTCTTGACCGACTTGCCCAGCCGCGGTCCGAGCAGGCGGAAGTTGGGAACCAGTTCGAAGGCCAGCAATTCCCCCATGCGGTCGGCGGTCGTCACCTCGTCCACATTGAGCTCATCGGCCACCACCGCCTCGATGAGGGGCGGGCTGTCGGGCGGCAGAGCGATCAGGGCCCTCCGGAGCGGCTGGCGGACCTTGACCCCGGCCTGGGACCGGGAGGCCCGGCCCAGCGAGACCAGGTGGCGGGTCAGGTCCATGCTCCGCTCCAGCTCGGGATCGATGGCCTCCCGGTCGGCATCGGGCCAGGCGGCCAGGTGGACCGAGTCGGACTCGGCCGCCCCGGTCAGTTCAGTCCACATCCGCTCGGCCAGGAAGGGGCAGAACGGGGCCAGCAACAGGGCGACCGTAACCAGGGCCTCGTGCAGGGTCGACTGGGCGGCCAGACCGTCGTCGTTGCCGAGGGAGGGATCCGTCCGCCAGAACCGGCGCCGGTTGGCCCGGACGTACCAGTTGGACAGATCATCGACCAGGGCGGCTATGGAATTGGTGGCGGCCAGGGGCTGGTAAGCCTCCAGCGCCTCGGTCACCTCGGCCACGGTGGCGTGCAGCCGGGAACGCAGCCAGCGGTCGAACACCGGGCGCTCGTCCGGCGGGGGCACGGACGGATCGGCAGGGTCGAAGCCGTTGAGCGAGGCGTAGGTGGCGAAGAAGCTCCAGGTGTTCCACAAGGTCATGAGAACATCGGCGGTCGAGGCGTCGATGAGTTCCAGACTGGTGCGGGTGGCGGTCCAGGGGGAGCCCTGATGGAACATCCACCACCTCATGGGCTCGGCGCCGCGGCTGTCCAGGAGCGTCCAGGGATCGATGACGTTGCCCAGGCTCTTGGACATCTTGCGGCCCTCGGCGTCCACTATGTGTCCGAGGCAGAGCACCGTCCGGTAGGGGGTGGTCCCGAACACCACGGTGTTGACGGCCAGCAGTGAGTAGAACCAGCCCCGGGTCTGATCCACCGCCTCGCAGATGTAATCGGCGGTGGGCCGGAACCGATCCGCCGAGCCCGGCACATGCGGGTAACCCCATTGGGCCGCCGGCATGGAGCCGGAGTCGAACCAGGCGTCGATGACCGGCTCGACCCGGTGCATCGGACCGCCGCAGTCGGTGCAGGTGAGAACGATGGCGTCGATGGCCGGCCGGTGCGGATCCAGGTCCGACAGATCCCGCCCCAGGCGCTGGCCCAGGTCGGCCCGGGAGCTGACGCACACGGCGTGGCCCTCCTCACAGCGCCAGATGGGCAGGGGCGTGCCCCAGTACCGGTCCCGGGACAGGGCCCAGTCCACGTTGTTGGAGAGCCACTCCCCGAAGCGCCCGTATTTCACCGTCTCCGGCCGCCAGGTGACCGTTTCGTTGCCGGCCAGCAATTCGTCCTTGTGGCGGGACGTGGCCACGTACCAGGAGGGCTTGCCCCAGTTGATGAGAGGCGTGCCACAGCGCCAGCAGTGGGGGTAGGCGTGGACATGGGGCTGGGCTTTGACGACCAGCCCCTCGCCTTCGAGGTGTTCGACTATGTCGGCGTTGGCCTCCCGGACCGCCCGCCCGGTGAGCCAGCCGGCGTCCACGAAGGTGCCCTCCGGGCCCACCGGATTGAGGGTGGGAAGATTCTCGGCCCGCCCCAGACGCCAGTCGTCAGCGCCGAAGGCGGGGGCGATGTGAACCAGGCCACTGCCCTCGTCGTCGGTGACGAAGTCGGCGCCCACCACCCGCCATCCGTCCGCCCCGCCGGGCACGGCCAGGAGCTCGAAGGGGCGCCGGTAGCGGACCCCGAGGAGCTCGGCGCCACCGAAGCGCCGGGTGATCCGGGCCTCGGCTCCCGCCCCCAGGACGGCCTCGACCCGCGACTCGGCCATCACCAGGCCGTCGGCCACCACGTAGGTCATGTCGGGGCTGACGGCCACGGCCGTGTTGGACACCAGGGTCCAGGGAGTGGTCGTCCAGACCACCAGGGCCTCGGCTCCCTCCGGGCCCGCACCCTCGATCGGGAGGCGGACATAGGCGGTCAGGTCCTCGGTATCCCGGTAGACGTCGGGCTGACCGAGTTCGTGGCTCGACAAGGATGTGCCGCACCGCGGGCAGTAGGGGACGACCTTCACGTCCTCGTAGAGGTCGCCCTGGGCCCAGATGGTGGCCAAGTGCCACCAGACCGAATCGACGTATTCGGGGCTGAGGGTCCAGTAGGCGTCGTCCAGGTCCACCCAGTACCCGATGCGCCGGGTGAGGGTCTGCCAGTCGCTGACGTACTCGTAGACGGACTGACGGCAGGCCTCGATGAACTCGGTCACCCCGAAGGCCTCGATCTGGTCCTTGCCGGAGAATCCCAGGCGCTTTTCCACCTCCACCTCGACCGGGAGGCCATGGGTGTCCCAGCCGGCCCGCCTGGCCACCCGGTGGCCCTGCATGGTCTTGAACCGGCACACCATGTCCTTGTAGGCCCGGGCCCAGACGTGGTGCATCCCGGGACGGCCGTTGGCGGTGGGCGGTCCCTCGAAGAAGACGAACTCGGGGCACCCATCCCGCTCGGACACCGAACGCTCGAAGACGCCGTGGCTCTGCCAGCGCTCCAGGACCTCGGTCTCCAGGGCCGGGAAGTTGGGAACGGAGGGCACGGCCGGGAACCGCCCCTGGGATCCGGATCGGCCGGCTTCGGACTCGGTCATGCTGGGGGTGCCTCCTGCGCCAAATGGTCTGTCCTGGCGCAGGGACGGGACCGGGGTCCCGCGGTACCACCCTGCTTGGCCGACCGGTTCACGGTGCGACCCACTCCGTTGAGGGCGCTGACGGGCCCCACCCGTTCCGGTCTAATGAGGCAAGCGGCTTGCTTGCCCGTTCTTCGGAAGGCTCGGGGGTGATGGCCCCGTCGCTGCCGTTGACCCGAACTCTACGGGACAAATCCGCGCCGGCCGGGGGAATTTGGCCCGTACAGTGGTCAGGGTGTCCGCCGACCTCTTCGACGTCTCGGGAAACGAAGACGCCCCCGCCATCGTGCTGCGGGTGGTGGCCCACCCGGGGGCCGGGCGGACCTCGGTGGTGGGCATCCACGGGGACGCCCTCAAGGTGAGAGTGGGGGCTCCGCCCGTGGGGGGCCGGGCCAATGCCGCCCTGATCGACCTGGTGGCGGAGATCTTCGGCGTCCAGGCGGCGGCCGTCTCCCTCTCCGCGGGTGAGGCCAGCCGTACCAAGCGGGTCAGGGTCGAAGGGGTGACCGGCCCGGACGCCCGGCGCCGGCTGGATGAAGCCATGGCCCGCTCCGGTGGTGCGGGTCCCCGGGCCCGGCGCGGCCCCGCCCCGCTCCAGCGCCGAGTCTGAAGGAGCGCCCGGCCGGGCCCTGACGGCGGCGTGGTATCTTTCCCGGCCTTTGAGCAGGGGGAGCACCTCTAATGGCCCGTCCCACCCGGCCCGCGACGGCCAAGTCAGCGGCATCCACATCCAAAGCGACCAAAGCCAAGGCGGGGCCCAAGCCGGCTCCGGCCAAGACCCTGGCCGCCAAAACCGTAAAGGCGACGACGGCGACCCCCTCCAGGACCACCCCTTCCAAGGCCACATCCGAGAAGACCACTGCGGCCAAGGCCCCTGCCAAGGCGGCCGGCCCGGCCCAGTCGGCCCCGGCCAAGGCCTCCCCCAAGGCGGCCCCGCCCGCCAAGTCTTCGGCCAAGTCGACTCCGGCCAAGACCGCGCCGGCCAAGACCGCAGTGGGCAAAGCCGGCCCCGCCAAGACGGCCCCGGCCAAGACGGCCCCGGCGGCCAAGGCGCCCGCCAAGACGGCTCCGGCCAAGACGGCCCCGGCGGCCAAGACGCCTGCCAAGACGGCCGCCAAGACGGCCCCGGCCAAGTCCTCCCCCAAGGCGGCCCCGCCGGCCAAGTCTTCGGCGAAGTCGACTCCGGCCCCGGTCGCAGCCACGGCGGCCCCGGCCTCTCCTGCCCCGGCCAGGGCCCCGTCCCGGCCGCCGGCCCGGGTGGTTGCTCCGCCCGCCGTCCCCAAGCCCCGGCCCAAGCCCACCGCCGCCGACCTCAAGTTCTTCGAGGAGCAGCGGGCCCTCCTGCTCTCGGAACGGGCCGTCTACACGGCCCAGGCTGACTCCCTTCGGGCCGAGGCGGAAGCCCTGGCCCGGGACATGGAACCGGGTGACATCCAGTTCGATGACGAAGGCGGAGAGGGCGGGACCGTCAACGTCGACCGGGAACGGGACCTGGCCTTGTCGGCTCAGGCCCGGGCCGAGGTCGAGGAGATCGACGCCGCACTGACTCGCATCGACCAGGGTTCGTACGGTTACTGCGAGCGCTGTGGGGAACCCATTCCCCGGGCGCGGCTCAAAGCCCTCCCGCAGGCCCGCCTGGGGGTGGACTGCAAAAGCGGCGGTCTGTCGCGACGCTGAAGGGCGTGTCCCGGGGCCGGGTCCTGGGTGCCCTGGCTGTGGTGGCAGCGGTGGTGGCCGCCGACCAGCTGTCCAAATCGCTGGCCCAGAGCGCCCTCGAGTCGGGCGACGTCCATATTCTTGGTCCCCTGGACCTGGAGCTGTCCTACAACCCGGGGGTGGCTTTCGGGCTGGGTCGGGGCCTGTCCCCAGCCCTGGTCGTGGCCGGGGTCATGATCGTGGTGGCCGTGCTGGCCATGACCACCTCCCTGCGCAGCCCGCCCTCGGCCGCCGCCGGTTTGGTGGCCGGCGGGGCGGTGTCCAACCTGGCCGATCGGCTCTTCCGCGGCCACGGTGGAGCCGTCATCGACTGGATCCACCTGAGCCACTGGCCCACGTTCAACCTGGCCGACTCCTGCATCGTGGTCGGCGTCGGGCTGCTGGTGCTGAGCGGATACCGCCGTCAGGGCTCCCATGCCCCCGCCTGAGACGCCCGCCACCGAGTCGACCATCCGGGAAGAGGTTCCCGTCGCCCTGGACGGCCAGCGCCTGGACCGGGTTCTCTCCATGGCCACCGGCCTGGCCCGCTCCCAGGTCCATGACCTGGTGGTGGGCGGGGGCGTCACCGTCGACGGATCGGTGGAGGAGCGCCCCGGCCGCCGGCTCTCGGCCGGCCAGGTGCTGGTGGCCGCCCTGCCCGGAGCCGGCCCGGAAGGGCCCGAGGCCGACCGGGGTGTAACTGTCGATGTGGTCCATGAGGACGACTGGTTGCTGGTCGTCGATAAGGCCGCCGGCGTGGTGGTGCACCCCGGGGCCGGGTCCCGCCGCGGGACGCTGGTGAGCGGGCTCCTGGCCCGCTACCCGGAACTGGCCGGGGTGGGCCAGCCCGACCGGCCCGGGATCGTCCATCGCCTGGACAAGGGCACCTCCGGGCTCCTGCTGGTGGCCCGGACCCCGGCCGCCTACGAGGAACTGACGGCCCGACTGGCGGCTCGGCAGGTGTCGCGCCGGTATGTGGCCCTGGTCGAAGGGCTGGTGGTTTCGGACCGGGGGGTGGTGGACGCTCCGGTGGGCCGGTCCGCCCGCCAGCCGACCCGGATGGCCGTATCGGCGGCCGGCCGGGAAGCCCGCACCGCCTACACGGTCGTCCGGCGCTTCCCGCGGGCCGGGATGAGCCTGCTCCACTGCCAGCTCGAGACGGGGCGCACCCACCAGATCCGGGTTCATCTGACGTCCATCGGGCACCCGGTGGTGGGCGACCGGCAGTACCGACGTCCCCCCCGGCCCGGTTCGACGGGGCCGCCGTCCGGGGTGGTGCCGGGCCGCCCCTTCCTCCACGCCGCCGAGTTGCGACTCGAACACCCGGCCGGCACCGGGCTGCTGACGCTGCGGTCGCCCCTGCCCGCTGATCTCACCGCCTCCCTGGCCGTCCTGGAGGCTCTGGAGGCTCCCGGAGCGGATTAGGCGGTCGGGACGGCGGCGGTGCCCCGGGCCCGGGCCACCATGTCCTGGAGGGTGAAGGAGTCGAGGTGGCTGCGCATGTGCTCACCCACGCTGGCCCACACGGACAAGAGGATGCACTGACCCTCGTGGTCACAGGCGCCATCCTCGTGGGGACGGCCGAAGTCCCCGGCCACAATCGGGCCGTCCACGGCGCTGATGATCTGGCTGAGGGTGATCTCGGCCGGCTCCCGGGCCAGTACGTAGCCCCCGCCCACACCCCGCTTGGAACGGACCAGGCCCGCTCCCTTCAGGGCCAGGAGGATCTGCTCCAGGTACGGCTGGGGCAGGCCGGTGCGGTCGGCTATGTCCCTGACCGAGGTGGGCCCGTCCGCGTCGGAGTGCAGGGCCAGGGAAAGCAGCGCCCGGCTGGCGTAATCCCCCCTGGTGGAGACCCTCACCCCCACCATGGTACGTGACCGCCTGACCGCCCGGTGGGTCCCGGGTGGTGTGGGAGGATCGGCGCATGGAACAAGGAGCCATGGCCGAACCCGCCCACGACCAGTCCGGCGCCGGCGGACCGGACGCCCCGCCGGCCATCATCGAGGTGGCCAGCCAGGCCAGCGACGACCGCTCCGACGGGGCCGCCACCCCGGGGGCGGCGGTGCCGGCTGTCCCGACCCGGACTCCGTCGGAGACGGTGGAGCAGCCCGCCAAGGTCATGCGCATGGGGTCCATGATCAAACAGCTCCTCGAGGAGGTCCGGACCGCCCCACTGGATGAGGCCAGCCGGGCTCGGCTGCGGGAGATCTACGAGACCTCCATCCGGGAGCTGAGCGAGGGCCTGTCCCCGGATCTGGTGGCCGAGTTGGAGCGGGTGGCGACGCCCTTCACCGTCGACGCCCCGAGCCAGGCCGAGCTGCGGGTGGCCCAGGCCCAGCTGGTGGGCTGGCTGGAGGGCCTCTTCCACGGCATCCAGGCCACCCTGTTCGCCCAGCAGATGGCGGCCCGAGTCCAGGCCGAGGAGGCCCAGCGCCGGGGCCTGATGCCGCGCCCGGATGGAGAATTGGATCCCCGATTCCAGGAGCCGACCCCGGGCACGTACCTGTAGAATCACATGTCTGTAAGTAATCCACAGGGCCTGTGGATTACGGCCGAGGGGAGGAGAGTGAGCGGAGGGTCCGCGTCAGGCCAGGGCTCCTTTGCCCACCTGCATCTGCACACCGAGTTCTCCATGCTCGACGGCGCCGCCCGGGTAGATCAGGTGGTGGCCGCCGCCGTTGCCGACGGCCAGCCGGCCATCGGGATAACCGACCACGGGAACATGTACGGCGTCCTGGACTTCTACCGGGCCTGCAAGGCCGAGGGAGTCACACCGGTCATTGGCACCGAGGCCTACATGGCCGCTGACAGCCGCTTCGAGCGGCCCAGCCGGCGGGGCCGGGTGGATGACAACGGCGGAGACGGCGATGAGGGCCAGAAGCTCTACTACCACCTGACCCTGCTGGCCGAGACGACCCAGGGCTACCGGAACCTGATGAAGCTCTCCAGCGACGCCTACCTGGAGGGCTACTTCTACAAGCCTCGGGTCGACTGGGAGCTGCTGGAGCGTCACCACGACGGCATCATTGCCACCACCGGCTGTCTGGGCGGCGTGGTGCTCCAGGCTCTGCTCCGGGGCGACCGCGAGGGTGCCACCAAGCTTGCGGCCCGACTGCAGGACATCTTCGGGCGGGACAACCTCTTCGTGGAGTTGCAGGACCACGGCCTGGCCAAGCAGCAGCAGACCAATCCGGATCTGATCGAGATCGCCAGGCGCATCGGGGCGCCCCTGCTGGCCACCAACGACAGCCACTACACCAACCGGGAGGACGCCGTCTCCCATGACGCCCTGCTGTGTGTGCAGACCGGAGCGTCCATCGATGACCCGAAACGGTTCAAGTTCGAGTCGGACGAGCACTACCTCAAGACGGCAGCCGAGATGCGGGCGTTGTTCGCCCACTGGCCCCAGGCCTGTGACAACACCCTGTGGGTGGCCGAGAGGGCCCGGGTGGAGATCGAATTCGGTAAGCCCAAGCTCCCGGAGTTCCCGGTGCCGGAGGAGTTCCGAGGGGAGACCTATGAGGAGTCCGCCGCCGCTTATCTCCGCCACCTGAGCCTGACCGGGGCGGCCCAGCGTTACGGGGACCCCATTCCCGCCGACGTGATGCAGCGCCTCGACTACGAGTTGTCGGTCATAGCCGACATGGGCTTTTCCGCTTACTTCCTGGTCGTCGGGGATCTCATCCGCCACGCCCGTGACTCCGGTATCCGGGTCGGCCCGGGGCGGGGCTCGGCAGCCGGTTGCCTGGTCGCCTACTGCCTGCGCATCGTCGACCTCGATCCCATCCGCTACGGGCTCATCTTCGAACGGTTCCTCAACCCGGGCCGCAAGCAGATGCCCGACATCGACATGGACTTCGATGAGCGCTTCCGGGCCGACATGATCCGCTATGCCGCTGAGCGCTACGGCTGGGACCACGTCGCTCAGATCGTCACCTTCTCCACCATCAAGGCCCGAGCCGCCGTCCGTGACGCCGCCCGGGTCCTGGGTTACCCGTACGGGCTGGGGGACCGGATCGCCAAGGCCATGCCGCCTCTGGTGATGGGCCGGGACACCCCGCTGTGGGCCTGCCTGGAGCTGGATCCCAAGTTCGCCGACGGCTACAAGGCCGCCTCCGAACTGCGGGAGATGTACGAGGCCGATCCCGACTGCAAGAAGGTGATCGAGGTGGCCCGGGGCCTGGAAGGCCTGCGCCGCCAGGACGGGATCCACGCCGCCGCCGTCGTCATCACCGCCGAGCCGCTGGTGGAGTACCTGCCCATCCAGCGCAAGCCCGATCCGGGGGGACGGGTGGAGGACGCCCCCATCGTGACCCAATACGAGATGCACGGGGTGGAGGACCTGGGCCTGTTGAAGATGGATTTCCTGGGACTGCGCAACCTCTCGGTGATAGAGCGCAGCCTGGACCTGGTCGAGCTGTCCAGTGGCGTCCGGCCCGACATCGACTCCATCCCGCTTGACGATGAGGCCACCTTCGCCATGTTGCGCCGGGGCGAGTCCATCGGTGTGTTCCAGCTGGAAGGCGGCCCGATGCGGGCGCTGATGCGCTCGCTGGCGCCGACCTCCTTCGATGACGTGGCCGCCCTGGTCGCTCTCTACCGACCCGGCCCGATGGCGGCCAACATGCACAACGATTACGCCGACAGAAAGAACGGCCGCAAGCCGATCAGCTATCTGCATCCGGACATGGCCGAGGTGCTGGGGGACACTTACGGACTGTGCATCTACCAGGAAGGGATGATGCGCCTGGCCCAGAAGTTCGCCGGCTACAGCCTGGAGGAGAGCGACAACCTCCGTAAGGCGGCCGGCAAGAAGATCCGCGAGGACATGGCCAAGGAGCGCCAGAAGTTCGTGGCCGGCTGTGAGGCCAGTGGGTACGGAGCCAAGCTGGGCACCGATCTGTTCGACATGATCGAACCTTTTGCCGATTACGCCTTCAACAAGAGCCACTCCTATGGCTATGGGCTGGTCGCCTATCAGACGGCGTGGCTAAAGGCTCATCACCCGGTTGAGTACCTGGCCGCCCTGCTGACCAGCGTAAAGGACGATAAGGACAAGACGGCGGTCTATCTGTCCGAGTGTCGCAGCCTCGGCATCCAGGTGCTGGTGCCCGACGTCAACCTCTCGGAGTCCGATTTCGTGGCCAGGCCTCCGCTCGACGGCGCCGCCGGCCCGGGCTCGATTCCCTTCGGACTGTCGGCGGTCAGGAACGTGGGGGAGAACCTGGTGGGCATGATCGTGAGCGAGCGGGACAAGAACGGTCCCTTCGCCGATTTCTACGACTTCTGCCTGCGGGTGGATCCCATCGTGCTCAACAAGCGGGCCATCGAGTCGCTCATCAAAGCGGGCGCCTTCGACAGCTTGGGCCATCCTCGCAAGGGCTTGTGCATGGTCTTCGAACAGGTGGTGGACCGGACCCTGGCCCGCCGGCGGGAGCAGGAGATCGGGGTCATGAGCTTGTTCGGGGCGGTGGAGGATCCGGGCGGTGCACCCGTTTTCGATGACACCCGGATCCCGGTGCCGGAGCTGGAGTTCGATAAGGCCGAGCGGTTGCGGGAGGAGAAGCAGATGCTCGGCCTGTACGTGAGTGACCACCCGCTCATGGGGGCCGAGGCCGCTCTGCGCCGGCACACCGACTGCACCATCCGGGAGCTTCGGGAGGTCGGCGGGGCCCGGGAGGGGGAGATCAAGACGGTCGGCGGGGTCGTCACCGGCCTGTCCAGGCGCTACACCAAGCGGGGCGAGCTGATGGCCACCTTCACCCTGGAGGACCTGGAGTCGGCCATCGAGGTCTTCGTGTTCCCCAAGACGATGATGGAGTGGGGGGCGCTGCTGGCCGATGACGCCGTGGTCTGCATCAAGGGCCGCCTGGACGCCCGGGAGGACGAGCCCAAGGTCATCTGCATGGAGGTGCGCCGCCCGGAGCTGGTCCTGGACGGAGGTCCGCCGCTGCGGATCGCCCTGTCCCTGTCCGGCCTGACCGACGCCAGGGTGGACCGCCTGAAGGGCCTCCTCAGCGAGCACCCGGGTGACTCCCCGGTCTTCCTCCAGCTGGGGGACAAGGTCATCCGCCTGCCCGCCGCCTTCAACGTCGACTGCGGCAACGGCCTGATGGGCGAATTGAGAGTGCTGCTGGGGGCCTCCGCGGTCATCACCTGATGCCCCCGGAGGGCCCACGTGGAACGGAGGCCCTCCCATCTCGTAAACTTCCCGGGACCCACTCCCGGTTGACGACAGCGTCAGGAGCACCCAGCAGCTCATGTCTATAGAGGTCGAAACCAAGGACTGCACCGCCATCAGCGATGCGGAGTTGGACGAGATGGCCGATATCTCCGCCGGCGGCCCGGCTGCCTTCGACGTCGGCTTCCTCTCCAAGCAGCGGGAGGAATGGGTGCTCATCACCCAGGCCCGGGACGGCGGGCGCCTCCAGGGCTTCTCCTTCTGCACCCTGGAGCGGATCGGCGGGACCCCGTCGCTACTGATCGGCCTGGCCTCGGTCAAGCGGACGGCCAAGAGGGAATCGGTGCTGCGAGCTCTGATGAGCGACCAGTACCGCCGGGCGGTGCTCGCCTTTCCGGACGAAGACGTCCTGGTCGGCTCCCGGCTGGCCACCGCCTCGGGTTTCCAGGCTCTGCGGGGCCTGGAGGACATCGTCCCCCGCCCCGGCCACCGGGCCACGGGCGAGGAACGGGCCTGGGGCCGGCGGCTGGCCAAGCGCTTCGGGGCCGAGGGCCGCATCGATGACCGCACCTTCATCCTGGGTGGCGACAGCCAGGTGGCCGGGGTGCTGGATCACGACGCCCTCAAGCCCGAAACCATCGACGCTGACGTGGCCGCCTTTTTCGATGAGGTCGACGCCGACCGCCGGGACAGCCTGGTGGCCTTCGGGTGGGCGATGGCCGAGGACCTCGCCTCCCACGCCGTCGGCCGCTGAGCACCGCTCTCGTCCTGGGGGCGGGCGGGACCGTCGGTCTCGCCTACCACGCCGGGGCCCTCAAGGCTCTCCATCAGGTAGCCGGCTTCCATCCTGACGACGCCGACCTGGTCATCGGGACCAGCGCCGGCAGCGTGGTGGCCGCCTACATCCGGGCCGGCTGGTCTCCCGAGGACATCTGGAACCTGGTGCTGTCCGGGACCCAGCTGCCTCCGGGGCCGGTGGCGGAGGCCGAGCCGGAGACGGATACCGCCGCTCTGCCCGAACTCTTCGCCCGGGCCTTCGATACCCCGGTCGACCTCATCCGGCGCTCCCTCGGCTCCGCTTTCGTGATCAGCCGTAGCGTGCTGCGCCTGCCTCTGCCCGCCCTGCCGGGCCCGGTGCGGCGGGCCTTCCCGGCCGGGCTGTTCCGGATGTCCGACGGCCGCCTCCGGCTGGAATCGGACCTGCCCACCGAGTGGCCCCACAGGGCCATCTGGCTGTGCGCGGTGGACATTGTGAGCGGCCGGCGCATCGTGCTGGGCCGCTCCCAGGCCCCCCGTCTGAGCCTGGCCCAAGCCGTCATGGCCTCCTGCGCCATCCCCGGCGTCTACCCCCCGGTCCGTTACGGGCGGCGAGAGCTGATCGACGGCGGGGCCCACTCGACCACCAACCTGGACCTGGCCGCCCGGGCCGGGTCCGACGTCATCATCTCTCTGGTACCTATGGGATTCGACCCCGCCGATCCGCCCGGCTGCGCCAGCCGGCTGTTGCGGCGGTTCCCCAACTCCACCCTGGAGACGGAGCTGGGCCGGGCCGACCGGCAGGGCAGCCACGTCTTCCTGTTCCGGCCCGGGGCGGACGAGGCCCGCATCCACGGGATCAACTTCATGCGGGCCGGGGATCTGGCCCCGGTGGCCCAGGCCGCCTACGAGGCCACCGCCCGGCGCCTGGAGTCAGGCACACTGGAAAGGTTGCTGCGGACCGTCGCCTGAGGCGGGCGGCTCAAGCGATACCGTCGCCGGAGGCGACCGGCTCAGGGGGCGGGCAGGAGGCCGGCCACGACCTTGTAGCAGCGGCCCTCATGGGGGGTGGTGAGGGCGAGGACCAGGTGGGAGGGCGCGAAGCCCAGGACTCCGGCCAGCTGGCCGCCCGAGAGCCGGGGCGCTTCGGCCGCCGCCGCCAGGCGGCGAGCCGCCCGGTCGATGAGGGGGAGTTCCACCTCGACGCCGCGCCACCCGAACCGGCAGAACAGACCGTCCCGGTAGCGCTTCAGCTGGGGCCCGGACTGGGGCCGCAGGACGGCCAGGGAGGGGCGGTCCCCGGGCACCAGCCAGTAGGGGGTGGCCGATCCGGGGAAGCCGAAGGGCTCGGCTCCGGCCGGCAGGGTCAGGGGCTCGAGCAGCCGGCGGACCTGCCGGCGCCGCACCCGGCCGAGCACCTGGGGGGTGGCGGCCAGAGCCACTGCCTCGGGCTGGGTGGGGTCGGGACCGTCGGGATCCTCGGCCAGGACGGCCCGGATCAGATCGAAGGCGGCCAGGGGGCGGTCGGGGCGGCCGGGATAGCCGGCCCGGACCAGCGAACCGGAACGGACGTCCACCGCCGCACACCCCTCGGGGCCATCCGCCAGCACCATCAGGTCCAGGGTGCTACCCGGCTGGGTCGTCCTAGTCGGCAGAGTGACCGTATGCACGGGCACCATGGTGGTCCCTTGACCGCCGTCAGCGGTGGACCCTGGCGGGATCCGGCCCGCCCCGGGACAAGGTTCAGAGGGCATCGAGCATCCTGGCTAGTTCCGCCGGCTCGCTGACCGGGGCCAGGCAGGTCGTTCCCCGGCACACGTAGGCGATGCCCCGGTGTCTGCCCTCCCACAGCGGACCCACACCCGGGTCGCCCCAGGCGACCACGGCGTTGGGCAGGTGGCGGCGGGTGACCACCTCGAGCAGATCGGGGACGCGACCGGGCACCACGATCTCAATGGTGCCGGATCCGAGCATGTCCACCGCCCCGAGGAGGTGGCAGAAGGCGGAGGGGTGGGAGACGGTCAGGGCGCCGACCCGGTCCACGATGGCCCGACCCCGATCGGCCAGGTCGGCCCGGCCGGCCAGTGCGGCCAGTCTGACCAGGGCCACCGCCGCCACCGAGTTGGCCGACGGGGTGGCACCGTCCAGGAAGTCCTTGGCCCGCACGATCAGGGCCTCCCCGTCCCGCCCGGTGGTGAACAGGCCCTGGTCGGCCCCGTCCCAGAACAGATCGATCATGGCGTCGGCGGCGGCGACCGCCTCGTCCAGCCAGGTGTACCGCCCAGTGGCCTCGTAGAGCCGGACGAAGGCGTCGATGAGCCAGGCGTAGTCCACGGCGTAGGCCAGGTGGGCGGCCCGGCCGTCCTGCCAGGACCGCATCCAGCGCCCGGACGGGCTACGCAGGTTGTCCAGGAGGAACCGGCCGATCCCCTCGGCCGCCGCCACCCAGTCCGAGCGACCCGCCGCCGCCCCGGCCTCGGCCAGCACGCCGGCGAACATGGCATTCCACTCGGTCAGCGCCTTGTCATCCAGGCCGGGCCGCACCCGGGCCTTCCTGGCCTCGAACAGGGCGGTGCGGGCCGCCTCGATGGCTGGAGACCGGATGAGATCACCCCGCTGGGGCCGGTGCAGGATGTTGCTGCCCTCGAAGTTGCCGGAATCGGTGACTCCCCACCAGGCCGCCGCCTCGGCGGCTGCCGCCGGCCCCAGGACGGCCTCCATCTGGGCCGGGGTCCAGAGATAGAACAGCCCCTCCTCGCCCTCCGAGTCGGCATCCTCGGCCGAGCACAGGCCGCCCGATCCGTTGGCCAGGTCCCTCAGTACATAGGCCACGGTCTCCTCTACCACCTGCAGCCAGCGCCGGTGGCCGGTGTGCTGCCAGCCGTGGAGATAGACCCGGACCAGGCCGGCCTGGTCATAGAGCATCTTCTCGAAGTGGGGGACGAGCCAGGTCCGGTCCACGGAGTAGCGGGAGAAGCCGCCCCCCAGATGGTCGTAGATGCCCCCCGAGGCCATAGCGTCGAGGGTGGTGGTGATGACCGAAGCGGTGGCGTCGGAGCGGTTGTGGGAGTGAGCCCGCAGGAGGAGTTCGACCATGGCCGGCTGAGGGAACTTGGGCGCCCGGCCGAAACCGCCGTATTCATCATCGTGCATGGACCGCAGGCTCCGGTAGGCCGCCCCCAGCCGGCTGTCCATCCCGGGCTCGGCGCTCCCGGCCCCGGCGCCCTGGTCCGGTCGGTCGGGTCGGACCGGGGGCAGGGTGCTTCTCGCCTCCACCGCCTCGACCAGGGCAGCGGCCTGATCGATCAGATCGGGCCGGCGCTCCTTCCAGGCCTCGGAGACGGCCGCCAGCAAGTCGGTGAAGGCGGGCTGGCCGTGCGAGGCCCGCTTGGGGAAGTAGGTGCCGCCCAGGAAGGGCCGTCCGTCGGGCAGGAGGAAGACCGTCATGGGCCAGCCGCCTCCTCCGGTGAGGGCCTGGACGGCTTCCATGTACACGGCGTCGACGTCGGGGCGCTCCTCCCGGTCGACCTTGACGTTGACGAAGCCGGCGTTCATGACCTCGGCGGTGGCCTGATCCTCGAAGGACTCATGAGCCATGACATGACACCAGTGGCAGGCGGAGTACCCGATGGACAGAAGGACCGGGCGGTCCGAGGCCCGGGCCAGTTCGAAGGCCTCGTCCCCCCAGGGGAACCAATCGACCGGGTTGTCCCGGTGCTGGCGGAGATAGGGGCTGGTCTCACCGGCCAGACGGTTGGGCCCGGGGCGTGAAGGCATACGACCATCTTTCCCGGCCCGGAGAGCGTGGCCTGACCGGGTCATGGGTACGGCCAGCCCATGCCTGAGGCCCAGCCCGTTCCCGGAGCGACCTATCGGGTCCAGCTCCACGCCGGCTTCGGCTTCGAGGACGCCGCCGGCCTGGCCGGGTACCTGGCCGATCTGGGTGTTACCCACCTGTACTGCTCGCCCATCCTCCAGGCCGCTGCGGGCAGCACCCACGGCTACGACGTGGTCGACCACTCCCACCTCTCCGCCGACCTGGGTGGGGCCGAGGCCTTCGGGGGGCTGGCCGATGAGCTGGGCCGGAGGGGCCTGGGACTGGTGGTCGACATCGTTCCCAACCACATGGCCACCGCCGGACGGGCCAACGCCTGGTGGTGGGACGTGCTGGAGGACGGACCGTCCAGTCTCTACGCCGGCTATTTCGACATCGACTGGGACCCCCCGGAGGCCAAACTCCGCCAGCGGGTCCTGGTGCCGATCCTGGGTGATCACTACGGCCGGGTGCTGGAGCGGGGGGAGTTGCGCCTGTGCCGCCGGGACTCGGAGTTCACCGTCGCCTACTTCGAACACGAGGCGCCCCTGTCACCCCGCACCCTGGACGAGTTGCTGGCCGACGCCGCCGGCTCGGCCGGGGCCTCGGCCGAAGTCCTGGGTGCTCTGGCCCGCGCCTTCGGGGGCCTGCCCCTGGCCTCGGCCACCGACCGGGCCAGCGTGGCCCAGCGGCACCGGGACAAGCACCGTCTCTCCGGGGAGCTGGAGGCCCTGCTCCGGGAGCAGCCGGACGCCGCCCGGGCCTTGGATGGTGTCCTCGACCGGGTCAATGCCGACCCCGACCGGTTGGACGCTCTCCTCCAGCGGCAGAACTACCGGTTGGCCCACTGGCGGGTGGCCGGAGCCGAGCTCGACTACCGCCGGTTCTTCGATGTCCCCGGCCTCATCGGCCTGAGGGTGGAACAGCCCGTCGTCTTCGAGGACACCCACCGGCTCATCCTGGAGCTCGTCAGGTCGGGCCGGGTCGACGGCCTGCGGGTGGATCATCCGGACGGGCTTCGGGATCCGGGTGGGTACCTCCGCCGCCTCCGGGAGGCCAGCGGCGGGACCTGGATGGTGGTGGAGAAGATCCTCGAAGGCGACGAGTCCCTGCCCGAGGACTGGGTTGCGGCCGGGACCACCGGCTATGAGTTCTTGAACCTAGCCGGGGGCCTGTTCATCGACCCGGCCGGGGAGATGGCCATGACCGAGTTCTACCGGGGCCTGACCGGGGACACCGACTCCTTCGAGGAGACGGCCCTCACCGCCAAGCGGGAGATCATGGCCAGCTCCCTGGCCACCGACGTCGAACGGCTGACGGCGGCCTTTGTGGAGGTTTGCGAGACCCGGCGGCGGTTCCGGGATTTCACCCGTCCCGAACTGCGGGACTGCCTACGGGAGACTCTGGCGGCCATGCCGGTGTACCGCACCTACGTGGAGGCGGGCGGCCGGGCCGGGACCGAGGATGCCGAGCGGATCCGCTCCGCCGTGGAGCTGGCCCGTTCCCGCCGGACCGAGCTGGATCCGGAGTTGTTCGAACTGTTGGAGGGGATCCTCCTGGGCCGCCACCGGGCCCCGGTGGACATCGAGCTGGCCCAGCGCTTCCAGCAGCTGAGTGGCCCGGTCATGGCCAAGGGGGTGGAGGACACCGCCTTCTACCGGTACGCCCGCCTGCTCGCTCTCAACGAGGTGGGAGGCGACCCGGCCCGCTTCGGGGTGGAGGCCGAGGCCTTCCATCGCCACAACGCCATGGTCCAGGACCGCTGGCCCATGACACTGCTGGCCACCTCCACCCATGACACCAAGCGCAGCGAGGACGTGCGGACCCGTCTGGCCCTGTTGAGCGAGATGCCCTCCGAGTGGGGCGACGCCGTGCGGCGATGGTCGGAACTGGCCGCCCGGCACCGCCGGGAGGGATTCACCGATCCTCGGGCGGAATATGTGCTCTTCCAGACCATGGTCGGGGCCCATCCCATCGGTTCCGACCGTTTGGTGGACTACATGCTCAAAGCCACCCGGGAGGCCAAGCTGGCCACCAGCTGGACCCAGCCCGACGAGGGTTATGAGGCGGCCATGACCAAGCTGGTGGAGGGCTTGTGCGGGGATCCCGACTTCACCTCCGACCTGGACGCCTTCGTGTCCGGCCTGGTTGAGCCGGGCCGGGTCAACTCGCTCGCTCTGGTCACCCTCAAGCTGACCAGTCCGGGTGTCCCCGACATCTACCAGGGGACGGAGGGATGGGACCTCAGCCTGGTGGACCCGGATAACCGCCGTGCCGTGGACCACGCCGGCCTGGCCGGTCTCCTGTCCGAGGTCGGCAGCGCCTCCGCCCCCTCCTTCGGCCCGGGCGGAGACGGCGCCGCCAAGCTCTTCCTGATCCAGCGGCTGCTGCGCCTGCGGGCCGCTGAGCCGGCTTCGTTCTCGGCCGGCTCCACCTATTCGCCCTTGTGGGCCACCGGGCCCCGGGCCCAACACGCCCTCGCCTACCTGCGAGGAGAGCGGGTGGCCGTGGTCGTGCCGCGCCTGGTCCTGGGCCTGGCCCGGAGCGGAGGCTGGGCCGGGACATCCCTGGGCCTGCCCGCCGGGGACTGGGTCGACTGTCTGACCGGCGCGGCCTGGTCCGGCCCGGCTCCGGTGGAACTGGCCGGGCTGCTCGATCAGTTCCCGGTGGCCGTGCTGGTGCGCCGGTGAGCGGCCACCGCTTCACGGTCTGGGCGCCCGACGCCCGGACCGTGGAGCTGGTGCTGGGCGACGGCCGGCGCCGGCCCATGGAGCCGGACCAACTGCGTCCCCCGGACCGCCGGGGCTGGTGGGCGCTTCGGATGGAGGGAGCCGCCGAGGGCACGGACTACGGATTCTCCCTGGACGGAGGTCCGGCCCGTCCGGACCCGCGTTCCTTCTGGCAGCCGGAGGGACCCGAGGGTCTGTCCCGCCTGGTCGAGCCGGCTCGGTTCCGGTGGAGCGATCAGCGCTGGACCGGGATCCACCTGCCCGCCGCCGTTCTCTATGAGCTGCACATCGGCACCTTCACCCCGGAGGGGACCTTCGACTCGGCCATCTCCCGGCTGGATCACCTGGTGGACCTGGGGGTGACGGCGGTGGAGCTGATGCCGGTGGCCGAATTCCCCGGGGAGCGGGGGTGGGGCTACGACGGCGTCGATCTCTTTGCCGTCCACCATGCCTACGGCGGCCCGTCCGGATTGGCCCGGCTGGTCGACGCCTGCCACGCCCGGGGCCTGGCCGTGGTGCTCGACGTCGTCTACAACCATCTGGGCCCGGCCGGGAACTACCTGGGCGAGTTCGGTCCCTATTTCACCGACCGCTACGCCACCCCGTGGGGCCAGGCCCTCAACCTCGACGGGCCGGGCAGCGATGAGGTGCGTCACTTCTTCATCGACAACGCCCTTTCCTGGCTGGGTCATTTCCACCTCGACGGTCTGCGTCTGGACGCCGTCCACGCCATCGTGGACACCTCCGCCACCCACCTGCTGGAGGACCTCTCGGTGGCGGCGGCCGGTCTGTCGGCCCAGGTGGGCCGGCGGCTGTTCCTCATAGCCGAAAGCGATCTCAACGATCCGCGGATCGTGACATCCCGGGCGGCCGGCGGTTTCGGGATGGACGCCCAGTGGAGCGATGACTTCCACCACGCCCTCCACGCCGTGCTCACCGGAGAGACCTCGGGCTACTACGCCGACTTCGGCACCATGTCGGACCTGGCCACCGCCCTGCAGAGGGCCTTTGTCTATGACGGACGGCACTCCCGCCACCGGGGCCGACGTCACGGGCGTCGCCCCGAGGGCCTGTCCGGCTGGTCCTTCCTCGGCTACCTGCAGAACCACGACCAGATCGGCAACCGGGCGGTGGGGGAGCGCAGCGGGGCGCTCATGTCGGTGGGCCGGCTCAAGGTGGCCGCGGCTGTGGTGCTTTGCTCCCCGTTCGTGCCGATGCTGTTCCAGGGCGAGGAGTGGGGCGCGTCCACGCCCTTCCAGTACTTCACCGCCCATCCGGATCCGGAACTGGGCCGGGCCGTCAGCGAAGGCCGCCGCTCCGAGTTCGAGTCCTTCGGATGGCAACCCCAAGACGTGCCCGACCCCCAGGACCCGGCCACCTTCGAGCGGTCCCGGCTGGACTGGTCCGAGTTGACCCTGCCTCCTCACGCCGAGTTGCTGGACTGGCACCGTCAGCTGATCGCCCTGCGCCGCCAACGGGCGGAACTGACCGATGGCCGGCTGGACCGGGTCGAGGTCCACCACGGGCCGGACTGGTTGTCCCTACGCCGGGGTGGGGTCCTGGTGGCCATCAACATCGGATCCGAAGCCCGTACCCTGCCGCTGGACGGACCTGGTCCTCGGCTGTTGCTGGCTTCGGAGGAGAAGGTTTCCCTCGGCACCGGAGGAGTGGAGCTGGTCCCCGACAGCGCCGCGGTGGTGTCTTTCGAGGCGGTTTCCTAAGGTTCGCCCCATGGACATGAGGCTGGACGGAAAGGTTGCGTTGGTCACGGGGGGATCCCGGGGGATCGGCCGGGCCATCGCCACCGCCTTCGCCGACGCCGGGGCGAGGGTCATGATCTGCTCCCGGAAGGCCGACTCCCTGGAGGAGGCGGCCCAGTCGATGCCGGGAGAGGTGGCCTGGCACGTCGCCAACGCCGGGGACCCGGAGCAGGCCCAGGCCACCATCGACGCCACCATCGAACGCCTCGGCGGTCTGGACGTGCTGGTCAACAACGCCGCCACCAACCCCTACATGGGTCCCCTGATGGGTATCGACGCCGCCCGGGCCGATAAGACCGTGCAGGTGAACCAGCTCGGGGTGCTGACCTGGACCCAGCTGGCCTGGAAGACGATCATGTCCGAGCGGGGCGGGAACGTCATCAACATCGCCTCCACCGGGGGCTTCGGGGTCACCCCGGGCATCGCCTACTACAGCGTCACCAAGGCCGCCGTCATCCACCTGACCAAGCAGATGGCCCAGGAGTTGGGTCCCAAGGTGAGGGTCAACGCCATCGCCCCCGGCCTGGTCCGCACCGATATGGCCAAGGCTCTGGTCGAACACGGAGGCGAGGCCATGGCCAAGCGCCTGCCTCTGCGGCGCATCGGGGAACCGGAGGACATAGCCGGTCCCGCCCTGTTCCTGGCTTCGGACGCCTCGGGCTGGATGACGGGGGTGACCATCCCCGTAGACGGAGGCGCCCTGGTCTCCGGCGGGGCCGGTTGAGGCTGCTCCCGAATTGAAGGTCTGGGCCGGAGGTGGTCTCTGCGAGGAGGACGAGGCCAAGGTCTCCCTCCTCGACCACGGCATCACCGTGGGCGACGCCGTCTTCGAGAGCGTGGCCGTCCGGGGCGGGATCGCCCTCAGCCTGAGCCGCCACCTGGCCCGGATGGTGCGTTCGTGCCAGGGCCTCGGCATCCCGGCCCCGGATGTGGCCCAACTTCGCCAGGCCGCCCTGGATGTGGTGGCGGCCAACGGCCTCGACGCCGGCGTGCTGCGGATCATCCACACCAGCGGTCCGGGCCCGCTCGGTTCCCAGCGGGGCGACCGCCTGCCCACCACCGCCATCCTGGCCGGCCCGGCCCGGCACTGGGACGACACCGCCGATGTGGCCGTGGTGGCCTGGCCCCGAAACGAGCGGGCCGCCACCGCCGGGCTCAAGACGACCTCTTACGCCGAGAACGTCATTGCCCTGGCCGAGGCCCAACGAAGGGGCTGTTCGGAAGCCATCTTCGCCAACACCGCCGGTTCCCTGTGCGAGGGCAGCGGCACCAACGTCTTCCTCGGCATCGGCGGCGTCCTGGTCACCCCGCCCCTATCCTCCGGCTGTCTGGCCGGGGTGTCCCGTGGGCTCCTGATCGAACGGTGTGGGCTGCCGGTGGAGGAGCGTGACCTCCCCATCGGGGCGCTGGCGGCGTGCGATGAGGCCTTCCTCACCTCGGCCACCCGGGATGTGCAACCCATCCGGGCGGTGGACGACAGGGTCCTTCCGTCCTGCCCCGGTCCTCTGACCCGACGTGCCGCCGATGCCTACCGCCGGCTCCAGGAGAGCGAGCCGGACCCCGACTGAAGGCCAGGTCAGGCCATGAGCCGACCTCCTCGACCCCGCCCTACCCGTTAAAGCTCTCTAATATTTCTGGGCCGGCCCGGCGCCGGAGCACTCCTCGGCCTCGATGTCCCGGAGTTGTTGGAGGCGGGCCAGGTGGCGGCCCCCTTCGAAAGAGGCGGACAGGAAGGTGTCGAGCACCGACAGGGCCAGTTCCTCGGCCACGATGCGGGCCCCCAGCGCACAGACGTTGGCGTCGTTGTGCTGGCGGGCCAGGCGGGCGGTGAATTCATCCGGGCAGAGGGCGGCCCGGGCGCCATGGACCTTGTTGGCCGCTATCTGCTCGCCCTGGCCGGAACCGCCGATGACCACCCCGAGGTCGGCCCGACCGCCGACCACCTCCCGGGCCACGGCGGCGCAGATGGGCGGGTAGTCCACCGGCTCCGGGGAATGGGTGCCCAGGTCGCTGACCTGGTGTCCGCCCGCCTGCAGGTGGGCCACCACCGCCCCCTTGAGCACGAAGCCGGCGTGATCCGAACCCACCGCGATTCTCATAGCGGGGAAGGTAGCTTCGACCGCCATGAGCGACTGCCTGTTCTGCCGGATCGTGGCCGGGGAGCTCCCCTCCACCGAGGTCGCCTCCTCGGAGCACAGCTACGCCTTCCGGGACCTCAATCCCGGGGCTCCCACCCACGTGCTGGTGGTGCCCAAGCAGCACGTGACCGACGCCTCCGAACTGGAGGCCGGCCATGCCGCCGTCCTGGCCGACCTGTTCATCACCGCCAACGCCGTGGCCGGGGCCGAGGGCCTGGCTGAACGGGGCTACCGCCTGGTGTTCAACGTGGGCGCCGACTCGGGCAACAGCGTTCCCCACCTCCACCTGCACGTCCTGGGCGGGAGACAGCTGGGCTGGCCACCGGGCTAGTACCCTGGGCCCTGAAGCCGTGTCGTCCACCCAGGTCAAGATCCTCGTACCCGGCAACCACCTGATGGTGGGTCTCCTCGGCCAGCGTGACGAGTTGCTGCGCCTGGTGGAGTCGGCCTTCCCCGGCACCACCATCCTCGTCCGGGGCAACGAGGTCTCCATCGAGGGGGAGGAGGCCGAGCGGGTCGGCCAGCTCTTCGAGGAGATGGTGCGGGTCCTTCAGGCCGGCCAGCTGCTCGACCCGGCCAACCTGGGCCGGAGCATCGACATGGTCAAAGCCGACATCCGGCCCAGCGAGGTCCTGACCGCCCAGGTGCTGCGCTCGGCCCGGGGCCGGACCGTGAGGCCCAAGACCGAGGGCCAGAAGCGCTACACCGACGCCATCGCCGCCAACGTGGTCACCTTCGGCATCGGCCCGGCCGGCACCGGTAAGTCCTTCCTGGCCGTGGCCCTGGCCGTCCAGGCCCTCCAGGCCAAGCTGGTGAACCGGATCATCCTCACCCGCCCGGCCGTTGAGGCGGGGGAGAGGCTTGGATTCCTGCCCGGGGACCTGATGGCCAAGGTGGACCCGTATCTGCGCCCTCTCTACGACGCTCTCTACGACATGCTCGAGCCGGAGGGGATGCAGCGTCTCATGGAGCGGGGGGCGATCGAGGTGGCCCCCCTGGCCTTCATGCGGGGACGCACCCTCAACTCCAGCTTCATCATCCTGGACGAAGCCCAGAACACGACCCCGGAGCAGATGAAGATGTTCCTGACCCGCATCGGGGACGGTTCCAAGGCCGTGGTGACCGGGGACGTCACCCAGATCGACCTGGCCGGCGGCCGGTCCGGTCTGGTCGGCCTGGAGAAGGTCCTGGGAGAGATCGAAGGGGTCTCCTTCGTGACCCTGGGCCACCGCGACGTGGTGCGGCACAAGATCGTGGCCGACATCGTCTCCGCCTACGAGCGCTCCGAGTCCCGCGCCGCTGCCTCCCGCTGAGCGATCCGTTGCCTACCCCTGGTTGGTCATGGTTGAAGGTGAAACGTTGAAGGTGGCGCTTTGAGTATCGAGGTCTTCGTGGCCGATGAGCAGGCCGATCGCCCCGTCGACACCGTCCGCTGGATGCAGCTGGCTGAGGCCGTCCTGCGCTCCGAGGGGGTCAAGGGCGACGCCGAGCTGTCGGTGCTCTTCGTCGGTGAAGAAGCCATTTCCGATCTCAACAAGCGGTTCCTGGGCAAGGACGGGCCGACCGACGTACTGGCCTTTCCCATGGACGAGGAGCCGGCTGAAGGGGGCCGGTCCCCGGACTCGGGTGGAACCGGGCCGGGTTGGGTGCCGGCCGAGCCCGACGACATGCCCACTCTCATCGGGGACATCGTCATATGTCCCGAGGTGGCCCACCGCAACGCCCCCGATCACGCCGGCACCTACGAGGACGAACTCGCCCTGCTGGTCGTGCACGGCATCCTGCACCTGGTCGGGATGGACCACACCGAAGACGATGAGGCCGAGGCCATGGAGAAGCGGGAGCAGGAGTTGCTCGACGCCCATTGGCGCCGGGCCGGACCGCCGCCCCCGTGAGTACCGCCTCCCCCGCCAGTCCCGCCTCGGCCGTGCTGGCCGTAACCCACGCCCTGCGCAGTTCGGATGTGATCCTCATCGTGATCATCGTCCTTCTCTTGAGCGCCTCCGCCGTCCTGGCCCTGTCCGAGACAAGCCTCACCCGGATGAACCGGGTCCGGGCCCGCCCCCTGGCCGATGAGGGCAGGCGGGGCGCCCACGCTCTGCTCAAGCTGGTGGAGCACCCGGAGCGGTTCCTCAACCCCATCCTGTTGCTGACCCTGCTCTGTCAGCTGGTGGCCGCCACCCTCATCGCCATCGTGGCCGACCACGTCTTCGGCGCCCTGGGGGTGGTGGTGGCCACCGCCTTCGAGGTGGTGGTGGTCTTCGTGTTGGGTGAGGCCGCCCCCAAGACCTGGGCCATGCAACACCCCGATCGGGCCGCCCTGCTGGCGGCGCCCTTCGTGGCTGCCGTCATGCGCTTTCCGCCCCTCCGGGGCCTCTCCAGCGCTCTGATCGGCCTCTCCAACCTGGTGCTGCCCGGCCGGGGTCTGCGCCAGGGTCCGTTCATCTCCGAGCGCGAGTTCCTGGCCATGGCCGACGTGGCCGCCGAGGAGGAGGTCATCGAATCCGAGGAGCTGACCCTCATCCGGTCCATCATCACCTTCGGGGACACCATCGTGCGGGCCGTCATGGTCCCCCGCCCGGACATGGTGGCCGTGGCGGCCGCCGACGCGGTGGGGGCGGTCATCGAGCGGGCCATAGCCGCCGGCTACAGCCGCATCCCGGTGTATGAGTCGAGCATCGATGACGTGGCCGGTATCGTCTTCACCAAGGATCTGATGCGGGCCGCCCGGGACGGACACGGTGACGAGCCGGTGCGATCGCTGCTGCGTCAGGCTCACTTCGTCCCCGAGACAAAGCGGGTGGCCGAGTTGATGCGGGAGATGCAGAAGGACAAGTTCCACATCGCCATAGCCATCGATGAGTACGGGGGCACCGCCGGCCTGGTCACCCTGGAGGATCTCATCGAGGAGCTGGTGGGCGAGATCGTGGATGAGTTCGATGTCGAGGAGCCGCTGGTCGAACCGCTCCCGGACGGCGGCCTGCGGGTGAACGCCCGCATGTCCATCGGGGAGCTCAACGAGGTGCTGCACGCCGAGCTGCCGATGGGGGACTGGGACACGGTGGGCGGGCTGGTGCTCAACCTGCTCGGCCACATTCCGTCCGAGGGCGAGGGTGTCGATGTCGACGGCCACCGCCTCTCGGCCGAGAAGGTCCAGGGCCGGCGCATCGGCCGGGTCCGGGTCCTGCCGCTGGCCCGCCCGGCTCGGCCCGACCTTGTCTGAGCCGGGACCCGGTCCGGCCCCTTCGCCCGGATCGGGTTCGGTCCACCGCTCCGGGTTCGTCACCCTGGTGGGTCGGCCCAACGTCGGTAAGTCCACTCTGCTCAACACCATCCTCGGCACCAAGGTCTCCATCGTCTCGGACAAGGTGCAAACCACCCGGACCCAGATCCGGGGGGTGCTCACCCGTCCCGACGCCCAGGTGGTCTTCGTGGACACACCCGGGGTGCACCGGCCCCGGGGCCCGCTCGGTAAGAGGCTGAACGACGCCGCCGCCGAGGCCGTCACCGACGTGGACCTGGTGGTGCTGGTCCTGGATGCCACCGCCCCGGTGGGCCCGGGGGACCGCTTCGTGGCCCGCTGGCTGACCCCGGCGGCCATGGTGGTGGTCAACAAGGTCGACGCCACCGGCCCCGGCGCCGTGCTGGAGCGCCTGGCCCAGGCCTCCGAGCTGCACCTGTCGGAGTACTGGCCCGTATCGGCCGCCACCGGGGAGGGCGTCCCGGAGATGGTGGAGTCGATCATCGCCCGTCTGCCCGCCGGTCCCCGGTACTACCCCGAGGACATGGTCACCGACGTACCGGAGGCGTTCTGGGTGGCCGAGCTGGTGCGCGAGCAGTTGCTGGCCGCCACCAAGGAAGAGGTGCCTCACTCCATCGCCTGCCGGGTGACGGAGTGGGAGTGGCCCCGCATCCGGGTGGAGATTCTGGTGGAGCGGGACTCCCAGAAGGGGATCGTCATCGGCCGCCAGGGGGCGGTTCTCAAAGCGGTCGGCACGGCCGTGCGCCAGCAGCTGGCTCCGGGCGCCTACGTCGAGTTGTTCGTGAAGGTGGACCGGGAGTGGCAGCGGAGGGGTTCGGCCCTGGACTACTGAGACCAGGCCGCGCCGCGGCCGGGCGATGGTTCAGCCGTCGGTGGGGACAGCGGCCGTGACGGCGCGGAGGAACTCTTCGGCCTCGGCCCGGTGCCGGGTCCGGCGCATCGGGGGCAGGGCGTTGACCAGTTCCCAGCGGTAGGTGGCCTTGGCCAGGCGGGGATCGAGGACGGCCACCACGCCCCGATCGGTGGACGATCGGATGAGGCGCCCGGCCGCCTGGGCCAGCATGGTGGCGGCCCGAGGCAGGTCGACCACCGAGAAGGCGGCCGCCCCGGCCCGCTCCCGCCGGGCCTGATTAAGCGGCTCGTCCGGGCGGGGGAAGGGGATGCGGTCGATACAGACCAGGGACAGGGTGCGACCGGGGACGTCCACGCCCTGGAAGAAGCCCTGGGTGGCCAGGAGACAGGCGCTCTCGTCCGAGGTGAAGGCTTCGATCAGGGCCGGCTTGGGCAGGTCGGACTGGGTGTAGAGACGGCCGGGAAGCTTTCCGGCCAGGGCCTCGGCGGCGGCGTGCATGGCCCGCCAGCTGGTGAACAGGGCCAGGGTGCGCCCCCCGGCGGCGCCGGCCAGGGCGGCTATCTCCTCGTGCAGGGCCGCCTCATAGCCAGGGGCGCGGGGGTCGGGCAGGTGGGCGGCGCAGTAGAGCAGGGCGTTCTCCCCGTAGGGGAAAGGGCTGCCCACGTCCATCTGATCGCAGCCGTCGGGGGGCAGGCCGACCCGGCCGGTGAGGCGCAGCGGGATGGTGGCGCTGGTGAGCACGGCCGTCACCTCGCCCCACAGCGCCTTCTCCAGCAGTAGGCCGACCTCCACCGGCGCCACCTTGAGAACGGGGGCTCGGTCGGCCCGTTCGACCCAGGCCACCCGGTCTCGGCCCACCTGGGTCAGGGACTGGACGTCTTCGACCAGATGGGTCAGGGCTTGCATGGACCGGGCCTTGGCCGCCTCGGTGTCGTCCACCTGCCTCAGGGCGCTGAGAAGCTCGGACAGGGCCGCCCCGGTGGCGCCCAGGGCCGCGGCCAGGTCCTCCGGGAAGGGTTCGCTGAGTCGCTGGCCGGCCCGGTCCTCGAGGGCGGCTTCGAGGCGGTCAGCCACATCGCTGACCCGCTCGGCGGCCCGGACCCCGGGGCCGGAGACGATGGCCCGGGCCGCCCGGGACAGCGCCCGCAGGCGGCCGGCGCCCAGCTCCAGGCCGAGGCTGGAGGCGACCACGTCCTCCAGTTCGTGGGCCTCATCGAAGACGACCACGTCGTGAGGAGGAAGGACGGCGCCCCCGCTGGCCAGGTGGGCCCCGTAGAGGTGGGTGTTGACCACCACCACGTCTGCCGCCGCCGCCCGCCGCCTGGCCTCCTCCGAGAAGCACTCCTCTCCCATCGGACACCGGCTGGCCCCGGGGCACTCGCTGGCGGTCACGCTCAGGGCCGACCAGGCGTAGGGCCGGGGCTCGAACTCCAACTCGGCCCGGTCCCCGGTGGCGGTCGTCTTGCCCCACTCCAGCAGCCGGCGCACCTGGCGACCCAACTCGCCCAACCCCGCCCCCGGCGTGGCCGCGCCCGTGCCCTCCGCGGCTTCGATGTCGAGCTGGGCCGGAGCGCCCTCCATCTCGACCATGCGCTGGCGGCACAGGTAGTTGCTCCGGCCCTTGAGCACGGCGAAGGTGACCTCCGCCCCCAGGGCCGAGGTCACCAACGGCAGGTCCCTCCTGGCCAACTGGTCCTGCAGGGCCTTGGTGGCCGTGGCCACCACCAGATTTGCACCTAGGAGGATCGAGGGGACCAGGTATCCCAGCGACTTCCCGGTTCCGGTCCCAGCTTGCACGACCAGATGCCGTTCGGTGCGGATGGCCTTGGCCACGGCGAGCGCCATCTCAACCTGTCCGGGGCGGGCCTCCCCACCACCAGGCAGCGCTCCGGTCACCTTGGCCAGTGCAGCCACGATGTCGGCGTCGGAGGGCACGAGGGCAAAAGTACTGGCGGGCTGAGACAGCTCACGCTGTCCCGTTTGCTCGAGCTCGACTAGTCAGTCTGTTTCCTTTGGGTGGCTCAGACTGACCTTGGTAACCCACACGATCCGTTCGTCCTTGTCCGGGCAGTACCAGATCCGACCGGCGGCGGTGAGTTCATGTTGCCACTGGGGCAGCGTCTTGGTCCCGACCCGACGCGTGGCTAGCGGGCCGGCCAGGGGTCCCGTGCGCCTCGGATTGCGGGATCGATCCATTGGCCGGGCGCGCAGACGGTCCCTTTCGGCCGTCATGAGGTTGGGCTCGGCCGTAGTGGCCTCGGTCCATTCCTTGAGGGCCCGAGCGGTGGCTGGCTTGACCACCCAGGACTCCGCCGCCGCCGGCGCCTTCTTGGGCCGTGGAGGGGCCACTCCTAGATGGTGACGTCGTGCAGGGGCTCGTCCACCGGCTCGAGCAGCTCTGCGCGCAGAGTTTCGTCGGCCCAGAGCTCGGCCGTGGCTCGCCAGTCGGAGATCAGGTCTCGGAGGGGTTCCACCGGCCCGCCCGAGAGGGCGAGCAGCAGGGGGCCCTCCAACTCCTCGGCAAAGAGGCGCTGGTCCTCGAGGGGGAAAACCGAAAGCCAGCCAAACCCGCCGTAGGCGCCGACATCGCGACTCTTGGCACCCAGTGCCCGGTGCAGGCGCACGAAGTTGCCCGCAACCTCTGTGAGCTCCTCACCCCGGGCCACCTCCTCAGCCGGTGCCAGCAAGAGGACGACTCCGTCCTTGTCCCGGATCAGTGTTCCCCCGGCCCGCCCGGAATCGAGCACCTCCCGGCTCCGCCGCGCCACATCCGTGGCCTGGAATGTCTTGACCGGAGACCGCATGTCTCGATTGTAGCGCATGATCATACGCTGAATCATACGTGGTGCCAGGGTGATTGGTGGCCGTGGCCACCACCAAATTCACACCTAGGAGGATCGAGGGCACCAGGTATCCCAGCGACTTCCCGGTGCCCGTCCCAGCCTGAATGATCAGGTGACGTTCCGTTCGGATGGCCTTGGCGACCGCTAGGGCCATCTCCACCTGGCCGGGCCGGGACTCGCCACCACCTGGCAGGGCGGCAGTCACCTTGGCCAGGCCG
The DNA here is from genome assembly GCA_027315345.1 of Actinomycetota bacterium. Classification (GTDB taxonomy): domain Bacteria; phylum Actinomycetota; class Acidimicrobiia; order Acidimicrobiales; family JAJPHE01; genus DAHUYE01. The sequence goes on from DAHUYE010000098.1 coordinate 87,984, forward strand.
GCCACGATTTCGGCGTCGGACGGCACGCACGGGACGGTACCGGGCCCGTGCGACGAACGGGTCCTTTCGGTCCGCCTGCGCCGAGTCCTACGTGGACCTCGTCACGCAGCCGAACGTCCCCCCGCCCGGTGGGTCTCCCTCAACTCGTCTGCAGAGGGTGCGGGCGCCAGCAAGCCCGCGATTCGGTCCAGCGTGGCGGGGTCCTCGATCCGGACCGGAACTCCTTGGGAGCGGCACGACCGCTCGACCGCGGCGCGGACCACTTGGCCGTCAGTGGGTGGGGGGTCGTAAGTCACCAGGCCCGTTGTCATGCTGATATAGGCCTTCGGGCAGGGTGAGATTTCGCGGGGACGGGTGCCTCAATCCGACCCGCCCGCCCCCGGCCAGGCGGCGACGACCAGCAAACATTCACTGGAATCGCTAGTCGGCCTGTGCGCCATCGCCAGGCTGGCCGGCAGTCGCGTCCCGCTCCCGTCCCGCTAGCCCCATCCCGACGAGCCCCATCCCCCGGACAGACCCTTGCAGGTTCCCCTCCGGGAAACCTGTCGGACCGGGGTGTCCGGTCGAGCCAGCCGGAGAGACCCGGGAGGGCAGGATGCTTCCTTCCGGGGTGGATGGCCCCGGCTCCGAGCGGGCTGGGCCCCCAGCGGGACGGAAACGGGAACGTCCCCGGGACGCCCCGGCGTCCCGCGGTGCGTGACAAACCGGCCGTGTCGGTCGGTTCATGGCACGCCGGGTCCCGGTGGTCGCGGCCAATCAACTCTGCTCGGACGCTCCGGCCCCGTGAGGCGGAGGCGCCAAGGCCCAACGGCATGATGGGGTAGGGGAGTCGGACGGGGGTCATGGATCAGATCCGTTGGGCCGGTTCGACCCGGGCGGAGTCGCGAATCTGGCGGAGGTCGGCCGGGGCGAAGGCCAGGCGGCCGGTGAGCTTGTAATGCGGGATGGCCCGTTCGGCGACCCGTCGGCGCACCCAGCGCACGGTCACCCCCAGGAAGGCAGCGGCCACCTCGATGTCGACCAGGTCTTCCTCCGGCCCGGCCCCTGTCGCCCCGCCCACCACTGGACCGGTCATAGGGCCGCCCCCGGTCCGGAAGGACGAGTGGATGCGATGGGGGAGACAAGGCGGCAACTAGGCCGGCCGGTCGGGGACCGCCCGGCCATGTCCATGGTGGGCTCGGGCCGCCCCGGGGTCGTCAAGGGCCACTCGGCCACCCGTGGCCTCCTTCGGCTCCGCCGTCCCTGGACGACCCCTGCAAGGGTCCCCGTCGGGGAGAGGCTCCTTACTCCTCGGATTCCCCACAATCTTCCCCACGGCATGGCCATGGCGGGATCATGCGCCGGCACCTTCCCCAACCAGTTCCCGAAAACCTTCCCCAAATAGAAATTTCTGGCCGGACCCTCGGGGGACGCGAGGGCCTCCCGGTTCCCGCCCGGTCGCCGGCGTGGGCAGACGCCGTCCCTGCTCAGGGGCGCCTTCCCCACTCCCAGGACGAGATGGGGAATGGCACCGGGACGTTCCCCAATTCCACCCCAGCCTGGTTGGGGAATCAGAAATCGCCTCCGGACCCCCGGGGAGGGCCTTCCCCAGTCTCGGGCCCGGGCCATGGGCGGCGAAGTCGACTCGTCCGGGCTGGCGGCCAGGAGGGCCACGTCCGTCTCGTCAATGGCTGAATCCATCACCGGCTCCTTCCTGCCGCCTGGGCTGGCTCGCCCCACGTCGGCCCTTCCCGGTAGTCATACGCAAGCGAACCGGTACAACTACCGGCACAAGAACCGGCACAAGGACCGGGACGCGACCTTTTTTTCCGGACAAGACCTGGGACAGGGAGCCCCGCCGGAGGAGAACTGGGACAGAACCTGGGACAAGAACCGGGACACGCTCGTCCCTGTGTCCGGGAGGGGGCAGCACTGGCCCCAACCGGCACAACTACCGGCACGAACGCCGGACCAGGTACCGGACCGAGCGGAGGGCCCGCGCGGCCGGCGGCCTCATCGCCAGCCTCGTGGGCGCCCGACACAGGCGAACCGTCCTCATCGGCGTGCCGGTGGTCGCCGGGGCGCCAGACCGGGACCCCCCCTTCGCAACGTGATCCTCGCCGCCATCCTGAGCACCGTCCCGTCCCCGGGACCCGGGCTGGCCGGGCGGCGCTGGCGCAGGACGCTGTCCCAGATACTCGGACGCAAGATGCTGTCCCAGATACTCGGACACACGACGCTGTCCGGGATACTCGGACACACGGAGCCCTCGATCCTCACGGTGAGCGCGGCGTCGCGGATGCATACCTGACTAGGCCGGTGACCGAGCTCGTTCCTCGCGCTCAGGGAGCAACAACTTGCCCGCTCCCGCACAAGCCTTGACCGCTGTTTACCGATCGTGAGATAACCCTGGACAGGCGTCACAGCCAGGGCGCATAACCACCCCCAACGGCCAAATCTTCGAACACGATTGCAACGTGGGTTCCCCACATTGCTAGGCCGTCGGAGGCGGTGGCGAGCATGGCCTGGATGCGGATGATGGGCACCGACTCGGTGGAATACCACCGCGCCACGGTGCTATCCCGCGCCGATGACCACCCCGGCGCCGCCCTGGCCTATTACGCCTCCCGGGGCGAGACGCCCCTCGTGTGGGGCGGAGCGGGCGCCGAGGCCCTCGGCCTGGCCGGGACCGTGACCGATGAGGCCTACACC
>DAHUYE010000003.1 GCA_027315345.1 Actinomycetota bacterium
CTCAAGAGCCCACGGCTCCCAACGACCAATCCTCGCCATGCGACACCTCCTGGTAGGGAGCTGTCGCGGTCACCGGTTGAGCCCAAGGGAGGAAATCGGCCACCCATTCCGGCTGATTCCGGCCACCCCCACCAGCACCTGAGAACCAGGGGCGGTAGCGCCTCCCACCATCCACCAAATGGGGCACCCGGCCTCCTTCACTCGACGGCTTCGACGGCTGTCAGCGAGGAGACCGAGTGCCGAGGAGGAAGCTACCCATGAGGAAGATCACCGAGGTTCTGCGCCTGGACGCGCAGGGCCACAGCCACCGAGACATCGCCACCAGCGTGGGCATCGCCCGCTCGACGGTGGCGGAGTACCTGCGCCGGGCGGCCGAGGCCGGCCTGGCCTGGCCCCTGCCCGAGACCACCGACTCCGCCGCCCTGGAGGCGGCGCTGTTCCCGACCCCCGAGCCCGTCGAGCACCGTCCCGTCCCCGACTGGGCCGCCGTCCACAAGGAACTCAAGAACCGCCGCCACCACGTGACGCTGCGCCTGTTGTGGATCGAGTGGAAGGCCGACCACCCCGACGGCTGGAGATACAGCCAGTTCTGCCACCACTACCGGACCTGGCTCGGCACCCAGGACGTGGTCATGCGCCTTTCCTATGCCGGCGGTGAGCGGATGTTCGTGGACTTCTCCGGGGACAAGGCCCGCTACGTCGACCCTGAGACCGGCGAGACATCCCACGGCTCCAAATGTCAAGCCGCTTCGGCAGATTCCTTCTCCGACGTAGGTGCTGAGCGGTGTCCCCAGGCGATGTGTTCGTCATAGACGCAGTGGTGGGCGAGACAGCCGTGCAGGATGCCGACCCAACGGTTTCCCAGTGCCCGCAGGGCCTGGTGATGAGTGTCTCCGGCGGCCCGGTGGGCGTCGTAGTAGACACGCGCTCCAGGCGACGCGGTGAGGGAGGCGAAGGCCCACAGGTAGAGGGCGTCGGCCAGGTGACGGTTGCGGACGTGGCGGGCCAGAACTCCCCTCTTGGATCCCGAAGCCCGCGTGATGGGTGACGTCCCGGCGTAATTCTTGCGACACTTGGGGCTGGCATAGCGGTTCGGTTCATCACCGAACTCGCCCAGCACCCGGGCGCCGAGGATGGTCCCTAGTCCTGGCAGGGATCGGACCACCACGGCGTCCGGGTGCGCATCAAAACCCGCTTCGAGCTCCCCGCTCAGGGCCTCGATCTGGGACACCATCTCGGCGATGACGGCCACCGAGGCCAACACGGTGGCCCCCATGGCCCCTGATACCAGCCCGGGGGCGGCCAGCTGTTCGGAGCGCAGGGCGGCTTGGATCTCCTCGGCCCGTTCTTCCACGCGACGCTGGCGGCCGGCGCGGCGCAGGGTGGCCTCGATCTTGGAGCGACTCAGCTTGGCCCCGAGCTCGGGAGTCGGGGCGATGCGCAACACAGCCAGGGCATCGGAGCGGCTCAGGTCGGGGAAAGCCTCCAGGGCAGAGGGATAGAACTCCCTCAGGCCCGAGCGCAGACCGTGGGTCTGGCGGACCCGGGACCAGATCATCCGCTGGTGAGCCCGGGCCAGGATCTTGATGGCTTGGACCTCTTCGCTGTCCCCGGCCACGGTGCGGTGGTTGTGCCGGTCGGTGCGCACCATGTCGGCTAACACCTTGGCGTCTCCGGGGTCGGACTTGGCCCCCGAAGCGCTGTGGCGGTCCCGATAGCGCGACGTCGACATGGGATTTACGGCATAGACCTCATAGCCGGTCCCCACCAGGGCGGCCACGAACAGCCCCCGGTCGGTCTCGATGCCGATGACCACCTCGGCGGGACTCTCCACATGGGCTCCCACCAGCTCGTGGAACCGGGCGATGCCCGCAGCTCCTTCGGGGAGCCGTCCTCCCCCGAGGCGTTTGCCCTCGGCGTCTTGTACATAGACATCGTGGTGAGCCTCGGCCCAGTCCACTCCTACAAAGATCATCTTCTTCCTCTCGGTCGGCGTCATCTGTCGAGCCCGAGGTCACCAGCAGCCACCTAATGGATCAGTGCTCGAGGCACGACATCCCACCAGCCGTCAAAGGCAACCTCACCACCAGCCGGGGCACGTTCTCGCCGCAGAGCTCAAGGCCCTGGCGCTCACAGTGCTCACCTGCTGGCGGCTCGGTCGACCAGCCTCACCTACTCAAGAAGCGAGGTGGTCGATCCCCATTAGGCGTGCGGGGATCATCGCCCAGAACCGACATGCCGATCTGCTCCAGCTCACGGAGCAGGTCTCGCAGTCGGCGCTGGTTGTCGATCCAGGGCCGGTACTCGGCTACTTGCTCGGCGTTCAGGCTCTGGCTGACCGTCTTGTTGGCGACCTTGCGGGTCCAATACCAGTAGGGCCCGTGCAGAACAGGCGGAACGGCATGGCAATGGCAGCCGGCATGGGTGCAGGTCAAGTACCGCTCCGTGAGGCTGCCGGGCAGCACGAAGCCGATCTTGGAGATCTCCCGGGCGATGCGGCGGGCCTCGGCTCGCTGGCTAGGCGTGGGGGCCACGAACCCACCTTTGCACTGGAGCATCCACCTCCTGACACGAAGCACACAGTATATCTACGGTGTGCTAGATCCGGAGGTAGCGGCGGTGATCGCGCACTACCGCCCCCGCAACATCGGCCCCGCGCCCGCCGCCTTCGCCCGGGAGGTGGTCGCAGCCGTGGCCCCGGCCCGGGTGGCCCGGGCCAAGGCCCTGCTCTACGCGGCGGGGCGGGCCGGTGCCTTCGGCGCATCGATGGGCCTGGAACTCGAGGCGGGACTCATCTTCTCCACCCCGGTGATCGAGCGTTTCATCATTTCCCTCGATGGGAGCGTCTCGGGGCCGACCCGGCGCACGTTGGCGTCCAACCTGCGGGCCCTGTCTCACCTCTGGGGCGGGACGCCTCGCCCGGCCAGCCTGAGCCGGGAGGCGGCCAAGGCCCCCTACTCTCCCGCCCAGATCTCCGCCTACCTGGCCTTGGCCGAGTCCCAGCCCACCCCAGACCGTCGATGCCGGGCGGTGGGGCTCATAGCCCTGGGCGCCGGGGCGGGCCTGACCGGGGTTGACCTTCGGGGGGCGAGGGGGACCGACATCGTCGCCCGATCAGGGGGAATGGTGGTCTCGGTGCGGGCCCGACGTGCCCGGGTGGTGCCGGTGCTGAGGGACTATCACACCCGCCTCGGGGAGGTGGGGGCCTACTTCGGGCCCCGCTACGTAGTGGGAGGCCTGGAGCCCACCCGGCGCAACATCACTACCGGCCTCATCTCATCGCTCTGTGGCGGAGCGGACCTGCCCCGTCTGGAGATCCCCCGGCTGAGATCCACCTGGCTGGCCACCCTGGCCGGCGCCATCGGCCTGCGGGCCTTCATGGACGCCGCTGGCATCGTCTGTTCCCAGCGCCTGGGCGATGTGGTGGGCGGCCTCGACCCGGTCAGCGAGGAAGCAGCGGTGAGCCTGTTGTCGGGGCGGGCGGGCTGAGCGAGCTGACCCGCCTGGAGGCGGTCATCGACGCCGCCGGGGTGGCCGAGCGCATCGCGGCGGGCATGCCCATCGGTCCCCGGCCCCGACAGCTCTCGGTGCGGACGTTGTTGGTGGGCATGTTGTTGGCCCTCGCCGACGGGCGGGCCGCCCATCTCAGCCGGGTGCACACCGCCCTGGTGGGGTTGGGACAAGCCGATCAGGTGCGTCTCGGCGTGCTGGTTCAGTGGAAGACCGGGACACACTGCCTGACCTACCGCCAGGTGGAATACACCTTCTCGCGCGTCGTGGCCGTCCTGGCCAGGCAGAGTCCCGACGGCAGCCCGACCGAGGCTCTCTCCGTGGTCATCGACGACCTGGTCGAGGCCAGCATCGGGGCGGACTACAAGACCGCGTCGGCCTCCCTGGCGGTGGACTGGACCGACATGGAGTCCTGGTCCACCCGCCCGCACACCAACCAGGTGAGCATGGATCCCGAAGCGTCCTGGGGACACCGGCGCTCCAACGTGATGGGCGTGCAAGACGAGCTGTTCTTCGGCTACTACCTCTCCGGCGCCGTC
>DAHUYE010000009.1 GCA_027315345.1 Actinomycetota bacterium
GAGCGCCATCACCCATCGCTTCATCATGGGCGCGCTGCATCAAAGGGGTTGGCATGGTCATCGCTGTCTACCTGGTCCGGTCTCGCCCTTGAGGGATGGAGAGCTACAGCAGGTGTCTCAGGCCATGCTGACAGAAAGGGAACCAGGAGGCATGCCAGGCTGGCTTCGGCGGGGCTCCGGGGCGATGGCCGCCTCCTCCGATATGGGTACAGCTCACGGGGTTCGGCCTCTTCGTCGCCAATGTTGGCTTGAACATCCGGATAACGGGCCAAGTGCCCCAAGCGCTGGCCGTCCCCGCGTTCCTCATCTTGTGGTGGCTTGCCAGCGGACGGCGACGGCGACCGCTCGGCCAGAGCCGACGGACGAGTGGCATTCACGTTGTAGCCCTCCTGGCCATGGTTGCTCTTCTCCTCTGGTGGGGCCTGGCGGTGCATCATCCGCCCCATGAGGGTGGGCTGTGCTGGTGGACATGCAGAGGGCGGCTTGGTTGATTCCCGCTCGGTGCCCTGAGTGTGGCGACCTCCCCAGAATCGACCACGGCCTGATTGCTCCGCGGGTGGTAAAGCTTCGAAACGAGCGTGACCGGCTCGGGGCCACCACGTGGTGTCGAAAGGGGGACTCTGCCGCCTACGACACGCGTTACCACCTTCGATCTAGCGGCGTGCCCAGGCAGCTTGTCCAAGCCTGGGTCAACTTCGCGGTCTTGTGCCGAAGGTGCTCCGTCCGCCAGGCCACTGGGTCTCGATGACCGGTCGGTCCACACGCGGCTTTCAGCGGGCCGGGACACCGAACAGCGACACCAGCCCGACGGCGACCGCGGCCAGGACCGAGGCGAGCGCGACCGATGCCCGGTTGGTGGCCGGACGGTACTCACAGGGCCGAGGAGGAGTCGGGGCGGGGTCGGTCACCAGGGGTTCAGTCTTCCAGCCGACAGAGACGGCCTGGGGGCTTGACAGGGGGCTGGGGGCTTGAGCAGGTACCGGGGGGCTGGTGGTCAAGGGATGAGCTCGAACGCTTCGATGTGGCCGGGGCGGACCACGGTGAAGTCCCGGCGGTTGAGCGTAGCGATGGTGGGCGATCCCGAGGCGCTCCGCGAGGGTGACGATGCTGGCATCGACCAGGCCCAATCCCATGTCCGCATAGGTATGGATGAGTTCGACACAGCGGAGGTAGTCGTCTCGGGTCAGGTCGACGACGTTGATCTCGCCGGTGGTGACCAGCCCGAGGAAGCGTGCTTCAGCCTCGGGGCCGAGCCGGGACTCGATCATCCAGGATGCCTCGGCGACCGCTGGGGCGGTCATGGCCATCTGGCCGTGATGAGCGCGCAACACAGCGGCACAGCTGGCGTGTCTCGGTTCGCGGCGGTCGGCGACGGCGATGAGCACGCCGGTGTCGGCCAGGACTGTCACCTTGGCGATCAGATGCCCTCGGTCAGCTTGGTCTCAGCCAGTTCGGCTCGCGCTCTGTGGATGTCGAACGCTTCGCTGTGTCCCGAGTCCCCGGAGCCGATGAACGCCTCCAGGGCGTCATAGCCGGGATCTGAGCCAGCCTTGGGGTAGCGGGCGGCGAGTGCCTCGGCTGCGACCTCGTCGACACTCATGCCGCGCCGGGCCGCCTCGGCTGTCAGCCGGTCAGCCAGTTCCTCGGGAAGATGCACGGTCAACGACATCACCCTCCAGGCTAGGCCGGCTGCGACCTCATCGCCGGGTTCTTCCCTCGGCCCCCAGCCGCCACCAGCCGTCGCCATCGTCGCCCTGAGGCCAGCGGTAACGCGCCGGTCCCAAGGGGGCCCTACTCGGTGGCGGGAAACGGGGCCTGTGGCCAGTCCCCGGGCGGCGGGGCGGGAGGGCTGTCGCCTCGCCGCGCCCGTTGTCCGGCGCAGCCTGCGGCCGGCCCTGCGGGCCGGTCCTGACTTGCCGTCGAAGAAGGGTGCCGGGGCGTCACGGCCCGGGTTGAGGGATCCTGGTCATCGAGGGACCAAGCCGTCATCCCCGAGCCCAGCACCAGGTCGGTACTGGCCTGGAGGAGCAGATGGCGCGAGCCGTCCCGCAGGAGCGGTGCGCCAGCAAAAAGCCCGGCCGCCCACTGGCCCGGGTGTCCGAAGAACCCGGACACCGGCCGGCGTCCGAAGAACCGGGACAGTCGAAGGTCGGGCAGTCCCCACCGAGAGCGGTGCATCGGTGTGGAGCTTGCTGATCAGTCCCGAGGGGGTCCCGACTATCCTGGGCTTCGGGTGCTGCTGACAACGCCCCTCTCGATACACTCGATACAAGGGACTGAAGCCGTCTGCCCAGGTCAGCGCACTGCCGGGGAGGCCTCCGGGAAGGCGGTCCAGTTCCGCATGCCAGTGGCCTGCCACGAGGGTCGAGTCAACCACCGACGAGGGGAGGGCGTCGAGGCGTCCGGCGGCCAGGCGGTCGACGCCGGGGCCATCCGCCCGGGGTCCGTGAGCTGGCGAAATTGGGCGGGAGAGCGGCCCGCCCCGCTCTCCGTGGAGAGCCTGTAGAAGCCGCCAGTGGCGGCCCGTCGGCAGGACCAGCTCGTCGTCGAGCAGGCCGCGAGAGCGAGGGCAGCGTCGCCCAAGATCTGGGTGCACTGTCCCCAAGATCTGGGTGCACTGTCACGGTAGACATCGTTCGACGAGCACGAGGTCCACCGGCCTACCTATTCCGGGGCCCGAAAAACCTGCCACTATGCGGCCCCTCTGAGGCTATGGACGTGCCGGCCATGGGTGAGCAGTGCGGCCAATCGGACGGCCGAAACGTCATCACCGGCTGCGCCGGCATAGCCTTCCGCCTCCAGGAGGTGATGTCCATCGACCACCTCTGAGCCTGTTCGACAACGGCGCTACCGCCACCACCTGAATCCGTCAGCCGGAACAGGTGGCCGAATTCACCGGAATCCTCAAAGACCCAGGGGCAACCAGGCTGACCCGATCATCGGCCCTCTCCTGGGGACTGACGCGGGAGAGAATACCCAACGCGTCGGTGAGCCAGCAGCGCGGTCACCCCGCTGGCAAGCGCAAGGACAAATCCACTCGACAGCGACCCGACCAGAGCCCAGTCCGCGCTGTCCTCGAAGACGCCGACCACGGAGCCCGTGATCAGTGAAACTACGATCGATATCCCGATCATGATCGCAACCAAGCGCAACACCCGTTGTCTGCGTCTGACCTCATCATCGGAGAGGATCATTTGCCGATCCCCCTACCAGGTGGCCAACTGGTACACACCAAATCCCAACACGGCCAAGCCGCAGACGGCTACAACAACGACCCCAAAGGCAGCGCCGGCCAGAGCGACGCCGCCTACTTCTCCGGCCGCATACGCACCGCTAATAGAGGCCCATCCTTCAGTAGCCGCTACTACCCCCGAGCCTCCAGCGATCCCGACGGCGAACCACTCGGCTCCAAGCCCAGAGCCGGCAGATCCACCATGATTGGCGGCCAAGACAGTCTCAGTTGCTGGGGGCCCGCCATAGGCATTCTCGGCGGCCTTAGATGCGTTGAGTGCCTTTAGATACGACTCCACTGCCGCCTCGGCGGAAGGTGTGAGGCTGTTGAGGTAGTTAAAGAACTGACTCAGGGAATTGCTTGACAGGCCGGTGATGTCCGTCGCGCTCACTGGGTCATTGACCGCATAAGTGTAGCCCCCGCCCTCGGGGTCGAGCTGAGTCCACCGGCCCACCGTCGGGTCGTAGTACCGCTGGCCAAACTTCACCATCCCGGTGGTCGAGTCCAGGTAGCCACCCTGGAACCCGTAGGGGTTGACGGCCGACTCCGTGCCGGACGAGCTCAGCACCTGCCCATACGGGTCATAGGAGTAGGTGGCCACCCGGTTCCCGGAGCTGTCAATCAGCCCCAGGATCGTGCCCTGGTAGTCGTAGATGTAGTAGTAGTTGGAACTTCCGACCCGCATCGAGAACAGCTGACCGTCGGGGAGGCGAGTGAAGTAGATGGTCGTCCCACTGGTCGTCTGCTCCATCACCTGGTCGTCCAGGCCGTTGGCGAAGCTGGCCGCCCCGGCCGTCACCCGGCCGGCCTGGCCCTGGCCGGCGTAGGAGAACGACTCGGCCGACCCACCCGATGGAGTGATCGAGGTGGTCTGGTTCTGGTTGTTGAGGGTTAGGCTCGACAGGGTCGGACTGGCTGTCTCGTTGCCGTTGGCGTCATAGGAGTAGGACCCGGCCGGCCCCGAGGTCAACTCGTTGTCGGCGTTGTAGGAATAGGTCGGACTGGCACAGCTGGCCGCCAGGGCGCAGCGGTTGCCGTTGGCGTCATAGGCATAGAGGTAGTCGGCCGTCCCCCCGGTGGTCTGCTTGGCCTCGCTCAGCTGGTTGCGGGAGTCGTAGTAGTAGTCGAAGACCGCTCCGGTGGCGAAGTTGTCCGATTTGGCCTGGAGGATGTTCCGATCGTAGGTCACCCCGCCCACGGTCTGGTAGTAGAAGTAGCCGTTGTTGGAAAGGCAGTTGCTGCCCGAGGAGGCGCACCCGGTCAGGCCCTTGGCGAAGGACATCACGTTCATGTCCCCGGCGTTGTCGTAGGAGATGTTGACCACGCTGCCCGTCCCGCTGGGCAGGGTCTCGGCCGCCGTGGTCGGCGTGTTGGCGCTCCAGATGCTGGCCAGGCGTTCGTTGGCGTCGTAGTTGTTGAAGGTGGTGCAGGGCTGGACCACGGGGACCGAGGTGCAGTTGCCCCCCGGCTCGGCCAGGCTGGTCAGGTTGTTGGCCGAGTCGTAGGTGTAGGCGACGATGCCTCCCGAGTCGCAGTAGGAGGTCAGGTTGGAAGCGGCGTCGTAGGTATAGCGCATGCCCGAATAGCCCGAGCAGGCATTGGTGGGGCTGGTGGGGACGTCCTTCTCGATGGGACGATTGAGGGCGTCGTAGGACACAGCCGTGGTCCCGGTCGAGTCGACCTGGGCGGTCATGTTGCCATCCGGATCGAAGGAGGAGGTGGTGCAGTTGGCCCGAGAGCCGTCCCCGGCGGTCATGAGAACACCCACGGCGCTGGAGGGACCCGCCGGGGATTGCGTGCCGGTCGGGCTCACCGCCGAGGAGACCGAGGCGTCGTAGGTGACCAGGTTGGAGTTGACGGTCACGTCGTAGCTGAACCCGCTGGTCGAGCCGGCCCCGGCGGTATTGGCGGCCCGGGCATAGCCGAAGTACAGCTCCCCCGATCCCGAAGGGGTGAGGGTGGGGAAGGTGATCGTGGAGGAGGACGGGTTGGACACCACCCCGGAGGCGTCATAGGCCCACACCGTGGGCGATCCCAGGCCGGCTGAGAACTCCTGGGCGGCGAGTTCGATATTGATGCCCGACACCGAGCCCGAATAGGTCAGGCTGATGGTCGAGGAACCGGTGGCGGCGATGGCCCCGGCCCAGATCTCGACGCTGCGGTTGGCCGAGGCGTCGGGGAAGGCCTGGATCCGCCGCCAGTTGGCCCCCCCGCCTGAGACCTTGGTCACCGAGACGGCCGAGGTCCCGACCTCGACAGCCAGCATCATCACGTCGCCCACCGTGACCGGCGAGACCGACAGGGAGGAGTTGCCCGCCGATATGGTGTTGGCCAGCGAGCCGACGGCGGAGATGGTCCCGGAGCTCCCGCAGGCCGACGCCCCGCCATAGATAGTCCCGTCGACCCGACCGTCGGGGTCATACAGGATCAGGCTGCGCTGGCCCTTGCCGTCGGTCACCGCCTTGGGCCGGGACAGGGCATCCAGGGCGTAGGTGGTGGCTCCCTGGGGAGAGGGAGGGCTCAGGGAGGTGACGTTGCCGTTGGCGTCGTATCCGTAGTCGGTCTGGTTGGCGTTGGCATCTTTGGTGAAACAGATCTCGCCGGCCTTGGCTCCCGGACAGGACACCGAAGCCCCGTCGAGGGTGTCGCCCTGGCGGGCGTACTCATACACGGTGGTGCCCAGGGTGTTGTCGCAGTTGCCCGAGGAGTTGGTGGCCTGGCCCGGGGAGGTCTTCACCACGTTGCCGGCCGGGTCGTAGATGTAGGCCGTGCAGTTGCCCTGGGGGTCGACCGAGGAGGAGGCCAGGTACTGGTATCCCTTGATCCCCGAGGCGGCGGTGAAGTCGTAGAGGTAGTTCTGGGCCGCGGCGGTGTCGCCTGAGACCTGGGCCGGGTCGGTGAGCTTCTGGAGCAACTCCCCGGCGGGGTTGTAGGCCAGGTTGGTGGTGTTGGACAGGCCATCGGTTGTGCTGGTGAGGTTGGCGTCGGAGTTGTAGGTGGCCGAGGTGGTGTTGTTGCGGGCGTCGGTGGTCTTGATGACCTGGAAAGCCGAGTTCCACACGTAGGTCGAGACATGGCCGTCCGGATCGGTCAGGTCGGTGTCCCCGAAGGCGCCGGTGACCCCGCTGGGGGGATCGGCGTGGTCGTAGGTGGTGGTGGACGCCACCCCCGAGCCATAGCCCAGGGTGAGGCTACCCGCCTCGATGGAGGAGTCGTCGGTGTCATAGGCGATCTGGGTGACATTCCCGTTGGGGTCGGTAATCGAGGTCAGGTCGTTGGCCGAGTCATAGGCGTAGGTGGTGGTGGCCCCGGCGGGATCGGTGTAGGAGGTGAGCACTCCGGCGGTGTAGCCGTAGGTGTAGGGCTGGCCGGCCGGGTCGGTGATGCGCTGCACCAGGCCCCCCGAGTAGGTGAAGTTGGTCACCCTTCCCTCGGTGTCGGTGACGGTGGCCGTGGTGCCGTCGGAGTTGTAGGTGAAGGTGGTGGCCAGGCCGTTGCGATCGGTGTCGGAGGTTTCCTGGCCGGTGGAGTTGAACCCCAGCACCTCCTGGCTGGCGTGGTAGGTAAGACTCAGCGAGCCGCCTGCGGAGCGGCACAGGTCGGCGTCCACGCCGATGGGGGCACTGAAGGCGACCGAACCGCTGCCCGCACAGGTGGCCGAGGTCTTGGTGAAGTGCTCCTCGTCACCGGCGGCCTGGCCCAACAAGACGATGTCCCCGTTGGGCAGGGGCGAGGCGAACACGTCGGCGCCGGTGTTCATGGTCCAGTCCGGGCCCATGGAGAAGTCTCCTCCCGAGCGGGAGTTGTAGGTGCGGGTGAGGCTGACCCCATGGCCGGCCGAGGCGATGGAGAAGTCGGTGTTGGTAACCATGACGTCCCGGGAGGCCATGTTGATCCCGATGGACATCTGGTCGTCCAGGGTCTTGGTGTCAAAGGCGTAGCCCCGGCGCTGACCCACGCCCAGGTAGTCGACGATGTCGGTGTCGCCGTAGTCCAGGCTGGAGGTGGCCCCGCCGAAGAGCATCATCTCACCCACCGAAGGGGTGGCGGTCGGCGCCTGGGCCAGGTCGGGCCACTGGCGGGGACCGCCGGATACATAGGCGCCGCCCTGGTCCCAGTTGGCGCCGTCGAAGGCCCACTCGTCGCCGTAGTAGGTGCCCGTGCCATTCGAGTAGCCGCCGTAGAGCAACAAGGAATTGAGGGTCGGGTCCCAGGCCAGGCCCATGTCCTGGCGGGCGGGGGGAGAGCTGGAGGGCGAAAGCTGGGTCCAGGTGGTGCCATCAAAGCTCCAGGTGTCGCCATCCTCGGAGCCGTTGAGCCCGCCGAAGAGGACGGTCTCGGATAGGCCCGGGTCATAGGCCATGGCCGCTCCGGTTCGAGCCGTCGGGCTGGCAGTGGGCGAGAGCTGGGTCCAGGCGGTGCCGTTGAAGGTCCAGGTGTCGTTGTCGATCCCGGTCTGGACTCCACCGGTGAGCTGGATCCCGCCGAAGAGGACGATCTTGCCCAGGTTGGCGTCATAGTCCATGGAGAAGTCCTCCCGGGCCCCGGGTCCCGGGCCGGTGAGCTGGCTCCAGGTGGTGCCGTTGTAGACCCATGTGTCGCCCAGGCTGTTGCCGGAGTTGTCGTCGCCGCCGAATAGCACCATGCCGGTGCCGGGCAGATAGGCCATGTTGGCCGACTGGCGGGCGGCGGGCGAGGTGGTGGGGCTCTCCTGGGTCCAGGCGGTGCCGTTCCAGGTCCAGGTGTCGTTCAAGGCATTGCCGGTGGCGCCGCTGGTCCCCCCGAACAACACGTCGATGTTGTCGTAGGAGTCGTAGGCCATTGAGGCCCAGCCCCGCTGCACGGGGGCGGTGGTGGTCCGGGGCAGGTATTCCACCGAGGGGGCGGCGAAGGTGTAATTGGCCGGGGGCAAGGAGAGGTTGGCCCGAAGAAGCGACGCGCTGAGCCCGGGCCGGATCGGGGCGGCGGTGGGGCTGGGCGGGGCGGTGGCCTTGGTCGGGGCCAGGGTGATGGCCACCTGGGGCGGTGGGGGCGAGGCCTGGTAGCGCCGTGCCTTGGCCGCCGCGGCGTATGAAAGGCCGGGCGTGCCGGCCACCACCGAGGCGTCGATGGAGCTCGGAGTCCCGAACGGCCATTTGTGCCCGGAGGCGTCGGGATCGCTGGGTCGGGCCGGGCTGGGGGTGCTGCTCGTAGCCAGGAAATGGGGGCGCGGCTTCGCGCTGGCGGCCCGGGCTGGTGGGGTGACCATCACGGCCACCATCGTGGACAGGGTCAGCCCAGAGAGGATGGCGATGCCGATCCCTCGGAGCCGACTACGGGCGCGTCCCAGCAAGACCCTCGACCGAATCCTCACTTCTGCCCCCCACTGGATGGGATGGGCGTCGTGACCGAGTCGAGGTCCGGGGAAGGAGATACCGGCCCTGTCCGTGCGTCCCGCCGTTGTCGGCTTGGGGTGGTTATACGGCCTGAAGACACCCGCCTGTGAGGGTCAATTTGCAAATGACCCGAACGGGCTAGCCAGCCCAGTGGACCACAGGCGACGCGTGGCCCATCCTTCGGTCTCTATCGGCCTGGCCTCGGACCCCTGATCCGTGGCGCCGGCGGCGCCGGGGCCGGATGGGGCTGGGGCGCCGCCTGTCGGACCGCCTCGGCCTTCATGTGCTCGGCCTGGCGGGCCGAGCCCGGGCGCAGCTCGAATGCCTCGGCCTTGATCTCCACCATGGACGGGCCGTTCACCGTCTCCACCGACCCGAGGGCCATGTCAGGGACCGCTCGCCGCACGGCGGGGATGGGCCAGCGCCCCTCGCGCGTGGCTCGGGCCAGACGGGGGGCGGCTCGGGGGTGGGCCCGCTCGAACTCGGCCCGGGCCACCGCCGTCTCCTGCAGTCCGACCAGCTCGGCCCGCGCCGCGGCGATCTCAGCTTCGAGGTCGGCCCGGTGGGGGGCGGCGACCGTCTCCAGGTGGTCCCTGGCCCCGGCCAGCTCCCGGTCCATGCGCTGGGCGCGGAGGTGATGCCGGGCACGGGTGACCGGGGAGCGGGCCCAGTCGGCGGCCCGGTTGGCGGAATCCAGCGCCACCTGTTTGATCCTGACCGCCTCGGCCGCTTCGGCCAGGGCCGGATCGGCCCAGCGGCCCTGGCCCCAGCCGATCCGCTTCTCCATCGCCTCCAGTTCCTCCAGGCGGCGGTCGGCCAGGCGGATCTGGCCGTCGGTGACCGGTGCGGGGATGACGGCGGCGATGGCTTCGCCGGTGGCTTTGACCACCGCCCGCTCCAGGCCGGGGTAGATGAGATGCAGGGGGACCTCTCTGGCCTGGGTTGCCTCGGCCGGCCAGGTGGTGTCGATGGCCCAGCGCACCCGGCGGGACGTGCTCCAGTCCCGGACCAGGTCCTCTCTGGCCTGGGCCTGGTCATCGGCGGCCAGGTAGACATGGGTTGCCTCCCTGGCCCGGCTCATGGCCACATAACCCAGCTCTCGGCCTCCCCCGTCGCCCAGCACGTGGGCGACCTCCACCGTGGCGCCCTGACAACGATGAACCGTCATGGCATACCCATGGCGTGAGATGGGCGGCGTCGATGGCGTCACCTTCCAGGCGGACCCGGCGACCGTCGCCCAGCTCGAGGATCAGGGCCGGGGTGGGACCGGCGTCATCGGTCAGGTACACGGTGGCGATCTGGGAGGTGACCACCTCGGCGTCGTGGTTGGGGGCGGTGAAGACCACCCGGTCGTCCAGGGCGTAGGCGAGACCCCCGGGGGCGGTCATCTCCACCCGGGACAGGGCGCCTGAGTCCTGGAGTCTCTTTCGGGCCAAGGCGTTCATCTCCGCCACGTGGTCTCGCCGCCAGGCCAGCAGGAGGGCGTCCCGGCCGGCGGAGCGGTCGGCGAGGTAGGCCTCCACGGCCGCCTCCATGGCCGCCTGGCCATCCGGCTCGGTCCGGATGCGCCCGGCCCGGGCGTAGTAGTCCACCGCCGCTTCCACCTCCCCGTGGCGCAGCTCGGCCAGGGCGGCGCGTTCGGCCGCATCGGATTGCCGGCGGTTCTCGGTCAGGGTGTGCAGGCCGGGATGGCGATCGGCCACCGCCTCCATGGCCCCACCGGGACCGACGGCGGCCAGCTGCAAAGGGTCACCGACCATGACCACCTTGGCTCGGGCCGCCCCGGCCGCGTTGAGGAGCTTGAGCAGGTCCCGATCCTCTGTCATCCCGGCCTCGTCCAGGATGATCAAATCCGTCGGGCCGAG
>DAHUYE010000012.1 GCA_027315345.1 Actinomycetota bacterium
AGCGCCATCACCCATCGCTTCATCATGGGCGCGCTGCATCAAAGGGGTTGGCATGGTCATCGCTGTCTACCTGGTCCGGTCTCGCCCTTGAGGGATGGAGAGCTACAGCAGGTGTCTCAGGCCATGCTGACAGAAAGGGGGTGGCCAATATCTCGCACGTTGGACGGGCACACGCCGATGGCGGGCGCGAGCCGGTGGCGCCAGGATCGTGCAGTAGTCGGGTGAGTTGAGGCCAACGAAGCAGAGCCGCGAAGGAGCCCGAAAAACCCAACAGCCACCCAACAGCCACCCTACAAACGTGTCGCCGGCCGTCGCAGGACGTTGCACAACACTCGGAGTGGTCGGCACTGCAGGCCGTTTGACCTGGGAAGACGCTTCAAAATGCTACGTTCAGCGTCCGCGCGCATGGCGGGCGCTCGGTCTCGTAATGCGTAGGTCAGGAGTTCGATTCTCCTCTCGGGCTCCCCGGAAGTCCTGAGCGCCCCCACTGGGGCCTGATCCTCCCGGCGGCCAGGATCAGTGGGGTGGCCGGGAGCGTCCCCGTCGTGAGGCCGAGGCGGCCGAGGCCGGTGCTGAGGGTGTCCGGGGCGAGACGCCAGGTCGGTCGGCGCCGCGGTCGGGGGAGCCCGGCGCAGGCCAGGAGGATGACCAGCGGGCCCAGTCCCGGATCGGTGCCACCGGACAACACGCTCCCCATCTGCTCGCCCACCACCCCGAACAGCCCGGCGGTGGCCATGCCCAGATAGATCCAGCGCTGGGGGCGGCGCCGGACGGTGAGCCCACCGAGGCCGACCGCGGCCTGGACCAGGACCAGCGCCACCGGCACCAGGAGGGGATGGGCCTCCGTCAGCCGATAGGCGAAATGGGCGGTGGAAGCCAGGGGGCCCGGCTGGCCATTGGAGTGCTCGGACAGATTCGCCTCCAGCACCCGGGCCGGGGACCGGCTGCCGAGTATCTGTAGGGCCGCTCCTCCCAGCCACAGGGTGGCCCAGGTCGCCTTCCAGGCCGCTGGGGTCATGTCCCGCCGCCCGGGCCGGGGCCAGGCCAGTCCGGCCAATACCGCATAGGCGAGGGCCGGCCCGGGGGCGCCTCCCAGAACGAGAGCCTGACCGCTGGGCAGGAACCCGAACCCCTCCCCGACCCACCAGATCATCCCCGCCCAGGTGGCTGAGACGGCGATGGCGGCCCGCGGGGCACGGTTGGATAGAAGGGCCACGCCGATGACGGCCTGGAGCAGGGTGGCGGCCAGGTTCCACAGCCCCCAGTGGGCCACGAAGGGATCGATGCCGGCGTAGACGGCAGCATGGGCCCACGGGGGAAGCCCCATGGAGGACTGGGCCAATCCCCCCAGCGGGTAGCTGGGGGCGAACTTGGACGTCTCGGCCTGTAGGCCCGCGTCGATCAGCCAGAGGACCCCGAGGGCTCGGCGGACTACGGCACGACTGGCCAGCCGGTCCCTGACGGCATCCATGACGGCTCAGGCCGAGAGTCGCTCGACCCGGGGCAGCCGCTTGGTTTTTGTCTTGTAGGCCTCGATGTCGAACTCCATGACCCTTATTCGTCACCGAGGCCCAGTTGTCTTGAAACGAGGCTGACCGGCACCTCTAGGCGACCGGACTCGGCGCCGCAGGAGCGGCGTCGGCGGCCGCCGACCCGTCGATGAGGCCGCCCGGCACTCCAGAGCGCGCCCCGGCGGGCCTGCGACGCCGCACCATGGTCGCGGCGGCCTCGGCGTCGCGCACCGTCAGCAGGGCGGTCACGGATCCCATGAGTGCCACTGCGGCGGCGGCCAGGAACGCCCCCCGGTAGGCGGCCACGTGAGCGACGAGGTGGGCGCCGACCTGACGGGTGGGGCCGATGGCGGCGAGGACGGTGCTGAGCAGGGCCACGCCCACCGCCCCGCCGAGCTGGCGATCGGCATTGAACAGCGTCGAGGCCCGTCCGGTCGACGCGGGCGAGATCGTGGCGAAGGCCGCCGCCTGCATGCTCATCATCACGTGGGGGATGCAGTAACCGAGCGCGAACATCAGCCCCCGCAGATACCACAAGTTGGTGAGGGACCCGCTGGCGCCGGCCATCGCCAAAGTGACCACGGCGATGCCGAGCAGGCCGGCAGCCATGAGCCGCCGAGGTCCGATGCTCGGGTACAGGTACCGGCTGACGACCTGGGCTGCGATCAGCACGCCGATGGCTTCGGGGAAGGTGCTGAGGCCCGAGGCGAGCGCCGAGAGGCCGCGGGCATCCTGGTAATAGAGCGGGACCAGGTACAGCACCCCGAAGAAGCCGGTCATGGTCAGGACCACCAGGATGTTGGCGGCCCGGAACAGACGGTCCCCGAGCAGCCGCAGGTTGATCATGGGCTGCTCGACGGACATCTCCACGCGGACCATAAGGGTGAGCAGCGTCACGCCGGCGAGCATCATGGCGAGCACCGGGATCGATCCCCAGCCCCGGGTGGGACCCTCCGAGACGCCGTACATGAGCGCCCCGAGACCTGCGCCGGCCAGCACGAAACCGGACAGGTCGAACCGCCCCGGCTTCGGCTCCCGCCGCTCGGTCACGAACAGCGCACCGAAGATCACCGCGGCCACCCCGATGGGCAGGTTGACGAAGAAGACCCACCGCCACGACAGGTCGGTCACGAGCAGGCCGCCGATAACTGGTCCGAGGGCCGGTGCCAGAGCGGTGGGGAGCATCAGGATCCCGGCCAGTCGAACCCGCTCGGCGGGGGGGAAGGTGCGGTAGAGCATTGCCATACCCACCGGTGTCAGCATCCCGCCGCCGATGCCCTGGACCACTCGGAACACGACCAGCTCGCCCAGGCTGGTGGCCAGCCCGCACATGGCCGAGGCCACCGTGAACACGGAGATGGCGGCCAGCAGGGTCCGCTTACCGCCGAAACGGTCACCGATCCAGCCCGAAGCCGGAATGAACACGGCCAGGCTTACCAGGAACCCGATCACGATCACGTCCACCGACGCGGCCGAGGTATGGAAGTCCCGCCCGATGGTCGGGATGGCCACGTTGACGATGGTCACGTCCAGGATGCTGAGGAACAGGGCGGCTACGTAGACAGCGCTCACCGCGAAGCGTTGATCCATGCGGGGTGCGGGAACGGTCATTTCGGTCGAAGCAGCGGTACTTGGCATCACCAACCATCAAGGTACCGGCCTGGGCTTGGGTTGCGGGCTGTGGTGCCCAGCTCGGAGTGGCGCACCGGCGTTGGGAAGGAGAGGCATCGCCCAACAGCGAACCTCCCGGGCATGGACCTGCATCGACATCAGTGGGCGGCGCGCAGGGTGGCGGTGTCGATGGCGGCGGTTGCCGCCGTAATCGTCCCGGCCGTTCCCGCCGCCCAGGCCGCGCCGGATCATTCCGGCCCGCTGGCCGTGGTGGCCCCTGGAGCCAGCACCACGCTGTCCGTGGTGGCGCGCTCCGACTCGGCCCCCTTCGCCTCCCCCGAGGGACCCGGGACGGCCCCGGCGCCCCGGGGCCGGGGCGGATCGGGAGCGGCCACAGGCGAAGGTCTGGTATGGCTGACCCTCAAGGCCCCGGCCGACTCCTGGGCCAGCGCCCTTGACACCTCGGCGGTGGTGGACGTGGCCGTGGACGGGGGGCCGGCTCAGCAGGTGGTCGTCTTCTACGGCGGCCAGGCTTTCACCTACGAGGGCTTCGTCGGTCCGCTGAGCGTGGGCCGTCACCAGGTGTCGGTGCATGTGAGCCAACAACTCAGCCACAGCCTGACCGCCCCGCCCGCCGTCGATGTGGTGGCCGTCCGCCTGGTCGTCGTACCCGCCACCAGCCCGGCCTACTGGGCCGAGGCCTACGCCCCGGTGCTTTACGGCCGTTCGACCTCGGCCGTGCGCTATACGCCCCTGCTCACCGACGCGGCCACTGTCGCCAACGCCGACGGGAGCCACATCGTGTCCTACGCCCTGGTCATCTCGGCTCACGACCAGGGCGACAGCATCGTGCCGGCCTACCAGTGGGGCACCTGGGGACGGATGACCGACCTGGTGTCGATCCTCACCGAGACCGTGGCCCCCAACGGGTCGGTCACCTCGGCTACCTACGCCTCGTGTGGCTGCGAGTCCCTGCCGTACTACCCGGACCGGGTGATGTCGCCCCAGGAGACAAGCGCATCCTTCGCCGGGACCTGGTGGGGGCATCACCCGGTGCTGCGGGATGCCACCGCCACCAACTACCTCTCCGACCAGGGCACCACCGCTTTTCGCTTCCAGGCCGCCCCGGTGGCCGCCCCGCCCGCCGGGGACCTGCGCTCGGCCGTGATGGACCTCAATCCCTGGACCTATTACGTCGACAACCAGGAGCTGCCTCGCGAGCACGTCATCTCCACCGATCCGGCCACCCTGGCCGTGGGTGACGTGGCCCAGTACGCCATCATCGACGCCAACCTCACCGTGACCAACGGCGCGTCGGTGGCCGTCGACATCCGCCTGGCCGGAGACCCGACGTGGTATTCCAACGACTACCGCCAGGCCACCGCCGGGGTGGCGAGCACCTTCCCCTTCCACGGTTCGGGCCACTGGCGCACGGTGGTCAAGCTGCCCCCGGGCTGGGGCGCCGGCTCCCTGGCCGCCGTGCAGCTGCGCCTCGACGTCCCCCCCGGGACCGCCGACCCATCGGTTGTGGTCCATTCCTTCGCAGTGCTCGAAATCACCCCTGGGTGGTCCGTCGTGGCCGCGGCCCTGCCGCCGCTGGGTGTAGTCACCGGCACGTCTATCGAGCCGGTGGGGGTGCCCGGCTAACTCTGGGACCGCTTCCTTGCCTAGGCGACTACTCTGGGCCCCGCCGAAAGATGCTCAGGGGTGGGTATGTGAACCGTTTACCAGACCCTCAATGAATTGGTTGGCCTGAGGGAACTCCACCAGGTCGACGTCGGTATGGGTGCGGCGCGCTTCGACCCCGCCACCGACCCCCATCATCACCTGGTGTGCACCCGCTGCGGTGCCCCAGCAGGAAACGGCGAGACAGGAGGAAGACCGAAGTGTCTGACAGCGAGAACCCGGTTATGCCCACCCCCACTCCGACCCAGCACCGGCCGAGGTCGAACCGGGATTGGTGGCCGGATCAGCTGAATCTGTCCAGCCTCCACCAACACTCACCCAAATCCGATCCCATGGGCCTGGACTTCGACTACGCAGAAGCCTTCAAGAACCTCGATGTCGAGGCGCTGAAGCGGGACATCCTGGCCGTAATGACGACATCACAGGATTGGTGGCCGGCCGACTACGGCCACTACGGGCCCCTGTTCATCCGTATGACCTGGCACGCCGCCGGCACCTACCGCATAGCCGATGGCCGAGGCGGCGGGGGCGCCGGGGCACAGCGCTTCGCCCCCCTGAACAGCTGGCCCGACAACGGAAACCTGGACAAGGCTCGCCGCCTTCTCTGGCCGGTCAAGCAGAAGTACGGGCGGAGCATCTCCTGGGCCGATCTGATCATTTTGGCCGGCAATGTGGCTCTCGAGTCGATGGGGTTTTCCACCTTCGGCTTCGGGTTCGGGCGGCGGGACATCTGGGAGCCGGAGGAAGTCTTCTGGGGCACCGAGGACACCTGGCTCGGTGACGCCCGGCACGGGGGCGCCGGGGAGCTCGAAGGCCCGCTGGGCGCCGACCACATGGGCCTGATCTATGTGAATCCCCAGGGCCCGGGGGGAAAGCCGGATCCGCTCGCCTCGGCCCGCTACATCCGGGAGACCTTCCGCCGCATGGCCATGAACGATGAGGAGACCGTCGCCCTCATCGTCGGGGGCCACACCTTCGGCAAGGCCCATGGCGCCGCCGGTGAGGAGTACATAGGCCCCGAACCCGAGGGTGCCGCACTGGAGGAGCAGGGTTTCGGTTGGCGGAACACGTTCGGCACAGGAAGCGGTGATGACGCTGTAACCAGCGGGCTGGAGGGCGCCTGGACCAACGAGCCGACCAAGTGGGACAACGGCTTCCTGGACAACCTGTACGGCTACGACTGGGAACTGACCGCCAGCCCGGCGGGGGCCCACCAGTGGACGCCGAAGAATCCAGAGGCGCAGGGCACCGTGCCCGACGCCCACGACCCTTCGAGGCGTCACGCCCCGATGATGCTGACCACCGACCTGGCGCTGAAGGTGGATCCCATCTACGGGCCGATCACCAAACGCTTCCACGAGAACCCCGACCAGCTGGCCGAGGCCTTCGCCAAGGCCTGGTACAAGCTGTTGCACCGGGACATGGGGCCGATCTCCCGTTACCTCGGACCCTGGGTGGCTGAGCCCCAGCTGTGGCAGGACCCTGTCCCCGATCTCGACCACGCGTTGATGGGGGATGAGGACATCGCCGCCCTCAAGGCCAAGATCCTGGCCTCGGGCCTGTCCATCTCTCGGCTGGTGTCCACCGCCTGGGCGTCGGCCGCCTCCTTTCGCGGTACCGATAAGCGGGGGGGCGCCAACGGAGCCCGGATCCGTCTGGCCCCGCAGAGGGACTGGCCGGTCAACGACCCCGGTGAGTTGTCCAAGGCCCTGCAGATCCTGGAGGGCATCCGGCAGGACTTCAACGCCGGCTCCAGCCCGACCAAGGTCTCCCTGGCCGACCTCATCGTCCTCGGTGGCTGTGCGGCGGTCGAGGAGGCGGCCAAGACGGCCGGTCACAAGGTTACGGTGCCCTTCGCTCCCGGGCGCACCGACGCCTCCCAGGAGATGACCGACGTGGAGTCCTTCGCCGTGCTGGAGCCGAGGGCGGACGGGTTCCGCAACTATGTCCAGGCCGGGGAGAAGATGTCGCCCGAACACGCCCTGGTGGAGAGGGCGAATCTGTTGACCCTTACCGCCCCGGAGATGACCGTTCTCATCGGCGGGATGCGCGTCCTCAACGCCAACTTCGACCAGTCGGCCCACGGGGTGCTGACCGAGCGGCCCGAGGTGTTGACCAACGACTTCTTCGTCAATCTGCTCGACATGGGCACGGAGTGGAGGCCGGCCACCTCGACCGAGAACCTTTACGAAGGGAGGGACCGTTCCACCGGCCAGGTGAGGTGGACCGGAACCGCTGTCGATCTGGTCTTCGGTTCGAACTCCCAGCTCCGGGCCATCTCCGAGGTCTACGCCTGTGACGACTCCCAGGAGAAGTTCGTGGCTGACTTCGTCTCGGCGTGGGACAAGGTCATGAACCTGGATCGCTTCGACCTGGCCTGATTCGGGTGGCCGGATGAGGCGGTGCTGACCAGGTGGTGGCCGGCCCGTCGATAACCACTTGACGGCGCGGACCGGTGCCGCTGATGTGGATGGCGTGTACGAGTATGAACTGCGGCGCATGCGGGAGGCGGTCGAGGCGGGTGAATCACTCCCGTCC
>DAHUYE010000021.1 GCA_027315345.1 Actinomycetota bacterium
GGCTCGCCTCAAACTGGGGAACGAGGTGCCGGACATCGACTCCCAGGCGGGCCAAGAGCCCAACCGGCTGCGGGTACCGCCCGGCTCCTTTCCGTAGGCGGTCGGGGGCAGCCTCCAGAGCAAGCTGTCGCTCGCCAGCTTGAAGGGACCACGCAATCGCCAGTGGCATGGGGCCAGATAACTGGCTGAATCGGCGGACGATGACGTCTTCGCGCCGGCCTCACGCTGAGCGCGCAGACCTCACCGAATGGCCCAGCAGATTCAACCGCAGACCTGCTATATCCTTACCCCCAAATTAAAGTAAGGAGGCTTGATGGACATCGCCGCGAGGGTCACGTCGAAGGGCCAGGTGACCGTTCCCAAAGCCGTCCGGGACGCCTTGGGCATCAGCGAAGGCGACGAGGTGGTCTTCCGAGTCGAGGGTGACCGAGCAGTTCTGGCCAGGACCCCGAACTTCTTGGACCTCGCCGGCACCGTCACGGTTCCGGCCGGAAAGCGGAACGTCGCCTGGGACGACGTAATTCGCAGAACCAGAGCCGATCGGGCGCCAGCGCGTCGGTGACGGCTTTCATCGACACGAACATCCTGGTCCGTCACTTGACGGGCGATCCGGTTGAGATGGCCGTTCGGGCGACGGCTTGCCTAAGGACCGAGACCAACCTGCTGCTGACGGACGTGGTGGCGGCTGAGACGATCTACGTTCTCGAGTCCTTCTACGAGGCGCCCCGCGAAGGGGTTGCCCGGGCCCTACGTTCGCTGGTCGGCTTCGATTCCGTCGTCTGCGTCGATCCGGCCCTACTACTGAGGGCCATTGAGGTGTACGAGGTCAACCGGATCGACTTCGCAGAGGCGTACCTCGTTGCGTGTGCGGAGAGCACCGGCGTTGGGAAGGTCGCCTCCTTCGATCGCTCACTCGATCGAGTCGGGACCGTCGAACGGATTGAGCCACCTACCCCGTAGTTGCACGTTTGCCGACTCCAGCTTGGGCTTACCACGGGGGAGGCGGCCCTCCGACCAACTCTTCCTTCTTCTCGCTTGAGATAGTTCCCAAGGACCGTTCGGTCGCGCCCCACCGGTGGCCGTCTAACCAGCGGTAGGGCCGGTTATACGCCCGGGCCGGGCTCGCAGATATGGGGCACCTCGGCCATGGCAGGTCGGCCGGCGGATCCGAGCGCTACCCGGCATTTAGCGTGGCTGTTACAGCCGATCGACAGACTCCCTACACCATGAGCCGACACGGCAACGACCCGGTTCCCTCAGGTATCTGGCTGGATCTAGACGAGGCATTCCGAGTGCTCGAGGCCCTGGAGGACTCGCTCCTGGCCCTGGAGGAGGCAGGTCTGGCGCCGGGGCTCCGAGACGAGCTGGCGACCGTCATCAGACTCGTCCACGATAGGCTGGGGCTGGATGAGGGAGGCCTGAAATGAGCGAGTCAGAGGTCCTCCGCCCGGCGGAAGCGGCCCGACGCCTGGGGGTGCGTACCCGAGTCATCGTGCAGGCGATGTACGAGAAGAAGCTGCCCCGGGTGAAGCTTCCCGACGGGACCCTCGGCATCCCCGCTGATGCTCTGAGCCAGTTTCAGGTGCCGACGGCAAGCTGAGAACTCCAAGGCACGCCAATGTGCCGATAGCTCGTAGTTCCCGGGGCATGATGGGGCTCATGGGCAAGCCCATGCTGATTGTGGTCAGCGGCCCGTCCGGATCGGGCAAAACGACATTGGCGCACACCCTGGCGGTGGCCATCGGTTGCCCGGCCATCTGTCGGGACGAGATCAAAGAAGGCATGGTCCACGCCTTTGGAGAAGGTTTTACGCCGGCGCCAGGGGATCTGCTGACGCAACGGACGTTCACGACCTTCTTTGAGACACTCCGCCTCTTGTTGGAGGCGTCGGTCTCTGTCGTGGCCGAGGCCGCCTTTCAGGACCACCTCTGGCGCCCTCACCTTGGGGCACTGGCCGACCTGGCGGTTCTTCGGATCGTACGCTGCCGGGTGGATCCGTTCACTGGCTATCAGCGTGTGGCTACCCGCCGGCGAGCTGCCCACGCGGACTCCGCGCTGCTGGGCGACCGGAATTATTACGACGACTTCGTCCCCTTATCCATCGAGGCGCCGACCATCGACGTGGACACCTCCCATGGCTACAGGCCGACCCTGGACGAGATCATCGCCTTCATGAGCGCCGGTTAGTAGATCCAGCGAGGCACTCATACGTGCCGCTTGGCGTCGCGGTCCTACTCGTCGTCGAATCCTCTATTCACGGCAGGTGGGTTGTGGGCGGAGATTGCCAGTCCCGCCGAGTCCGCTACCGGCCCGGAGAAGGCTGCAGCCATGCTTTCGATCAGTCGGACCAAGCTCTACGAACTGCTGGCCGGCGGCGCCATCGCCTCGGTGAAGGTGGGTGGGTCGAGGCGGGTGCCGGTCCAGGCCGTCGAGGCGTATGTGACCGGCCTCCTGGCCGAAGAACAGTCCCGGTGAGCCACCCCTCGGATGCCGCACCCACAACGGCGGGGACCCCCGCAGAGCGAGCCGGCCGCCACGCAGTGGATGGCCGGCGCTCACCAGCCGGCTAAGTCGACATCGAGGCCAACCCGCTGCGCAGCAGCGGGGCGGCAGCTGAGGAAGCCAAGGAGGAAAAGCGTGGCGGTACGTCGCGGTAGCGGGGAGGGCAGCATCTTCCGGGAAGGAGAGAGGTGGGTGGCGGTCGTGACCGTCACCAGCGCCACCGGCCGTCAGGAACGGCGCAAGCGGAGGGCGAGAACCTACGGCGAGGCCCGGACCAAGCTGCGGGAACTGCAGAGGGACCTGGCCGCGGGAGTGTCGCCCGAGCGGGTCACCGTGGCCAACTTCTTCACCAGATGGCTCGATCGCCAACGAGCTTCGGGCAAGTCACCCAACACGATCGCCAACTACGAGTGGGCCATCAGCCGGCCCGGGCATCCATGGATGCCCACGTAGGGCCCATGGAGGCTCTGTTCGGTGGCTAGAGCTCCGGAGGCTGGAACTGAACGCCAGGCGGCAGAGCCCGAGTCGAGAAACTGACCTGCCAATCCTCATGGCTCTCATCGTCGATAGTCAAGACCCAGGTGAAGCGCCGATCGGGGGTGAGTGGGAGTGGCCCCACATTGAATGCCATCGGCGCCTCGAGCGGCGTCCCTGGTCGGACTCCAGGTGGTCGACCGACCTCTAGTGCTCCTTCGATCTTGACCGGCTGAGGACCCATCGGGGTCGGGAAAGTGACGGGCGCTCCGTCCTCATCCTTGAGCTCCAGCGCCACCGTGTGCTTGACGTTCGTCTGGTCCCAAGGGACTTGGATCTTCACTGCCACGGCGCTGGGCACTGGCATCGGGCCTATGACCGACCAGCCTCCGCCGATGATGTTCAGCTTTCCATCCGCAACCTGGGCGAAATCCGCCAGGAGCAGGAGCGCCTTCACTGCCGGGGGTGGGCCCCGGAACTGACGCTGCCAAGCTCTCCCACGTAGCTGTAAGCCGGCTGGGTATCGAGGTGGTACGTCCGGGACGATGGTCCTCCATCCCGCACCAGGCCAGGACGGACGACCTCGATGTGAACGGCCGCCCATTCGGGGACATCACCGCCGCTGATCCAATCGACCTCAACGTCGTCGGTCTCCAGGGCAAAACGGACGGCGTCTTCCGCCTCTCGCTGAAGCTCCCCCAGCGATGGGTAGGCGGCCGTGAATCCAGGCAGGTCATCAGACACAGCCCACCAGGTCGGAACCTCCTGGTCGGCGACCCACTCGTAGTGAGCAACAAGAGTCAAGTGGCGAGCGGACACGGCTTCAGAATACCTCCCGGGCCTCATCTTCGGTCAGTCCGAGGTCTTTCATTAGCACCTTCTTGACCATACCGGGCCCCAGGGTCTGCCCGTCGTGAAACGAGAAGGTGAGCTGTGGATGGCCGGCGGTCGACTTGAGGATCCGATGAGAGCCTCGCTGGCGATCGATCTCGTAGTTGAAAGGCTCCCCCATCAGAATCCTGAGCATCTCCCGAGCCTTGATCGATGGGAACGGCGGCAAGCCAGCCAGGCTACCGAAGGCCCTACCTCGACGGGTTGCTCCAGTGGTTGCTCCAATTCTCCATCGGCGGCCTCGTCAGAACGACGAAGAAAGGATGAAAGTCCTGGTCAGACATGGTGGGCCGTAGAGGACTCGAACCTCTGACCCCTTGCGCGTCATGCAAGTGCGCTACCAGACTGCGCCAACGGCCCGTGGCGGGTCAGGCTAGCAAACGGGCCGAGCCCTATCCCTCGCCCCGGCCGGGCCGGGGGGGCCGGACCACATCCATGAATCCCAGTACCTCGGGATCGGCTATCAGCTCTATCTCGATGACCTGGCCCCCCTTGACGTGGAAGGCGAACGCCGTCCTGACCGACCCGGCGTTGATCCAGGCGATGCCGGGGTCGCCGTCGATGGTGACCACCGCCGCCGCCCGGGCCCCCTGGAAGCGGGCGGCCACCGCTTCGGCCCCCTGGTAGATCGGATCCACCCCCATGGCCTGGCCCGCGGCGTCGACCCGCATGACGGCGGTCGGGGCCAGCAGCTGGAGCAGCGTGGCCACCTCCCCACCCCGGGCGGCGGCCAGGAAGGCCTCCACCACCCTCCGGCTCTCGGCCCGGTCGGCCTGGGTGCTCGCCGGCTCCGGCAGGCCCTGAACCTTGCGCCGGGCCCGGCTGGCCAGCTGCCGCACGGCGGCATCCGAGCGACCCAGCACGGCGGCCACTTCCTCGAAGGGATAGCGGAAGACATCGTGGAGGACGAAGGCGGCCCGCTCGGCCGGGGCCAGGGCGTCCAGAACAACCTGGACGGCCCCGCCCATCGCCTCGCCCAGCAGAGCGTCCGCCTCCGGATCCACCGGGCTGTGCTCAACCGGGACCGCCTCCTCGGCCCGGGTCCGAGTCTGTCGCTGGCGGAGGTGGTCCAGGCACAGACGGGTCACCACCGTGGTCAGCCAGGCCGGCAGGTCATCGATATCCCCGGTCCGGGACAGCCGGATCCAGGCCTCCTGAACCACGTCGTCGGCATCGGAGGCTGATCCGAGTATCCGGCCGGCCAGGGAGATGAGCCGGGGGCGCTGGGCAATGAAGACCTCCTCCTGCCCATCGGCGGCCCGGGTCATTGCTCAGCTCTCGGGCAGAGCCGCGAAGTCCCGCTTGGCCTGCCGGTACCACCCCAGTCCGGCCACCGGACGGCGCCAGCGGCCCTTCATGGCCTTCCAGGCGTCCTGATGAACCTGGTCCCCGGCCGCCACCACCTCTTTGAGATGTCGGTCCTGAGCCTTGATCACCTCATCGGCGTTGGCGCCGGAGTGAGCCAGGTCACAGGGCCCGCCCAGCTGCTTGCACGTCATGGTCTTCATAGCCATCGATCCTTCCGGAGTTCCTGCCCCTATGACGGGGGCCGGGCGGAAAACGTGACGGGCCGGTCAGACCTTTTCCGAGGGACGGCGCAGGATCAGGCTGCTGCGGCCCTCCAGGCTGACCTTGGCCCCGGCCGGCAGGGGCTCGGCCTCGGCCGCGGCAGGGACAGCCGTGTCCAGTTCGGCCGTCCAGGACTGACCCCAGCGATCGGCCGGCAGCACGAAGTCCACCGCCTCGCCCCCGGCATTGAAGAGCAGGAGGAAGCTGTCATCGATGATGGTCTCCCCCCGGGCGTCGGGGGTGGGGATTCCGTCCCCGTTCAGGAAGACCTGGATGGCGCCGCTGCCGGCCGCGTTCCAGTCGTCCTGGCCCATCTCGGCCCCGTCGGGCCGGAACCAAGTGATGTCCGAGACCGACCCGTGGATGGGCACCCCCTCGAAGAAGCGCCGGCGGCGGAAGACGGGATGCTCCCGCCGCAGGGCCACCGCCCGGCGGGTGAAGTCGATGAACTCCTCGTCCACCTTCTCCCAGTCGTACCAGGAGATCTCGGTGTCCTGGCAGTAGGCGTTGTTGTTGCCCCCCTGGGTCCGGCCCAGTTCGTCCCCGCCCAGGATCATGGGCACGCCCTGGGAGAGGAGAAGGGTGGTGAGCAGGTTCCGGCGCTGGCGCTGACGCAGTTCGACCACGTTCTGGTCATCGGTCGGGCCCTCGACCCCGCAGTTCCAGGACCGGTTGTCATCGGTGCCGTCCCGGCCCTCCTCCCCGTTGGCCTCGTTGTGCTTCTCGTTGTAGGCCACCAGGTCGGCCAGGGTGAAGCCGTCGTGGGCGGTGATGAAGTTGATGCTGGCCGAGGGCCGCCGGCCGTTGGACTCGTAGAGGTCCGAGCTGCCGGTCAGGCGGTAGGCGAACTCGCCCAACTGGCCTCCCTCACCCCGCCAGAAGTCCCGCACGCAGTCCCGGTACTTTCCGTTCCACTCCGACCACAGCGGGGGGAAGTTGCCCACCTGGTAGCCGCCCTCCCCCACGTCCCAGGGCTCGGCTATGAGCTTGACCTGGCTGACCACGGGGTCCTGCTGGATCAGGTCGAAGAAGGCGGACAGACGGTCCACATCATGCAGCTCCCGGGCCAGAGTCGACGCCAGATCGAAACGGAACCCGTCCACGTGCATGTCCAGGATCCAGTAGCGCAGGCTGTCCATGATCAGCTGCAGCACGTGGGGATGGCGCATGTTGAGGCTGTTGCCGGTGCCGGTGTAGTCCATGTACTTGGACCTGTCCTCAGCCACCAGCCGGTAATAGGCGGCGTTATCGATCCCACGGAAGGACAGGGTCGGGCCCATGTGGTTGCCCTCGGCGGTGTGGTTGTACACCACGTCGAGGATCACCTCGATGCCGGCCTGGTGCAGGGCCCGCACCATGGCCTTGAACTCCTGGACCTGCTGGCCCCGCTGGCCGCTGGAGCTGTAGTCGTTGTGAGGAGCCAGGTAGGCGATGGAGTTGTAGCCCCAGTAATTCCGCAGGCCGTTCTCCACCAGATGGGCGTCGTGGATGAACTGGTGCACCGGCATGAGTTCCACCGTGGTGACCCCCAGCTTCTGGAGGTGTTCGATCACCGGGGGGCTGGCCAGCCCGGCGTAGGTGCCGCGGAGGGACTCGTCCACGTCGGGGTGATTGTGGGTGAAACCCTTGACGTGGACCTCGTAGATGACCGTCTCCTGGCGGGGCACCCGGGGATGGCGGTCCTCCGACCAGTCGAAATAGGGGTTGGTCACCACCGACTTGGGGACGAAGGGGGCGCTGTCCTCCTGGTTGGAGGGACCCTCCGGCTCATCGAAGTGATAGCCGAAGACGGCCTGATCCCATCTGACCTCCCCGTCGACCGCTTTGGCATAGGGATCGATCAGGAGTTTGGAGGGGTTGCAGCGGTTGCCCTCGGCCGGATCGTCCGGCCCGTGCACCCGCCAGCCGTAGCGCTGGCCGGGCCCGACGTTGGGTAGATACCCGTGCCAGCAGAAGGCATCGACCTCAGCCGCCTCGACCTTGGTCTCGTTCCCATCTTCATCGAAGAGGCAGAGCTCGACGGCGTCGGCCGCCTCGGAGAAGAGGGAGAAATTGGTACCCGTCCCGTCGTAATGGGCTCCGAGGGGGAAGGGCTGACCGGGCCAGATGCGCACCATTCACCATACCTACCCCCCGACCGGGCTCAGCACGGCCCCGGCCGGACCTCAGTCGGCGGCGGACTGGGTCGGAGGGTGCGGGGGCTGGTGGGGGGGCTGGTGGGGGAAATTACCGGTGACCATGAAAAGCACCCGATCGGCGAAGTTGGCGGCGTGGTCCCCGATCCGCTCGAAGTATCGACCGATCAGGGCCAGCTGGACGGCCCGCTGGAGGACGGCGTCCTCCACGTTGCGCTCCGAGAAGATGACCTGGAACAGTTCCGTCTGCAGATCGTCCATCACGTCGTCCATGTCGATGAGGGCCGCCGCCTTGGCCAGGTCGCGATCGGCAAAGGCATCCACCGCCGTGCGGACCTGGGCGGCGGCCTGATCCCGCATGCGGTCGACCAGACCCCGGATCCGCGGCGTCAGCGGCTCGGGGTACAGCCGGCGGGAGCCCTTGGCCACCTTGACCATCAGGTCCCCGATCCGCTCCAGCTCGTGGATGACCCGCAGGATGGTGACCAGCATGCGCAGGTCGATGGCCATGGGCTGCTGCTGGGCCAGCAGCATGCAGGTGCGCTGCTCGATGGAGTAGGTCAGGGCGTCCATGTCGGCATCGGCGTCCACCACCCGCTCCACCTCGGCCAGGTCGGCGTCCAGGAGGGCGTTGGTCCCCCGCTGCACCGCCTCCCCGGCCAGAGCGCCCAGCCGGATGACCTCGGAACGGATCTCATCCAATTCCTCGTGGAACTGCTTGCGGATCTCGGTCATGCCGTTCCCCCTAGGACACCGGACGGGGGGCCTCGAAGCGGTACCCCAGTCCCCGGATGGTCGTGATTCTGGCCGGTGCGGCCGGGTCGTCCTCCAGCTTGGCCCGCAGCCGCTTGATGTGCACGTCCAGGGTCTTGGTGTCCCCGACGTAGTCCCCGCCCCACACCCGGTCGATGAGGGTGTCTCTGGTCACCACCCTCCCGGCGTTGATCATGAGCAGTTCCAGGACCTCGAACTCCCGTAGGGGCAGGCGCACCAGCTGACCCCGCAGGGTCACCTCATGGCGCTCCGAGTCGAGGGAGACGTCCCCGACGGCCAGCACCCCCTCCACCGCCCCGGCCTCGGGGCCGGCCGAACGGCGCAGCACGGCCCGCATACGGGCCACCAACTCCCGGATGCGGTAGGGCTTGGTGACGTAGTCATCGGCGCCGACCTCCAGGCCGACCACGGTGTCGATCTCGGCGTCGCGGGCCGTGACCATGATGATGGGCACGTTGGCCTGGGCCCGGATGCGCCGGCAGACCTCCAGGCCGGACATCTTGGGCAGCATCAGATCGAGCAGGACCAGGTCGGGACGGGCCGCCTCGAACATGGTCATGGCCTCGGCCCCGTCCCGGGCGATCCGGACCGAGAATCCCTCCCGGGACAGACCGGCCCGGAGGGCCTCCACGTAGGACTCCTCGTCCTCCACCACCAGCACCGAAGCCTCCGGAGGACTCACGCCCCTGTTCCTTTCCGGCCCGGCCGGTCGGAGCCGCGGGTCAACTCCACCTTGGCACCTCCAGGGCGAACTCGGATCCCTCGCCCTCCCGGGACTTGACCTTCACCCGGCCGCCGTGGTTGATGGCCACGTGCCTGACGATGGACAGGCCCAGGCCGGTGCCCCCGGTGTCGCGGCTGCGGGCCTGGTCGACCCGGTAGAAGCGCTCGAAGATGCGGTGGTGATCCCGGGCCGGTATGCCGATGCCCTGGTCCCGCACCAGGAAGACGACCTTGGCGTCATCGATACGCACCTCCAGGTCGACGACCGAGCCGGCGTCGGAGTACTTGACGGCGTTGTCCAGCAGGTTGGCCACCGCCGAGACCAGCTGGCCGGGGTCCCCGTCCATGGCCTCTTCCAGAGGAACCTGGCACTCGAGGGTGATGCCCCGCTCCTCGGCGGCGGCCTGGATCCGGGCCACCGCCTCGGCGGCTATCCGGTCGATGGTGACCTCGGTGGTGGCGGGCTGGGCTGCGCTCTCCACCCGGCTCAGGTCGAGCAGATCGGCCACCAGACCGGCGGCCCGCTCCGCCTCGGCCCCCATGCGCCCGGCCAGGCGGCGGATGACGTCGGGATCGTCCTCCCCGGCCAGGGCCTCGGCCAGCGCCCCCAGGGCCCCGATCGGGGTCCGCAGCTCATGGCTGACGTTGGCCACGAAGTCGCGCCGGACGGCGTCGAGGCGATGGCGGTCACTGACGTCCTGGAGGACAGCCACCGTGACCGGCTCGGCGTAACCGAGGTCGGACACCCGGGTGGCCCGCACCTCGACCATGCGGGGTACCGGTCCCCGCAGCTCCAGGGTGGCCCGGCTGGTCCCCTCCCGGCCCGCCTCCTCGGCCACCTGGCCCATGAGGTGGGCCACCAGGGCCTGGTCGTGACGGGCGTCGGACAGGCCGGAGGCGGCCAGGTTGCTCAGCAGCTCGGAGCCGTCCGGCCCGAGCACCACCACCCCGAGGGGGACGGCGTCCAGGGCGGCCTGGAGCAGGGCCACGCGCTCAGCCAGTTCCTGCTCGTCCTCCCGCATGGCGCCGGCCACGGTGCTGGGCGGGCTCACGTCGGCGCGGGAGCGAAGCAGATCCGATCGGGTCCACCTCATTGAGCCCGAACGGTAGGCGCGCCAGGCGAACTTGAGCCTGCCTGGAAATGAACGGGGGGTGAACCGGGGCCGAACGTTGAGCCCTCTCGACCATGACCGCGCCGCCCCGGCCCAACCCCCAGAATGGGTGCGTGTACATCTCGGCCAAGGCTGACTACGCCCTGCGGGCCCTGGTGACCCTGGCCGGGTCGGGCCAGCCCATGACCGCCGACGCCCTGGCCCAGTCCCAGGAGCTGCCGGTCAACTTCCTGGAGAACATCCTCCTCCAGCTGCGCCGGGCCGACCTGGTCGCCAACCAGCGCGGCCCCGATGCCGGCTACCGCCTGCGCCGGCCCGCCTCGCAGATCAGCGCCGCCGACGTCATGCGGGCGGTGGACGGCCCCCTGGCCGAGGTCCGGGGCCTGCGTCCGGAGGCAACCTCCTATCCGGACGGCACCGCCGCCCTGCAGGACCTGTGGGTGGCCCTGCGGGCCAGCATCCGCTCGGTCCTGGAATCGGTCACCATCGAACAGCTGGCCACCGGACGCTTGCCCCGCAAGGTCAAGACCATGCTGGCCGACCCCGACGCCTGGTCCTCCCGCTGACCCCGGCTCGGCCCGGCGCCACCGGGGCCGCCCGGGTACCGTCCCCGGTCATGGAACTGCAGGAGGTGCTCCGCTCCACCGGGGCGGTGAGGGAATTCACCCCCGAGGCCGTCCCGGACGAGACGGTGTGGCGCCTCCTCGACACGGCCCGCTTCGCCCCGTCCGGGGGCAACCGCCAGGGCTGGCGGGTGGTGGTGGTCAAGGACCCCGCCATCCGGGCCCGGCTCCGGGAGCTGTACCTGCCCGCCTGGTACGAGTACCTGGCCATCTCCTCGGCCGGCCTGGTCCCCTGGGCCCCGGTGACCGACCGGGCGGCGGAGGCCGAGGCCGCCCGGGGCGCCCCCCAAGTGGCGGTGGCGGCGGGACGCGGGGAGGGTGGCTTCGCCGAGAATTTGGACAAGGTCCCGGTGCTGCTGGTGCTGCTGGCCGACTTCCGGGCCCTGGCCGCCGTGGACCGGGACTTCGAGCGTTACACGCTGGTCGGCGGAGCTTCCATCTACCCCTTCGCCTGGAGTCTGCTCCTGGCCGCCCGGGAGGAGGGCCTGGGCGGCGTTCTCACCACCATGGCGGTGCGGGCCGAGCCCGAGGTCAAGGAGCTGTTGGGGGCGGGCCCGGAGCTGGCCGTGGCCGGGGTCATGGCGCTGGGCCGGCCCACCCGCCGGGCCACCCGGCTCAAGCGGGGAGCGGTCGAGTCCTTCGCCACCGTGGACCGGGCCGACGGGCCGGCCTTCACCGCCACCGGGCCATGAGTGCGCGCCGGAGACCGGGACGACGTCCGAAGGCGGGACCGTGAACGGACCCGGCCCGGAGCGACGCCGTCCGGTGGAACGGGCCACGGCCCGGTTCTGGCCCATTCGGCTCAAGCCGGCCCACCGGGACAAGGTGGCCGACGCCGTCAACGACCTGTGGGACTGGTTCAGCGCCCTGGGCATGGTCGGGCCCGGTGACGCCCGGGGCCGGCGCTTCCGGCACATGGGCGCCGGCAGCGGCATGGCCTTTCCCCGGGGGGCCGTCTTCGGGGAGGAGGCCATCGTCATCGGATCCTCCACCCTTTTCTCCCCCCAGGTGACCCTGTCGGCCGGCCTACCCGGAGAGGCCCTGGATTCGGAGGCCGAACCGGTGGTGTCGATCGGTTCCCGCTGCTCGGTGGGCCGGGGCACGGCCATCGTGGGCCTGCGCTGCATCCGCATCGAGGACGACGTCACCATCGCCCCCAACGTGTACATCACCGACCACAACCACTCCTATGACGATCCCGACCTGCCCATCGGGAGGCAGTGGCCCTTCGAGGCGCCGGTGCGGATCGGGGCCGGCAGCTGGCTCGGTACCGGGGTGGTGGTCCTGCCCGGCTCCGACCTGGGCCGCAACGTCACGGTGGCGGCCGGGTCGGTGGTGCGGGGCGTCGTGCCCGACCACAGCGTGGTGGCCGGGTCCCCGGCCCGGGTGGTGCGCAGTCACGACACCGGCGGCTGGACTCCCCCGCTGCCGCCCCGGACCATGCGCATACCCCCGGGCTGGACCGGGGAGTAACGGCCCTCAGGCGCCGAAGCGGCCGGTCAGGGTCCCGCTGGCCAGCACGTGGCCGCGGATCATGAAGCGGAACTTGGCGTAGGTGGTGGTGGCATCGAGGGGCAGGTCCCCGGTGTCCAGGGCGTAGACGCTGAACTGATAGTGGTGGGGGTCGTCCCCCGGGGGCGGGGCCATCCCGCCGTAGCGGCTCTCGCCCCAGTCGGTGAAGCCCGACACTCCCCCGGCGGGGGAATCCGAGCCCCCGGCCCCGGCCTCGAGCGAGGTGACGGTGGCGGGCAGGTTGAAGACCAGCCAGTGGGTGAAGCCGACGGTGGTGGGGGCGTCGGGGTCGTAGCAGGCCACCGCGTAGGCGGCCGTGCCTTCCGGCCCGTCGGTCCAGGCCAGGTCGGGGCTGATGTTCTCACCCCCGGCGTAGGTGTGGGCCGCCGAGGACGGGATGGTGGCGCCTTCGGAGAAGAGTCGACTGCTGACGTTCAAGGAGTTGTCCGGCATGGCCAGAGCTTGCCCCAGAAGCGGCGGGGCCACAACGACCGGGCCTTCAGTGGTCGGCGGCCACCGACCGGCGCAACATCAGGGCCCCGGCCCCGCCCAACACCACCGCGAAGCCGGCCAGGGCGGCCAGGTCCACCCCGATCCGCCCGATACCGGCATGGTGGTAGCTGAGGGCCACGAAGGCGTCCATGGACCAGGCCTGGGGCACGAGGTGACCCACCGCCCGCATGGTCGGGCCCACGATGTCGAGGGACCACATGCAGCCCCCCAGCATCCCGGCCGCGATGCCGGTGGGAATGGCGATGGCCAGGGCCTGTTCCTGGGTACGGGCCAGGGTTCCCACCAACAGCCCGGCCCCGGCCGCGGCCAGGGACTGGACGATGATGACCAGCGCCACTCCGAGCGGGTCCCCCCAGTGGACGCGCAGGACCAGAGCGCCCACCAGGAACAGGAAAACCCCCTGTCCCAGAGCCACCCCGAGGATGCCGGTCGACTCCCCGCCGATGACCGCCAACGGCGAAGTCGGCGTCGACAGCATCCTCCTCACCACCCCCAGTCGGCGGCTCTGGACGAAACCGGCCGACACGGCCATGGCCATTATGAAGGTGAACAGCACCAGGTTGGACGGCGCCGTATAGGCGAAGGGGCTGATCTTGGCCGGCTGGGGCCGGCGGACCGAGAACCGATAGGCGGCGTCGTCGATGGCCTCGGCCCGGGCCAGGCCGGTGCTGAAGGCCAGACCGGTGTGGGTCTGGGCGAAGCGGGCTGCGCTGACTTCGGCGTCGACCTGAGCGAGGACCGTCACCAGATCGGCCCGAGCCTCCTCGGACTGAACCTGGCCGGCGTTGTAGAGGAGGAAGACCGAGGGCCGCTGGCCCCCCTCGATGGCCGCCCCATAGCCGGAGGGGAGGGAGACGCCCCCGAGCACGAGACCTCTACGCAGGGCGCTGGCCGCTTTGGCGTCGGTCGGGTAGTGCCGGACCCGCAGGTCGGTCGAACGCTCGAAGAGGGTGACGGCCCGGGCCGACAGGGCGCTGTGGTCGAGGTCGACCACCCCCACCCCCAGTCGGTTCGCTCCCCCGCCGAAGACGACCCCGACCAGGATCATGATCAGGATGGGCAGGACCAGCCCGGCAAAGGCCGCCCGCCGGTCCCCCCGCAACCGGGCCATGTTGACCCGGGCGATGGCCCAGGCTCGGCCCGCCTGGCCCCGGGCCCGGGGCCCGTGGGCCGGACCGGTGCAGATGTCAGACCCCAGCCTGGTCACCGTGGCACCAGGAGGTTCCGCAGCCGGGGGGCGGCCAGGCCCACGCACAGGCCGGTGAACACGGACAGGGCCAGCACCGGGCCCACCACCGCCGACCAACCGGCCCCGTCCAAGGCCAGGGAACCGAAGCCCTGGAGGGCCCAGCCGTTGGGGGTGGCCAGGCTCAGGTCGGCCAGGAAGGTCGGCAGGCTGCCGGGCGGGAAGAAGTTGCCCCCCAGCAGAGCCAGGACCAGTCCGATGACCAGGGTGGCGGTGTCGGCTTGGCCCTCGTCCCGGGCAAAGCTGGTCACCAGCAGGGCCAGCCCGGATATGGCTACGGCCGTGATCACGCACATGACGACCACCGGCCCGGCCCGGCCCCAGTCGGCCCGGAACACCAGGCTGGTGGCGCCCCACAGGACCAGGATCCCGCTCACGGCCACCAGCAACAGGCCACCCAGCTTTCCGGACACCACCGCCCCGGCCCGGACCGGGGCGACGCCCAACCGGGCGATGGTGCCGGTCTGGCGCTCGGCCAGGATGCTGCGCGCCACCGCCCCCACCCCGATGAAGAGAAAGACGATGGCCATGGCCGGGGCGAAGTAGCCGAGCAGGCTCTGGCGGCCGCCGCGACCCTCATCGGTCAGGGTCAGGGACGGGGGCATGGCCGCCGCCGCCAGGAGCTCGGCGGGTAGCGGACCGGCGGGGGGATGGGCCCGACCCGGAGGAACGACCGCCCCGGCCGGCGCCGGGTGGGCCACCGCCCCGGCCAAACCCCCCACCGCCAGTCGGTCGATGATGGCCCGGGCTATGCCTTCGGAGGCCGGCCCGGCCAGGGGCGAGTTGGAGGCGGCCCGGGCGGACGGCAGGTCGACGGCCCGCTCGGAACGCCCGAAGGAAGCCGGAACGATGACGCCGCCCTCCAGGGCGCCGGAACGGATGTCCGCCTCCAAGGCGGCCGGGCTGCGCTCGGGGACGATCCCGATCTCGGGGGGAAGGGCGGCCGACTCCAGCCCGGCCGCGACGATCTGGCGGCCCGTGGCGGTGGCGGCCTGATCGACCAGGCCGATGTGGACCAGGGCCCCGCCCGCTCCGGGCCGGAAGGCGATGCCCATGATGGCGGCCAGCACGAATGGAGCCAACAGGCCGGTGATAAGGAGCGACCGGTCCCGCAGACGACGGCGCAGTTCGGTCACGGCCACCAGGGCGGCCACGACGGGACCGGACGGAGGCCTGAGGCCGCTCGGCATCGGTCAGTCCCGCAGCTCGCGCCCGGTCAGGTTGAGGAACACCGACTCCAGGTCGGGCTCGGCCACCTCCACGCTGGCGACGTCCAGGTCGTGACGGTCGGCCAGGTCCATGATCGGGCGCAGCAGGCGCCGGCCGGCGGCTGCCTCCAGCTCGACCCGCCCGTCCAGGTCTTGCACGGCGTGGACCCCGGCCAGGCCGGCGCAGTCCCGTCCGAAGCCGGCCAGGTCGCCCGCGGCCGTCACCTTGACCCGGTCCAGGGCCCCGGTGCTGTCCACCAACTCCCGCCGGGTGCCTTCGGCGATGAGGTGGCCGCCGTCGATGATGCCGACCCGGTCACAGAGCCGCTCGGCCTCCTCCATGTAGTGGGTGGTGTAGAGCACGGCCATGCCCGAGTCCCGCAGGGTCTCGATGGTGGTGAGGATGGAGTTCCGGCTCTGCGGGTCCACCCCGACGGTCGGCTCATCCAGCACCAGGAGCTGGGGTTGGTGGATGAGCCCGGCGGCTATGTTCACCCGCCGCTTCATGCCGCCCGAGTAACGCTCCACCCGCTCCGAGGCCCGGTCGGCCAGGCCCACCGTCTCCAGGGTGGCCTCGACCCGCCGGCCCAGCTCGGTCCCGGTCAGGCCGTACAGCCGACCGAAGAAGCGCAGGTTGTCTGCCGCCGAGAGCTCCGGGTAGAGCGCCAGCTCCTGGGGCACCAGGCCGATGGCCCCCCGGGCGCCGACGGAATGGGTGTCCAGCTTCTGGCCGGCCACGGTCACGTCACCGGAATCCCGGCCGACCAGGCCGCAGATCATGGCGATGGTGGTCGTCTTGCCCGCCCCGTTGGGCCCGAGCAGGCCGTAGCACTCCCCCGCGCTGATCTGGAAGCTGACCCCGTCCACCGCCCGCAGGCTCCCGTAGGACTTGGACAGGTTGTGACAGCTCAGAACGATGTCCAAGCAACTCCCCCCGTGGCCCCCGCCCGAGGGCAGATTAGCGGCCCGGGGTCCTTAGGCCCGGGGGCTCACCCTGACCGGTAGGACCCGCGGCCCGCGGACCTG
The DNA here is from genome assembly GCA_027315345.1 of Actinomycetota bacterium. Lineage (GTDB taxonomy): Bacteria > Actinomycetota > Acidimicrobiia > Acidimicrobiales > JAJPHE01 > DAHUYE01. The sequence continues at coordinate 16,309 of DAHUYE010000021.1, forward strand.
GCCGTGCGACCACGTCACCACCCCCGGGTCGGCCAGCTCGAAGTCCTCGAAGCGCTCCAGCCACACCTCCAGAGCGACCTTCAGCTCCATGCGGGCCAGATGGGAACCCACGCAGCGGTGGATGCCCAGGCCGAAGGCGGCGTGGCGGTTGCTGGCCCGGTCCAGGATGACCCGGTCGGGCTCCTCGAACACCTCGGGATCGCGGTTGGCGGCCGGGAAGGGCAGAAGGACCCAGTCGTCCTTCTTCATCGGGCAGCCGTTCCAGTCCATGTCGTCGCGCACCAGCCGGGCCATGGTGACCGGGGCATAGGCCCGCAGCAGCTCCTCCATGGCGATCGGGAACAGCTCAGGCTCGGTGGCCATCCGCTTGCGGTCCTCGGGATGCCCGGCCAAATGCCACAGGGAGGCTCCGATGGCGCTCCAGGTGGTGTCGATGCCGGCGATGAGGAGCAGGGCCATGGTGCCGAGCACCGGAGGCAGCAGCCGCTCGGGCTCGGGCACGGTCTCGGGGTCGACGTCGGCGGCCGCCTCCTCGAACTGCAGGCCGGCCTGGTCGAAGGCACCCCGCAGGGACTCGGGGTCCTCCTCCAGGTTGATCAGGTAGGTGGTCAGATCGTCCCGGGGGTTGGCCATGTGGTCGTCCACCTGGGCCTGCAGGTAACCGAACAGGGCGATGACCTCGTCCAGGCGCTCCTCGATGGGCACGGCCACGCCCTCCAGGAAGCTATGGACGAAGGTCCGGAAGGTTTCAGCGTCCTCCTCGGGGAAGCCGAGCATGTCGGCAATGACCCGGACCGGGATGTGCTGGGCATAGTCGGCGGCGGCGTCCACCACGTCCCGGCCGGCCATGGAGTCGATGAGGCTGTGGCAGTAGGCCCGCGTGGCCGGCTCGATCTTGGCGATCTCCTTGGGGGAGAAGGGTGGGATCAGCTTGCGCCGGGCCCCGTGGTGATAGGGCGGATCGGAGGAGATGGGCGGCACCGGGCCGGCCGGGGCCAGGAAGTCGGGCGGGCGGGTGCCGCCGACGATGATGAACCGGGAGGTGAACCGGTCCGTGTCGTAGGCGATGGAGGAGATGTCCTCGTGCCGGGTCGGCAGCCAGGCGCCCCCGTAACGGGGGCTGTGCGCCACCGGGCAGGTAGCACGCAGTTCCTCCCAGATGGGGAAGGGGTCGGCGGCCCAGGTGTCATCCAGGTGGTCGAAATCGTGGGCCCAGTCTGAGACGGGCTCAGCCTCACTCATCAGGCGAGGATAGACGTACGCTCCGGGCCACCGTGAAGAGGCTTCTCATCGCCAACCGGGGCGAGATCGCCATCCGCATCGCGGCCACGGCGGCCGAGATGGGCATTCCAACCGTGGGCGTCTTCCCCGCTGATGACGCCGCTTCCCTCCACGTCCGTCGGGTGGACGAGGGCCGCCCCCTGCCCGGGTCCGGGGCCCGGGCCTACATGGACGCCACCGCTCTGGTCGACCTGGCCGTCGAGGCCGGCTGTGACGCCCTGCACCCCGGCTACGGCTTCCTGAGCGAGTCGCCCGGACTGGCCGAGCTGTGTACGGATCGGGGCGTCACCTTCATCGGTCCCTCCCCCGACGTCCTGCGGGCCTTCGGGGACAAGGTGGCGGCCCGGGCGCTGGCCGCCGAGGCGGGAGTACCGGTACTGCGGGGCACGCCGGCCGGCATCGACCTGGAGACGGCCGGAGCCTTCCTCGACTCTCTCGGTCCGGGCGGGGCGGTGATGGTCAAGGCCGTCTCCGGAGGGGGCGGCCGGGGGATGCGGCCGGCCCGCAGCCGGGCCGAGTTGGCCGTGGCCTTCGAACGGGCCGGCTCCGAAGCGGCCGGGTCCGGGGACGGATCGCTGTACCTGGAAGAGCTGTTCAGCCCGGTGCGCCACATCGAGGTGCAGGTGGCCGGGGACGGCGCCGGAGCCGTGCACCTCTTCGACCGGGACTGCAGCCTGCAGCGGCGGCGCCAGAAGATCATCGAGTTGGCCCCGGCCGATTCCGTCCCCGAGGCGGTTCGAACCGCCCTGTGGGCGGCGGCGGTGGAGCTGGCCGTCCGCACCCGGTACCGGGGCCTGGGCACCTTCGAGTTCCTGGTGGGAGAGGACGGCCGCTTCGCCTTCATCGAGGCCAACCCCCGGCTCCAGGTCGAACACACCGTCACCGAAGCCGTGACCGGGCTGGACCTGGTCGCCATCCAGCTGGGCTTGGCCGAGCCGGGCGCCACCCTGGCCGGGGTGGGCCTGGACCCGGCCCGCCTGCCGCCACCTCGGGGCCGGGCCATGCAGCTGCGCATCAACCTGGAGACGGCCGGCCCGGACGGAACCTTCACCCCCACGGCCGGAACCATCACCGCCTACGAGCCGCCCTCCGGGCCGGGGGTGCGGGTGGACGGCGCCGGCTACGGCGGATACGTCACCAGCCCCCGATACGACCCCCTGCTGGCCAAGGTGGTGGTCCACACCGCCGGGGACCGGGACAGCCTGCTGGCCAAGGCGACCCGGGCCCTGTCCGGCTTCCGTCTCGAGGGGGTCGGGACCAACCTCGACTTCCTCCTCGCCCTGCTGGCCCACCCGGATGTCGTCGCAGACCGCCTGCACACCGAGCTGGTGACCGAGGTGCTCGAGGCCGGCCTGGACGCGGGCGGCACGGAGACAGCCGGCGCCGACGTCGGCCGCGCAGACGCTGGCGGCACGGGCACCGACCTCGGCGGGGCCGAAGCCGCGGAGCGTCAGGGCCGGGCCGGGGCCGGCATCGACACCTCCGATCCGCTGGCCGTGCTGGACCACGGCCGGACCGACCGGGCCCGGACCGAGCCGGTGGACAGGCGGACTGGGGGCCCGGCCGGCGCCACGGCGGTGCGGGCCCCCATGCAGGGCACGGTGGTCTCCCTATCGGTGCAGGCCGGTGACGAGGTGGCCGCCCGCCAGGTCCTGGCCGTCATCGAGGCCATGAAGATGGAACACGAGATCATCGCCCCGGCTGCCGGCGTGGTCCGTACGGTGGCCTCGGTGGCGGGCGAGGCGGTGCTGGAGGGTTTTCCGCTCCTGTTCCTGGAGCCGTCGGGGGCAGAGGCGGAGCACGGGCCAGCCGAAGAGGACTTCGACCCCGACTACATCCGTCCTGATCTGGTCGAGGTACTCGAACGCCACCGCCTCGTCACCGATGCAGCCCGGCCCGAGGCGGTGGAGCGGCGCCGCCGGCTCCACAAGCGCACGGCCCGGGAGAACGTGGAGGACCTCTGCGATCCGGACAGCCTGGTGGAATACAGCCCGCTGACGGTGGCGGCCCGACGCCGGCGCAACAGCCTGGAGGAGCTGATCGCCCAGACCCCCGCCGACGGGCTCATCATGGGACTGGCCACCGTCAATGCCGACGCCTTCGGCCCGCAGCGGAGCAAGGCGGCGGTGATGGCCTACGACTACACCGTCCTGGCCGGAACCCAGGGAGCCCACAACCACGTCAAGCTGGACCGGATGGCCGAGTTGGCCCACCGCTGGAAGCTGCCCACCGTGTTCTTCACCGAGGGGGGTGGCGGCCGGCCCGGTGACACCGAGGGCGGTAACGGCTTCGTCCGCGGCTTCGAGCTGTGGGCCCAGCTGAGCGGGCTGGTGCCGCTGGTCGGGGTGACGTCGGGGCGATGCTTTGCCGGTAACGCCGCCATCCTCGGGTGCTGTGACGTGATCATCGCCACCGAGGACTCCGCTCTGGGGATGGGCGGGCCGGCCATGATCGAAGGCGGCGGCCTCGGCATCTTCCGTCCCGAGGAGATCGGGCCCGTCGACGTTCAGCAAGCCAACGGGGTCATCGACGTCCTGGTGGCCGATGAGGCCGAGGCGGCCGTCACCGCCCGCCGGTATCTCAGTTACTTCCAGGGACCGGTGCCGGACTGGTCCTGCGCCGACCAGCGCCGCCTACGCAGCGTCATCCCGGAAAGCCGGGTGAGGACCTACGACATCCGCCGGGTCATCGAGTTGCTGGCCGATACGGGCTCGGTGCTGGAGCTGCGGCCGCGGTTCGGCCGGGCCATGGTCACCGCCCTGGTCCGGATCGAAGGCCAGCCGGTCGGCCTCATCGCCAACAACCCACTCCACATCGGCGGGGCGATCGACTCCGACGCCTCGGACAAGGCCGCCCGCTTCCTCCAGATCTGCGAGGCCTTCGCCCTGCCGGTGCTGTCGCTGTCCGATACCCCGGGCAACATGGTCGGACCGGAAGCGGAAAAGACCGGCCTCATCCGCCACTGCTCCCGGCTCTTCCTTATCGGCGCCAATCTGACCGTGCCCATCCTCTCGGTCATCCTGCGCAAGAGCTACGGACTGGGCGCCATCGCCATGACCGGGGGCAGCTACCAGGCCTCCATGCTGGCGGTGGCCTGGCCCACCGGGGAGTTCGGCGGCATGGGCCTGGAGGGAGCGGTCAAGCTCGGCTACCGGGCCGAGCTGGCCGCCATCGATGATCCCGCCGAACGCCGGGCCAGCTTCGACCGCATGGTGGCGGCCGCCTACGCCGCCGGCAAGGCGGTGGCTCGGGCCACCGGGCCCGCCCTGGATGACGTCATCGACCCGGCCGACACCCGCCGCTGGATCGCGGCCGCCCTGCGCTCGATCCCCGCCGTGGAGCCGGGGGCAGGCAAGCGGGTGCCCTGGATCGACGCCTGGTAACCGTTCCCAACCGGTGGCCACCTACGGCCGGCTCCACTTCGAGTCCGGCGCCATGGTCGACCATCGCATCGTCCCGGTTGGATGAGCGCCGCCTGACCGAGCCGACGGGGCAGAATCAGGGTGTGGCCAGATCGATGTCGGACGGAGTCGAAGTTTCCGAACCTGACCCTGTCGCCCTGGCCGGGGGCGGGCCCGGACCTGGGGAGTGGCTGGTGCTGGTGTACCGGATACCTTCCGAGCCCACCCGCCTGCGGGCGGCGGCCTGGCGCCGGCTCAAGGGACTTGGCGCCGTCTACCTGCAGAACTCGGTGGCCGCTCTGCCGGCCACGCCCCAGACCGAACGAGCCCTGCGCAAGCTGCGCCACGACATCGTGGAGATGTCGGGCACCGCTCTATTGCTCAGCGCCAGCGCCATGGTGGGTGAGGCCGACCTCATGTCCACCTACCAGGCGGCCCGGGATGACGAATACGAGGAGATCATCGACCGCTGCCGGGACTTCCTGGGCCAGGTGGCCAAGGAGCACGTGGCCGCGCACTTCACGTTCGCTGAATTGGAAGAGAACGAGGTCGACCTGGTCAAGCTCCAGCGCTGGTTCGAGAAAATTAGTGAGCGGGACGTCTTCGGTGCTCCCACTCGAGCCGCCACCGAGGCCGCCCTGGCCGAGTGCGCCAAGGTCCTGGAGGAGTACGCCAGCCGCGTGTACCAGGAGGAATCCGAGGACCACTGAGGGGCCCTACGGTCGGTCAGCTGGTTCGGATTGCCCGCCACAGGCTGTAGGGCAGTAGCAGGACGACGGCCGCCGGCACCAGCCACCAGGCCGGAAAGCTCGACCCGCTGATACCCCAGGTGATGGCCAGAGCCCCCACCACCCCGATGGCCACCCGCCAGTCATCCCCGACGATGAAGTCGTACCAGAAGTCGTAGAAGGCCCTGAGCCTGGATATCACCATCACGCCTCCGCCGAGTAGGCCAGCTTGGTCCCGGAGCGAGGTCGGAGGGCCAGCGAGAGCCCGACGCCGAACAGGGCATAGAGCGGCACCAGGGCCAACAGGGCGGCGTCCGAACCCGGCCAGTGGGCACCCGCCCCCTCGGCGCCCCAGAAGGTCCCGAAGCTGGTCAGCATCACTCCGACCACGAACTTCATGGAGTTCTCTGGCACCCTGGCCAGCGGGGCCCGCACAGCCACTCCCCCGGCGGCCACTACCACTACCGCGGAGATGGCGGCAATGGCGGCTAGAGGGATGTTCTTCTGGTTACTGCCGAAGGTGAGAGCGATAAAGGCCACCTCCAGACCCTCCAGAACCACACCTTTGAAGGAGAGCGTAAAGCTGTACCAGTCGCTCACGGCGCCGACCCGGCGGGTCTGGGCCGTCTGGGCCGCCGACAACTCGGTGGCAAAGATCTTGTCCTCGTCATGCAGGGCTTTGTGCCCGCTGGCCCGGAGGATGGCCTTGCGCAGCCATTGCAGCCCGAAAACGAGGAGCAGACCTCCCACCACCAGGCGCAGGTACTGCATCGGTATGGCAGTCAGGGCCGGCCCGAGCCCGGCCACGATGACGGCCAGCACCGCCAGTCCGGCTGCCACCCCGGTCAGGGCCGAACGCCAGTCCCGGGC
>DAHUYE010000029.1 GCA_027315345.1 Actinomycetota bacterium
GCGAAGTCGGTGTTGGCCACCTCGGAGCGCACCATGCCCAGTGCCACCCGAATTCTCTCGTTCATCCCCCACCTCCCCAGGAGATCGGCCCTCCATCCCAGGAGGGAACGTCTGTTCGCAGTATATCGGGGTGGTGTGACAAGGTGGTGCCAATTACGCCCAGAAACGGGAAGAAATCTCGGGAACGGGCAGGAGGTGAAAGAGCCGGCGCCACCCGAGCCAGCGGGCGCCCTTCGGCCACACCCCCAGGGGAACAGAAAGAGCCGGCGCCCGAAGGCGCCGGCTCTCTCCACATCAATCCTGGGAGCCCGACCGGGCCCCGAGACGGAAGGGGCTACATCATCCCCATTCCGCCCATGCCACCCATTCCGCCCATGCCACCGGCGGCGGCCGCGGCGGCGGCGGCCGGATCGGACTTCACCGGCTTGTCCGCCACCAGGCACTCGGTGGTGAGCAGCAGGGCCGCGATGGAAGCGGCGTTCTGCAAGGCGGAGCGGGTCACCTTGGCCGGGTCGATGACGCCGGCCTTGACCAGGTCCTCGAACTGGCCGGTGGCAGCGTTGAGGCCGTTGGCCCCCTTCTCCTTCTCCACCCGCTCGACCATGACCGCACCCTCGAGGCCGGCGTTGGTGGCGATCCAGCGCAGCGGCTCCTCCAGGGCCCGGTACACGATCTCGGCTCCGGTGGCCTCGTCACCCGTCAAGGCCTCGATGGCCTTGCGGACGGCGGGGCGGGCCCGCAGCAGGGCGGTTCCACCCCCGGCTACGACACCCTCTTCGATGGCAGCCCGGGTGGCCGAGAGAGCGTCCTCGATCCGGTGCTTCTTCTCCTTGAGCTCCACCTCGGTGGCGGCTCCGACCTTGACCACGGCCACGCCGCCGGCCAACTTGGCCAGGCGCTCCTGGAGCTTCTCCCGATCCCAATCCGAGTCGGTTTCGTCGATCTCCCGGCGGATCTGGGCGACCCGGCCGGCCACCTCGTCCGCCGATCCGGCCCCTTCGATGACCGTGGTGTCGTCCTTGGTCACCAGGATGCGCCGAGCCCGGCCGAGAAGGTCGAGGGTGACGCCCTCGAGCTTGACGCCGATCTCCTCGGAGACAACCTGGCCACCGCTGAGGATGGCGATGTCACCGAGCATGGCCTTGCGGCGCTCGCCGAAGCCGGGGGCCTTGACGGCCACCGAGTTGAACGTGCCCCGGATCTTGTTGACAACCAGGGTGGCCAGGGCCTCGCCCTCGACGTCCTCGGCGATGATCAGAAGGGGCTTGCCCGTCTGCATGACCTTCTCCAGAACGGGGACCATGTCATGGACGGAGCTGATCTTCTGGTTGACGATGAGGATGTACGGATCGTCCAGGATCGCCTCCTGGCGCTCCGGGTCGGTCACGAAATACGGGCTCAGGAAGCCCTTGTCGAACTGCATGCCCTCGGTGAAGTCGAGCTCCAAGCCGAAGGTGTTCGACTCCTCGACGGTGACGGTCCCGTCCTTGCCCACCCGATCGATGGCCTCGGCCAGGACCTCTCCGATGGAGGGGTCAGCGGCCGAAATGGACGCCACCTGGGCGATCTCGGTCTTACCGTCGACCTCCTTGGCGGCCTTGCGGATGGCCTCGACAGCAGCGGCGACGCCCTTGTCGATGCCCCGCTTGAGGGACATCGGATTGGCGCCGGCGGCCACGTTCTTTAGGCCCTCACGGACCAGGGCCTGGGCCAGCACGGTGGCGGTGGTGGTGCCGTCTCCGGCCACGTCGTTGGTCTTGGTGGCGACCTCCTTGACCAGCTGGGCCCCCATGTTCTCAAAGGGGTCCTCCAGCTCCACCTCACGGGCGATGGTCACGCCGTCGTTGGTGATGGTGGGGGCGCCGAACTTCTTCTCCAGGACCACGTTGCGGCCCTTGGGGCCGAGGGTGACCTTGACGGAATCGGCCAGGCGGTTGACGCCGGCCTCGAGGCTGCGGCGGGCAGCCTCGTCGAACTTGAGCATCTTGGCCATGGACTACTTGCCAACCTTCGCCAGCACGTCGCGGCTGGTGAGGATGAGCAGGTCCTCCCCGTCGGTGGTGATCTCGGTCCCTCCGTACTTGGAGTAGACGACCGTGTCCCCGACCTTGACGTCGAGGGGGATGATCTCACCGGTGTTCTCGGCGCGGCGGCCCGGCCCTACGGCCAGCACCTCACCCTGCTGGGGCTTCTCTTTGGCGGTATCCGGGATGACCAGGCCGGAAGCCGTGGTCTCCTCCGACTCGCCAGGGCGCACGACGATGCGGTCCTCGAGCGGCTGGAGCTTCATTCTTGGCTGCCTCCTTGGGCGTTGCTTCTGCTGTTAGCACTCAAACCATGCGAGTGCTAACGATAGCCATCTCCCGAGCCGTTGGCAACCGGAGGCCCCGACTGCTAATTCAGGATGTCCCGGGGACCCTGCTCGTTGGGCTGCGGGTACCCGGGTGCTTCGCACCACGCCCATTGCCGGCTCCGCCGGCTGGCCCGCGCCTCGTGGCCGGGGCCCAACCCCGGGCGGGCCATTGCCAGCGAGGCTCGGCCGGTCCCCGGGACTCCTAAAAGAGGCGGAGGTTGGGGTCGGCGCCGGTGTCGAGGGGGCTGGGGCCGGACTGCTCCAGGCGCCAGAAGGCGGCGGCGCCGATCATGGCGGCGTTATCGGTGCACATCCCCCGGGAGGGGATGAAGGCCGACAAACCGGCCTCGATGCACACATCCAGGGCCCGCTCCCGCAGGAGGGAGTTGGCGGCCACCCCGCCGGCCAGGCACAGGCCCTTGGCCCCGATGTCCAGGGCGGCCCGGCGGGCCTTGTCCACCAGGACGTCCACCACGGCCTCCTGGAAGGAAGCGGCCACGTCGGCGGGGTGGAGTTCGGGCTGTTTGCGGAGCACGGTCATGACGGCGGTCTTGAGGCCGCTGAAGGAGAAGTCGTAGCCCTCCCCCCAGAGGGGGCGGGGCAGGGTGACCGACTTGGGGTCGCCCTCCATGGCGATGGCGTCGATGGCCGGGCCACCGGGATAGCCGAGGCCCAGGAGGCGGGCGACCTTGTCGAAGGCCTCCCCAGCGGCGTCGTCGATGGTCTGGCCCAGCAGCTCGTAGCGGCCGGGACCGGCCATGGCGACCAGCATGGTGTGGCCCCCCGAGACAAGTAGCACCAGCAACGGAGGCTCGAGGTGGGGTTCCTCGATGAAGGCGGCGGCCAGGTGGCCCTCCAGGTGGTTGACGGCCACGAACGGGACCTGCCAGGCCAGGCTGTAGGCCTTGGCCGCCGATACCCCGACCAGCAGGGCCCCGATCAGCCCGGGCCCAGCGGTCACCGCCACCGCGTCGATACCGGGCCGGCGGCCGTCCACCCCGGCTTCGATCAGGGCCTGGGCCACCACCGGGGTCAACAGCTCCAGGTGGGCCCGGCCGGCCAGTTCCGGCACCACTCCGCCGTAGCGGGCGTGCAGATCGACCTGGCTGCTCACCACCGAGGAGAGGACCTGGGTGCCGTCCTCCACCACGGCGGCGGCCGTCTCGTCACAGGACGTCTCGATGGCGAGGATCCGGGTCAAGAGAGGAAGGCTATTGGCTCAGCCGGGCGTAGAGCTCGGACTGGATGGCGTCGAGGCGCTCGGCGTAGTCAGGGGTGTCGATGTCGTTGGCCCACATGACCAGGGCGTCCTCGTTCGTCTCCGAGTAGTAGTTCTTCCTGATCCCGGCCGGGGCGAAGCCGAAGCGCTGGTACAGGGCCTGGGCCCCGGTGTTGCCCACCCTCACCTCCAGGGTGATGGCCTTGGCCTCGCGCTCCAGGGCGGTGCGGGCCATGTTCAACATGAGGAGGGTGCCGATGCCCTGGCGGTGCCACTCCGGGTCGACGGCGATGGTCGTCACATGGGCCTCCTCCGTCCCCAGCATCAGCCCGGAGTAGCCCACCACGGTCGTGCCGGAGCGGACCACGTGATAGGCCCGCGTCCCCCGCAGAGCCAGTTCGCTCATGAACAGCGACACCGACCACGGCCGGGGGTAGACCTCGCCCTCGATCCTCATGACCGCCCGCAGATGACGCCGGCGCATCGGGGCCAGCGTCAGCGCCGGCGAAGTCGGGTCGGGTTGGTAGTCAGGCAGGAGGGACATCGGGCCCACCTCCTCCCTCCAGGGCGATGCCGTCAAACCCGCCCTCCGGAGTGAGGCCGTGGCGCAGGTCCCAGTTGATCTCCGCATCCGAGCGGCGCAGGTAGAGCACCGACAACTCGGAGGGATGCACGAACTCCTCCCGCAGGGCCCGGGGATGGGCCAGTTCCACCAATGCCCCCGGGCTCGGATACGCGCTCCACTCCACCCCGGAATCGAGACCGTTCTCACCCAGTTGATCGGCGTAGCGGGCGGCGCCGTCACCGACCAGCATGTAGGGACGGCGGGAGGCGGACAGCTCGGCGGCCAGCTCCCTGGGAGTGGAGAGGCGGTAGTCGGTGAGACGCTGGATCCCGCCGGGGACCTGACGGTAGGTGGACCAGTAGACCTCGTCGCGGCGGGCGTCGATGACGGGCACGACCATGCGCTCGGACGTGCGCAGCGGATAGGCCAGCAGGTCGAGGCTCGAGAGGCCGATCATCGGCACCCGCAGGGCCTGGGCCAGCGCCTTGGCCGTGGCCACGCCGACCCGCAGGCCGGTGAACAGACCCGGCCCGATGTCCACCGCCACCACACTCACCTCGGAGAGGTCGATGTCGGCCGAACGGCACACGAATTCGATGGCGGGGGCCAGGGTCTCGGCGTGACGCCGGCCCCGGGTGGTGTGGAACTCGGCCAGCACGCCCTCCACCCCGCCCAGGGCGCAGCCCACCCGGGCGGTGGCCGTCTCGATGCCGAGGATGATCACGACGCCACCACCCACGGGGCCAGGGCCCGGCCCATGGCCACCTTGCGGGCCGACCAGGACGGTCCGACCAGGCCGAGCTGGAACAGCCGGGTGGATTCGGCCTCGGGGTCGAGGCTGATACGGACCAGGAGGTAGTCGCTGGTGAAGGTGGCGGCGGCCACGTCACCCCACTCGATCAGGGCCACGGCGGAGTGGTCGAGCAACTCGTTGAGGCCGAGGTCGATGACCTCCTGCATGCGCTCCAACCGGTACAGGTCGGCGTGGATGAGCGGGATGGTGGCCGGATAGGTGCGTACCAGGGTGAAGGTGGGGCTGGTCACGGGCTCGGTCACGCCGAGACCGCGGGCGAAACCCTGGGCGAAGACGGTTTTGCCGGCGCCGAGGTCTCCTGACACAAGGAGCAGGTCACCGACCCGGGCCAGGGGCGCCAGGGCGGCGCCCAGCTCCCGGGTCTCCTCGTCCGAGGAGGTGATGAGATGGATCACCGGAGCCCCGCCGCCATGAGGGCCTGCTTGGCCCGGATGAGGTCGGCCCGCATCTCGGCCACCACCTGACCCCCCGAGCGCAGGGCCGCCGAGGGGTGATAGGTCGGCACGATGACGCCGGTGCGGAAGGGATATGACCGGCCCCGCAGTCGCTTGATCCCCTCGGTGGTGTCGAGCATGAGCCGAGTGGCGAAGTTGCCCAGAGTGACCACCACGGCCGGGGCGATGAGATCGACCTGAGACTCCAGATAGGGGCGGCAGGCTTCGATCTCCTCCGGTTTCGGATCCCGGTTGCCCGGGGGACGGCACTTGACCACGTTGGCGATATAGCAACTGGTCCGGTCCATACCGAGCTCCTCGGCCATCAACCGGTCCAACAGCTGGCCGGAACGCCCGACGAAAGGCTCACCCCGCAGGTCCTCCTCCCGCCCCGGTCCCTCCCCGATGAACATGATGCGGGCGGCGGGGTCGCCCACGCCGAAGACGACCTGGGTGCGCCCGGCCGCCAGCGGGCAACGGGTGCAGTCCAGAGCCTCGCGCTCGAGTTCGGCCAGGGTCACGCCGGGAATCGTACGGCCGGGGGCGCCGGCGCCGTGCCTAGGTGGAGGAGGGCGGCTCTTCCCCGGGCTTGAACAGGCCCGCCTCCGGGGTGAGAGCGGCCACATGGCGGTGGATCTCCTCCAGCAGGTCGGTGTTCTTCTTCACCTGGGTGGTGAGTTCGGTGTTCTCGGCCAGGAGCCCCTTGAGATCCTCGGTGTTGCGTTCCGTGTGCAGAGCGATCTCCGAGGCGATCCCGTCCGAACGCTTGGCCGCGATGAGCAGGGCGGCGGCCTGCACGCCGGCCAGCATGGACAGGAACAGGTTGAGAAGGATGTAGGGGTAGGGGTCGAACCCGTGCCGGCCGTTGGTGCCCCCCAGGTAGAACACCGAGTTGACCACGGCCCAAAGGATCATGATCCCGAAGAAGCCGAAGACGAAGGGCCAGGACCCCATCATGTTGCGCATCCGGTCGGCGGCCCGTTCCCCCAGGGTCAGGTCCGGCCCGGAACGAACTCCGGGGTGTTTGTGCCAGTGCGTCGTCCAGCCTTCGCGCGCCATGCCCAAATGGTCCCACGGCCGGGCCATGGACAGGCGGGACCCTCAGCCCAGGACGGCGGCCCTCACCGCCGCGGTGGTGGCCCGGGCCGCCATGGCCCGCAACCCGTCCAGCCGGAACACCGGCGGCGGGCGGTCCGGGGCCGGGGCGGCCGGATCGAGGAAGGAGGTGGAGATGACCACGATGGCGTCCCCGTCGACGGTGGTGTGCACCGGCTCCAGGGCCCGGGCCAGGCCGTCGTGGGCGGACTGGGCCAACAGCAGGCAGCCCCTCTTGTCCAGAGGCGCGTCGGTGACGACCACACCGATGGTCGTGTTCTGGAAGGGAGCCGGCGGCGGTGTTTCCAGCCACCGGGCCATGTCGATCTGGGAAGCCTCCGTCCCCGGGGGCAGAACGTCCCCGTAGGCGTTGACGGCCATGAGGGCGGAGACGGTGACTTGGCCGGTGTCGGAGCGGAAGCGCTCGGTGGCAGTGCCCAGGCCGCCGGGGCGGACCGCCTCGGGCCCGCGCCAGGACCCGAACGTAGCTCCCGTCCCCGCTCCGACGGCACCGGTGGCATGGCCTTCGGAACTGGCCGCCACACAGGCGTCATAACCCTGGTCGGGGCCGGGCCGGACGCTGCCGTCGCCCACGGCCAGGTCGAACAGGACGGCGCCGACCACGATGGGAACGGGCCCGGCCCGGGTGGTGAATCCCCGTCCCTGTTCCGAGCACCACCGGACCACGCCGTCGCAGGCGGCCAGCCCAAAGGCCGATCCGCCCGTCAGCACCACCGCGTCGATGTGGGACATCATCCGCTCCGGGCTGAGCAGGTCCCACTCCCGGGTGCCCGGGGCGCCGCCCCGCACCTCACCAGAAGCCACCGAACCCTCGGGCAGGAGCACGACCGTGCAGCCGGTGCGGGCCACCGGATCGGTCCAGTGGCCGACGGCCACGCCGGCCACATCCGTCAGCATGGCGCCGTCAGGCCCCCGGACCGTTGACGTAGCGGCGCCGGACCCGGGGTCCGATGCCACAGAGGATCTCGTAGCTGATGGTGCCGAGCCGCTCGGCCCACTCCTCGGCGGTGATCACTTCGTCCCCCTGGCGTCCGATGAGCACGACCTCGTCCCCGACAGTGACGGGATCGTCCCCGCAGTCGACCATGAGCTGATCCATGGTGATGGTCCCCGCCATCGGCCGGCGCCGGCCTCCGATGAGAACCTCGGCCCCGGTGGACGAGAGCCGGCGGGGCACGCCGTCGGCGTAGCCCAAAGGAACGGTGGCCACGCTGGCATCGGCGGACAGGGCATAACGCCGCCCGTAGGAGATGCGCTCCCCGGCCCCGAGGCGCTGCACGTGGGACACGCCGGCGGCCAGGGTCATCACCGGCTCCAGGCCGACTTCGGTTGCCAAACCGCGGGCGGGCGGATACCCGTAGATGGAGATGCCGGCGCGGACCATATCGAGTCGGGCATCGGGATGCAGGAGACCGCCGCCGGAATTGGCGGCGTGGATCATGCCCGGCACCAGTCCGGCGGCGGCCAACGCTTCGCGTACCTCCGCCAGGCGTTTCAGCTGAGCCTGGTTGAACGGGTCGTCGGTCTCGGACACGGCCAGGTGCGTCCAGAGGCCCTCGAAGCGAAGCTCTTCGCTGCCCGCCACTTCCGCCGCCACCGCCATCACCTGTTCGGGCGTGGCCCCGACCCGGTGCATGCCGGTGTCGACCTTGACGTGTACCGGCCAGCCGGCTCCGGTCCCGCCTCCGCCGGGGTCCGTCTGAGCGAGGCGGCCGGCCAGGGCGGCGGCGCCTTCCACCGTGTCCACGGTCGGGGTGAGGCGGTGTTCGACCACCGCCCCCCACGCCGACAGGGGCGGCTGGGACAGCACCAGCACGGGGGCGTCGATGCCCGCCTGGCGCAACTCGACGCCTTCCTCGACCAGGGCCACGGCCAGCCAGGCCGCCCCGCCGGCCAGGGCGGCCCGGGCCACCGGCACAGCGCCGTGGCCGTACCCGTCGGCCTTCACCACCGCGCACAGCGCCGCCGGGGCGACGTGGCGACACAGCCGCTCGACGTTGGCCTGGAGCCGGCCCAGGTCGACCTCGGCCCAGGCCGTGCGCAGATGGGCGGTGGTCAAGGGGTGCCCGGGCCGGGCGCGCCCCAGGTCAGGTCGGTCAGCACGTCGGAGACGAGATCGGGCAGGTCTCCAGCTACCAGGCCCACCGGGCGCCCCCGGGCGGCGGCCCGGCCGTGTACGTGGGCGCCGAGGGCGGCGGCCGGCAGGGGGTCGAGCCCCTGAGCCAGGAAGGCGCCGATCACCCCAGAGAGGACGTCCCCGGTCCCGGCCGTGGCCAGGCGGGAGGAACCGCTGGCCGCCAGCAGGACCCGCCCGTCCGGTCCGGCCACCACCGTGGTCGAGCCCTTGAGCAGCACCACCGCCCCGCTCCGGGCCGCCAGTGAGCGGGCCGCCGCCAGCCGGTCGGGCCCGGGAGCCGATCCGGTCAGGGTCTTGAATTCCCCGTCGTGGGGGGTGAGGACGGTCGGCGCCTTCCGGCCGGCCAGCACCTTGGACACGTCCCGGCCCAGGGCGTGCAGCCCGTCGGCGTCGATGAGAAGGGGCACCTCGATCCGGGCGGCCAGCTGGCGCACCGCCGCTCGGGTGGTCTCGGCCCGGCCCAGCCCGGGACCGACCACGACCGCCCGGCAGCGGGATACCCACTCCAGGGCGGCGTCGGCCCAGTCGGCAGGCAGGTCGGTGCTGACCGCCTCCGACACCGGCAGGTCCCGCGGCCCGGCCCCGGGAACGCCCAGTCGGACCATCCCCGCCCCGGCCCGCTGGGCTCCCCGGACGCTGAAGCCGGGGGCGCCCATCATCCCGGGGGCGCCGGCCACCACCCCCAGGGCGCTGCGCCACTTGTGCGACTCCCGGCCCCGCCCCAGGGGAGCGGCGGCCACGTCGGCGTCAGTGACCAGCCCGGCGTTCGCCCGGGAGCAGTCCAGACCGATGTCGGCCACCGTTATCCGCCCGCTGCGCTCGGCCCCGGCCCCGAAGAGCAGTCCCGGCTTGAGAGCGGCGAAGGTCACCGTCCCTGCGACACTCCCCCCTTCCCCTCCCGCCGCGCCGGTGTCCCCGTCCACCCCGGAGGGGATGTCCACCGCCAGCACCGGGGCGTCGGTGGCCGGGGCGGTGTAGGCGCCGTGGAAGCCGGTGCCGTAGGCGGCGTCGATGACCAGGTCCAGGCCCCCCGGCAGTCGCTCGGGGGCGTCGGCGGCATCGACCAGCGCCACCCGGGCCCCCCGGCGGCGCAACCGATCGGCGGCCACCCGGCCGTCGGCGCCGTTGTTCCCCTTGCCCGCCACCACCGCCACCCGCCGGCCGTAGGCGCCGCCCATCAGGCGGATGGCCTCGGAGGCCACGGCCGATCCGGCCCGGTCCACCAGCGTCGCCAGCGCCACCGTGGCGTCGGCGTCTATGGCCCGCATTTCGGCCACCGATACAACCGGTTCCACCGGTTAGCGGGGGCCCGGACCGAGGGCCACCACGATGGCCGCCGCGATCAACTCCGAGTGGGTGAGGCTGATGCGCCAGTCGGTGACGCCCCGGAGCTCGGCCAACTCGGCGGCCTTACCGGTCAGGGACAGCCCCGGGGCCCCGCTGCGGGCCCTGGTCACCTCCACGTCGCGAAAGGGGAAGCGGCCCAGCCCCACCCCCAGCGCCTTCATCACCGCCTCCTTGGCCGCGAAACGGGCGGCGAAGCGTTCGGCCGGGTCCCGCTTCCTCATGGCATAGGCCCGTTCTGCGTCGGTGAAGACCCGTTCGGCCAACCGGGGCCGGCGGGCCAGCACCACCCGGAAGCGCGGCACCTCGGCCACGTCGAGGCCGACGGAGAGAATCCCGGCGGGTAGGCCGCCGTCATCAGCCGTCACGGCCGGCTGTCGCCCGTCATGTCCCCGAGCTCCTTCGCTGGGCGGGGCCCGTCACTCGACCGTCACCGTCTTGGCCAAGTTCCGGGGCTTGTCCACGTCGTTGCCCCGCGCCTTGGCCAGGTGATAGGCGAACAGCTGGAGAGGGATGACCGTCAGCACCGGGGCGAACAGCTCGTGACTGTCGGGCACGGTCAACACGTGGTCGGCCAGGGCGGCGGTGGCCTCATCGCCTTCGGTGCTCACCAGCACCACGCTGGCGCCCCGGGCCCGCACCTCGGCCACGTTGGAGAGCATCTTGTCCAGCAGGTGGCCGCGATTGGCCACCCCCACCACCACCGTGCCCTCCTCGATGAGGGCGATGGGCCCATGCTTGAGCTCTCCCGCCGGATAGCCCTCGGCCCGCAGGTAGGCGATCTCCTTGAGTTTGAGGGCGCCCTCCAGAGCGACCGGGTAGCCGACGTGGCGGCCCAGGAAGAAGAAGTCGCGGACCCCCTTGCACTGCTCGGCCACCGCCTCGATGTGATCATTGGACTCCAGCACCCGGGCGATGTCCTCGGGCAGGCGGTGGAGCTGGTGGATCAGGTCGTTGATCTCATCGGGATACAGCGTCCCCCGCAGCTGGGCCAGGTAGAGGGCGAGGACCTCCATGGCCACCAGCTGGGCCAGGTGGGTCTTGGTGGCGGCCACCCCGATCTCGGGGCCGGCCCGGGTGTAGAGGACGGCGTCTCCCTCCCGGGCCATCGAACTGTCCACCACGTTGGTTATGACCAGCACCTTGGCCTTCCACCGCTTGGCGTGGCGCATGGCTTGAAGGGTGTCCACCGTCTCGCCCGACTGGCTCACTCCCACCACCAGGGTGTTGCGGTCAAGGACCGGGTCCCGGTAACGGAACTCGCTGGCGATGTCGATCTCCACCGGCAGGCGGGTCCAGTGCTCGATGGCGTACTTGGCGGCCAGGCCGGCGTAGTAGCTGGTGCCGCAGCCGACGATGAAGACCTTGTCTATCTCCCGCAGCTCTCCGTCATCGAGGCGGGTCTGGTCGAGGCTCAGGCCCACCCCGGGGGTGACCCGGCCCAGCAGCGTGTCGGCCACGGCCCGGGGCTGCTCGTGGATCTCCTTGAGCATGAAGTCGTCGTAGCCGCCCTTCTCGGCCTGCTCGAGATCCCAGTCCACACGAAGGGGGCGGGGCTCCACCTCGGCCCCGTCCAGGGTGGTGATGCGGAAGGAGTCAGCCCGCATCTCCACCAGCTGGTCGTCATCGACGGCGTAAAGCTCGCGGGTCTGGCCCAGGAGGGCGGGGATGTCCGAACCCACCAGCCCGAGGCCGTCGGCCCGGCCGATGATGAGCGGGCTGACCCGGCGGGAGGCCACGATCAGGTCGGGGTCCCCGGCATGGATGACCGCCACCGCGAAAGCCCCCTGGGCCACCGCCAGGGTGGCCCGCACCGCCGCGGCCAGGTCCATCCCGACGTCGAGGTGCGACTCGATCAGATGGGCCAGCACCTCGGTGTCGGTGTCGGAGGCGAACGTGTGGCCGGTCCCCTCCAGCTCGGCCCGCAGGGCGGCGTGGTTCTCGATGATCCCGTTGTGGACTATGGCCAGGCGCCCGGTGCAGTCGGTGTGGGGATGGGCGTTGCGGTCATCGGGCCGGCCGTGGGTCGCCCAGCGGGTGTGGCCGATGCCGGCGGTGGCCCGGGCCGGGGCGTCACCGACCGCCTCGACCAACTCGGCCAGCTTGCCCGCCCGGCGTCGGGTCCAGACCTTCCCCCCGTCCTGGAGGGCTACGCCGGCGGAGTCATAGCCCCGGTACTCCAGGCGGGACAGGCCCTCCATGATGACGGCCAGGGCATCGGCGCTGCCGGTGACGCCGATGATGCCGCACATGCCTGGAGGCTACCGGGGCCCGTTCAAGGAGCCGCGCCGAGAGCCTCGGCCACCACGTCGCAGAGACGGCTCACGGCCGCTTCGGCCACGGCGTGGTCCCGGGCCTCGACCATGACCCGGATCAGGGGCTCGGTGCCGCTGGCCCGTAGGACCACCCGGCCCTGGCCGGCCAAGTCCCTCTCCACCTCCGAGACGGCGGCCCAGACGGTGGCGGCCTCCTCCAGCCGGGACCGGTCGGCCACCCGGACGTTGCGCATCAGCTGGGGCATGCGGACCATGGCCGATCCGGCCAGGTCCCCCAGGGTCCGACCGCGGCGCTTCATCACGTCCAGCAGCTGCAGGCCGGTGAGCATCCCGTCGCCCGTGGAGGCCAGGTGGCGGAACATGATGTGGCCGGACTGCTCCCCGCCCAGGACCCAGCCGTGGGCCTCCAGGGCGACGGACAGGTGCCGGTCCCCCACCGGGGTCTCGTGCACGCCCACCCCGGCGTCGGCCATGGCCAGCTTGAAGCCCAGGTTGGACAGGATGGTGACGGCCACCGTGTTGCCGGCCAGCAGGCCCCGGTCCCGCAGGTCCAGGGCGAATACGGCCATGAGCTGGTCCCCGTCCAGCAGCTCCCCGGCGGCGGTGACGGCCACCACCCGGTCGGCGTCCCCGTCGAAGGCCAGGCCGACGTCGGCGCCGGCCTCGACCACCTTCTTCATCAGGGCCTCGGGATGGGTCGATCCGCACCCGGCGTTGATGTTGAGCCCGTCGGGCTGGTCGGCCAGGGTCGTCACCTCGGTCCCGGTCGCCTCGAAGACGGCCCGCCCGTAGCCACTGGCCGCCCCGTTGGCACAGTCGAGGACCACCCTCAGCCCGTCCAGGCGGCGGCCCTCCAGGGTGGCGTGGAGTGATGCCCGGTACTCGTCTCCGGCCGAGGGGTCGGAGCGGATCTGGCCCACCTTGTCACCGGCCGGGGGACGGCTGTGGCCGACGGTCCCGGTCAGCACGGCGGTGAGTTCCTCCTCCACCGTGCGCTCGGTGTCCTCGTCCAGCTTGGTCCCTCCGGCTCCCAGGAGCTTGACCCCGTTGTCCTCGAAGGGGTTATGGGAGGCGGAGATGACCGCCGCCGGCAGGCCCCGGGAGGCGGCCAGACAGGCCACCCCGGGGGTGGGGATGACCCCGACGTCGACCACGTCGGCTCCTTCCGAGGCCAGCCCGGCGCTGAAGGCGGCCTGGAGGAGGGGGCCGGAGATGCGGGTGTCGCGTCCGATCAGGAAGGCCTGGCGACCCAGGATGCGGGCCGCCGCCCGCCCCAGGGCGAGGGCCAGCTCCGGGCTCAGCTCGGAGTTGGCGATACCACGGACACCATCGGTTCCGAAGGCCAGCCGCACGGGCTAGCGCTTGGAGTACTGAGGAGCCTTGCGCGCCTTCTTGAGCCCGTACTTCTTGGACTCCTTCTTCCGGGAGTCCCGGGTGAGCAGGCCGGCCCGCTTGAGCGCCTCCCGCAGGTCGGGGTCGACCTCGGACATGGCCCGGGCGATGCCCAGGCGCAGGGCGCCGGCCTGGCCGGAAACGCCGCCACCGTCCATGGTGGCGTCCACCGTCCAGCGCTCGCTGGTCTCGGTGAGCCGCAGGGGCTCGGTCACTACCATCCGGTGGGTGGCGGAGGGGAAGTAGTCCTCGAAGGTCCGGCCGTTGATGGTGATGGCGCCTTCGCCCTCACCCTCCATGGTGCGCAACCGCACCCGGGCCACGGCCTGCTTGCGCCTTCCGGTGCTCTGGACGAGGGGCTTCGGCATCAGGACTGCCTTTCGCGCCGGGCGTGGGCGATTTCGAGGGGGGCCGGCTGCTGGGCGGCGTGGGGATGCTCCGAGCCGGAATAGACCTTGAGCTTGCGCAGGGTCTGGGCGCCGAGAGGGCCCTTGGGCAGCATGCCCTTGACGGCCTTGCGGACGACATCCTCGGGCCGGGTGGCCATCAACTCGGTGTAGGTCTTGCTGCGCAGGCCGCCCGGATAGCCGGAGTGGCGGTAGGCCAGCTTCTTGTCCGCCTTGTCACTGGTGAGCACGGCCCGGGCGGCGTTGATCACGATGACGTGGTCGCCCATGTCCATGTGGCGGGCGAAGGTGGGCTTGCGCTTACCGCGCAGGATGGAGGCCACCTCGGTGGCCAGACGGCCCAGAACCAGGCCATCGGCATCCACCACGTGCCAGGAGCGCTGGATGTCGGCGGGCTTGGGAGAGAACGTGCGCACTGAAGAAGACCTCTGCTGCGAAGGAATGGCCGCCGAGCGCGCCGAAGGGCGCTCGGGCCGGGCCCTCAAGGATACGGGCGGAAGGGGTTTCGGGCAAACGGCACCCGGCCGGCGGCCTCAGCCCCCGGGAAAGGCAGGGTAGCCCACCTCCTCCAGGCACAGGCCCTGGGGTGGGGCCGGGCTGGCGGCGTTGCCCCGGTCCAGGGAGCGGAGGATCCAGGCCATGTCCCCCGCCGTCTTACGGCCCCGGCCCATGTCGACCATGGTCCCCACCAGGGAGCGGACCATCTGCTGGCAGAAGGAGCCGGCCACGATCTCGAAGGCGAGGAGCCGGCCGCCATCCGCGGCCCCACGCCCCTCACTGCGGTCTGGTCGCGCTCGTCGCCCCGGAGGGGCGACAAAGAGCGGAGATACGACCACCCACTCGGCCCGGGTCACCACGCGCACGGTGGAGCCGTCCCCGAGCGGCTGGCGACAGAAGGCGGCGAAGTCATGCTCTCCGTGGATGGGGTCGCACGCCAGCTGCATCCCCCGCAGGTCGAGGGGGGCCTCCACGTGCCAGGTGGTGGCGGCCAGGAAGGGATCGGGGTCCTCCTGGTTGAGGACCAGGTACCGGTAGCGCCGCCACTGGGCCGAGCGCCGGGCGTCGAAGCCGGCCGGGGCCAGACCGGCCTCCTTCACCACCACGGCCGGGGCCAGCATCCGATTGAGGGAGCGGCGGATGGCGACGGTGTCGGGGGCGGTGCCGGCGTAGGCGTCCCGGGCCCGTTCCGGGTGAAGATCGAAGTGGATGACCTGGCCGGCGGCGTGCACGCCGGCGTCGGTACGGCCGGCGCAGATGATCTGAACCGGATGGCCGATGACCGAATGCAGGGCGTCGGCCAGGGCCCCGGCCACCGTGGTCACCCCGGGCTGGGCTGCGAAGCCCCTGAACCCGCCGCCGTCGTAGGCCACCTTCATCCGGATCCGCACTGCGCCCACCTCGGCGCCTCCGGCGATCCCTCCGGTTGTGCCCGCTTGGGGCCCTCCCGTTCGCATGGGTCCGACCGGGGCCGGGACGGCCGCGCCCAGGGAATCGGTGGGGCCGAAGAGGGTCACCGGATCCGGCTCAGCCGGGGGATCTAGACGAACTCGATGCGCGCCATGGGGGCATTGTCCCCGTGGCGCGGGCCCAGCTTGAGGATCCGGGTGTAACCGCCGGGGCGGTCGACATAGCGGGGCCCGATCTCATCGAAGAGCTTGAAGGCCATGTCCTTGTCCCGGATGAAGGAGACAACGTCCCTCTGGAGATGGACCCGGCGGGAGGGCTCCTCGCTGGTGGCGGCCTTCTTGGCCTTGGTCACGACCTTCTCCACCACCGGGCGCAGGGCCTTGGCCTTGGCCTCGGTGGTGACCAGGGCCTCGGCCGCGATCAGGGAGGCGACCAGGTTGCCCAACATGGCCTTCTGGTGGGCGGAATCCCCGCCGAAGCGGGGGCCCTTCTTGGGGGTGGCCGGCATGGCTAGCCCTCCTTGCCCCGGAGCGACAGGCCCCGCTCATCCAGCTTGACCAACACCTCGTCCAGGGACTTCTGGCCGAAGTTGGTGATGGCCAACAGGTCGTCCTCGGTCCGCTCCACCAGCTCGCCCACGGTGTTGATCTGGGCCCGCTTGAGGCAGTTGCGGGGGCGCTCGGAAAGGTCGAGATCCTCGATGAGCAGGTCCAGGTCGGGCGATCCGCTGGTGATGCTGCCGACGTCACCGAGCTCCAGGCCCTGGGGGTTGTCGCTCATCTCGGCCACCAGTCCGGCCAGGGAGCGCAGGGTGTCACCGGCCGAGGCCAGCGCCTCCCGCGGGGAGATGGAGCCGTCGGTCTCGATGTCGAGGACCAGGCGGTCGAAGTTGGTTGACTGCTCGACCCGGGTCGGCTCCACGCTGAAGGCCACCCGGCGAACCGGGGAGAAGATGGAGTCGACCGGGATGACCCCGATGACCGAGGAGCGCTTGTTCCGGTCGGCGGACACGTAGCCCCGGCCCCGCTCCACGGTGATGTCCACGGCCAGGCGGCCCTTGGCGTTGAGGGTGGCGATGGGTAGGTCGGTGTTGAGGATGGTGACGTCGGAGGGCAGCTGGATATCGCCAGCCGTCACCGAGGCCGGGCCCCGGGCGTCCAGCCGGAGGGTCACCGAGTCGTCACTGTCCACCCGCAGGACCAAGTCCTTGAGGTTGAGGATGAGATCGGTGACGTCCTCCTTGACCCCGGGGAGGGTCGTGAACTCATGGAGGGCGTCATCGAAACGGACCTGGGTGACGGCCGCTCCGGGGATGGAGGACAGAAGAGTCCGGCGAAGTGAGTTTCCGAGGGTGTGGCCGAAGCCGGGCTCGAGGGGGCTGATGGCGAACCGCTGGCGGTTACCGACCTCCTCGTCGACGGTCTCGACGGTGGGGCGCTGGATGATGAGCATCGGGCGTTTCCTTGCCTGTCAAAGCGGTGAGGCCTCGGGACGGGGTTCCCGGGGCGCGGAGTGCTGCGGTTACTTGGAGTACAGCTCGACGATGAGCTGCTCACGGACGGGAACATCGATGTGCTCCCGGAGGGGCAAATCCCGCACGGTGACGCTGGCGGCACCATCGGCCTCCAACCAGGGCGGGACCTGGCGGTCGAGGGTGTCCTGGTTGTGGCGGATGACGATCAACTCCCGGCTCTTCTCCTTGAGGGAGACGACATCGCCCTTGCGGAGGCGATAGCTGGGGATGGTGACCCGCTTACCGTTGACCAGCACGTGGCCGTGGCGCACGAACTGGCGGGCCTGGCTGCGGCTGGAGCCCCAGCCGGCCCGGAAGGAGACGTTGTCGAGGCGCAGCTCGAGCATCTTGAGCAGGTTCTCACCCGTGATGCCGGACTGGCGGTTCGCCTCCTCATAGAGGTTGACGAACTGGCGCTCGAGCAGGCCGTAGATGCGGCGGGCCTTCTGCTTCTCTCTGAGCTGGCCCTGGTACTCCGAGCCCTGGCGGACCCGGTCACGGCCGTGCTCCCCGGGGGGGTAGGGCCGACGCTCGATCGGGCACTTCATCGAGTCGCACTTGGGGCCCTTCAGGTACAGCTTCATCTTCTCGCGCCGACAGAGGCGGCAGACGGGTCCGGTGTATCGAGCCATGGTTCAGACCCTCCGGCGCTTCTTGGGTCGGCATCCGTTGTGGGGGATGGGGGTCACGTCCTTGATCCCGGACACTTCGATCCCGGAGTTCTGCAGGGAGCGGATGGCCGTCTCCCGGCCCGAGCCGGGTCCCTTGACCAGGACGTCGACCTTGCGGACGCCGTGCTCCATGGCCCGCCGGGCGCAGGCCTCGGCGGCCAGCTGAGCGGCGAAGGGGGTCGACTTACGGGAGCCCTTGAAGCCGACATTGCCGGCCGAGGCCCAGGCCAGGACGTTGCCCTGGGGGTCGCTGATGGAGACGATGGTGTTGTTGAACGAGCTCTTGATGTGCGCCACCCCGTAGGCGATGTTCTTGCGCTCTCGACGGCGGGGGCGGCGGCCACCCGGTTTGGGCTTGGCCATTACTTACGGACCTTCTTCTTTCCGGCCACCGTCTTCTTGGGGCCCTTCCTGGTGCGGGCGTTGGTATGGGTGCGCTGCCCGTGGACCGGCAGGCCCCGGCGATGGCGGATGCCCTGGTAGGACCCGATCTCCATCTTGCGCTTGATGTCCTGGGAGATGTCCCGGCGCAGGTCACCCTCGACCTTGAGGTTGGTGTCGATCCAGTTGCGCAGCCGGCTGACCTCTTCATCGGTCAGGTCCCGGACCCGGGTGTGGCGGTCGATCTCGGTCTGGTCGCACACCAACTGGGCGGTGGTGCGGCCGATCCCGAAGATGTAGGTGAGGGAGATCTCGAGCTGCTTCTCCCGGGGAATGTCGACGCCTGAGATTCGAGCCATGGGATCAGCCCTGCCGCTGCTTGTGGCGGGGGTTGGTGCAGATCACCACGACCCGCCCGTGGCGGCGGATCACCTTGCAGTTGTCACACATCGTCTTGACGCTGGGTTTTACCTTCATGGCTTCTCTACTTGTACCGGTAGGTGATCCGACCCCGGGTGAGGTCGTAAGGGGTGATCTCCACCTGGACCTTGTCCCCGGGCAGGATACGGATGCGGTGCATCCTCATCTTTCCGGAGCTGTGGGCCAGCACCTTGTGGCCGTTCTCCAGCTCGACCTTGAACATTGCGTTCGGGAGGGGCTCGACAACCGTGCCTTCCAGCACGATGGCGTCCTCCTTGGGCTTGGGCAGCTGCTTCCTCCTGCGAACGGGCGTGGGATGCCGGCCCCGTACCACGGCCGGGGACTAGCCTCGACTCAGGGTCCGGTTTCGACCGATGGGCCTCATCCCGCGCCTGTAGCAGGGGCGCGACGAGACCGGACGGATAGTTTATCGCGTCAGGGCAGGGTCAGCACCTCGGGACCGTCCGGGGTGACGGCTATGGAGTGCTCGAAGTGGGCCGAGAGGCTCCCGTCGGCGGTCACCACCCCCCAGTGGTCCTCCAGAACCCGGGTCCCCTGTCCACCTATGTTGACCATGGGTTCCACGGCGAAGACGTGCCCGGCCCGCAGCTTGGGCCCCCGGCCCGGGGGGCCGTAGTTGGGGACCTGGGGATCCTCGTGCATGGCGGTGCCGATGGCGTGGCCCACGTACTCCCGGACCACCGAGTAGCCGGCCGCCTCGGCCACCGTCTGGACGGCGT
Organism: Actinomycetota bacterium; assembly: GCA_027315345.1. GTDB lineage: Bacteria > Actinomycetota > Acidimicrobiia > Acidimicrobiales > JAJPHE01 > DAHUYE01. The sequence goes on from DAHUYE010000029.1 coordinate 19,190, forward strand.
GGCCGATGTCGGAGAGGCGCTTGCCCTCCCGCATGACCTCGATGCCCGCCCACAGGCTGGCCTCGGTCACCTCCAGCAGGCGCCGGGCGGCGGCGGAGACCTCCCCCACCGGGGCGGTGTAGGCGGCATCCCCGTGGTAGCCCTCGATGATGGCCCCACAGTCCACCGAGATGATGTCGCCCTCCTCCAGGACGTAGTCCCCGGGGATCCCGTGGACGATCATGTCGTTGGGGGATGCGCAGATCACGGCCGGGAAGGGCGGGTGGCCGTAGCCCAGGAAGTTGGAGCGGGCCCCCCGGCGCTCCAGGACCTCCCGGGCCACCTTGTCCAGCTCGGCCGTGGTGACCCCCGGGCGAATGGCGGCCCGGGTGGCCTCGTGCATCTCGGCCACCACCCGCCCCGCCCTGCGCATCTTGGCCAGCTCCTCCTTGGTCCTGATCATCCGGCCAACTCCCGCCAGTGGTCGATGGTGCGGACCAGGCGCTCGGTCACCTTGTCCGGGTCGCCCAGGCCGTCCACGGTCCTCAGCTGACGGCGCTCGAGGTACCAGGAGATGAGCGGGGCCGTCTGCTCCTCGTAGAGGTCGAGCCGGCGGCGGATGGCCGCTTCGGTGTCGTCCTCCCGCTGGACCACCTCGCCCCCGCAGACGTCGCAGATCCAGTCGGTCTTGGGAGGCACGGCCGTGCTGTAGTTGGCTCCGCAGTCGGTGCAGACCCGGCGGGCGGCCAGACGCTGGAGGACGATCTCGGTGGGGACCTCGAGATCCACCACCAGGGGCTGGTCCCGGACCTCTCCGATGCGGGCGGTCAGGGCCTCGGCCTGGTTGACGGTACGGGGGAAGCCGTCGAGGACGTAGCCGCGGCCCTTGGCGTCCTTCTGCTCCAGGCGCTCCATGACCACGCCCAGCACCACGTCGTCGGGGATCAGCTCACCCTTCTCCATGAACTCCGACGCCTTCCGGCCGAAGGGCGAGCCGGCCTTGGCCGCGGCGCGGAAGATGTCGCCCGTGGAGATGTGGGGCACGACGTAGTGGCGGGCCAGGCGGACCGCCTGGGTCCCCTTGCCCGCCCCTTGTTTGCCCAGAACGACCAGCCTGACCCCGGGGACCACTACTAGCGGGACTCGGGGGGCAGCTGCTTGGGGTTCACCTCAGGAAGCCCTCGTAGTTGCGCATCATCAGCTGGCTGTCGATCTGGCGCATGGTCTCCAGCGAGACACCCACCGCGATCAGCAGAGTCACCCCGGCAAAGGGGTAGCTGGTGTTGAGGTGCCAGACGGCCAGGATGACCGATGGGGCCAGGGCCACGGTGGCCAGGAAGAGTGAGCCGGGCAGGGTGATCCGGTTGACGATGCCGGCCAGGTAACGCTCGGTGGACGGCCCGGGGCGGATGCCCGGGATGTACCCACCCTGCTTGCGGATGATGTCGGCCTGCTGGTGCGGATCGAACTGGATGGCCGTGTAGAAGAAGGCGAAGGCCATGATCAAGATGCCGTAGAGGATGATGTAGGTGAAGCTGGTGGGCTGGGCCAGGTCGTTGTTGACGAAGTTCTGGAAGCTCTTCCAGGGGATGACGTTGGACAACAGCACCGGGAAGTACAGGATCGAACTGGCGAAGATGATGGGGATGACGCCGGCCTGATTCACCTTGAGGGGGATGTAGGTGCTCTGGCCGCCGTACATGCGCCGACCCACCACCCGCTTGGCGAACTGCACCGGGATCCGGCGCTGACCCAACTCCACGAAGACGATGGCCACTACCAGGATCACGGTCACGCCCAGGACGACGCCGAACTTGAGGTTGCCCCCGGCGGCCCGGATGTTGGCCCCTCCGGAAGGCATGCCGGCCACCACGTTGGTGAAGATCAGGATGGACATGCCCTGGCCGATGCCGCGCTGGGTGATGAGCTCGGCCAGCCACATGACGAAGGCGGTGCCGGCCGTCAGGGTGAGGACGATGAGAAGGACCCGGGGGACGGTGAATTTGGGGATCAGATCGACGTTCAGGTTTCCGCCCAGGAAGCTCGACCCGCCGTTGTGGAAGACGAAAGCCAGCCCGGTCGACTGCATGAGAGCCAGGGAGACGGTCAGGTACCGGGTGGCCTGGGTCAGCTTCTTCTGGCCCACCGCTCCTTCGTCGCGCCACTTCTCGAACTTGGGAATGACCACCCCGAGCAGCTGGATGATGATCGAGCTGGTGATGTAGGGCATGATCCCCAGCCCGAACACGGCAAAGCGGGTCAGGGCCCCCCCGCTGAAGAGGTTGAGGAAACCGAGAACGCCGGCGGCCTTGGCCTCGTTCTGCAGGGTGTGGACTTCGCTCAGGCTGATGCCCGGGCAGGGGATGTTGGCGCCGAAGGCGTACAGGGCGATGATGACGAGCGTGAAGAGGATCTTGTTCCGGAGGTCCGGAACCCTGAACATGTTGGACAGGCTCGACAGCACGGCGCGGCTCCCATGGCGGGGGCCCCGGCCGGGGCCCGCTCGAAAAGGTTAGACAGACTACCGCCGACCGGCCCCGGCGCCGGGTGGCGGCCAGGGCCCGACGGTCAGCGGTTGGTGTGCTGGTTCCCCTTGGCGGGGGGCCGGCCGTTGCCGAAGGGCATGGGGAGGATGGTTACCGTCCCGCCCGCTCCGGTGATGGCAGCTTCGGCCGACTTCGACACGGCGTGGGCCTCGACCGACACCTTCCGGCCCAGCTCGCCCCGGCCCAGGACCTTGACCAGCCCGTGCTTGTGGACCAGCCCGGCGGTCCGGAGGGTGTCGGGGGTGACCCGATCGGTGTCCAAACCGGCCAGAGCGTCCAGATTGACCACGTTGTACTCGACCCGGAAAGGGTTCTTGAAGCCCTTGAGCTTCGGGACCCGCTGGGCCAAGGGCAGCTGGCCGCCCTCGAAACCGGCCTTCATGGTATTTCGGGCCTTTTGGCCCTTGGTGCCGCGGCCGGCGGTCTTTCCGCCCTTGCCGGCGATGCCCCGTCCCACCCTCCGGCGGGGCCGGGTCGACCCCTCGGCCGGGCGTAGCTCGTGGACTTTCATGACGTCTCCTTGGCCACGGCGTCCGCCGTGGCGGTCTCCTCGACTTCGATCAGATGGGGCACGCGGGCGATCATGCCGCGGATCTCGGGGCGGTCGGGCAGAACATTGCTCTTTCCGATGCGGCCTAGGCCGAGGGCCCGCAAGGTGCCGCGGTGCTTGGGCTTGGTCCCGATGGCCGAGCGGATCTGGGTGACCTTGACGGTGGACTCAGTCATCTCAGGCGACCTCATGGGGGGTGTGGACGCCACGCTCGCGGTCGCGGTAGGCCCGCAGGACCCCGGCCGGGGTGACCTCCTCAGGGGACTTGCCCCGAATGCGGGCGATCTCGTCCGGGCGCTTGAGGGCCTTGAGGCCGGCGATGGTGGCGTGGGCCACGTTGATCCCGTTGGAGGACCCGAGGGACTTGGCCAGGATGTCGTGGATGCCGGCCATCTCCAGGATGGCCCGGGCCGCCCCCCCGGCTATGACCCCGGTACCAGGGGCGGCCGGCTTTAGCAGCACCCGGCCGGCGCCGCTCTCCCCGAGGACGGGGTGGGTGATGGTCGAACCGGCCAGGGGCACGTTGAAGAGGCTCTTCTTGGCCTCCTCGATGCCCTTCTGGACGGCCAGGCCGGCCTCTTTGGCCTTCCCGTAGCCGAGCCCGACCCGGCCGTTTCCATCACCGATCACCATGAGGGCGGTGAAGGAGAACCGGCGCCCACCCTGGACGACCTTGGAGACCCGGTTGACCTTGATGGTCCGTTCCTCGAACTGTCCGTCAGCCATTTCCTAGAACTCCAGTCCTGCTTGGCGGGCGGCGTCGGCCAGGGCGGCCACCCGCCCGTGGTAGATGAATCCGCCCCGGTCGAAGACCACGGTGGTGATGCCGGCTGCCTTGGCCCGCTCGGCCACCAGGCGGCCGACGGAGGCGGCCGCATCCCGGTTACCGGTCTGGCCCGACCGCAGGTCGGACTCCACGGTGGAGGCGGCGGCCAGGGTACGCCCGGTGGCGTCATCGATGACCTGGGCCACCATGTGCCGGTTGGACCGGAACACGGCCAGACGGGGACGCTCGGACGTGCCGGCCACCTTGCGGCGGACCCGGGCATGGCGGCGGGCCCGCAGGCCGGCCTTGGTGGATGTGTCGTAGCGAGAGCGAGCAGTCACTTGGCTGCCTTTCCGGCCTTTCGGATGACCCGTTCACCGGCGTAGCGGACGCCCTTGCCCTTGTAGGGCTCGGGCTTGCGGATCTTGCGGATATTGGCGGCCACCTGGCCGACCAGCTCCTTATCGATGCCCTTGATCACCACGCGGGTGGGCTGGGGCACCTCAAAGGTGATGCCGCCGGGGGCGTCGATGATGACGGGGTGACTGAAGCCCAGAGCCAGTTCGATCTGGTTGGGGCCTTTCGGTATGGCGCGGTAGCCCACGCCGACTATCTCCAGTTCCTTGGAGAAGCCGCTGGTGACCCCGGTGACCATGTTGGCCACCAGGGAACGGGTGAGGCCGTGCAGAGCCCGGTTCTGGCGCTGGTCGTCGGGCCGCTCGACCAGGACGGAGCCATCCTCCTGACGGAGAGTGATCTCACCGGGCAAACGGCGGCCCAGGCTGCCCTGGGGCCCCCTGACCGTTACGTCGCGACCCGCCACCGAGACCTCGACTCCCGAGGGGACCGGGATGGGGGATCGACCGATTCGAGACATCTGCGTTCAGCTCCTGACTTCCGTCACCAGACGTAACAGAGGATCTCGCCACCGACCCGGCGGCG
>DAHUYE010000057.1 GCA_027315345.1 Actinomycetota bacterium
TTGGCCGGACACCTCGATTAGGAGGTAGTCATGCCAACGGTGACCGAGAAGAAGCCCGAGCCGGTCAGGCGTCGGGGTAGGTATCCGAGGGAGTTCCGCCGAGACGTAGCCACCCTGGTCATAGACCAGGGCCGAACCGCCGCCGAGGTAGCCCGGGAGATGAACCTGGTCGAACAGACCGTGGCCTCCTGGGTCCGCCAGGAGCGGGTCGACCGGGGTGAGCGGGAGGGACTGTCCACGGAAGAGCGCGAGGAGCTGGTCAAGCTCCGCCGGGAGGTGAAGCGCCTTTCGACCGAGCGCGAACTGCTCAAACGAGCTGTGGCCTTCTGGGTGAAGGAGTCGGACCGATGACCCGCTATCGGTGGATCGACTCCCAGAAGGCCGCCGGGTTCCCGGTGCGGGTCGCCTGTCGGGTGGCCGAGGTGTCCTCCTCGGCCTACTACGACTACTGCGCCAGACGGGACTGGGGCCCAACCGAGGCGGACTGGGACGAAGCCCTCCTGGCCAATGAGATCTGGGAGGTCCATCATCGCCACGACGACACCTATGGCTCTCCCCGGATGACCGGGGAGCTGCGTCGTCGGGGCTACTGCGTCAACCACAAGCGCACCGAGCGGTTGATGGCCACCCTGGGCATCTATGCCCGGGATGGGCGGCGCAAGAAGATCCGCACCACCATCCCCGACAAGGAGGCTCCGCCCATCCCGGACCGGATCGGGCGGGACTTCAGCGTGGGCGAGCCGGGGGTGCGGGCCTGTGGAGACATCACCTACATCCACACCGATGAGGGCTGGCTCTACCTGGCCGACGTGGAGGACATCGGCTCGCGCCGGGTCATCGGCTTCGCCATGGCCGACCACATGCGCACCGAGCTGGTCTCAGCCGCTATGACCATGGCGCTGGAGTGCCGGGGAGGGTCGCTGTCCGGGCTGACCTTTCACCACGACCGGGGCAGCAATACATGGGTCGGGAGTTCCGAGCCCTCTGTGACCGCCTCGGGGTCGTGCAATCCACCGGGCGCACCGGGACGTCGCTGGACAACGCCGCGGCGGAGAGCCTGTGGGCCTCGCTCAAGCGGGAGCTGGTCTCCAGGGTCCGCTTCGCCACCCGGGAAGAGGCACGGCGGGCCATCACCGCCTGGATCAACAGGTACAACAACGTCAGGCTTCATTCGTCCCTGGGCAACGTCCCGCCGGTCGAGTGGGAGCTTCGCTACAGTCAGGCCGGCCTGCTGGCCGCATAACCCTGTGTCCGGCTAACGGGGGAAGCCCAAGTCTGGGGCTGGATTGGTTGGCTCGAACGGTGAGGGTACCCCCGACCGGATAGGTGAAGATCGGCGTCGTATGCCCAAAGTCGACATTCGCGATCACCGGCATACCCGCCAGCTCGGGCTTGGAGGCGATGACCTGGTCGAGCAGCGGGCGGGTCATGCCGGTCGCCTTTTGGAATCGACCGATGATCAGGGCCTGTACGCCGGGAAAGTCTGGTTGTTGGAGCAAGGAGACCAGATCGCGGTCAAAGTCCCCTGGCTTGACCTGTCCGTCGTCCTCGACCAGGACGACGGCCCCGTCCAGAGAGGGCATGAACGCCGTGCCCTGGAGCAGGTTCAAGCTGCACAGATTGCCTCCAACGGTTGTCCCGCTGGCTTGGCCCTCCTGAAGCACCCACCAGCCCGCGTTGGCCTCCAGCTGACGGGCGTCCTGGTCGAGGTGCCAGGCGTCGTCGCTCCACGTGGGGGAGGGCTCGAGTTCGATGGGATCATCTTCCATGAGACAGGCCCGAAAGGCCGCCTCGGTGTATTCGAAGTGGTGCTTCATTCCGAAGCTCGAGTAGTGAGGACCCGAGTAGCCAACCAGCCCAGATCGGGCGTAGAGGGCGTTGGAGAGCACCGTGATGTCGGAGAACCCGCACACCACCTTGGGGTTGGCGGTCACCAGGTCGTAGTCGATCCCGGTCAGGAGCTCGTTGGCACTAAAGCCGCCGATCACGGTGAGAATACCGTCCACCTCGGGATCGGCGAAGGCAGCGTGGAGATCAGAGAGACGGTCCTCGACCGGGGAGGAGGCGAAGTCGTCTAGTACGCCAACGTGGTCACCGAAGCTGACCAGAAGCCCTAGGTCATCCAGACGTCGCTCGGCTTCGGCACGCACCTCTGGCCCGATGATCTCCAAGGACCTCGAAGGGGCAATCACTCGCACGACCGAACCGGGCCGGAGCTTGGGCGGTACGACTGGCATCCCGGCATGGTGGCTCACCTGACACCGGCGGAGCTGGCAATTTCCGTGGACGCCGAGCAGCCGATGGCAACCATCGCCCTCCAACCGGCGTTATGCCGCAGTCGGCACCGCGGCAGGTGGCTGATCTTTGGGGGCAGGTACTGACTTCCGGGGCCTGCTTGGTTGACGCGAGATCGCGGTTACATGTAACATGACTGGCATGGCTTCCGTTCGTGACCGCGTAC
>DAHUYE010000067.1 GCA_027315345.1 Actinomycetota bacterium
CACTCAAGCCGGTGCCTCCACGGGCCCCCATATGCTCGTTGGCCGTGCCCGAGTACCGCCTTGAGGCCGAGGGCATTCCGGCTCGGGTCTACGAGCCCTCAGGTGCTAGCGCGCTCCTGCTGTTGGGCCACAACGGCACCCTGAGCAAGGACGACGCCAGATTCGTCGAACTAGCACGTCGCTATGCCGCCGAGGCCGGCCTGGCCGTGGTCTGTATCGATGCCCCGGCCCACGGCGAGAGGGCGCCCCAGAGCGCCGATGCCGCCGAGCTGCTGGCCGCCGTTCAGGCCGAGGTGACGGGCCCGGTCGACAGCACAGTCCCAGACTGGCGAGCAGTGGTCACGGCCTTGTCCAGCATCGGTCCTCCTGTTGCCTACGTCGGCTTCTCTATGGGAGCCATGAAGGGACTCAGTGTCGTCGAGGCGACCCCCACCATCCGCGCTGCCGTCTTGGGGGTAGCCGGGGTTCCTGCCTTCGCCGGCGCGGATCGACGGCCAGAGGGCTCCACCGTGCCTCATCTGGAGGTGGCCGCCCGGCTACGTCCGGACCTGAGCCTGCTGATGCTCAATGTCACCCGGGACGACATGTTCCGTCCCCAAGACGTCGTGGAGCTCTTCTCTGCCTTTCGGAGCACGAACAAGCGCATCATGTTCTGGGAAGCCGACCACGGGGACCTGCTCGAGGAGATGGTCGAGGTATCGACGGAGTTTCTTCGGCGGCAAGCCGGCCTCAATCGACCTGCCCCATAACCTCGCCGGTTCGAGCCGGGCTCCCTATAACCGTCGGCCCTGTGGCGCGCGAGGGGGAGCTATCGATCCTCGCAGAGAGGCCAGGGCACTCAGGGTCCGGGAGCAGGCCGGTCGCCTTCTGGCGGTCCAAGGTGGGCCCGCAGCCAGGTTGCGGACTGCTCTTCGGTCCACTCCCCGGCAGCGACGGCGAGGACGGCCCGCTCGGACTCATCGACGGAGGGGTAGTCGATCCAGCGCCAGCGGTTCATCTCGATGAACAGCCGAAGTGTCACCCAGGCGGCACGCTTGTTGCCGTCGGGCAGCGGGTGGTTCTTCACCAGGCGGACCAGCAGCACTGCGGCCTTGTCGACGAAGTCCGGGTAAAAGCCTTCCTCACCGAATCCGGCCGCCGGGGCGTGAAGGGCCGAGTCGGCGGGTCGAGCCTTGTCGCCCGGGTCAAGGTCTTGACGTCGTTATGGCCGCCATCCTCTTCACCGACATTGTGTCCTCCACCGAGCAGGCGGCTCGCATGGGACATCGCAGGTGGAGCGCCCTTAGCGACACTCACGACGCCATGGTGCGAAAGGCTCTCCAGCGACATCGCGGTCGCGAGATCAAGACCATAGGAGACGGATTCCTTGCCACGTTCGACGCAACCAGTCCGGCGGTCCGCGCTGCGATCGAGATAGTGCAGCATGCCAAGGCCATGGGGTTTGAAGTTCGAGCTGGGGTGCACACGGGTGAGGTCGAGATGCGGCCCGCCGATGTGACGGGCTTGGCAGTCAACATCGCCAAGCGGGTTTGCGACCTGGCCGGACCAGTCGAAGTGCTCGTGTCCGAGTCGGTGCGCCCAGTGATTGCCGGCTCGGCCATCCTCTTCGAGGATCGAGGTGAGTACGAACTGAAGGGTGTGCCCGGAGCCTGGCGCCTGTATGCCGTGCGCGACTGAGCCGCCGTCACGCATCATGTTTGGCGCCTGCTTCGTCGACTAGCCCCGCACCGTGCCCATCAGATCCTGTCTCCCACGGAAGCTCCACTGCTCCTTTGCTCACCAAGTCCAAGGCGTTGCGCACTTCATCTACCGGGACCGGAGCGATGTCGTCCTCCTCACGATTGACCCGAACCAACTGAGTGCCAAGGTCGTGGTCGAAAACCTCGAGGGCGGCGAGGAACTGTTCCCTCACATCTACGAACCTCTGCCGCTCGCGGCCGTGCTCAGTGCCAGCCCGGTCGCCATCGGTGTGGATGGCCGGCTGGAGCTGCCTGACCTGTAGAGACTTCAGAACGTTCTGCGTCGCCCAGAATCCCCACGATGAACGTCTCCGATCCACACCCACCTCGTCAGCGAACGCCCCAGTCCGCCGGGACGCGGGCGAGGCGGCTACCGCTCAATCGATACTGCCGGCGGGAACCACCCACTGGCACCGCTGCCCCGTCACCTTGGCGATCAGGTCGAAGTCGGAGTCGTAGTGAAGCAAAATGAGACGGTCCTGCTCTGCCGCGGCGGCGATGAGCAGGTCGGGAACCTTGCGACCCCGCTGCCTGCGGGAGGCCAGCAGTCGCTGCACTTGCCGAGCGCGCTGAACGTGGTCCGCGGTGGTCTCGACGAGCTTGAAGACCGCTAGGTCGGCCATATCCTGGTCCCACTCCCGGGCATTGCGGCTCCCGTAGCCAACCTCAAGGTCGGTGACCCCGGCGCGGCCGAGCTGACCCGCTTCAGTCAGTGGATCAACGACAGCGCGCACGGCCGGCTCGGCCAGTCGGCTGATCACACTGGTATCGACCAGGTGGGTTAGCGCCACGCATCCTCGCGAGGGGGTAGTTGCCGGCGGCTGAGCCGGTCGAGGGCCTCGCGGACCTTCGAGTCTCTGCCTGCGCCGGCCCTCCTCAGCGCTTCATTGACGGTCTCCTTCATGCTGGAGGTTCCCAACTCTGCCTGGGCCGTCGCCAAGGCCGTCTCGTCGATGTCCACCAGGTGCTTCGGCATGACTGTCAGTATATACGTCTCGCAATGGGGTATATCCAACTCCAGTATTTACGGCCGGTGCCCAAAGCTTCGGGTAGCCCTCGAGGTCCGCCCCAGATGTTCAACCCTTTGCAGTGAACTGGAGCGAGCCGCGCCACGAGATAGAGCCGCCGAACTCGTCAGCAGCCTTTCGAGCCCCGACTTGGACGCCGTGGACCAGGGGCTCCGAGACGTTCTGGGTCTCTGAGCCACCCCGCCGCTCCGGGACGCCCGCCGGCTGGGCGCCGTCGTGCCCCAAGCGTGCCCTAAATATGGCTCGCCGTGGAGTACGTCCCCGAGTATCGGGCGGTGACCGCATAATCCCACGCCGGCCCAGTGACGCCGGTCCGGCATGACGGTGTCCGAATGGACCCCCCTTGTGAGTGCGGAACCATGCTACAATGCAGGTACACCATCCTGCATTGTGGAGTTGAGATGGCCCAGACCGGTGAAGTGAAGGTGAGCGAGAGAGGCCAGATGGCCTTTCCGGCCCAGGCCCGGCATAGATGGGGCTTGGATGATGGGGGGATTATCGGATGGATCGACCTCGGGGATGCCGTGCTACTCGTGCCTGGCGGGATCGATGAGCTGCGCCAAGACTTGCTTGCGGCTGCGGACTGGGACGGCGCCCGCAGTGGCTTCGGCGATCCCGACCTCGCCAACCAGTAGAAGCGGGGCCGAGCCCTGACTGTCCTGGTCGATGACCAGACTCTCTCGGCACTACTGCGGGAGGACCAGCCGTGGCCCGAGGAGGAGGAGGTCTTCACCACGGGGCACTGGTATCTGCGCCTGTGTCAGGCAGTGGTGCGGGGGGCTGGCGGCTCCCTGTCCGGGCCACTTCTCTCCCTGCCCCCACACCGCCGAGAACGAGCGCTCCGTTCGATTCTGGAACTACCCGAAGCGGTGCAGATCCTGAGCTGGCGGGTTGTGGCGCCCACGATGGCGAGCCAGCTGGACGGGCCCGGGCGACGGCTCAACCTGCTCTCACGGGAGGCTCTGGCCGCTGCCAGCGTGCTTCACGCCAACGTAGTGATGGCGCGAGGAAACGAGAACCAACTGCTCCGAGAGGCGCTCCGCTTGATCGACCCCGGCTGACGCGGAGCCCTGCCTAGTCCGCTGCCCTTCTGCGTGGCAGAGGGCGCCCAGAACGCCGGCCGGCGCCGTCGGCTCGAGCCTTCTCGAGGAGGGTGCTGAAGTAATCGCCAGGGATCCACCATCTGAGCGGGCGGCGCCGCCATGCTTCTCGGCATGGCCCTGGGTGCTAAGCGACAGGCGGAGTTCGCTGATCCCGCCGAGCTGCTCAATCACCGGGAGGAGGGCATCAGACGATCCCCTCACGGACCTATGGCAATGACCAACTTCCCTCGGACATGGCCGTCCTCCAGGAGGCGGTGAGCCTCGGCTACGCGGTCCAATGGAAACACGTCCTGCACGGCCACGGACAACCGTCCCGCGCTCATCAGCTCCGAGAGGCGGGTCAGACGCTCGGAACTGGCTTCACAGCGGATCGGAGTGACAGTGATCCCGTTGGCCGGATCGCCCGGCACGCCGGCCACCGCCGCCACCTTCGCCGCTGGAGACAGGCAACCTAGGTACGACTCGATGTTGGCGGCCCCGACGCTGTCGAGCAGGTAGGCAATGCCCCCAAGCCCTCGGCGGTGGTCCTCGTCCCGGTAGTCCAGAACCTCGGTGGCGCCGAGACCTTTCACGAAGTCCAGGTTGGCTGGCCCGGCGGTGGCGACCACCTCCAAGCCCAAAGCGACCGCGATCTGGACAGCCAGATGACCGACCCCACCGGAGCCCGAAGTCACCAGGATCCGCTCGCCGGGTCGAGCCCCCAGAGCCTCGAGGCCTTGTAGAGCGGTCAGACCCGCCAGCGGCAGCCCGGCCGCTTCGTGCACCAGAACCCCCGGCGGCCGGGGGGCGAGGGATGAGGCAGCCACCACCAGGCGTTCGGCATGGCCGCCGGGACGGGCGCCCCAGCCGAAGAAGGCGAAGACCTCCTGGCCGGGTTCGAACCCCTCGACACCAGGGGCCACCTCCGTGACCCGCCCGGCCGCCTCCCGGCCGGCGACGTAGGGCAGATCGACCCCGCCCAGGCGTCCGCCTCCGCCTCGGATCTTGGTGTCGCTGGGATTGAGACCGGCCGCCTGGACGGCTACCAACACCTCGCCTGGCCCGGGTGGACCCGGTTCGGGCCAGTCGTCGCGAACCTGGATCACCTCGGCTGGGCCGTGTCGGGGAACCACCGCGGCACGCACGGCCCCAGCTTGGCGCGCCGGGCGGGACTGCGTCGCCCGGGCTTGGAGCCAGACAACACGGCTCGTGGCCTCGCGCACCGAATGATTTGATACAGCCATGCCCAGCTCCTTCGAGGATCTCCTGGAGGAGGCCGTGAGGGTCCCCACGGACGGCTGGGACTTCTCATGGCTCGAGGGCCGGGCTACCGAGGAGCGACCCTCATGGGGCTACCAACGGCTCCTGGCCGGCAAGCTCGCCTCGGCCACCGCCGCCTTGGACCTGCAGACGGGAGGGGGCGAGGTCCTAGCTGGCGCCGGAGCGGAGCACTTCCCGCCGACCCTGGTGGCCACTGAGGGCTGGGCGCCCAACGTCGCCAAGGCGACCGGTCTGCTCCACCCGCTCGGAGCGGTGGTGGTGGCCGTGGCAGAGGACGCACCCCTTCCCTTTGCCGATGGTGCATTCGACCTGGTGACCAGCCGCCACCCTGCCAGGGTCCACTGGACCGAAATCGCCCGTGTGCTTCGACCCGGTGGGACCTACTTCGCCCAACATGTCGGCGGGGGCACCAACGTCGAGATCAGCGAGTACTTAATGGGACCGCTACAGGCAGGCGACGGCCGGGACCATGAAGCCGAGGCCGAACGGGCCCAGGAAGCTGGCCTGGAGATCATCCAGTGTCGCAACGAGCGTCTGAAGCTCGAGTTCTTCGACGTCGGAGCAATGGTCTTCTTCCTGCGCAAGGTCATCTGGACTGTGCCCGACTTCAGCGTCGAGCGATACCGCCACCGTCTGAAGGATCTCCACGACCAGATTGAAGAGGACGGCGTCTTTCGCTCATCCATGTCCAGGACCCTTTTCGAATTGCGCAAACCGCATATCGCGTAGTCAAAACGGCGCTCAGCTTCCAGGTTTCTCCGCCACGATGAGGACTCTCGCTGCAGGGCCCCGGGACCCAATACTCGGTCGATGACTGCCAGGCTTCTCCAGACCGAAAGGTCCTCGATCCGATCCAGCACCTGGCAACCCGCCTCTTCCACCATCTCCCAGAGCTGGCCGCCGGTGGAGGGGTTGGGAACCCCGGTCAGCCAACTGCCGTCACTCTCCCCGTCGTCGGTGCGCCAGCGCATTCGGCTCCAGTCCGGCTCGAAGATGGTCAGCAATCCATCCGGGCGAAGAACCGGCGCGGCTTCGGAGACGACGACGGCCGGTTCCGCGACGTGTTGGAGGACTCGTTCGATCCGTTCCCCGGAGAAGACCTCGTCCCGGTAGGGCAGAGCCTCGCCGGATCCCCGCATCAGTCGAGCCCTCGGGTCGGGCCCGAGTCGCTGACGGGCGATGTTCACCAGCGTCTCGCTGGGGTCGATGCCCACCGCGGCCATCCCGGCACGGGTGAGCAGGTCGAGGTCGTGGCCGGCCCCGCACCCCAGGTACAGGTTGGTGGTAGCCGGTTCGTAAGTGCGCAGGATGCTTGGTACAGATCCCTTGCGTACCAAGTATCCCATACCAGCCACGCCGTTCAAATCCGATCACCGCTACCAGAGAAATCCCTGGTAGAAGGGCGTCCCTGGAATCGGCTAGGTTCCACGCCGTGAGACGCTGGGGCCGTCCGCTTCTGGCTGGTTTGGTGGTTGTGGGCGCGGTCGGCGTCGTCCCGGCGGCCGCCTCCACCCCGCTGGCGGTGTCCACTCAGAAGCTGGTCGGGTCACCGAACTGTGGGCCATCGGTCGCCAGCCCGGGGGCGCCCCAAAGCGGTGGTACGCCCGGGCCGCCGGCACCGGCCTACTTCGGACCCGGGTTCCCCAGGATCGGTGATGATCGAACCGGGGCGCCTCTGGGTGGATTCGGGGGACTGAAGTTCAGAGGTTCGCTGACCCGAACCCCGGTCATATTCGTCCACGGTAACCAGGCCGATGCGCAGAACTGGCTGGACGTAATGCTCCAGTTCCAGAATGATGCCGGTTACTCAATGCAGGACATGTACGCCCTCTCCTATGACGGGCTGGGCAACTACTACGCCGGCGCACCTACACGAGTGCAACCCACGGCGGCCGATCAGGACTACATCGACCAGAACCACCCGGTTATGTACAACGGGGGCCACGGCAGCGCCGACGATGACGAGGTACCTGATGTGTGCCGGTTCATTGAGGCGGTCCAGTGGTACACCGGATCGCGCCAGATCGACATCGTCGCCCATTCCCTGGGCGACACCATCGTCCGTGAAGCCATGCGCCTGTATCCGACCCTGGCTCGGGACGTCGTGGCCTTCGTCGGCATCGCCGGGGCCAACCACGGCACGACAGTGTGCCGCGGCCTCCAGTCCGAATACTACGGCTGCGATGAGATCAGTCCAGGGTCAGCCTGGCTCGCCCGCCTGAATGGGCCTCGGGCCAGCCGGGAAACCTACGGCCCGACCCGCTGGATGACGGTGTACGACGGGGCCGAAGGCGATCCTTTCTTTGACGGGCCGGACTCACAGTCACCGGAACTGAAGGGTGCGACGAATCTTACGTTCCCCGGCGCGTACCACAACGACCTACGAGTCGACCCGCCCGAGGTGGACAGCTACCTGAGCTTCCTCCTGGACTACGGCCAGAGCGGACCTGGCGCCGACCGGACCGGCCCCAGCCTGGCCAGGTGGATTGCCGCCTCGCAGCCGGACGGCATCACTGGGAACCTATGCGGGGTGCCGGCTCTGACCGGCCCGAACTCGGACTGCTGAGTCGGTCCGGGCCGCACCTCGAGGCCGCGGCTGCAGCTGACTAGGGTGACCTGGTCAACGAGGGGTGAGGTATATGGACTTCAAGAACCTGTTTTCCATCCAGGGCAAGGTGGCCCTGGTGACGGGCGGATCCCGCGGGATCGGGGAGATGATCGCCGCTGGCTTCCTGGCCAACGGGGCCAAGGTCTACATCAGCTCGCGTAAGGCCGATGTCTGTGACGCCACCGCCAAGCGGCTGGCTGATGAGTACGGGGGAACGTGCGTCTCGCTGCCCGCCAACCTGGCTGAGTTGGACGGTATTGACGGGATAGCGGCTGAGCTC
This sequence comes from Actinomycetota bacterium, assembly GCA_027315345.1. Lineage (GTDB taxonomy): Bacteria > Actinomycetota > Acidimicrobiia > Acidimicrobiales > JAJPHE01 > DAHUYE01. The sequence goes on from DAHUYE010000067.1 coordinate 8,019, forward strand.
AAGAACCGTGAGGACAAGCTCCACATTCTCGTCAACAACGCCGGCGTGTCATGGGGTGCTCCCCTGGACGAGTTCCCCGAGAACGGTTGGGACAAGGTGATGGACACCAACGTCAAGGGCGTCTTCTTCCTCACCCAACGCCTGCTTCCGCTGCTCGAAGCGGCCGCTACCGCCGATGACCCGGCCCGGGTGATCAACATCGGCTCCGTCGACGGCATCAAGACGCCGGTCTTCGACAACTTCTCCTACGGGCCCTCCAAGGCGGCCGTGCACGCTCTGACCCGGCAGCTGGCCGCTCATTTGACCAAGCGGAACATCATCGTCAACGCCATCGCTCCCGGGCCCTTTCCCACCTGGATGCTCAGCACCGGCGTCGGCACGGGTGGTGACGTGGAGGGCACCGACTGGAGCCTGGTCGGCCGGGGCAACCCCCGGGGCCGGGTCGGCACGCCCGAGGACATAGCCGGACTGGCCATCTTCCTCAGCTCGCGTGCAGGCGCCTACACCGTCGGTGAGGTCATCACCTGCGACGGCGGGTCGGTGGTGGCCCGCTGAGGCGGATCCGAGGTGGCGGGTAGCGTTTCACTCCCGTGACCGAAGCCCTGTCCCCGCCCGAGTTCTATGAGTTGGTGCACCGGCGCCGAGACGTGCGGGGCCAGTTCACCGGCCGGGAGATGGGCGAGGAGAGCCTGGAGCGACTCCTGGGCGCCGCCCACGCCGCCCCCAGCGTCGGCCTGTCCCAGCCCTGGGACTTCATCGTCATCCGGGACGGCGCCACCCGGGCGGCTTTCAAGGAACACGTCGCTTCCGAGCGGGAGACTTTCATGGCCGAGCTGGCCGGGGAACGCAAGGAGCTGTTCGCCGGGATCAAGATCGAGGGGATCGAGGAGGCCAGCCTGGGCCTGGTCGTCACCTACGACTCCAGCCGGGGGGCGCCCCACGTCCTCGGTCGCCACGCCATAGCCGAGGCCGGTCTGTACTCCGTCTGTCTGGCCATCGAGAACCTTTGGCTGGCCGCCACGGCCGAAGGGCTGGGGGTGGGATGGGTCTCGTTCTACCGGGAGGACTTTCTGCGCCAGTTGCTCGGCATTCCGGCTGAGGTCAGGCCGGTGGCGTGGCTCTGCCTGGGGCCGGTGACCCACCTGGAGCCGGTGCCCGATCTCGAGGCCCGCCGGTGGGCCGAGCGACGACCTCTGGCCGACGTGGTCCGCCGCGAGCGCTGGTAGGCGGGGATGGGTCCGATGGAGGGTTTCGAAGCACGTATAGAGGAGTTCTGGACCTCCAGCGTCATGCCCACCCTGCTCGAGTACATCCGTATCCCGAACGTGTCACCGGCCTATGCGCCGGATTGGGCCGAGGCGGGTCACATGGCGGCGGCCGCCGCGCTGCTGCGCGACTGGTGCCAGGAGATGCTTCCAGCCGGTTCCGAGCTTGAGCTCGTGCAGCTCCCCGGCCTGACTCCCGTCCTTCTGGCGTCCGTCAAGGGGACCCCGGGCTTTGGGGACCTGGGACTCACCCTGCTCTACGGCCACATGGACAAACAGCCCGAGATGACCGGTTGGAGGGAAGGCCTGGGTCCTTGGGATCCGGTAATCGAGGGTGACCGGCTCTACGGACGAGGCGGGGCCGATGACGGGTATTCGACTTTCTCGACCGTCACCGCCCTCCGGCTCCTGGAGGAGGCCGGCGTGCCCCACCCGCCCTGCACCATCCTGATCGAGGCCTCCGAGGAGAGCGGTAGCTCCCACCTGCCCCGCTACATCGAGCACCTGGGGACACGAATCGGCGCTCCATCGCTCGTGATAGCCCTGGATTCAGGTTGCGCCGACTATGAGCGGTTGTGGGCGACTACGTCTCTACGCGGCCTGGTTCAACTCGACCTGAAGGTGAGCATGTTGGAGGTCGGCATCCACAGTGGCGCCAGCGGGGCGGTGCCCTCGACCTTCCGCATCCTGCGGCGGCTGCTGGATCGGATCGAGGACGCCGAGACCGGGGAGATCCGCCTGCCCGAACTTCACGCCGACATTCCTCCCGAGCGACGGGCGCAGGTCGAGGCCCTGTGCGCCGAGCTGGGTCCCGGGGCGTCGCGGTATCCGCTGCTCCCGGGGGCCAGGCCGGTGTCGGATGATCCGGTGGCGAGGATCCTCGCTTCCACCTGGCGCCCGGCCCTGTCCGTCACCGGTCTGGAGGGAGCGCCCCCTCTTGCCTCGGCCGGGAACGTCCTGCGCCCGTTCACGGCCGCCAAGCTGTCCCTCCGGCTCCCGCCCACCACCGACGCCGCCGGGGCCGCCGCCGCCCTCGTCAGGGTGCTGGAGGCCGATCCTCCCTACGGGGCCCGGGTTGAAGTACGGATCGACGGCGCCGAGGACGGGTGGAACGCCCCGGCCGAGCCGGCCTGGCTGACCGAGGCGGTGGAATCCGCGTCGCGGAAGGCATTCGGCCGGGGATCGGGCCGGGAGGGCACGGGGGGAAGCATCCCGTTCGTGGGTTCTCTGGCTCGGCGCTTCCCCGATGCCGCCTTCCTGGTGACCGGGGTGCTGGGACCGGGAGCCAACGCCCATGGGCCTAACGAATTCCTGCACCTGCCCACCGCCCGCCGGGTGACTCATTGCGTGGCCGCCGTTCTGGCTGCTCAGGCCTCGGCGCCGCCCCCGGGCTGATGACGCCCCCGCCCGGGCGCCGTCCCCGTCGGGGGACCCGGTCCCGGCCCGTCCGTCAGGTTCGCCCCATCGAGGGAATCACCTACCCGCCCGACCTGCCCGTCTCCGAACGGCGGGAGGAAATCCGGGAGCTGGTGCGGGACCATCAGGTCGTGATCGTCTCGGGGGAGACGGGATCGGGTAAGACCACCCAGCTGCCGAAGATCTGCCTGGAGCTGGGTCGCGGCCTCGAAGGGATGATCGGCCACACCCAGCCCCGCCGCATAGCCGCCCGGGCCGTGGCCGAGCGGCTGGCGGAGGAGTTGCGGGTTCCCCTCGGCGGCCCAGTCGGCTATGCGGTTCGTTTCAGTGACCAGGTCGGACCGGACACTCTGGTCAAGGTCATGACCGACGGGATTCTGCTGGCTGAGCTCCAGCGGGATCGGGCCTTGAGCGCCTATGACACCCTCATCGTGGACGAGGCCCACGAGCGGAGCCTCAACATCGACTTCATCCTCGGCTATCTCAAATCGCTGCTGCCCAGGCGTCCGGACCTCAAGGTGATCGTGACCTCGGCCACCATCGACACCGGGCGATTCTCGGCCCACTTCGACGGAGCCCCGGTGGTGGAGGTGACCGGTCGTACCTACCCGGTCGAAGTGCGGTATCAGCCCTTGGAGGACGAGGATTCCGAGGCCGGCCGGGACCAGGTCCAGGCCGTCTGCGACGCCGTGTTGGACCTGGGCCAGGAGGGCCCGGGGGACATCCTGGTGTTCCTCAGCGGGGAGAGGGAGATCCGGGATACGGCCGAAGCCCTCAGACGGATGGACCTGGACGGCACGGAGATCCTTCCTCTCTATGCCCGTCTGTCCACCGCCGAACAGCACCGCGTCTTCCGTTCCCACCCGGGCCGGCGGGTGGTGCTTTCCACCAATGTGGCCGAGACTTCCCTGACCGTGCCGGGTATCCGATACGTGGTCGATGCCGGGATGGCCCGGGTCTCCCGGTACAACCGCCGGACCAAGGTCCAACGGCTACCCATCGAACCGGTGTCCCAGGCCTCGGCCAATCAACGGTCCGGGCGCTGTGGCCGCTTGGGGCCCGGCATCTGTGTCCGGTTGTACTCCGAGGAGGACTTCGAGGCCCGGCCGGCATTCACCGATCCGGAGATTCTGCGCACCAACCTGGCCGCCGTCATCCTGCAGATGGCGGCCATCGGGCTGGGTGACGTGGCCGGATTTCCCTTCGTGGACCCTCCCGACGCCCGCAACATCAAAGACGGTGTCGATCTGCTGGAGGAGTTGGGGGCCCTGCAGGACAGCCAGGCCGAGTCCGGCCGGTTGCTTACTCCCATCGGGCGCCGGCTGGCCCGGTTGCCCGTGGATCCCCGGTTGGGGCGAATGGTGCTGGAGGCGGAGCGGAACGATTGCATCCGGGAGGTCGTGGTCATTGCCGCCGCCCTGTCCATCCAGGACCCCCGGGAGCGGCCGGTGGACAAGCGCCAGGCGGCCGAGGAATTCCACGCCCGCTTCCGGCATCCCGGCTCGGACTTCCTCACCTTCCTCAACCTGTGGAACTACCTCCAGGAAACCCAGGAGAGCATGTCATCGTCACAGTTCCGGCGCCTGTGCCGCCGGGAGTTCCTGAGCTACCAGCGGGTCAGGGAATGGCAGGACGTCACCAGCCAGCTCCGCCAGATCTGCCGTGAGCTGGGGTTGCGGCCCAATGCCACACCCGCGTCACCCGATGTCATCCACCGCTCACTGTTGGCCGGTCTGCTCACCCACGTGGGCATGTGGGATCCCCAACGCCGGGACTACCTGGGGGCCCGCAACGCCCACTGGGCCGTGGCTCCCGGGTCGTCCCTCCATCGAGGTTCCACCCGCTGGGTCATGGCCGGTGAGTTGGTGGAGACGTCGCGGCTGTGGGCCCGCTCGGCGGCCGGCATCCGGCCCGAGTGGATCGAGCCCCTGGCCGGCCATCTCGTCAAGCGCAGCTATGGGGAGCCGTACTGGGATGGCAGACGTGCAGCCGGCACCGTCGAGGAGCGGGTGACCCTTTACGGGATACCCATCGTGGCCGACCGGCGGGTTTCCCTGTCCCGGGTTGACCCGGCCGGAGCCAGGGACATGTTCATCCAGCACGCCCTGGTCGAGGGTGACTGGACCCGCCAGTACGACTTCATGGTGCGCAACGCCGGGGTGCTGGACGAGGCCCACCGGCTGGAGGAGAAGGCGCGCCGGACGGGTGTAGTGGCCGGAGATGCTGAGCTGTTCGACTTCTTCGATGAACGATTGCCGGCCTCGGTTGCCTCCGGTGACGGCTTCGACCGCTGGTGGCGGAAGCAGGATGATCCCCAGCGGTTCGACTTCAGTCTTGCCCTGCTGGTGGGTGACACCGGCGTCGACCCGGCTGCCTACCCCGACGCGTGGCGCCAGGGCCGGCTGTCCCTGGCCCTGAGCTACAAGTTCGATCCGCGGTCCGATGATGACGGGGTGAGCGTGCATATCCCGGTGCCGGTCCTGGAGCAGGTGAGCGGGGAGGGGTTTGACTGGCATGTCCCGGCTTTCCGGGAGGAGCTGGTCACCGCCCTCATCCGTTCTCTGCCCAAGGCGCTCCGGCGCCACTTCGTACCGGCGCCCGACCACGCCCGGGCCTTCCTGGCCCGAGCCGGTCCGGACGAGGGTCCCCTCCTGGGCGTCCTGTCGCGTTTCCTGACCGGCGCGTCGGGGGTATCGGTGCCGCCCGGCAGCTGGGACCTCGGCCAGCTGCCCGGCTACCTCCGGCTGAACTTCCGGGTTGAGGACCCGGCCGGGACCGTCCTTGGTACCGGACCGGATCTGGCTGAGCTGAAACTCACCCTGGCCCGCCGGGCCCGGACCGAGGTGGCCGCCGTGTTCTCAGCCCTGGAGGTCCGGGGGGTGACCGCCTTCGAGTGGCAGGAACTGCCGGGCGAAGTCGCGGCCGGCTGGAAGGGGCAGACGGTCCTGGGTTACCCGGCCCTGGTTGACCGGGGCGAGCATGTCGACCTGCGGGTCTACGCCAACCCGGAGGCGGCCGATTCGGCCATGTGGAGCGGAACGCGCCGGTTGCTGATGCTCAACACCCCGGGCGTGACCAGGGCCCTGCGCAGTCTGACCAACCGGACCAAGCTGGCCATATCCCGGTCGAGCTACGCCTCGGTGGCCGACCTGCTGGCGGATTGCACCACGGCCGCCGCCGACGCCTTGTTGGAAGAGATGGGCGGACCGGTGCGTTCCCGTCCCGCCTTCGAGGCCCTGCTCGGCGCGGTGCGAGCCACTCTGCCGGCCAGGGTGCTGGCCACGGTGGCCGAAGTGGGCGAGGTTCTGGCCGATGCCGCCCGGGTCCGGGTCCGGCTCGACTCCGTCCAGGTCCCGGCCCTGATGCGCTCGGTGGCCGACATGGTGGCCCAGGTCGAGCGCCTCACCGGGCCCGGCTTTATCGCGGAGGCCGGCGCTAGCCGGCTGGCCGATCTCCGGCGCTACCTGCGGGCCGTGGAGGTCCGGGTCGAGAAGGCGTCCAGCAGTCCCGAGCGGGACCAGCAGTGGATGCAGAGGATCCACCAGATCGAAGACGAGTGGGCCGGGGTCCTGGAGCGGCGTCCGGTGCTGGCCCGGACCGTCCAGTCGGGGGAGATCCGCTGGATGATCGAGGATCTGCGGGTGAGCCTGTTCGCCCAGACCCTGGGGACTCCCCGGGGCGTGAGCGAAGTCAGGATCCGCCGGGCCATAGCCGAATTGTCACTGGCCGCCTAGGTTGCGGACGGGTCCGAGACCGGGGAGAGCCAATTGAGATCCATCGACGCGCTGGACCCTGACTCGGGTGTGCGCCTGGCGGGGATACTCGACGCTGAGCCCACCGGGGCCGGGTTCCGCCTGCGGCGCCTGCCGGAGTGGACGCGCCATCAGCTTCTCGATCCGGCCCTGGCCTTCGTGGCCTCCATGCCCTCCGGGGCCCGGCTGGAGATGACCACCGACTCCACGGTCATCGAGGTGGATGCCCTGCTCACCATGCTGCAGATGGGGGACCAGTCCCTGCGGCCGGCGTCCTTCGATCTGGTGGTGGATGGCCAGGTGGTTGGCAGCACCGAGTTCCTGGAGGGTCGCATCCTGCGGATGGACCCGGTCACGCAGGCCGTCTCAGTGGAAAGGGGCCCGGCCGTCACCATCCGCTTCGACGGGCTGCCGGCCGGGTCCAAACACGTGGAACTGTGGCTGGCTCAAGGGGCCTCGTTCGAGTTGAGGGATTTGCGGGTGGATGAAGCCGCTCTGGTAGGGCCCCCGCCTCCAGCCACCGGCCCCCGCTGGGTCCACTACGGCAGCTCCATCAGCCATTGCGTCGAGGCCGACCGCCCCACCGGCGCCTGGCCGGCCGTGGCGGCCCGCCTATGCGGGGCGGACCTGATGAGCCTCGGGTTGGCCGGCCAGTGCCAACTCGACCAGTGGGTGGCCAGAACTATCCGGGACCTCGACATCGATCTCATCAGCCTCAAGCTCGGCATCAACGTCGTCAATGGGGACACCATGAGGGAGCGAGCCTTCCTTTCCGCCGTGCAGGGCTTCCTGGACACCGTGCGGGACGGGCACCCCGACCTGCCGCTCCTGGTGATCACCCCCATCATCTGCCCGGTGGCCGAGGACCACCCCGGTCCCACTCTGCAGGGTCGGGATGGTCAGGTCTTCGTCCGGCCCCGGCCACCGGAACTTTCCCTGGGCGCTCTCAGCCTGACCCGCATCCGGCACCTCTTGAGCGAGGTCGTGCACCGCCGGCAGGCCGAGGGTGATCCCGAGGTGCACCTGCTCGACGGCCTGGAGTTGTTCGGGCCCGCGGACACCGCCGATCTGCCTGACGGCCTGCACCCCAACTCGGCCGGATACCGGCGGATGGGCGAGCGCTTCGCCGCCCTGGCCTTCGGCCCGGGCGGCCCGTTCCACCGGACCGCCTGACGGCCGGTATTCAGCCCCGGTCGGTCCGGGCCGTCCCCTTCCGGGCTGGAACGGTGCGGGCGGTAGCTCCGGCATCGGCGGCCTTGGGCGCCCGCTTGACCCCACCCGAGCGTTTGGCGGCCCCGGTCCGCTGGGCCGCCGCCGTTGACCGTTTGACCGCCCCGGCCGGCTTCACCGCCGTCTTGCGGACCGGTGCCTTGGTCGCCTTGCGCGCCAGCTTCCTGACCGTCCTTCCGGCCAGGGAACCGGAGCGGGTGACGGCCGCTTCGTTGTCCCCCAGGTACGACGCCACCACCTGGGGGTGGCGGATGACTTCGCCGGGCCGGCCCTCGGTGATGACGGTACCGAGCTCGAGGGCGATCATCTTGTCCGAGACCGCCGTGACCAGGGGCATGTCGTGCTCGATGATGAGCAGGCTGCAGCCGGTCTCCTCCTGGATGCGCACCAGGAGGGGGCCCAGAGCTTCGGTCTCCCGCTGGGCGATGCCCGAGCTGGGCTCGTCCAGGATCAGGACCGATGGGCGGTGGGCGATGGACATGGCCAGGTCGACGATGCGGCGGCTGCCGGTGGAGAGTTCCCCCACGAACTTGTTCCGGAAGGCCTCCAAGCCGAGCAGCGCCGTCAGCTCCTCGACCTTGTCCTTGATCAGGTCCTCCTCCTCGGCCACGGCGGGCAGGCAGAGGGCCGAGGCCAGCGGATCCCGGAACTCCAGGTGACGTTCCAGAGCGACGCTGATGCACTCCTCCACGGTCAGGGAGGGGAACAGCCTGGCGTCCTGGAAGCTGCGGCCCAGGCCGGCCCAGCTGCGACGGTCGGCTGACCAGGAGGTCACGTTTTTGGCCTGCAGGGCGATGGTGCCGGAATCGGGGCTCAGGAAACCAGAGATGAGATCGAAGATGGTCGTCTTACCAGCCCCGTTGGGCCCGATGAGGCCGAGGATCTCTCCCCGGTGCAGGCTGAAGCTGACCGAGTTGACGGCGGCTATGCCGCCGAAGTGCTTGGAGACATTGGTCAGCTCCAGCAGAGTGGGGCGCTGCTCGATCTGCTCCAACGGCGTGGTCCGGGCCACGGCCACCCCGCTGCGGGCCACGGGAGCGTTGCCGCTCACCTCCCCTCCCTTGGAGCCCTCCAGGAAGACCGAGCGCAAGATGTCCTCCCGGCCCAGCAGGTCGGCGGTCGGACCGGTAAAGCGCACCTCGCCCTTCTCCATGAACACGGCCCGGTCGGCCAGGGTCAGGGCGACGTTGACGGACTGCTCGACTATCACGATGGTCGTGCCGGCGGCGTGGATGGCCCGGACGATCTCGATCAGCCGGCCCACGATGGTGGGGGCCAGGCCGAGGCTCAACTCATCGATCAGGAGCAACCGGGGCTTGGAGATGAAGGCCATGCCCAGCCCCAGCATCTGCTGCTCGCCTCCGGAGAGGTTGCCCGCCAGCTGGTCCCATCGATCCCGCAGGACCGGAAAGTACTCGAGGACCTGCTCGGTGGCGGCCTTCACATGGGCCGGGTCCCGCCGCTTGTACGACCATCCGGCCAGGCGCAGACACTCGGCCACGGTGAGGGTGGGAAAGACACTGCGTCCTCCGGGCATCTGAACGATCCCGGCCGCCACCGCTTTGCGCGGATCGGCATAGGTGACATCGGCGCCGTCGAAAAAGATGGCCCCGGCGCTGGCCTGGATCAGCCCGGAGATGGCCTTGAGGAGGGTCGACTTACCGGCTCCGTTGGTGCCGAGCAAGGCGACTATCTCCCCCTCCCGGACCTCGAGGTCGACGCCGAAGAGGACCTGAACCGAGTCATAGGCGACATCGATGCCCGTGCAGAGCAGAAGGGAACGGTCACCGGCGTCCAGGCGCTGACGCCGCAGCTCGGCGCCCACGCCCAGGAGCCGGAAGGCGCTGGATACGTCGTTGGCAGTGAAGCGGGCGGAGGAATAGACGACGGCCGAAGCGATGAGCCAGAAGGGGACGAGCACTCCGATGCCGGCCCGGATCCCGTCCCGGTCGGAGACGGAGGAAAGGCCGGTGAAGAAGAAGAGGAGGACCACCCCGATGACCAGGAACAGAGCCCCGAAGCTGAAGCCGAGGGTCCGGACCCGGGCCGGGATGACCAGGGACAGGACGGCGTAGTACGAGGGGTAGAAGGTGCCGATGGCGAAGCTGGTGATCATCCCCAACAGCACGGTGAGCCACAGGGCCGGGCTGAGGGCCACCAGCAGGAGCCCCACACCGGTGGCGGCCAGTGCGTAGGAAGCCCGCCGGACGGGTTCGCCCATGCTCTGCGTGAACCACTTGGACGCCCAGCGACCGCCCATCAGGACTCCGACAAAGGTGGCGGCGGCGTCGGCACTGCCGATCACTCCCCGGCCGAAGGGGGCGACGTGGAAGGCCCGCTGGAGGAACAGCGGCAGGTAGGCGGCCAAAGGCACCACGCCGGCCCCGAGGAAGGCGGTCCCGATGAACTGGCGCTTGAGAGTGGGCACGTTCCAGAGGATGCGGGCCGCCTCCCGGAACGGCACCGGGTCCTCCGCCTTGATCTCGTCGGCGGCCTCGGCGTTGTCGGTCTGGCCCCTGACCGGCTCGGGCAGCCGGGCGGCGAAGATGACCGTGATGATGATCGGGATGATCAGGACGTAAAAGGCGCCCCGCCAGCCGAAGAGGGTGGCCATGACCCCGGCCACGATGTTGCCGAAGATGGCGCCGACGTAGACGGCGTTGGCGTGGGTGGCGTAGACCGGAGCTCGGCGGTCGGGGGGGTAGTAATCCGACAGCAAAGAGTTGTGGATCGGCCCGTTGGCGATGAGACCGAGACCGTTGCCCAACCGGACCACGGTGAGGAGGGCCACAGCGCCGACCACGCCGGTCAGGAAGGAGAACAGTCCGGCCAGGATCCCGGAGATGATCACCAGGGGAACCCGGCGGATGCGGTCGGCCAGGTAGCCGACCGGGATGGCGGCCAGGATGAGCAGGGAAGTGTTGGCCGTTATGAGGGCTATGAACTTCTGATCGGTGAGATGGAAGCTGTGTTCGATGTTGGGGGCCAGCACGCCGAAGGCAGCCGTATCGAACTCGTCGAAGAAATAGAGCAGCGACAGAACGACCAGGGCGAAGATGGCCGTTCCGCCGGTGTCCCGGTAGAACTTGTTGCGCAACAGCGTGAGCGGGTTCATACGCCCACCACTTCTTGTTCCCCGACCACGGCCAGCCGGTCGGCTTCCCCGGATACGTTCACGGCCTTGATCAGGAACTCGTGATCCTCTTCCGGTTCGTCCGGAGCCCGTTGGTCAGCCACCAGGCTGGCCACGATGATTCCCCGTCGGGTAGCCACCTGGCGGAGGATGCCGTCCCTGATCCCATAGAAGATCTGGGCCAGTCCGCCCGGGAAGATAAGTAGCAGGATCAGGGCGCCCAGCCCGCTGGCCAGAAGCTGGAAGGCGGGGCTGAGGTCGCTGTACTGCAGGACACCGTAGAAAGCAGTGCCGAGCAGCGCCCCGGGAAGGGAGGTGACCCCGCCGATGACCACGATGATGAGCAGGGTCAGGCTGAGTTCGGGAGGGAAGGACTCGGTCGGGGTCGATCCCTGGTAGTAGGCGAACATGGCGCCGGCCACGGCGGCCCAGAACCCGGAGATGGCGAAGGCCCACAGCTTGGCCTTGGAGGGGGAGACGCCGAAGGCCTGGGCGCCTTTCTGGTTGTCGCGCAGGCCGACGAGGACCCGCCCGAACCGGCTCCGCCGAAGCCCGCGAGCGGAGATCACGGCCAGGGCCAGTACCACCAGGCTGGCGTAGTAGAAGGTCCGGTCGCCCACCAGGCTGTAGACCCCGTAGAGGATGGGCCGGTTGATGGCCTGGGTTTCCGGGGCCAGGAGGGAGCCGAAGTAGCTGGGGGACAGGAAGTAGTCCTGCATGGTGATGGCGAAACCGAGAGTGGTGACGGCCAGGTAGAGCCCCCGTATGCGCAGGGCCGGCAGGCCGATCACGACGGCCACCAGGGCGCCGGCCAAGCCGGAGATGACCAGGGTCAGGAAGAAGTCCATATTGTGCCGGGCGGCCAGGTTTCCGGCCAGGCCGGCCCCGACCGCGGCCAGACCCCACTGGCCGAGGGAGATCTGGCCGGCCCACCCGGTCAGGATGACCAGTGACACGGCCACGATCCCGTAGATGACCACGGCCGATGACAGGATCTGCTGGGTGGAGGAGAGGAGGTTGTAGCCGAAGACGAGTAGAAGCAGGGTCGCCAATCCGAGCCCGAACCGGCCCCATTGGACCTCGGGCAAGTTCTTCAGTTCAGGGGGGATGGGCCGGAACTCCTGGCTGTTGGACCAGGTGGACAGGCCGGTGTCCTCCCCTCTCGACAGCTGGTTGCGCTGGAAGAGCATGAAAGCCAAAATGATCGGGAGGATCACGGCGGCCGAGACGGTTGGGTCGCGGGAGAAGTAGTAGATGGTCTGGTCCAGGATGCCGAGGGCCAGACCGGCGAAGAGGGCCACACCGAAGCTCTCCATCCGGGCGATCACGGCCGCGGCCAAGCCGTACAGGAGAATGACCGGGCCCACGAAGGTTCCGATAGGCAGCCCGATGATGGGCACCCGCAGGAAGATGGCCAGGGCGGACAGGGCTGCAGCCAGGGCCCAGACCACGGTGGAGATTCTCTTGACCGGTATTCCCAGCAGGGCGGCCCGGTCGGAGTTCTCCGCCGTCGCCCGTACGGCTATCCCTATGTCGGTGAACCGGAAGAAGGCGGCCAGGCCGACCATCACCAGCAGCACAACCACGGCGGCCACGATGGAGTTGGCATCGAGCCGGAAATGCCCGATGGTGAACTGGAGGCTGGAGAACGGTGTCTTGGGTGGGGCCGGGCTGATCAGGAACCCGGCTCCCATCCACTTGGGCATGTAGAGCTGAACAGCCGAGAAGATGAGGGCCAGGCCGATGGTGGCCACCGACAGGACCAGGCGGGACGCTTTGGCAAAGCGCCGGATGATCAGGAAGTCGATCACCACCCCGGCCAGGATGCCGGAGCCCAGGGCGATGATCAGCGCCACCAGGTAGGGCACGTGGTCGACCTTGATGAGGAGGACTCCGAGAACTCCCGAGGTCGCCCCCATCTCGGCCTGGGCGAAGTTGATGATGCGGTTGGCCCGGTAGATGAGGATCAACCCGAAGGCCAGTAAGGCGTAGAGCAGCCCGATGATCCCGCCGTAGACGAATATCCCGACCGGCGGCTCGTTGTTGCGGAGCACCAGGCCCAGGACGAGGCAGAGGCCGCCGATCCCCACCACCACCTTGGCCACTCCGCCGCTGAACCGGCCCTTCCAGAGCCGCTGGGCCTGCTCCGCCGCCGGGGAACGGGTCAGCCGCCCGGCGGCATTACGCAGGGCGGCGGCGCTAACAGCCATTGGCCGAGGTGTCGAAGAAGAGTGCGTTGCCCGGCAGCTGGCCGGGGTCGTATCGTTCGCCCCCGTTCAGCGGGCAATACGAGCCCGCCTTACCGTCGACCTCCGATGGCCGGGTGGCGCTCCAGTTGACCAGCCGGGCGTCCCGGAAGGCCGTCCAGGGGCTGGAACCGCCGAAGCCGATCTCATAGAGGGTCTGGTTGTGGGTCTTGGCCCATCCCCCGAACAGGGGCATGTTGAGAAGGCCCTGGTGGATGGAGGCCGGCGTCGGCTCGGGCCCGGCCTCCTGGAAGGCGGTGGCCATCAGGGAGAAGAAGGGGACCACGGCGTCCTCGGTGGCGTCCGGGGACCCCGAGGCGCCGGCGGCGGCGTACCACTGGTAGGACCAGCTCTGCTGGATGGGGGACGGAAGGGCCAGGTCGGAGAGCCCGAAGGCGTGCTGCCACTCACCGGTGGCGTACAGACGTCCCAGCACGTCGTAATCGATCAGGCCCACCCCGGCAATGAGATTTTCGGGAAAGTATCCCTGCTGCTGCATGGTGTTGGTCAGGAACACCGGGGCGATGGGATCACAGAAACACTCCACGGTCGTGATCTTGTTCTGGATGAGCTGTTGGACGATGTTGTCCGACTGTTGCTGGGCGGTGGTGATGTCGGATTGGTAGGGCAGTTCCAGAACGCCGCCCTTGGTATTGCACTCACCTCCAGTGACCAGGGACTTGAATATGTCGACGTACATCTTGTAGGTCGGGTCCCCGTCCGTCTCCGGGAAGAGGACGGCCAGCTTGCGTATGGGAGGCGCCGTCGGCGGGCTTCCCCAGCCCCGGGTCGTCTCCACGTCGGGGCCGGCCCACTTGACCGGCTTGTTGACCAGGTCCTTGCAGTACAGCTCGGCGTCGAAGCGGGCCTGTCTGGTCCCGTCCATCAGGATGCCGTAGAAGTAGGGGGCATTGGCCTCGTAGTACTGCTCGGGCTGCTCACCGCCTCCCAGCTCGACGATATGCAGGGCGGACAGCTCATTGGCGAACTGGGCGGTTGCTCCGTTGCCGATGACGAAGGCCGGGTGCATGGCCGCGATGACCTTGGCGTCGGCCACCTCACAGGCCGGATCGGGCGGGGTCAGGTTGCACTGGCTCTGGTAGTACGGGAAATTGCAGGGGCTCTGGTTGGTGGCTCCGTTGTTGGCCCCGCTGCCATCCAGGGGCACGAAGTGACGCCCGTAGAGGGAGAAGTACTTGTTGATCACGGTGTTGAAGGCCTGATCGGCCTCACAGGACTGCTCGGTGGTGGCGGCCAGGCCCTGAGTCTGCAGGATGGCGTTGACCTCGGCGTTCGACGATTCCTTGTAGACGACGTAGCGGATCTCGGTGGAGGTGACCCCGGTCATGGTCGACCCGCCGTTGTTACCGCCGTGCCAGACCGGGACGCAGGGGGGCATATACGGGTAGTTGGTCGGGCCCTTCTGGGCCCCGTTGGCGGCGCAGTCGCTCCGATCCACGCCGGCCGTGCCGGTCGACCCCCCCGTGCCGCCCACCCCCGAGGTGCCGCCCGAGGCCGAGACTCCTCCAACCGCGGATCCGGAGTTGGACGTGGACCCTGACGCCAGCGAGCCGGAAAGAGATGCACCGGAAGTGCTCGTCCCCCCGAGTCCCCCCGAACTGCCCGCCGCCGATGACCCGTTGGCCCCGGTTCCGTTGGCCGCTGCGCTCGAGCCGGTCCCGTACTGACCGGCGGTGGCGTTGACGGCCCCCCGCGAGGGCGCCAGGGCGATGACGATCACCTGGACTGCGGCTAAGGCGATGAAGGGCAGATAGCGCCGCCCCAACGCACCTGGACTCGAGGCCACTGGTACCCCCAGAAAGTTAGGAGCCCCATGCTCCCAGGCCGGTCAGGGTAGGGGAGGTTGTGTCATTTGTCTCATCGGGGGTCCGCCCGTCGGCCAATCTGTGGCCCGTGGGCCGCCTCCGGATGATGCTGCTGTGCGCCGGGGCGGCGGGGGCTGTAGCCGCCGGCGTCTCCGACCCGGGCCGGGCTCGGGCCGCCGCCGGCCAGGACTACCCCGCCTTCGTCCTGGTGGCCGGCCTGCTCCTGATCGGGCTGGTCGCCCAGCAAGATGGTCTGTTCGAGGCGGCCGGTCGATGGCTGTCGCTTCGGTTCCGGTCCGACGGCCTGCTGCTGGTGATGGCCATGGTCCTGATCGGTGTGGTGACCGCCACCCTGAATCTGGATACCTCGGTGGCCTTCCTGACTCCGGTGCTGGTCCAGGCCGGCCGGCAGCGGCCCGCCCTGGCGTCCCCTCTGCTCTATGGCTGTGTCCTGCTCTCCAACGCCGGCTCCCTGCTCCTGCCCGGCTCCAATCTCACCAATCTCATTGTCCTGGGCCCCCTGCACATCTCAGGTTTCGTCTTTCTCCAGCGGATGGCGCTGCCCTGGGTGATGGCGCTGGCTGTCACCGGCGTTGGCGTCTGGTGGTGGGGCAGCCGGGCGGGTCGGGCGCCCGCCGGTGATGCCCGCGATGCGGCCGGGATCGGTCCGGGTCCAGGCCAGGGACCACTCCGGGCCGCATCCGGTGTGGTGGGTATAGCCGGGGCCATCGCCATGGTCCTGGCGCTCCGGTCCCCAGCCGTCCCGGTCCTGATCCTGGGAGTGGTGCTGGTCGGGGGCCGACTGGCCCGGCGGGGGGCGGCCTCGGGGGCGGTGCTGGAGGTCCTGGACCTGCCCGTACTCATCGGCCTACTGGGAGTGGCCGTCGGGCTGGGCACGGTGGCTCGTTCCTGGCTGGGCCCTACCCGGTTGATGGGCCACCTCGATTCCTGGGCGTCGGCCGGCCTGGCGGCGGCGGCCACGGTCGTGGTCAACAACCTCCCGGCCGCCTCTTTCCTGGGGGCCGGCCAACTGCTTCATCCCTATTCCGTGCTGGTCGGGCTCGATCTCGGCCCGAACCTCATGGTGTCGGGCTCGCTGGCCTGGATCATCTGGCTGCGCACGGCCCGCCAGGCCGGGGCCCGTCCGTCGATTGCCCGGGCGGTCCGCCTCGGGGCGGCCACCGCCCCCGTGGCCATGGCGGCCGCCGTCCTCATGCTCACGGTCATCGGGCCCTCCTGAGCAGCGGGCCTGCCGTGACCCGTGGCCTACGGCCCGACTACCAGGCGTAGGCCTCGGGGGCGGCGCCACCGGGCCCGGGGAAGATGGCGTCGAGGCGGGACAGGACCTCGGCGTCGAGGCTGATCTCCAGGGCCCGGAGGCTGTTGGTGTACTGGTCCAGAGTCCTGGGCCCGAGGATGGGAGCGGTCACGACGGGGTTGGACAACAACCAGGCCAAGGCGACATTGGAGGGCTCCTCACCCAGCTCGGCGCAGAGCTTCTCCCACTGCTCCAGCTGGTCCCGCTTGGACTCGATGCGGCCCTTCATGGCGTCGGCGCTGCGCCGGCCCTCGGACCCGCCCCCGGAGTTGAGAACCCCGGCCAGGAGGCCCCCGCCCAGGGGGCTCCACGGCAGCACGCCCAGGCCGTAGGCCTCACAGGCGGGCAGCACTTCCAACTCGACGGTCCGAGCCGTCAGGTTGTACAGACTCTGCTCGGACACCAGACCGAGTGAGCCGCGCCGCCGGGCCGCCTCGGTGGCGGCGGTGATGTGCCAGCCGGCGAAGTTGGAGCTGCCGACGTAGATGACCTTGCCCTGGTCCACCAGCAGATCCATGGCCTGCCAGATCTCGTCCCAGGGGGTGTCCCGGTCGACGTGGTGCATCTGGTAGAGGTCGATGTGGTCGGTCTGCAGGCGGCGAAGACTGGCCTCGCAGGCGTCCCGGATGGCGCGGGCCGATAGCCGCGAGGTGTTCGGCCACGGGTCCCGGCCGTTGTAGACCTTGGTGGCGAGGACCACCTTCTCCCGGCGCTGGCCGCCCTGGGCCAGCCAGCGCCCGATGATCGTCTCCGTCTCACCCCCGCCGTAGACGTTGGCGGTGTCGAAGAAGTTGACCCCGTCCTCCAGGGCCCGGTCCATGATGGCAAAGCTGTCGGCCTCGCTGGTCCGGGGCCCGAAGTTCATCGTGCCCAGGCAGAGGGGGCTTACCCGAAGGCCGGTCCGGCCCAGAAACTTGTAGTCCATGGCCGCCAACCTACCGGGCGCACTCACCCGGTAGGGCCGGCCGCCTGAGGCTGGAGCCGGAGCCGGCCGGCCAGTTCGAGCAGTGCGTGCAGGTTCGGGCCTTCCAACCGCACTGGCTGGCCGCCGATGGTCAGGTCGATGTAGCTGGCCACCAGGTCGATGGTGAGGGTTCCCGACCGGTGATCGGGGAGGGAGATACGGATGCTCCCGGGCGGACCTGGATTGACGGTGCCCTCTTCCAGGTCGATGAGATTGGGCCCATCGACGAAGTGGGCGTAGATGGTGGTGGCCGGCGCCAATGTCGACGCCGCCCCCGGCTCGGACTGATCGGTGACCTGGTCCTGGACGCCCTCGAGGTGGTAGCCCGGCGGAGCCGAGGCGAACACGGGCAGGTGGGCGATGTCGGACGGCTTGAGGCTGACGACCACCGTGCTCCCGCTGGTACCGGCCGGCACCGCCGGGCCCGAGGACGCCACCGTGAAGGCGCCGGGTCCGATGTGCGGATCCGGATTGAACGACGTGGCCAGCCGTTGGCGCACCAGCTCCCCGTTGAGGACCCACACCTCATTGAGGACCTGGCCGCTGCTGTCGTCCAGATAGATGTCGGTGTAGTTGGACGCGGTCGGGGCCGCCACCGTGTCGCCCACCGGGCCGTTGGTCCGCACCACCGTGCAGGCCCGGCCCAGGATGCGGGCGCTGCCGATCACCCGGGCCAGGCCGTGCTGGGCGGCCAGGGCCAGGGCCGGAGCGGCCTGATCGTCACCGGTCGCCCGGAAGGTGCCGCTCTCCAGCAGACCCCAGTGGGGCTGAGGAGAACTCTCGAAGATGTAGGCCCCGCTGGGCCCCGTCACGGCCCCGGACGAGATCTGACCCCGGGCCGAGTAGGTGATGTCGGATCCGTAGAACGGTCGCTGGATGAGCTTCTTCTCGATCTGGACCGGGGTGTTGGGCTCGGTGATCCGGTAGGTGATGGAGTAGGCCCGGATCGGGGCCGGCACGGGTACGCCGCCGGCAGGGACGCCGCCCAGCTGGCCCTCCAGGGCGGCGGCCTGTTGCTCACCGCTGGTCTGGGCACGCGTGTCGACCCGCCAGGCCAGCAGCAGGGCCAGGGCCACGCCGACCGTGAGCACTCCTGGGGCGAGGAACAGCCACTTCCACCCGGCCGGGCGGGCCGGCCGCCTCCCACCCCGGCGCCGGCTTCCGGCGCGGCGTTGGCGGGGTGGGCTCCGTCGCATGATCGGGGGACCCTACTGGTCGGCCCCTGCACCGAGGTCGGCACCCCGGTCATCGGCGAAGCCGATGCCGAGGTCGGCCATCAGCGCCAGGCCGGTGGCGTCAGTCGGCATCCGGCAGGCGGCGGGCTTCCAGTCTGGTCTCCACCGCCCGGCCGTCTTCGGCGGTGACCCGGTAGGCGTACACACCGTCGCGGTCGCAGACCGCCTCGACCATTTCGGTGCCCTCGAAGCGCAGGGCGGCGCCGTCGTCCAGGGCCCAGCCTCCCGGCAGGGTGCCTTCGGCCACCAGCCGGTGGTAGGTGGGGCGGCGCCGCTCCTCGGTGTCGTAGTGGGGGCAGTAGCTGCCCGGCAGCAGGCCCAGGCCGGCGTTGAAGGGCTGCAGTTCGAAGCCGAAGGAGTCGGTCGTGCCGCCTTCGAACCAGCACAGGGCCCCGGCGCTGGACCCGCTCAGGATCACTCCGGACTCCCAGGCCTGGCGCAGAATGGGCCCGACTCCGTGGGTCGCCCACACCGAGGCCAGATTGGCCACGCTGCCCCCGCCCACCAGGATGAGGTCCTGATCGAGCAGGAGCCCGGCCGGGTCCAGCGATGAGGGCATGGGGAACAGGGCGAGATGGCTGGTACGGGCTCCCGCCCCGTTGAGGGCGGCGTAGGCCCGCATGTAATAGGCGGGGTCGTCTCCGGTGGCGGTGTTGATGACACAGACCCGGGGCGCCGGCCGGCCGGTCAGGGCCAGGACGTAGCGGAGCAGCGGGCCGGCCCGCCAGCCCCCGGCGCCGTCAGGCCGGAAGGCGCCGCCCAGCAGCACGATCCGACGGGAGGCGGTGGGCTCGGGCGCGGTCTGGGTCTGGCTGGACATGGGACCAGTCTGCTCGGACGGGTTGGCGCCCCGCTCGGCCATTGGTGAATGCTGACCCTGCCATCCAGGGGAGGGGGCCCGCTTTGCGGATTCTGGTGATCGATGATGAGGCTGACTACCGCTATCTGCTGAGCGTCGGTCTGGGTCTCGAAGGCCACGAGGTCATCGAAGCTGAAGAGGTCGTGGCCGGCCTGGCCCTGGCCGGCGAAGTTGATCCGGACGTCGTCCTGATCGATCTGGTCATGGTGGGCGGTGGGGGAATGGCTCTGCTGCCCAAGCTGCGCCGAGCCTGTCCGCGCTCGGCTCTGGTTTTCCACACCGTCGAAAGGGAAAGGGCTCTACCCATGGTCGGCCATCCCTCCGGTCCCGATGGGCTGTTGGAAAAGGGAATGCCGCCGCGCCAGCTGGCCGAGGCCCTGAACGGGATCATGTCGGTGCACCGCTCCCGATCCGAAGCCAACGACGGGGACCGAGGGCCTGCCTCCCACCACTAGTCCGACCCGACCCGACCCGACCCGACGCCGGCCACCGACCCGGGGCCGGCGGGCAGGAGATTCGCCCGTGGGAGTCGAATGGTCAGTACATGGCCCAGTCTGAGACCCGCCGCCCTCCGGACCTGGTGACAGTGGGCTGCCCGGCTTGCGGTCTCGACGTGGTGTCACCCAGTCTGAGTCAGTCGGAGATCCTGGATCGCCACTTCCGCTACTGCTCCTGGGAGCCGGAGGGCGAAGCGCCTCGGTGATCTCATCGGGCCCTCCGGCCCGATGGAGCGCGGATCAGTCGTTCACGGCCACGGGTAGCCGGATCCAGAAGGTGCTGCCCAATCCGAGCTGGCTCTGGACGCCGATGGTGCCCCCCATGGCCTCGACTATTCCCCTGGTCACGTGCAGGCCGAGGCCGACGCCACCGGGATGGTGGTCGGGATCCTCGGCCTGGGTGAAGGCCTCGAAGACCCGGGGCATGAACGCCGCCGGTATACCGGGGCCGTCATCGGCCACCGTCACCTCGACCTGATCAGCACCGACCGGGAAGGCGCTCACTGCCACCGTCCCGGCTCCGTCGGTGCCGTGACGCACGGCGTTGTCGATGAGGTTGGCGATGACCTGGACCAGCCGGGTGCCGTCGGCGCTGACGGCGGGCAGGTCCCCGGCCATATCCAGTTGCACGTCGGCCTTGGCCGGGTGGGAGTCGATGGCGGAGTGGAGCACCTCGCTCATGTCCAGGCGCTCGCTCCGTACCCGCAGGGTCCCCATCTCCAGACTGGTGGAGTCCAGCAGGTTTTCGATCAACCGGCGCAGCCGGTCGCCCTGGGCCACCATCCGGGCCAGGATGTGGTTCCGGTCCGGGGCGGCCAGATCGGGCCATCTGGCTTCCAGGACCTCGGCGAAGCCCACCACCGCCGCCAACGGAGTCCGCAACTCATGGGAGACGCTGGCCAGAAAGGCACTCTTGAGCCGGGCCAGTTCCTCCAGGCGCTCGATCGTCTCGCGTTCGCGGGCCAGGCGCTGGGCGTTCTGCACGGCCAGGGCGGCCTGGGTGGCGATCGTCTCCAGCAGTTCCCCCCTGGGCCCGGACAGGTTGGTCAGTACCAACATCCCCACCCGCTGGCCGGCCACGTTGAGCTCGGACAGGCGGCCGGCGTGGGCGTAGAGCTGCGCCTCCGCCGTGGGCCAGTCCGCAAAGGAAGCGGGGTACTCACCGGCTCCCTCCCGGCCGGCGAGGCTCAGGTCCGCATGCCCGGGGCGGGCGAGGTAGACGGCCCCCCCGCTGGCCCCGCTGGCCTCCACCGCCGATAGGGTCACGATCCGGACGACTTCGTCCAGATGGGTGGCGCTGGAGAGGGCCTCGGCCATGGCGCTGAGGGACCTGAGGTCCCGGTTGCGCTGGGCCACGCTGTCGGCCAGGTCGAAGTTGGCCTGCCGGAGTTGTTCGAGCAGGGTGGCGTTCTCCCGGCGGAGCCGGCGCCGGGCCAGGGCGGCGCGCACCACCCGGATGAGTTGCTCGGGCGGAACCGGCTTGGTCAGGAACTCATCGACGTGGCCGACGGCGGCTATGGCCGTCTCCAAGGTGGCGTAGCCGGTGAGAAGAATGGCCTGGAGATCCTTGTCGGCCGACTTGAGGCGGCCGCACAGGTCGATGCCCAAGGTGTCGGGAAGGCGCTGGTCGACCAGGATGGCCGCCGGATTGAGCCCCGGAGCCCGGGCCATGGCGGCGGCGCCGGAGCCGGCCGACTCGGCCAGGATCCCGTTCTCCATCAGGATGGAAACCAGGGTGTCGCGCATGCCGGGATCGTCATCGACGACCAGCACGGCCTCCTCCATTTCCGTCGGAGCCGTCATGGCCTGGTCCCGTCCCCCGGAGCGCCCTGGAGGGCGGTCTCCACCACTCTCAGTAGGTGCGGTACCCCGAATGGCTTGTGGATAACGGCGTAGGCCTTGGAGGCGACCGCTCGGCGGAGCAGCTCGTCCACCGCATAGGCCGTGATCATGATCACCGGCGGGGGGGGTGGGCCCATCTCCTCCAGGGTCGTGACCCCGTCCTTGCCCGGCATGCGCATGTCCATGACCACCACGTCGAAGTGGTCCTCCCGTAACCGGTCCAGGGCCTCAAAGCCGTCCCCGGCCGAGGACACCTGGTAGCCGGCGTCGATGAAGATGTCGGTCAAGGTGTCGCGCATGCCGACCTCATCGTCGACCACCAGCACGGCCGGTCCGGCCTGACCCGGACCGCTCATTTCGCCGGTGGCGCGGCCACGCCGTTGTGGGTGGAGGGAAGGTGGATGAAGAAGGCCGTCCCGGCCCCGGGTTCGGTCTCGACCTCGATGCGGCCCTGGTGGGCCGTGACGATCCGATTGGTCACGGCCAGGCCCAGGCCGACCCCGCGGGCCTTGGTGGTGAAGAAGGGCTCGAAGATCCGCGCCCGCGTTTCCTCCGCCATGCCCATACCGGAGTCTCTCACCGCCACCCGGACGTGGCCGTCGCCCTCCCGGGCGACGCGGAGGAGCAGCGAGCCCCCCTCGGGCATGGCGTCGTAGGCGTTGGACAGCAGATTGAGGAAGACCTGACGCAACTGGTCGCGGTCGGCCACGGCGGTAAGGGGTTCGGCCGGCGGCTGCCAGTCCACCGCCACGGCCTCCGGATGGGGGGACACGGACAGCGCCTCTTCCATCAGGTCGGTGAGGTCCACGTCACTCATCATGGGCTCCCGGCTGCGCGAGTACTCCAGCAGGTCGGAGACGATGAGGGTGGCGGCCGACACCTCCCGGTCGGCGGTGTCGAGATGCTGCACGAGGCGCGGATCCGTCGATGTCGAGGTGGCCCGCCGCAGCAGGTACAGGGTGTTGCTGATGACGGCCAGTGGATTGCGCAGTTCGTGGCCGACGGCGGAAGCCAACTCCCCGATGGCGGCCAGCCGCTCGCTGTCCACCAGTTGGCCCTGGGTGCGCCGCAGGGTCTCCAGGGACTGGTTCAGTTCGGCTGTGCGCTGATCGACCAGTTCCAAGGCGAAGGCCCTGCGCCTCTGGGCCAGTTCGAACAGCCCACCCATCAGCAGAGCCAGCAGCAGCCCGACACCGAGTACGACCCACTCGGTATTGAGCTCCACCGATCCCACCAGCGAGGTGCGGGCGGCCGTGACCAGAAGGAAATCGGTCGATCCCAGCGTCACGACTTCGCTGGCGCTTTGGCCCCGGAAGGCGGCGGCGGGAGCGTTGGCGGTGGCCAGCTCGGATGGGAGCGCCCGGCGGCCGTCGTAGAGGGCCACCAGCAACTCTGAGTAGGGCCCGGTGGTGTTGGCCGAGGTCGCCTCACGCCCCCCGACCGGATTCTCCTGCATCACCAGGTAACCCCGGGGTGCTCCGGTGGCGGAAACGATGGCGGCTATTCGGTGCCCGCCGACCGTATAGACGGGGGTGATGATGAATGACGTCGGCACCCGCAGGGCCTGATCGGCGGCCGTGGCCAGGGTGGCGCCGACCGGCTGGCCCGGGGTCAGGTCGGGCCCGACGGCGGCGGCCACCCTGAAGCGCCCGGCGCCCTCGGCGTGGATGAGGGCCAGCTCTCGCACCTGGGGAGTGAGCTTGGCCACCCGGGCAAAAGACCGGGCCGGGTCCGAGCCGGACCTGGCCGCCGCCGCCAGCGGGGCCAGGCCGGCGCCGACCGTGTCGGTCAGGCCGTGGACGTACAGGCCGAGCTCATCGGTGCGCTGGCGGAGGAGCTTCTGCTCCTGGTTACCGACCAGCTCATGGGTGCCCCAAGCCGCCGCCAGGACGGCCACGAACAGCCCTATCAGTACGGCCGCGGTGACAGGGGTGGCAACCAGGCGGCGGGGGCGGGGCATCTCGGAGACCAACTAACCCCGGCCGGCTCCATACGTCAATGACCCTGAGTGACTAGTCAGTGACTCCGAGTAGCCCAACCAACTCGCCCAGGCCGGCCACATGGGCGTGGTCGGTATAGGCGCAGAAACGGTAGGGATCGGCGTGGACCACCTCGATCCCGGCCGCCCGGGCCCCCCGGACGTCGAAGAAGTTGGTGTCCCCGATGTAGACGCAGGAGGTCCGCTCGGCTCCGATGGCGTCCAGGGCCAGCTCGAAGATGCGCGGATCGGGCTTTTCCACCCCGACCACGTCGGAGTCGATGACCACCTCCACCCGGGCGCAGCTGTCCCCGCTGACGCTGCAGACCGAGCCCTCCAGCAGCTGCTGCTCGATGGTCCCGGTGGCGTTGGAGACCACGGCCAGGCGGAAGCCGGCCCTCTGGAGGGCCAGGAGGGCCTCGGCCGCTCCGGCCATGGGCACCCAGGGCCGGGACAGGTACAGCTCCGCCACCGCTCCCACCAGCTCGTCCACCGTCTCCGGGCCGACCCCCAGGTGGGAGAGGAGGAAGCGGTCCACGGTCGGCCAGTCCAGGCGGTCCATCCGGTCCAGTTCGGCCATGCACTCGTAGTGGGCCCGCCGGGCCTGTTCGTCATCGACGTGGATCCCGGTCGGGGCCAGCACCTCCCGCAGCCCGGCCGGGTCGGGCAGGAGCAGGACGCCGCCGGCGTCGAGGAGGACGGTGTCCACCCCCTCCAGGAAGGAGGCCGGGCCCTCAGACACGGTGGGCCGCCACGACCAGGTGCAAGGGGCTGCGCTCCACCTTGACCGTCAGCCAGGACAGCAGGCGCAGACCGAAGGGTCGCAGGGCGACGGCCACCACCGCCCCGAGCACCAGGCCGGCGGCCACGTCCCCGGGGAAGAGGACGCCCACGTATACCCCCGCCCCGGCCAGTAGGACGGCAATGGCGCCGGCTGCGCCGCCCACAGCGGCGTCGCTGAACCAGAGGGCGGCCGCCAGCGCCCCGGCCCCGGCAGCAGCGGCGGCCGGGAAGCCCGAGCCGTGCACCCGACTCACCAGCACCTCGGCGTGAGCCACCACCTGGTACGGGTGGGCCCGGCCCACGGCGGCGGCCACGGACCGGGCCACCACCACTGCCACCACCGCCGCCGCCAGGGCCCAGAGGACCGAGGCCACCGCCACCGGGGCATCGGAGCGGCGCCGGCCCCGGTACCAGGCCAGGGCCAGGCAGCCGGCCAGCAGGGCGAAGGCCAGCCAGCCGGCCACGGCCCGGCCCAGGCCGTGGAGGTAGGAGGTCTTCATGGCCCACCCGTTGACGTCGCGGTAGAGACGGACGTCAAGGCCTCGCACGGACCGGGAGCCTACGGCGGTGGGCATAGTGTCCGGCTATGCCCTCCCGGACCGTTCTGACCACCGGGGCCAACTCCGGCATCGGCCTGGCCACCGTGCTCGAACTGGCCCGGCGGGGCTACCGCTCGGTCGGCTCCGTACGCTCCGAGGCCAAGGCGGCCGAGGTCGAGCGGGCCGCCGCCGAAGCCGGAGTGGCGGTGGAGACGGTCCGGATGGACGTGACCGACGCCGGCGCCTGCGCCGAGGCCGTGGACCGCTTCGCCCCTTGGGCCCTCATCAACAACGCCGGCTACTCCGTGACCGGGGCCATAGAGGATGTCGACGATGCCGAGGCCAGGCTGGCCCTGGAGACCATGGTGGTGGCCCCCGCCCGCCTGGCCCGCCTGGCCCTGCCCCACATGCGGGCCCAGGGGGGAGGCCGCATCATCAACGTCTCGTCCATCATGGGACTGACCACCACCCCTCTGACCGGTTGGTACCAGGCCAGCAAGCATGCCCTGGAGGGCCTCTCCGACGCCCTGCGCATGGAGGTGGCCAAGGACGGGGTACGGGTCTCGCTCATCGAGCCGGGGGGTTTCAAGACCGGCATCTGGGAGGAAGCCGAGAAGGAGGTGGCCCGCCGAGCCGGCTCCCGCTACGAGTCGGCTTACCGCCGCAGCATGGACGGCGCCCGGCTGGTCCAAGCCGTGATGGGCGACCCGGCCCAGGTGGCCAAGGTCATCACCCGGGTCCTCGGGTCCTGGGCGCCCCGGGCCCGGTACCTGGTCGGCTACGACGCCCAGGGCATCGCCCTGGCCCAGCGCTTCACCCCCACGGTGGTCAAGGACGCCGTCACCCGCCTGGTGCTGGGGCTCTGAGCGCACCCCGCATCGGCGTGGTGCTGGGCGCCGGCGGGGTGGTGGGCCACGCCTTCCACGCCGCCGTTCTGTCCGTCCTGGCCGAGGAGACCGGCTTCGACTCCGGCCGGGCCGACCTGATCATCGGCACCAGCGCCGGGTCCATCGTGGCCAGCATGCTGCGATCGGGGATAACCCCGGCCGACCTGTCCGCCGCCATCCTGGGCGGTCCGCTCTCGCCCCGGGCCCAGAACCTGTACTCCCGGGCCCGGGCCCGGGGTTGGCGGCCGGGCCGGCTTCCCGAACAGAGCGGGGGAGGCGGCTTCCGCCGCTCCATGCTGCCCGGCTTCGAGTCCCCGGGGATGCTGGTCGACGCCTTCCTGCGGCCGTGGCGGCTCCGGCCCGGGGCCGTGCTGGCCGGCCTCCTGCCCCGGGGGCGGGTCCCCACCAACATGATCACCGACTGGCTGGCCCCGGTCTTCGGCGACGGTTGGCCCGAAGCCGTCCCGGGTCGGGAGCTGTGGGTCTGTGCCGTGGCTCTCTCCAACGGACGCCGGGTCGTCTTCGGCCACCCGGATGGCCCCCCTGCCCCCCTGTCCGAGGCGGTGGCGGCCTCCTGTGCCATCCCCGGCTTCTTCGCCCCGGTGGAGATCGAGGGGCGCAGCTATGTCGATGGCGGCGTCCACTCCGTCACCAACGCCGACCTGATGGCCGAGCGGGACCTTGACCTGGTAATCGTCAGCGCCCCGATGGCGGCGGCCAAGCCGCTGGGCTCCAGCCTGGACATGGCCGGCCGGCGCCTGGCCCGGGTGGCCCTGGGCCGGGAGGTCTCGGCCCTGCGCCGGCGGGGCATCAAGGCCCTGGTCTTCCAGCCCACCCCCGAGGACCGGGCCGTGATGGGGTTCAACGCCATGGACGCCGGCCGGCGCCAGGCGGTGGCGGGCCAGGCCCGGGAGTCGGCCCGGAGGCTGCTGGGCCGTCCGGACGTGGCCGAACGGCTCGAGGTGCTGAGGGGGGCACCTTGACCGCGCGGTCAATTCTCGGGAAGGCTGTCGGGTCATGACTGCCGGGCGGGGAGACGCGCTCCGGGTCGCGTACCTCGCCTACCGGGGCAACCCCCACAGCGGCGGCCAGGGCGTCTACACCCGGTATCTGACGGCCGAGTTGGTGGCCATGGGCCATACCGTCGAGGTCTTCGGAGGCCAGCCCTATCCGGTCCTGGAGGACGGCGTGGGCTTCACCCCGGTGCCCAGCCTGGACCTGTACCGCCAGCCCGACCCCTTCCGGGTGCCCCACCTCCGGGAGTTCAAGGACCGGGTCGATGTCCTCGAGTTCGCCTACATGTGCTCGGCCGCCTTCCCCGAGCCGCTCACCTACAGCCTGCGCCTGCGCAAGCTCCTCCGCGGGCGCCGGGCCGACTTCGACGTCATCCACGACAACCAGTGTTTCGGGAGCGGCCTGCTCGACCTCGTCACCGAGGGCTGGCCCCTCGTGGCCACCCTGCACCATCCCATCACGGTCGACCGGGACCTCGAGTTGAGCCATGCGCCCAGCGCCTTCCGGAGGATGACCCTCCGGCGTTGGTACTCCTTCCTCCATATGCAGATGAAGGTGGCCCGCCAGGTCGAGAGCATCGTCACCGTCTCGGAGTCCTCCAAGCGGGACGTGGCCGACCAGATGGGGGTAGACCCGGCCCGCATGACGGTGGTGCCCATCGGCGTGGACCACCTGCGCTTCAAGCCCCGCCCCGACGTGGCCAAGGTGCCGGGCCGGCTCATGACCACCGCCTCGGCCGACGTGCCGCTCAAGGGCCTGGTGCCGCTGTTGGAGGCTCTGGCCAAGGTGCGCACCGAGCGCCACGTGGAGCTGGTCATCGTGGGCAAGCCCCGGCCCCAGACCCGCGTGGGTGAGACCATCGACCGCCTCGGGCTGGCCGACTGCGTCCGCTTCGTCAGCGGCGTCAGCGATGACGAGATCGTCAGGCTGTACAACCAGGCCGAGGTGGCCGTGGTCCCCTCGCTCTACGAGGGTTTCTCCCTGCCCGCCATCGAAGCCATGGCCTGCGGGACTCCGCTGGTGGCCACCACCGGCGGCGCTCTGCCCGAGGTGGTCGGGACCAGTGGCGAGACCGGGTTGCTGGTGGCCCCCGGTGACCCCGAAGCCCTGGCCGCCGCCCTGGGGACCGCTCTGGATGATCCCGAACTCCGGGCCCGGCTGGGGGACGCCGGCCGTCGACGGGTGCTGGAACGCTTCACCTGGCGGGCCTGCGCGGAGGGAACGGTCGAGGCCTACCACGAGCTCATCGCCCGCAAGGCAAGATGCTGACCGTCCGCTACGACCGTCTCGGTTTGCGCTCCGGTGACCGCCTGCTCGACCTGGGCTGCGGGGGTGGGCGCCACGCCTTCGAGGCCCTGCGCCGGGGGGCCACCGTGGTCGCCCTCGACGCCGACGGGGCCGAGCTCAAGGACGTGTCCATTCTCTTCGCCGCCATGGAAGAGGCGGGGGAGGCCGGCCCGGGCGCCTCGGGCCGGGCCGTGAACGGGGACGCCGTGCACCTGCCGTTCCCCGACGACGCCTTCGACCGGATCATCGCCGCCGAGGTCCTGGAGCACATCCCCCCCGACGGACCCGCCCTGGCCGAGCTGGCCCGGGTCCTGCGCCCGGGCGGCACCATGGCCATCACCGTTCCCCGCTTCGGCCCCGAGCTCATCAACTGGGCCCTCTCCGATGAGTACCACAACGTCCCCGGCGGCCACATCCGCATCTACCGGCGCAACGTCCTGGCCGACCGCATGCGGGCCGCCGGGCTGACCGTCACCGGCTGGCACCACGCCCACGCCCTCCACAGCCCCTACTGGTGGCTCAAGTGCGCGGTGGGCACCACCAACGAGGACCACCCCCTGGTGCGGGCCTATCACCGCCTTCTGGTCTGGGACATCGAAAAGGCCCCGCCGGTCACCCGGCTGACGGAGCGGGCCCTCAACCCGGTACTGGGCAAGAGCCTGGTCGTCTACGCGGAGAAGCCGTGACCCCGTCCAGGCCCGAGCGCCGGGATCCGAGGCTGCTGGCCGCCGACCAGGTGGCCCAGACGGCGGCGGCCATAGCCGCCCTCCAGCTGCCCAACGGCATGATCCCCTGGTTCCCCGACGGCCACGCCGATCCCTGGAACCACGTGGAGGCGGCCATGGCCCTGGTGGTGGCCGGCCAGCGCCGGGCGGCCGAGCGGGCCTACGAATGGTTGGCCGGCATCCAGCATCCCGACGGGGGCTGGTACACCTACTACCTGGCCGGGGACCGGGTGGAGGAATCCCGCCGGGACACCAACGTCATCGCCTACGTGGCCACCGGTACCTGGTTCCACTACCTGGCCACCCGGGACCGGGGTTTCCTCCAGTGGGCCTGGCCGATGGTCAAGGGGGCCATCGAGTTCTCCCTCCGCCTGCAGCTGCCGGGGGGGGAGCTGATCTGGGCCGTCGACCACCAGACCGACCTGCCCCGTTACGCCCTGCTCACCGGTTCGTGCTCGGCCTACCTGAGCCTGCGCTGCGCCATAGCCGTGGCCGAGGAACTGGGCGACGACCAGCCGGAGTGGGAACTGGCCGCCGCCCGCCTCGGGCATGTGGTGGCCAACTGCCCCGACTCCTTCGAGCCCAAGGACCGCTGGGCCATGGACTGGTACTACCCGGTCCTCTCCACGGCCATGACCGGGGACAGGGCTCTGGCCCACCTGGACGACCGCTGGAACGAGTTCGTCATGGACGGCATCGGCGTGCGTTGTGTCTCCGACCAGCCCTGGGTCACCGCCGCCGAAACGGCCGAGTGCGCCCTGGCCTACGACGCCGCCGGCCGCCCCGGCCAGGCCGCCGAGATCCTGTCCTGGCTGGAGGCAATGCGGGACGAGGACGGCCTCTACTGGACCGGACGCGTCCATCCCCAGGGCGTCAACTTCCCCGGGGGGGAGCGCTCCAGCTACACCGCCGCCGCCGTCATCCTGGCCAACAACGCCCTGGGCTCCTGCGGGCCGACCGCCGGGCTGTTCCGCTCCGAGGGCCTGCCGGCGGCCATGGCCGTCCCCCTGGCCGAGCCGGTGGGCGAACCCAACCAGGCGCCCTGACCTACTCGCCTTCGGCGGTGCGGATGAGGACCCGGAGGCTGCCGCAGGCCTCCTCCTCCAAGAAGGAGCCGGACTCGAGGGCCCGGGAGTACAGCTCGAACGGCGGCCGGCCGCCGTCGGCGGGGTCGGGGAAGACGTCGTGGATGGCCAGGCGCCCGCCGATGGCCACCAGGGGGACCCAGGCGCGATAGTCGGCCCAGGCCGGTTCGCTCCCGTGGCCCCCGTCGATGAACAGCAGCGACAGCGGGGTCGTCCAGTACTTGGCCACGGTGGCCGAATCGCCCAGCACCGCCACCACCACGTCCTCCAGGCCGGAGTCGACCATGGTCCGGCGAAAGGTGGGCAGGGTGTCCATGCGGCCGGTCTCGGGGTCGACCAGGGAGGTGTCGTGGTGCTCCCAGCCGGCCTGGTTCTCCTCCGAGCCCCGGTGGTGGTCGACGGTGAACAGAACGCTGTCCTCTTCACGGGCGGCGGCGCCGAGGTAGACGGAGGACTTGCCGCAGTAGGTGCCCACCTCCAGCAGCGGGCCCAGGCCGGTGCCGGCGGCCCGCCGCCCGGCCCGGTGCAGGGCCAGGCCCTCGTCATCGGGCATGAAGCCCTTGGTCCGCTGGGCCACTGCGAGCAGTCGTGGGTCCATGACGATGCTTGCGTCCATGGCTCTGACTATCAGATGGGGCGCCGATGGGGGCGCAGCCGGGTGCGCCTCCCGTAGCCTGCCGGAGCCATGACGCTCTTCGACCAGCCCGACTCGGGCCCGGCCCCGCCCCGCCCGGTCAGCCTGGTGCGCCTGTCCGCCGAGCTGGCCCGTTCGGCCGCGCTCCTCGGGCGGGTGTCGGTGGAAGGGGAGGTGGTCAACCCCAAGACCTACGGGGGTGGGCGCACCTATTTCACCCTCAAGGACCGCAACGCTCAGATGACGGTGACCGTGCCGGGCAACCGGGCCCGCTGGAGCCACGCCGTCCACGGGGAGCGGGTGCTGGTGACCGGATCGGTGGGCTACACCCCGGAACGGGGCCAGATCCTCCTTACCGCCGAAGAGGTCAGCCCGGTGGGGGCCGGGGCCATAGCCGCCCTCCTGGAAGCGGTCCGGGCCCGCCTGGCCGCCGACGGCCTGACCGAGCGCCCCCGCCGGCCCATCCCGCTCCTGCCCCGCAAGGTGGGCGTGGTCTGCGGGGCCGAGGCGGCGGTGCGGGCTGACATCGAATCGGTGGTGGCCACCCGCATGCCGGGCTACCCGATGCGCTTCATGGAGGTGTCCGTGTCCGGGGCGGGGGCGGCCGAAGCCATCATCGAGGGCCTGCGCCGCATCTGCGCCGACCCCGAGGTGGACGTGGTTGTCCTGGCCCGGGGCGGGGGCGATGCCGCCCAGCTGCTGCCCTTCAGCGACGAGTCCCTTTGCCGGGCCATCTGCGCGGCCCGGGTCCCGGTGGTGGTGGCCATCGGCCACGAGGGCGACCGGCCCCTCTGCGATGAGGTGGCCGATCTGCGCTGCGCCACCCCTTCGCTGGCCGCCGCCTCCGTGGTCCCGTCCCGGGCCGAGATGGACGCCCAGCTGGCCGGGCTGGTGCAGCGGGCGGGGTCCTTGTGGTCGGCCCGGCTGGCCGCCGTCGACCGCCGCCTGGCCGAGGCCGAGCCCATGGGGGCGCTGGAGGCGGGTTGGAAGGCGGCCGAGTCCCGCCTGGCCCGGGGCCGGGACCGCCTCAGCCTGGTCAACCCCTCCCGCCGGGTGGCCGAGTCCCGCCGGCTGATGGACCGCATCGACCTGACCTCGGGCCTGGCCCACCGGCTGGCCCGGGCCGCCGGCCAGCTCCACGACCGGGGCCGCACCCTGGAGGCCCTGGATCCGGACCGGGTCCTGGCCCGGGGCTACGCCGTGGTCCGCACCTCCGACGGGCGGGTGCTGCGCGACGCCGCGGCCACCCGGGCCGGAACCCGCCTCGACGTGGTGCTGGCCTCCGGCCGCCTGGCCGTCGAGGTCAGCGAGACCCTGCCCGACGGCGCCGGGAGCGCCCGGTGAGCCCGGAAGCGACCGACTGGGAGCTGGGCGCGCTCAGCTTCGAGGCTCTCCTGGAGAAGCTGGAGTCCCTGGTGGGCCAGCTCTCCTCCGGCGAAGTTGGCATCGAAGACGCCGCCGACCTCTACGAACAGGCCGGCCGTGTCTACGCCGAGGCCAAGAGCCGCCTCGATGCCGTTCAGGCCCGGATCGACGCCCTGCGGATCGAACCGGGTACCTGAGCTCAGAACAGGTCCCTGATCACCTGGCGTTGGCGCTGGGCGAAGGCGGTGTTGACGTCCAGGCGCTCCAGGATCTGCTGCAGAGTCTTCTGGCCCGAGGGCACCGGGTGGGCGTCGAAGAAGCGGTGGGCATCGGCGGCCAGCTCGGGTGTGGCCAGCAGGGCCACGCTGCCGGCCAGGCCGATGACCATCTTCTGGGGGATCTTCCCGGTGAAGTCGTCCCAGGCCTCCTTGAGCATTTCCCAGGCCGCTGTCCCCGCCACCGGGTTGGCGATGGCCTGGCTGATCAGGAACGGGGAGTTCTGGGTCCGGACCTCGCCTGACAGCGCCATCTGCACCGTGCGCCGGACGAGGTCCTCGTGGCGGAACCCGGCCAGCGCATACAGGTAGCGCACCTCCTCCTGAGGAGTGGCCGCAGTCTGGAAGCGACCCAGTACCTGCTGGTACTGCTCTTCCCCGCCTACGGCCGCCACGATGTTGACCAGGGCGCCGGCCAGGTCGGCGTCGGCCGCCGAGCGGTCCTGGAGGACCTGGTCGTGCAGCGATACGGCCCGCCGGCGGATGTCGGGATCGGCTCCGGTGGTGCCGAGGGTCGCCAGCAGGGTGGCCCGCAGCGTGCCGCGCGTCTCCGGCTCCCCGGGCGTGGCCGACCAGCCGGCCTCGGCGAAGGCGGGGGAGAAGACCTGTCGGACGAAGGCCTCGACGGCCGTCTTGCCCTCCGCATCGGCCACCCGGTGGATGAAGTCCAGGGCCGAGGAGGCCAGAGCCCACACGGCGGGGTCCTCGTCACCGCGCAGCAGCCGCAGCAACTCGACCAGGTCGGAAAGGTCGCCCTGGCCGCCTAGAGCGGCGGCCCAGGTGTCCGAGACCAGATTGAACAGTTCCAGCGCGTCCAGCCGGCCCAGGTCGGAGCGCAGGGCGCCGGCCAGGGCGGCGTCGTAGCGCACGCGGTAGAAGCCCGACCCGCCGGCGTTGGCGATGACCCAGTCGGGCTTACCGCCCAGGTCGAGGTCGGCGTGGCGGGCGTCGAGGAGAACGCGGTGCTCACCTTCGACGCCGTTGACGGAGGCCCTCAACAGCAGAGGGACCGACCACTGCGTCGGGTCCGAGTCGGACCCCGAGAGCATGAAGCGCTGCTGGTCCAGATGGATGCGGCCCCCGCCGCCCTCTCCGACCGAGACCAGGGGGTAGCCGGCCTGGAAGATCCAGCTGTCCATGATCGAGCGCACGGGCTGGCCGGTGGCCGTCTCGATCCCGTCCCACAGGTCGGTGGTCTCGGCGTTGCCGTAGGCGTGGGCGGCGATGTACTGCCTGATGCCGTTGCGGAACTCCTCCGCGCCCAGGTAGCGCTCGAGCATGCGCAGCACGGCGGCGCCCTTTTCGTAGGTGAGGACGTCGAACATGTCCTCGGCTTCCTCCGGACTGGCGACGGGGAACTCGATGGGGCGGGTCGAGGCCAGGGCATCGGTGGCCAAGGCCCCCCCTCGGGACAGGCCGAAGGCCACCCACCGGTTCCACTCCGGGCGGAAGTCGTCGACACACAGCATTTCCATGAAGGTGGCGAAGGCCTCGTTCAGCCACAGGCCGTTCCACCAGCGCATGGTGACCAGGTCCCCGAACCACATGTGGGCGATCTCGTGGGCGACCACATCGGCCACCCGCTGGCGCTCGACCTGGGTAGCCGTGGCCGGGTCCAGGAGCAGCAGCTGCTCCCGGAAGGTCACCGCCCCCAGGTTCTCCATGGCCCCGGCGGCGAAGTCGGGCAGGGCGATGAGGTCGAGCTTGTCCCCCGGATAGGCGATGTTGAACCAGGCGGCAAAGAAGCGCAGGGAGTAGGCACCGATCTCCTGGGCGAAGCCGCACAGCTCCTCCTTGCCCGGCACATGCACGACCCGTAACTCCACCCCGTCCACGTCCACCGGAGCGGTGGCGACCAGGGGGCCGACCACGAAGGCGACCAGATAGGTGGACATGACCATGGTGTCGGTGAAGCGCACCGCCACCCGGCCATCCGGCCTCCCGGTCCGCTCCGCCTCGGGGCTGTTGGAGAAGACGGCCAGGGCTGGATCGATGACCAGGGTGATCCCGAATACGGCCTTGCGATCCGGCTCGTCCCAACACGGAAAGGCCCGGCGGGCGTCGGTGGCCTCGAACTGGGTGGTGGCGATGATCCGCTCGGCCCCGTCGGCGTCTTTGAAGGTGCTGCGGTAGAAGCCCTGCAATTTGTCATTGAGGATCCCGGAGAAGTCGATCTCCAACTCCGACCTCCCGGCCGGCACGTCCTCACCCAGATCAATGGTCAGACGCTCCTCGTCCTCGTCCAGGGCGTAGGCCGTCACCGCCACCTCGGCATCCCCGGATCGGACGCTGACGGCGGAGATCTCCAACTCGGCGGCGTTGAGCACGATGCGCCGGGTCGCTTCCTTGACCTCGATGGCGATCCGCTCGTGTCCGCTGAATGTCGCCCGCTCCAGGTCCGGTGAGATCTCCAGGTCGTAGCGGGTCGGCTCCACATGGCGGGGCAGTCGGTAGTCGGGAGTGTCCGGCATGGGGGGGCACGCTAACGAACCAGAGCCGATTACCTTCAATGGATGACCGCTCTGCGTGCCTCGGGCTTCGACGTGGTGGCCCTGGGCTCGGCCATCGTGGACCTGCTGGTGCCGGTGTCGCCACAGACAGTGGCCGACGCCGGCTTGGAGCCGGGCACCATGACGCTCATCGATGAAGCCGAGGCGGAGCGGCTGTGGGGCCACTTCGGCGCGGGGGGTCAGGTGGTGGCGGGCGGATCGGCCGCCAACACCGCCGTGGGGGTGGCGGCTCTGGGTCGGCGGGCGGCGCTGGTCGGCCGGGTGGGCGGTGACGACCTGGGCTCGGCCTACGCCGAGGATCTGGCCCGAGCCGGGGTGAGCTTCGAAGTCGGGCCCGGACCGGCGGTGCCGCCGTCGCCTTCGGGTGGGACCGGACGTTGCTACATCATCGTTACCCCCGACGGCCAGCGGACCATGCGCACCTATCTCGGGAGCGCCCCGGACATCGCCCCGGCGGCGGTGGACGCCGCGCTGGCCGGGGGCGCCGGTTTCGTCTATCTGGAGGGCTACCTCTGGGATGCCCCGGCCGCCGCCGGAGCTCTGCAGCGCGCCGTGTCCGCCGCCGGCGCCGCCGGCGCCCGCCGGGCCCTCACCCTTTCCGACCCGGGTTGCGTGGAGCGGAACCGGGACGGCTTCCTGGAACTCATCGGCGCCGGGGCCGTGGACGTTCTCTTCGCCAACGAGTCCGAGATCACCGGGCTGTGGGGGACCGGGGACTTCGAGGTGGCCGTGGCCCAGACCCGGGCCCACTGTCCGCTGGCCGCCCTCACCCGGGGGGCTGAGGGTTCGGTGGTGGTCGGCCCGGAGGACACCCTGGTGGTGCCGGCCGTCCCGGCCGGCGTGGTCGACACGACCGGGGCCGGGGATCTCTACGCCGCCGGCTTCCTGACCGGGCTGGCGGCCGGGCTTGATCTCAAGGCCTGCGCCGGTCTGGCCGGCCTGGCTGCCGCCGACATCATCTCCGACTACGGGGCCCGCCCCCACGGGGACATCCGGACCACGGCCCGCTCCGAAGGACTCCTGACATGACCGGGACCAATCCGTGGCTGGAGCGCCGTGTCCTCGCCTACGGCCATCAGGGCGGGGCCCGGGAGGCGCCCTCCAGCACCCTCTTCGCCTTCCGCACCGCCCTGGAGGCGGGGGCCACCGCCTTGGAGATGGACGTCCACGCCACCGCCGACGGGCATCTGATCGTCTGCCACGACAGCACCGTGGACCGCACCACGGAGGGATCCGGGCGCATTGCCGACCTGACTTTGGCCCAGGTCCAGGCCCTGGACAACGCCTACTGGTTCGCCCCCGGGGAGGTGGCCGTCACCGGCCGTCCCGAGGCGGATTATGTGCACCGGGGCCGGGCCGCCGATGACCCCGACTTCCGCATCCCCACCCTCCGGTCCGTCCTGGAGGCCTTCCCCGGCGTCTTTCTGAACCTGGACATCAAACAGACCGCCCCGGCGGTCCCGGCTTACGAGGAATCGCTGGTCCGGCTCCTGAGCGAATTCGGGCGCACCGATGACGTGATCGTGGCCTCCTTCAACGACGCCTCCACCGCCACCGTGGCCCGGCTGGACCCCCGGCTGGCCACCTCGGCCGGCACCGCCGATTCGGCCACGTTCTGGCAGGCGTTCCGGTCCGGTTCACCCCTCCCGACCACCACCCACCGGGCCCTGCAGATCCCGACCCACTTCGCCTCCACCCAGGTGGCCTCGGCCGAGCTCATCGACGCCGCCCACGCCGCCGGCCTGGCCGTGCACTTCTGGACCATCGATGAGCCATCCGAGATGGAGGAACTCATCGGCCTGGGCGCCGACGGGATCATGACCGACCGCCCCGCCGTCCTGGCCGGGGTCCTCGAGGCCAGGGGCGTCGCCTACCGGCCTTGACCGGCCGTCATGAAGGCGATGGGGACGGCCGAGCCGGCGGCGTGGTCGAGAGAGGCGATGCGCCGGCCGGGCTGGACCGCCTCCTTGATGTCCCTCAACCGGTCGCCCAGGGCGGCTGCGGTCCGGTCCAGATCCGAGACGGTGAAGGCCAGCCCCCAGAAACGGGCCGGCCCCTCCCCGGTGACCTCGGGGGATCCGACCAGCTCCAGGATGGCTTCGCCCAACCGGAAGAAGACCTGGGTGGACGGCCGGCCGGGCCGCCCGGCGTCCCGGCGGCGGCGCTCGAAGATCCCGACCCGGCCCAGGGCGCCCACCGTCCGCTCGATATCGGGGGTCATCACCACCACGTGGTCGAGGCAGACCACCCCGTTGTCGTGCTCGGGCCCGGGGTGGTCCGGGCCGGGCTCCTCCGCCACCGTGGTGGCCAGTCCGTCGATCCCCTCGGTGACCTCGGCGGCGGCCAGCGCCCAGCTCGTGATGCCTTCTCCCGGGGCACCCAGGGCGAAGTCGATGCCGCCGACCCGGCAGGCGCCGGCCTCCACCCTGAAGCCGAGGCCGGCCCACAACTCAGGGGGGTCGGAGATGCTGAAGCCGGCCAGGATGGCCATGTTGGAGAGCTCAGTCGGGCCGGGGCGAGGTCAGTTCAGCCTCGGCCGCAGTTCGGCTTCTTACCGTGATTCGCCTTCTTCTTGGCGCGGAGCTTCCTCTTGACGGTACGGCGTGACATGACCGAAGGGTACCCGTCCCCGGACGGCCGCCTCCCCGGTCGGGCCCGGGGTGGCCGCCCGATAGCGTGAGCGGTCATGACCACCGAGCGTCTGGGCATCGTGGGATTGCCCAACTCGGGCAAGTCCTCCCTGTTCAACGCCCTGACCGGGGGGTCGGCCCTGGTGGCCTCCCATCCCTTCTCCACCACCGACACCACCCAGGGGGTGGCCCTGGTGCCCGACGACCGTCTGGACCAGCTGGCCGTCATGAGCAAGTCGAAGAAGGTGGTGCACACCACCGTCGAACTGGTCGACATCGCCGGCCTGGTGGCCGGGGCGGCCGGGGGTGAGGGCCTGGGCAACCGCTTCCTGGCCGGGGTCAGGGAGGTGGACGCCCTGCTGCTGGTGCTGCGGGCCTTCGAGGACGCCGAGGTGGTGGGCGGCAGCGACCCGGTCGAGGATCTGGGGATTCTCGAGCTGGAACTGGTCCTGGCCGACGCCGCCACGGTCGAGTCCCAGGTGGACAAGCGGCGCAAGGCGGCCCGGGCCGACAAGAGCCTGGCCGGGGAGGTGGCGGCGCTGGAGGCGGCCCTGGTCGAGCTCCAGGGGGGCACTCCGCTGTACCGGTCCGGCCTCTCGGCCGAGGACCGCAAGGCGCTGATCCCGTTCTTCCTGCTCACCAACAAGCCCGTCCTGGCCGTGGTCAACCTGGGCGAGGACCAGCTCGGTGAGGCCGAGACCCTGATCAAGCCGGTGGCGGAGGAACTGGGCCGGGGCGGGGAGGTCCTCGGCGTCTGCGTGCAACTCGAGGCCGAGTCCGCCCAGCTGGACGAGGCCGGCCGGGCCGAGCTCCTGGAGGGCCTGGGCCTGGGGGAAGGGGCGCTGCCCCGGGTGGCCCGCACCGCCTACCACCTGCTGGGCCGGCGGACCTTTCTCACCACCGGGGACAAGGAGTCCCGGGCCTGGACCTTCCGGGCCGGGGCCCGGGCCCCGGAGTGCGCCGGGGTCATCCACTCCGATCTGCAGCGCGGCTTCATCCGGGCCGAGGTCATCCGCTGGGACGAGTTGCTCAAGCTGGGATCGTGGAGCGCGGCCCGGGACGCGGGCAAGCTCAGGGTCGAGGGCAAGGACTACGAGGTGGCGGACGGGGACGTTTTGGAGATCCGCTTCAACGTCTGACGGGGGGCGGTCGGATGGCGTGGCTGATGAGAGAGGACCAGGTGCTGGCCTCGGTCGAGGTGGTGACCGCCCGGCTGGGGCGTCTGCGGGCCCTGTCCGGCCGGATGGACGGCGCCCTGGTGTTCCGCCCGGCCTGGGCCACCCACACCCTGGGGGCCCCGGGCCGGGTCGACATCGTATTTTGTGACTCGGACCTGGTGGTGTTGGAGATCCTGGCCGGGGTGGCTCCCAACCGGGTGACCCGGCTGCGGCCCCGGGCCCGCAGCGTCATCGGGGCGGAGGCGGGATTCATCGGCCGGCACGGCCTGGCCGTGGCGGACCGACTCGAGATCAAGGAGTGAAGGCCCAGCCGGGGCGGCTGGTCCTGGTGGCCACGCCCATTGGGAACCTGGGGGACCTCTCGCCCCGGGCCGTGGAAGCCCTGGGCGGGGCCGACGTGATCCTCTGCGAGGACACCCGCCGGACCCGCACCCTGCTGACCCACGCCGGCCTGTCCGGCCGGCGGCTGGTGGCCATGGACGCCAACCGGGAAGCCGCCGCCGTGACCCGGGTGCTGGGCCTCATCCGGGAGGGACGGACGGTGGCCCTGGCCACCGACGCCGGCATGCCGGCCGTCTCCGACCCGGGGGCCAGGCTGGTGGCGGCGGTGGCGGCGGCCGGGGAGGAGGTGGTGGTGGTGCCGGGCCCTTCGGCGGCCCTGGCCGCCCTGGTGGTGAGCGGACTGCCCACCGACCGCTTCGTCTTCGAGGGTTTCCTGCCCCGCAAGGGCTCCGAGCGGGCCGCCCGGCTGGAGGCTCTGGCCGGGGAGGTACGCACCAGCGTCATATTCGAGGCGCCCCTGCGCCTGGGCGCCACCCTGGCCGACCTGGCCGGCGCCTGCGGGTCAGAACGCCCGGTGGCGGTGGCCCGGGAGCTGACCAAGCTCCACGAGGAGGTGTGGCGCGGTTCCCTGGGGGAGGCGGCCGCGCTGGCCGCCTGCGCCCCACCCCGGGGCGAGCAGGTGATCGTGCTGGGGGGCCTGGCCCCCGACGCCGTCGCCCCCGATGACCAGACCGTCGGGGCGGCCCTCCGGGAGCGCCTGGAAGCCGGGGACTCGGCCCGGGACGCGGCCCGGACGGTGGCGGCCGAGTTGGGGATACCCCGCCGGCGGGCCTACGAGCTGGCCCTCAGATCGCGCTAGCCGCCTGCCGCTGGCCCTGACCGGTGGCCGGCGTCAGCCGCTGGCCGCCAGCCGGTCGTCCTGGCCGTGGTCGGCCAGATCGGCCAGCGCCCCGGCGCAGTCCGAGCAGACCCAGTGCTCCCGGTAGGAGTGGAGCTTCTCCTCACCCGAGCAGAAGGCGCAGGCCCGGCCGGCCTTGGTCAGGGTGATGGCTCCGTCCCTCACCGCGATCTCGAGTTCGTCACCGGCCTTGATGCCGAGCATCCGGCGCAACTCGACCGGCACCACGATTCGGCCGAGGTGGTCGATCCGCCGCGGCAGACCACCGTTATTCATCATTAGTCCCTCTCCTTGCGTCGGTAGGGTACGGCCGGTGGGACGCCTCTTTTTGACTACCCCTATCTATTACGTCAATGACGTCCCCCACATCGGGCATGCCTACACCACTGTGACAGCTGACGCCGTCGCCCGCTGGCATCGCCTGGCCGGTGAGAGTGTGTTCTTTCTCACCGGAACCGATGAGCACGGGGTGAAGGTGGCCCGGGCCGCCGAGGCCGCCGGCCGCTCCAGCCAGGACCATGCCGACGCCACCGCCGCCCGCTTCCAGGAGGCGTGGAAGCTCCTCGACATCAGCTACGACGATTTCATCCGCACCACCGAACCCCGCCACCAGCTGACCGTCCAGGCCTTTCTCCAGAAGGCCTACGACAACGGCCACATCGAACTGGACACCTACGAGGGCCTCTACTGCGTGGCCTGCGAGGCCTACTACGTCGAGTCGGATCTGGACGACGGGTTGCGCTGTCCCATCCACGGCACCCCGGTGGAACGCCTGGTGGAGGAGAACTACTTCTTCCGCCTGTCCCGCTTCCAGGACCGTCTACTCGAGTGGTACGAGGCCCATCCCGATTTCGTTTCGCCCCCGTCCAAGCGCAACGAGGCCCTGGGCATCATCCGCCAGGGCCTGGACGACGTGTCGCTGAGCCGCACCTCGACCACCTGGGGGGTCACGGTCCCCTGGGACGAAAAACACGTGTTCTACGTGTGGTTCGACGCCCTTATCAACTACGCCACCGCCATCGGCTACTCCAGCGATCCCGACCGTTTCGGGGCCTGGTGGCCGACCACCCACCACATCATCGGCAAGGACATCCTGCGTTTTCACTGCGTGTACTGGCCGGCCATGTGTATGGCCGTCGGCCTGGATCCTCCTCCGCACATTTCCGTGCACGGCTTCCTCCTGGTGGGCGGGGAGAAGATGTCCAAGACCCGGCTCAACCAGATCGCGCCGGCCGACCTGGTCAACGACTTCGGCGTGGACGGCTTCCGCTACCACTTCCTGCGCGACGTGCCCTTCGGCCCGGACGGGGACTTCTCCTACGAGGGAATGATCAGCCGTTACAACTCCGACCTGGCCAACAACCTGGGCAACCTGCTGTCCCGGGTGGCCACGGTGGTGGCCCGCAAATGCGGGGGAGTGGGCCCCCGGGCCCGCCCGGACAGCCCCCTGGCCGCCGTGGCCGCTCAGGCCGTGGCCACCGCCGATGCCGCCTGGCGCCGGGTGGCGCCCAGCGAGGCGCTGGATGCGACCTGGTCGATCCTGCGGGAGACCAACGCCGCCCTGGAGGCGGCCGAGCCCTGGCGGGCCGAGCCCGGCCCGGAGGTGGACGGGGTCCTGGGCGACGCCCTCGAGGTCCTGCGCCTGGTGGCCGTCCTGGCCTACCCCGCCATCCCCGGGGCCTGTGAGGAGTTGTGGCGCCGGATCGGCCTGAGCGGCTCCCCGGGAGACGAGCGCCTACCGGCCGCGGCCGAATGGGGCGGCTATCCCGGCGGCCTGGAGGTCGTGCCGGGGGATCCGCTCTTCCCCCGTAAGACGGCCTGATCGGCCTTGACCTGGACCGACAGCCACTGCCACGTCCTGCGGGACGAGGACCCGGCCGCCACCGTGGCCCGGGCCCGGGCGGCCGGCGTGGACCGCTTCGTGCTGGTGGGCACCGAGGCGGAGGAGTCGAGGCGCTGCGTGGAGACGGCCCGGGCCCTGGGCGGCCCGGAGGGTGGCCTGTGGGCGGCGGTGGGCCTGCACCCCCACGACGCCAAGACCGGCACCGGCCCGGTCCTGGCCCTCCTGGACGAGTTGGCCGGTGACCCGGTGGTGGTAGCGGTCGGGGAGTGCGGCCTTGACTACCACTACGGCCATTCCCCGGCCGAGGACCAGAAGCGGGCCTTCGCCGAGCAGATTCAGGCCGCCCACCGCCTTGACCTGGCCCTGGTGATCCACAGCCGGTCGGCCTGGGACGATACCTTCGCCGTTCTGGAGGCCGAAGGGGTGCCGGAGCGGACCGTCTTCCACTGCTTCACCGGCGGCCCGGAGGAGGCCGAGCGGTGCCTGTCGGCCGGGGCCTACCTGAGCTTCTCCGGCATCGTCAGCTTCAAGAACGCCGGGGACGTCCGGGCCGCCGCCGCCGCCTGCCCGGCCGGGCGCTACCTGGTCGAGACGGACAGCCCTTTCCTGGCCCCGGTGCCCCACCGGGGTCAGACCAACGAGCCCGGCTTCCTGCCCCTGGTCGGGGCGGCCGTGGCCGCCGCCCGGGGCGAGTCCGTCGAGGCGGTCGAAGCCGCCTCCTCCTCGGCCGCCGCCGCCGTTTTCGGCTGGGCCTGACTCCCGGCCCGCCCGGCCCGGTTGCCCTCCCCGGGGGTCTCCCCTAGGGTGTCCAGGTCGCTGGCACGGTCGGCGATCCTTTGGGCGGAGCCACTGGTTCTGCCCCTCCCACGCCCTTATGAGCGACGGTGAGTTGAACCCCCGCCGGCCCCAGGCCCTGCGGACCGTCGCGCCGTCGGCCATGGAAACGCCCGCCCCTGACCCCGGGGCGGGCCCCCGCCGGGCCCTCCCGGTCATCCTCTGCCTGGTCCTCCTGGTCGCCCCCCTGATGCTGGTCAAGGCCAGCTTCGGTCGGGCCGCCACCCGGCTCACCGCCGCCCACTCCTCCCCGGCCCGCTCCCGCTCGGCCGCCTCCCGGGGCTACGGCGTCCCCGACGGGATCCTCACCTCGGCCGACCTGGCCGCCGCCTCCGCCGACGGTGTCACCGCCTCGGGAGCCGCCGTGCTGCCCGCCGACGCCGCCCAGGCCGGCCCCGACGCCGCCGCCGAGGCTCCCGCTGCCGCGGTCGTGGCCCACATCGCCTCGGTCTCCCCGGCCCAGCCGGCCTCCTCCCCGCCGTCCACGGCGTCATCCCCGCCCAGCACGTACCCGCCGGTCACTTCGCCGCCGCCGACCGAGCCTCCGACCACCTCACCGCCCACCACCCAGGCTCCGACCACCACCACCTCGGCGCCGCCCTCCCACACCGAGACCGGGCCCGCCTCCTGGTACCAGGCCCCGGCCGGGACCTGCGCCCACCCCACCCTCCCGTTCGGG
The DNA here is from genome assembly GCA_027315345.1 of Actinomycetota bacterium. Lineage (GTDB taxonomy): Bacteria > Actinomycetota > Acidimicrobiia > Acidimicrobiales > JAJPHE01 > DAHUYE01. The sequence goes on from DAHUYE010000067.1 coordinate 51,028, forward strand.
ACGGTGGTGACGGTGGAGAACCTGGCCAACGGGGCCACCACCACCTGCCGGGTCGAGGACCGGGGGCCGTATCAGGGAGGCCGGATCATCGACCTCTCCGAGGCCACCTTCTCCCAGATCGCCTCCACCTCCGACGGCGTCATCCAGGTCCGTATCTCCTGGTGAGCCGGTCGGCCGGGGCCGGCTGACCGAGCTGATCAACCGCCACGGGGTCCGCCCGAGCCGGGCCCTGGGCCAGAACTTCCTGGCCGACCCCAACACGGCCGATCGCATCGCCCGCCTGGCCGGCGTCGGGCCCGGCCAGCGGGTCGTGGAGATCGGGGCCGGCCTGGGCTCGCTGACGGCGGCCCTGGCCGCCACCGGGGCGTCGGTCACCGCCATCGAGCTTGACCACCGCCTGGCTGAGATCCTCCGGTCCGAGGCAGCCCCCCCGGGGGTGCGGGTGGTGGAGGGCGACGCCCTGCGCCTGGACTGGGAGTCGGTCCTGGGAGCGGCCCCCGGCGAAGTCGCTTCGGCTCCGTCCTGGGTGCTGGTCGCCAACCTGCCCTACAACGTGGCCACTCCGCTGGTGATCGGGTTGTTGGAGACGGTCCCGGCCATCGCCCGCATGCTGGTCATGGTGCAGCGGGAGGTGGGGGAGCGGATGGCGGCCTCGGCCGGGGAGGACGCCTACGGCGGGGTATCGGCCAAGATCGCCTACTGGGCCACCGCCCGGGTGGTGGGTCGGGTGCCTCCGACGGTGTTCATTCCACGGCCCAAGGTGGAGTCGGCCCTGGTCAGCCTGGAGAGGCGGCCGGCCCCGGCCGTGGGGGCCGAGGTCTCCTATGCCCGGCTGGTACAACTGATCAACGCCGGTTTCAGTAAGCGTCGAAAGATGCTCCGCGGCTCTCTGTCCGGGTGGGTGGAGGACGCCGCCTTCGTGCTGGCCGGCATCCCGCCCACGGCCCGGGCCGAGGACCTGAGTATCGAGGACTGGGGCCGGCTGGCGGCGGCGGCGCCGGCGCCGACGCCGGGGCCGGGAGCGTCCCGGTGAGCGCCGGGTTCGTGGGGCTGGAGGCCCCAACGCCGGGGGAGCCCCGGTGAGCGACGGGGTCGTCCGCATGAGGGCACCGGCCAAACTGACCCGCTCCCTGCGGGTGGTGGGCCGGCGGGCCGACGGCTACCACCTCCTCGAGGCGGAGATGATCAGCCTGGACTGGGGGGATGAGCTCTTCATCGGGCCCGGCTCCGGACTGGAAGTGGTCGATGAGACCCCCTGGCCCGGCCCGGCCGTCCCCGCCGGACCGGACAACCTCGTCTCCCGGGCCCTGGGCCTGGCCGGCCGGGACGCCTCGGTCCGCCTGGTCAAGCGCATCCCGGCCGGGGCCGGTCTCGGGGGCGGATCGAGCGACGCCGCCGCCGTGTTGCGCTGGGCCGGGGTGCGGCCCGATCCGGGTGGATTCGAGCGGGCGGCCCGCCTGGGCGCGGATGTGCCCTTCTGCCTCCTCGGGGGCCGGGCCCGGGTAGGTGGGGTGGGGGAGCGGGTCGAGGCCCTGGAGCCCCTGGCGCTGGAGGTCAGCCTTCTGCTCGTGCCGCTCGCCTGTTCCACCCCGGCCGTCTACGCCCAATGGGACCGGATGCACCCGGACGGGTCCCAGCCCCTCGAGAATCCGGTGGCGGTCAACGACCTGGAGGGGGCCGCTCTGGTGGTCGAGCCCGGGCTGGTTCGCTGGCGGGAGGCCTGGGGCCGAGCCACCGGCCTGACCCCGAGGCTGGCCGGCAGCGGTTCGACCTGGTTCGTGGACGAGGCCCGGCCCGATCTGGCCGGGCCCTTTCCGGACCCGGCCGGGTCCGGTCCCCCCGGCTTTGTGGTCGTTACGCGAATCGACCGCCCGTAGGGGCGGTCGATTGGTACTGCCTCGGGCTACTTGCCCGCCCGCCGTTGCCAGCGGGTGGCCTTGAGCATTTTCTTGTGCTTCTTCTTACGCATGCGCTTACGGCGCTTCTTGATACGGAACACGAAACTGTCCCATACCTGCACGCTCGCCAGAGGAACTGGACCGCATGGCGCCTCCAAGGGATATGTGGGTGACCTCCAGGATGCCCGATCGGAGTGACATTCGGTACCGGGCTGGCAAGCCTTCCTCCTCTGGACCGGAGGCGGAGTCAAGGTCGGCCGGAGGCCGCCCGGAGGGCTGGGCCTTGACGCCGCCGGGACCCGCATGCCGGCACCCACAATGGACACGGCCCCCTCGGAGAGGGGGCGTGGTCGCCGCCTTCCAGATTCCTGGGCGGTTCGTCACAGCCGCGCCGTAAATTACATCCGTGGCATTCTTCTCCCGGCTCCACCGTCGTCCCTGGGAGGACGACCGCTTCGCGTTCGTGGTGAGCCGCGGCTACCTCAGGTTGGTCCGCTACTCCGGCCGCCCTCCCGGGCCTCCCAGTGCCAGAGCGCTCCGCCCTCAGGAATTGGCTTCGCTCGCCCAGCCGGAGGTCGGCGAGGAGCAGGGGGTTGGGCCGCCAAAGCGAGAGGAGCAGGGGGCAGAGCTGCCAAAGCGAGAGGAGCACGGCGACGTGGTCGCCGGTCGCGGAGACCGGGGTCAGTCATCCCGGAGTCGGAACAACATGCGCCGGCTCTTCGCTTCGCTCCCCTGGGAACTCCTCGGCCCCCGGCCGGCCATGATCTCGCTGACGTATCCCCGAGACTGGGAGTCCTGGGTGCCGAACGGGCGGGTGCTCGAGGCCCACCGGCGGGCCTTCGAGCGGCGCTGGGTGCGCAAGTGGGAAGAGCCGCTCGTCGGGGTCTGGGCCAAGGAGTTCCAGGAGTCGGGCCGGCCGCACATGCACCTTTATGTAGGGCTCCCGACCGGCATGGGCAGCGAGGACTTCGAGGGATTGCGTGAGCGCACGCTGATCCGGCACCGCTTCGAGCAGTCTCTGGGTCGTTACAAGGGCCGCGGCCTGGTGCCCCCTATCGGCTACCCCCACGGGGGGGAGTTCGCCATGTGGATCCGCACTGCGTGGTCCGAGGTCGTTGGGACGCAGGGGATCGACAAGAAGCACCACGCTCGTGGGGTCGACATCGCCGTCATGTTCTGGTCCGACGAGGTCGCAGTCACGGCGGATCGAACCAGGGTGGCCGCATACCTCGCCCGGGAGGCCTCGAAGTGGCGACAGAAGAAGCCACCTCAGGGCTTCGTCGGCGTGGGCCAGTACTTCGGCCGGTGGGGACGGAAGGTCGGCTTCAACCCGGTCGTGGAGGAGGTCACCGTCGACCGTGCCGTTGCCCGGGAGCTGGAGAGCCGCCTATCCCGGTGGGTGGGTTGGAAGCTTTATGTCGAGAGTCGGGGCCGCAGCCGCACTCTGAACCCGCAGACCCGGCTGATCCTGCGGCACTGGGGTGACGGGATCACCGCGTTCGGCCTCGGGCCCGAGCAGGCCCGCCGGTTGCTGCAGTGGTCGGAGGCTGCTGCCGCTCGGAAGGCGGCGCGTGGCCAGCTGGCCAGCTCCTGCCAGGACAACTCGGGGACGCTCGACGCTTCGGTCGCTCCTGGATTCGAGGGCGGCTGGCCGGCGAAGCCGGACGGGCCGCCACGCGACAGCCAAGTGGGCGGCACAGATCTCGTCGCGTAAAGTTCCTTGGGTTCGGCCCTGCGCGGTGCCGGAGAGAGCAGGGCCTCGCGATTCGAACTCGTCGCGGCGTGGGGCCATCCGATCTGACAGGCTGGAGGAGGTGCCTACATCGCGGCCCCGCAGCCAGCTTTGCCGGGAGCAATCGATTTGACCTCGGTGACCCGCTCACCATCGGTAAAGAACTGCACTGTGCCTGCCCCGTCCTCGATGGTTGCCTCAGAGGCAACGTTTGAATAGTTCCCGCTCGGATACGCCGACTCTAAGTCCGCGACCGAGGTCCCAAGCGTGACGCCGGCCTTCGTCCTGAGCGACGGAGTCGGAGTGCCGGACTGCGGCTCGAAGTACTGGTACTGCAGGAAGTCGCCTGCCGGATCGAACGTTATGGTGAGGTCGGACCAGGTCGCAGCCGTGTAGCCGGTGCCGTAGCAGAGGCTGTTCTGCCCCAGAGTTGGTGGTGCTCCAAAAGCATTGGTCAGGGCACTAATGACTGCCGCTTTCGATTGTCCGAATTGAACGGCTCCCAGTCCCATGCCGGACAGGTCAATGTTCGGTCTCGTCTGTGTCGTGGAGGCCTGCGATGTAGAACCGATCGCGGTCAGGCGGGCGAGGCTGGCGACAGCCGGTGAGGCGGAGTTGACGGCGCCTCCCGTCGAAGAGCAGTAGCTCGTAAAGGTGTCGCCTGCAAAGCTGACATTGACTGGGTTATCGGGATTACCAGTTGGGATAGCAGCCACAATGACTACTTCTTCCCCGAACCACGCCAAACTCTGTGCTCTTATACCCGGCAGGTCTGACCATGGCACGAGCTCCACAATTGGATCATCCTGCTTAACCACGCCGTTGGAAATGGACACGCTCCTTGAATACTGGTCAACATGCGCTGACCATCCCTCCGGTGGAGCGTCGCGTGTGTTTGCCTCTTGCCCAACGTCCCTGACGGACACGGTGATAGCGTCCTTGAGGTTCCTATCGCGCAGGCTCGGCGCCAGTTGGACGGCCCAAATGACACTGTAACCTGGAGGTGCGGACCCGGATTGATCGTTCCACCATTCGACTCGTAGACCGTCTCGCTCACTCTGTACTGTGATCGAGGTAATACGCGGAATGGAAGGAACCAGGAGCGATGACGGTGCGGTCGCAACCGGACCGAGCGGGTCAATGGCGTCACAAGTCCCGGTCAGAGACGGCTGGCTGGCGACGGTGGATTGGGGTCGCGCACTGCAACTGCATAGCATCATTCCGATCGACCCAGCGGCGAAGAGCCTCAGTCCTACCCTGATGCCGATTGCGTAGAAACTCATGCTTCTTTCGCCTCCGAGTATTCCCCGACCGCAGAGGCTACCGACTCTTTGGGGTCTCAAGGAAGGTTGGACCGCTTTTGAGGTCGGTGAAGGTCCGTGGATCGAGGGGACACGGCTTGAGGAGATGGTATGATGGGTGCCGCGGAGGAATGCCATTTGGCGGCGGCTCAACGGTGTTCTGACCCATCAGCGCGAGAAGGGGGGGACTGTGGCGAAACCAAGAAAGCGGACGGCCCAGTTGTCGGTCTGGTCAAACGATGATGCTGCCGTTGCGGCGTTCCTCAACGGTGTGTCACTACTGGCCGAGGCGACGTTCGGGTCCAGCAATCATGAACTCGTCTTCGCCGGCATTACAGCCAAAGCGATGAACCAGTCCGCAGAGAATGCCCCCGGTTGGATTAGTAAGCGTGTCAAAGGCCGCATGCGGATGGTCAGCCGGTAGCGCCGTTGGATGGGTTGGCGCCCCATGGCCGTAGCGGTATCGGAGACGTAATTGTGGCAGCCTGTCCGGCCACGGCCCTCTGCCGTCAGACTTCCGCTCCTGGTTGGCGACCGGGGCGCGGACCATCAGGTCGTGGAGTCTGGTCCGCGGTGTGTCGAGAGCTACCACTCGAATTTTGGGCCGCGGCGAAAAGTCGCCTAGGGTGTCCGGGCCGTGGGCTCCCTGATCAAAAAGCGCCGTAAGCGCATGCGGAAGAAGAAGCACAAGAAGATGCTGAAGGCCACCCGCTGGCAGCGTCGCGCCGGGAAGTAGCCCGCTAGTCGAGCAGGGCAGCCGCCCGATCTAAGACCTCGGTGTCCATCGGGTCCAGATAGCACTTCATGGTGGTCACCGGGTCGGCATGGTGAAGGACCTTCTGGATGTCTAGGAGGTCGAAGCGGTGGGAGCCATCCGGAGCCTTGTCCCGGTGGAGGATGCCGGCAGCACTCCTGCGGAGGTCGTGGGGAGCGACGTGGCCCAGACCCGCTGCCTCCGCAGCCCGGATGACGACGTTCCAGATCGCCGCCCTCCCGCTGGTGCCGGAGGCGAGGCCCGTCCCGTAATCGAGCTGGTGGGCTTGGCCCGTGGCGGTTCGGCCGGGCCGGCGCCGGCAGATGAGGGGATCAACAGCGGCCGGTGACCGGCCCAACGCCGCCTCGTAGGCGCCCAGGTACCGGCGCACGGCGCCAGCCGTCTGGGGCCCCAGGCTGATATGGAGGGGCTTGTATCGCTTCCCGGTCCAGTAGAGCGAGGGCCGGTCGGTGTCCATGTCACGGAGGTCCCCCACTGTCAGTCCGACGATCTCGGTGGCCCGGACTCCGGACAGGCCGAGGCGGAGGACGATCTCGTCCCGGAGGCCCATCGGCGTGCTCGAATCCACGGCCGACAGCAGGGTGGAGTACGCCTCCTCACGGGTAAGCCAGCGAGGCGGATAGGGCGACTGGGCCTTCCCGTAGGTGGGCCGGAACTGCCGCAGGGGGCTCTCCCGGTCGGTGAGGAGGGCTGGGTCCGGAGCCGGGATACCGGACCGGGCACACCACCGGAGCAGGGCGACCGCGACCTGGGCACGACCCCGGATCGTGTTGTTGGCCAGTGGGCGGGGACTGTCGGTGCCCGAGCACCAGCGGATGACAGCCGGGCCGGTTAGCTCCGACACGGTCAGTACGCCGAGGTCCCGGACCAGTCGCCGCAGGATGTACTCGTTTCGCTGGACCGAGGCTGGGTTGGTCCAGCGCTCGGAGCAGAAGCGTCGGACCGTCTCAACGGCCGACTCCGTGGCGGGGCCCCCTGGGCCACCGCCCGCCACCACCAGGGTGAGGATGGTTTCGCTTACTTCTTGATCAGCGATCCCATGACTGGCCCCAGGGTACTGGCGGGATGCCGCTGGCCCAAAATGCGGGCCTAACTATCCTCGGGCGACCGACCTTCGGGGGTCGTCCAATGGCAGGACATCGGACTTTGGATCCGAGAATGGAGGTTCGAGCCCTCCCCCCCGAGCCACACTCCCCCCGCGCCGGCCGCTCCGGATCAGGGGCTCGGTGACGCGCTCGCAGGCGAGGTTCCAGAAGAAGCCGGCGGCGTCGAAGAGGTCTGGGCCCCGGTGATGTCCCCGGCCAGGGTGGTATCCAGCCGCCCCAGGACCGCAGATGACGAGGTGATCAGGCCCAGCTCCCGGTTGTAGTCGAGACTGGCCGTCGAATAATTCTCCGACCCTATGAAAGCTCTCGATCCATCCGCGTCGATGACCTTGGCGTGTATGTACAGGGCCGAGGACGCGTCCGGATACTGGACGACATGGACCCCGGCCGCCTCCAGACTGGAGAGGGCGCTATCCCACTCCGAGTTGGAGGTCATGATCACCGTGACCTGAACCCCCCGCCTGGCGTCGGACTCAAGAGCATTCTCGATGCCGCTGGAGTCCATCTCCTCATTTTCGGTTACCAGGCTTCGGTGGGCCGAGTCGATGAGTGATACGAGTTCGGGTTCAGACCCCGGACTCCAGACCAGGTCTCCACCACCCGGCCCAGGGGAGGGAGCCGCCCCGGACCAGTCTGTGGCGAAGACCGACTCGATGCCGGTCACGTCCGAGGCCTCGGTATCCACGACGGCGAAGTCCCTCGTGGTCGAGTAGTACCGGGAGGTGAGGTTCCCGGTCATGATGGCCGACACGGTGTCGTCGACGGTGATGGTCTTCTGGTGGAATATCTCCGAGCCGTTGGCCCAGGCGACCTGGACCCCGCCGGAAGACAGCGCCGAGTACGCCGTCTGGTTGACCGAGCCTCCGTGGTAGTCCTTGTCCAGGAGCACCCGGACCCTGACGCCCCGCTGGTGATCCGCAATGAGGATCTGCTGCGCGGTTGAGTCGGCGAGCTCGTACATCGTCATGTCCAGGCTCCGCCGCGCTGAGGACATCAGGTTGTAGATGGGCGTCATCCCATCCTGGGGCTCCACCATCAGTGAGGGGAATGCCCCGGTGCCGGTGGCGCCCAGGATTGCCGCTGGAGCAGCCCCGGAGCCGGCCGTGGACCGGGCTGGCCTGTGGGCACTGTCCGGGCTGGAACTGACGCAACCGGCGGCCAAGCCGGTCACGGCCCCCCAGACGATCAACGAGCGGACTCTGTCTGACCTTTTCACCGGACAACCCCCGATGGTCATGGTACAAACGGGGCCCTTCGGCCACCGCCGCCGGTCCGTACAGGAGGCAAGCCGGGGGAGTGTCAAGAAGAAGCGGTCCGTCGGTAGCATCCCGCTCCCATCCCCAGGAGGCTCACTTGGACAGGGTCCGGCTCGGCATCCTCGGTGCGGGCAACATCGCCGATCTCAACGTGGCCGGCTACCTGTCGCACCCGGGCTGCGACGTCATAGCTGTCTGCGACATCGACCCGGCCAAGGCCGAGGCGGCTGCCCGGCGGTGGGGCGTCGGGGAGGTGATCACCGATCCCGATGAACTCCTGAGCCTGGACATCGACGCCGTCGAAGTGCTGACACCGACCCACCGCCACCGTGAGCACGTCGTGGCTGCCCTGGAGGCAGGCAAGCACGTGTCGTGCCAGAAGCCCCTGGGCAACAGCGTGGCCGAGGCGCGCCAGATGGCCGCCGCCGCCGAGGCGGCCGGGCTGGTTCTACGGGTCAGCGAGTGCTTCTGCCACTACCCCCCGCTGGAGCGGGCCCGTGACCTGATCCGCCGGGGAGCCATCGGGAGGCCCCTGGCCATCCAGATCCGCACCGTGGTGGGAAAGACCGACTCCGCCTTCCAGGCCGGGCTCGACGTCCAGGGCTACGTCTGGCGTCTGGACGAACGCAGCTCCGGCGGCCACCTGTTCGATGACATGGTCCACAAGTACGCCATGGCCGAATGGCTGGTGGACGCCGAGGTGACCAGGGTGCAGGCCGCCATGCGTCGGTCCGACCTCTTCTTCGAGCCGGTGTCGGCCATCTTCGAGTACGACCACCCGGAGCTGCTCGGCTCCATGCAGGTCACCTACGCCAAGAACATGGATATCCCCAGCCGCTACTACGGCGCCGACGAGTTCTTTGAGATCCAGGGCGAGGAAGGTCTGCTCTGGGTCACCCGGGCCACGGGCGAGTTGTTCGACCTGGCACCGGTTGTGCTGCACCGGGATGGTCGCAGCGAGGAGATCACCGATCTCGATTCCGATTGGGGGGCCGGGTTCCGGCGGGCGTCGGAGCACTTCGTGGACTCGATGCTGGCCGGCCGCGTCCCGGACATGACCCCGGCGCAGGCCATCCGGGTGCTCCAGCTGTGTTTTGCCGTCTATCAATCCGCCAACGAAGGGCGTCCCGTCGACCCCCGTACCATCGAGGACCGGGTGATTCCGCGGGGCTGGCCGGGCGGGCCGCCGGCCTGACCCGGGACTAGGAGGGGTTGGCCGCGGGCAGGGGGTTCCGGATGATCTGGCCCAGAAGAACGTCCATGACCCGGGAGAAGGAGACCTGGTCCACCTTGGACGCCGCCATCACTCCCAGCCGGGCCGCCTCGGCCAGCGTCTCGGGTTCCAACCAGGCTGACATCAGCACCACCGGCCCGCCGAAGCCGAGTTCCCGGAGCCGGGCCACCGTCTCCAGGCCGGTGAGGCCCGGCATCTTCTGGTCGACCACGGCCACGTGGAACTGGCCGTCATAGGCGGTGAGCAGCGCCTGGCCCGCTTCGTACTCGACCGTCTCCCAGCCGTCCCGGCGCAACTGGGCGGCCGTGAAGGCCAACCACTTGGCGTCGTCATCCACCAGCGCCACTGTCGGCCGCTGGTCGCCCTGCTGGGGCATCGTCATCCGCCTTTCCTTCCCATCCCGTCTCGCTCGTAGCTAAGACGACCGAACCGGCCCAACCATGCGGAATTTAGTTTCATCCTGTCTCTATTGCGAGCAATGTCCAGAATGGCCGGTTCAGTTGCCGGGCCTTACGGCCGGGGGAGGCGGCTTCGCCGTCCGCCCGCTGGGGGGCCGGGTGGGGTAGAAAAGCCGCATGGGTTCCCGTCGCCTCACCGCCGTAGTCCTGGCCGCGGGCGAAGGCACCCGCATGCGCTCGGCCCGGCCCAAGCCGCTGCACGAGTTGTGTGGGCGGCCCATGGTGGCCCATGTCATCGACGCCCTGGCCGAGGTGGCGGCCGAGCGGGTGGTGGTGGTGGTCGGTCACGGGGCCGAGGCGGTGTCCAAGACCCTCCAGGAGATGTCCCATCCCGACCTGCCCATCGAGTTCGTCGAGCAGCGGGTCCAGCGGGGCACGGGCGACGCCGCCGCCGTGGGCCTGACCGGCCTGCCCAACGACCTGGAGGACGATGACGACATCGACGTGATCGTCCTGCCGGGCGACACCCCGCTGCTGCGGCCCCAGACCCTGGCCGCCCTGGTCCGGGTCCACCGGGAGACCGACGCCGCCGCCACGCTGCTCACCGCCTATCTGGAGAACCCGTACGGCTACGGCCGGGTCATCCGGTCCCGGGACGAGCGGGTGGCCCGGATCATCGAGGAGTCCGACGCCGATGACGAGGAGCGGGCCATCCAGGAGGTCTGCACCAGCATCTACTGCTTCCGGCGCAGCGTCCTGGCCCCCGCCCTGCGCCGGCTCAGCCCCGAGAACGCCCAGGGCGAGTACTACCTGACCGACGCCATAGCCGTGCTCCACGACGCCGGTTACAACGTGGTGTCGATGGTGGCCGCCGATCCCATGGAGACCGCCGGCGTCAACGACCGGGCCCAGCTGGCCGTGGCCGAGGCCGAACTCCGGGACCGCACCAACGAACGCTGGATGCGCCGGGGGGTGACCATGATCGACCCGGAGCGGACCTACGTGGACGCCGACGTCCAGCTGGAGGCGGACGTGACTCTCTACCCCGGCACCGTCCTGGAGGGCTCGACCGTGGTGGCGGGCCACGCCGTCATCGGACCCGACACCCGGCTGTCGGACTGCTCGGTCGGGGAGGGCGCCGAGCTGGAGCAGGTGGTGGCCCGGTCGTCCAGCATCGGGGCCGGTGCCCGGGTTGGGCCCTTCGTGGTCCTCGAGCCGGGGTCGGTGGTGGAGGCCGGGGCCAGGATCGGGCCGTTCAGTCGGGTCGGCGCCGAGGACGCCGAGGAGGGTCCGGCATGACCATGGAACTCATCACCAAGAAGCGGCTGGATCTCTACTCCGGCCGGTCCCACCCGGAGCTGGCCCAGGAGATAGCCGACCGTCTGGGCGTCCAGCTGGGTGAGCCCAACCTGCGCGAGTTCGCCAACGGTGAGATCCACTGCCGGTTCAACGAGTCGATCCGGGGCGGGGACGTCTTCATCATCCAGACTCACGGCCGAGCCGTCAACCAGTCGATCATGGAACAGGCCATCATGATCGACGCCGCCAAGCGGGCCTCGGCCAAGCGGATCACCGCCGTCTGCCCCTACTTCGGCTACTCCCGCCAGGATCGCAAGGCCCTGCCCCGGGAGCCCATCACGGCCAAGCTGGTGACCGACATCCTCCGCACGGCCGGCGCCCAGCGCATCGTCTCGCTTGATCTGCACTCCGGCCAGCTGCAGGGCTTTTTCGACGGTCCGGTGGACCATCTGACCGCCCTGCCCGTGCTCCTGGACTACCTGCGCACCAACGGGCCCCCGGACCTGGTGGTGGTCGCCCCTGACGCCGGCCGGGTCAAGGTGGCCGAGCGCTTCGGCCAGCACCTCGGCACCGACATCGCCATCGTCCACAAGCGCCGGCCCCGAGGGGCGGCCAACACGGTCGAGGCTCTCGGGGTGGTCGGGCCGGTGAAGGGCCGGTGCTGCGTGCTCATCGATGACATGATCGACACCGCCGGCACGGTCACCGCCGCCGCCGAGCTCCTGGTGTCGGAGGGGGCCACCGACGTGTGGACCATGGCCACCCACGGCATCCTCTCCGACCCCGCCGTCGACCGGCTCAAGAACGCCCCGGTATCCCGGGTGGTGGTGACCAACACCCTGCCCATGCCCGACTACATGAACTTCGACAAGCTGGAGGTGCTGTCGGTGGCCAGCGTGGTGGCCGACGCCATCGACGCCGTCTTCGAGGACACCTCCGTCTCGGAGATCTTCGGGGGGGAGAACTGACCCGACCGTCCTCGGCCTCTGGCCAACGGCGCCGTACCCGACATTGGCCAGCGGGACGTCGGCATCGACCGCCGGAACGTCAACGTAGGTTGACGTCGGACACAGGTCTACAATCTGTCGGTCCCTTTCCCAGCTGTAGTTGGAGCGCGCCGTCATGCCCGAGGTCAAGATCGTTGCCGAGACAGGTCGGCGTACCGGCACCCGTTCATCGGGGCGTCTGAGAGGCGACGGCCGCATCCCGGCGGTCATCTACGGGCACGGGATCGACCCCATCTCCATAGCCGTGGACGCCCGTGAGCTGCGCCAGGCCCTGTCCACCGATGCCGGCCTCAACGCCCTTCTGTCCCTGGACGTGGACGGCACCAGCCACCTGACCATGGCCCGGGTCCTCCAGCGCCATCCGGTCCGCCACACCGTCATGCACGTGGACTTCCAGATCGTGCGCCGGGACGAGGTCATGTCCGTCGAGGTCCAGATCAGCCTGGTGGGCGACGCCGACCTGGTCAGCCGGGAGAACGGCGTGGTCGACCAGCAGCTGCACTCCCTGACCGTCAAGGCCACCCCGGACCGCATCCCCCACGGCATCGAGGTCGATATCAGCGCCCTGGAGGTGGGATCCACCATCCGGGTGGCCGACATCATCCTCCCGGCCGGAGTGGAGACCGAGGTGGACCCCGAGGCCCCGGTGGTGGTCGGTCAGCCTCCGCAGGCCGCCGCCGAAGCCGAGGCCATGGACGCCGAGGTCGAAGCGGTTGCCGCCGAGCAGTCCGAGGCCGCTTCCGAGGGCGCCGAGGCCGCTGCGGCCGAGGAGGGCGGCGGTTCGGATTCCGGCGCCGCCGATTCCGGCGGCTCGGACGAGGCTTAGGGCTGCTCCGGCACCGCCGCGGTACCCCGGCCGACCTGCTGGCGGTCGGCCTGGGCAACCCTGGGTCCGAATACGCCCGGAGCCGGCACAACCTGGGGGCCATGGTGGTCTCCCTCCTGGCCGAGCGCCACGGGGAGCGGCTCCGTCACTCCCGTAGCGACCATGCCCTGGTGGCCGAGGCCCAGGTGGACGGTCGCCGGCTGGCCCTGGCCTTCCCCCAGACCTATATGAACGACTCCGGGCTGGCCGTGCGCAGCCTGGTCCGCCGCTTCGGCATCGAGGACCTGGCCCGGCTGGTCATAGTCCAGGACGAGCTCGATCTGCCGGCCGGAGTGGTGCGGGTGAAGGCCGGCGGCGGCCTGGCCGGCCACAACGGGCTGCGTTCGATCGAGGCCCATCTGCACGACCGCGGGTTCACCCGGGTGAGGATCGGCATCGATAAGGCCCCGGGTCGCAACCGCCGCCCCGGTGACGGGATCGGTCACGTCCTGTCCGCCCCGTCCAAGCGGGAGCAGGAGGACCTCGACGCCGCCGTGGAGACCGCCGCCGACGCCGTCGAGCACATCCTCGCCCACGGCGTGGATGCGGCCATGAACCTCTACAACTCCCGATGACCGAGCTGCTCCACCGCCTCCCGCCCCTGCTGCGGGCCGAGCCGGCGTTGGTGTCCATGGCCGGCAGCTCCAACGGGGTGCTGGCCGTGTCGGAACCGGCCCGGGCTATCACCGTGGCCGGCCTGGCCCACCTGTCCTCCCGCCATCCCATCCTGGTGGTCCTGCCCGCCCAGGCCGACGCCGACCGGCTGGCCCACGACCTGGGGGCGTTCCTGGGCCCGGAGGAGGTCGAGTCCTTCCCGGCCTGGGAGACGCTGCCCTTCGAGCGGGTCAGCCCGGCGGTGGAGACCATGGGCCGCCGGCTGCGGACCATCTGGCGGCTCCGGGAGGGCAACCCGCCCCGGGTGGTGGTCTCCACCGTCAAGGCCTTGATCCAGCGCCTGGGCCCGGGCGCCTGTGACCAGCAGCCGGTGGTGATCCGCGCCGGGGACACCCTGGACGAGGAGACGCTGGTGGCGGGGCTGGTGGCCATGGGCTACCGGCGGGAGTACCAGGTCGAGCACCGGGGCGAGGTGGCCGTGCGGGGAGGGATAGTCGACGTCTTCCCCTCCACCGCCGATGCCCCGGTCCGCATCGACCTCTGGGGCGATGAGGTCGATCGGCTGACCGAGTTCGACGTGTTCGATCAGCGCTCCACCCAGGAGCGGACCGAGGTGGAGATCTTTGGCTGCCGGGAGGTGCTGCCCGATGAGGCAGTGCGCCGGCGGGCGGCCGAGCTGATCGGCGCCGAGCCCTGGGCCCGGGAGCAGTGGGACCGGCTGGCCGAGGGCCTGGTCTTCGACGGCATGGAGTCCTGGCTGCCGTGGCTGGCGGAGGAGGAGATCCTCCTGCCCGATCTTCTGGGGGAAGACGCCCAGGTCCTCCTGGTCGAGCCCAGGCGGATGCGGGACCGGGCCTCCGAGGTACTGGATGAGGAGGCCGCTCTGGCTGCGACCCTGGCCCAGACCTGGGCCGGGGCGACCGAGCGGGGTTTCCCCCCCCTGCATCTGGCCTTCGAGAGAATGCTGGCCCGCACCTCGGCTCCGGTGTGGTCGATCACCAACACCCCCGACCGCCCGGACACGCCGGCCGTCGACGCCACCGGATGGGATCCGGTCGTCGGGGACGCCTCCCGCCTGGTCAGCCGCCTGGCCGGCCTGGCCGCCAACGGCTTCCGGGTGGTGGTCTGCGCCGACGGCCCGGGCAGCGCCGAGCGGGTGGGGGCCTCCCTCCAGGAGGCCGGCCTGGTCCTGCGCCGCCGCCTGGATCCCGATGTCGAGCTGGCCGAGGCCGAACCGGAACCCGGTCTCACCCTGACCGTCTCCCCGGTGGAGCGGGGTTTCGTGCTCAACGCCGCCAAGGTGGCCGTGCTGGCCGAGTCCGACGTCACCGGCCGGCGCCGCGCCCATCGACGGCCCCGGGCCCGGTCCCGCTCCATCGACAGCGGCTTCTTCGACGACCTCAAAGCCGGTGATTACGTCGTTCACCACCAGCACGGGGTGGCCCACTACGGCGGGATGGTGACGCGCTCCATCGGGGGAGCCGAGCGCGACTACCTGCTGCTCGAGTACCGGGGCGGGGACAAGCTCTACGTCCCTTCCGACCAGATCGACGCCGTGACGCCCTACACGGGCGGGGAGACCCCGACCCTGTCCCGCATGGGCGGCGCCGATTGGGAGCGGACCCGCAGCCGGGTCCGCTCGGCGGTGCGGGAGATCGCCCAGGAGCTGGTCGTCCTGTACCGGCGAAGGGTCACCACCCCGGGCCACGCCTTTCCTCCCGACACGCCGTGGCAGGTGGAGATGGAACAGGCCTTCCCCTTCACCGAGACCGCCGATCAGGCCAAGGCCATCGAGGCGGTCAAGGAGGACATGGAACAGGCCGTGCCCATGGACCGTCTGGTCTGCGGGGATGTCGGTTTCGGTAAGACGGAGGTGGCCATCCGGGCCGTGTTCAAGGCCGTCCAGGACGGACGCCAGACGGCCGTGCTGGTGCCGACCACTCTGCTGGCCCAGCAGCACTTTCAGACCTTCTCGGATCGCTTCGCCGGCTATCCGGTGCGGGTCGAGGTGCTCTCGCGCTTCTTGACCCCGGCCCAGGCCCGGGCCGTGGTGGAGGGGCTGGCCACCGGGGTGGTCGACGTCGTGATCGGCACCCACCGCCTGCTGTCGGGCGACATCAAGTTCCACAACCTCGGCCTGCTGGTCGTGGACGAGGAGCAGCGCTTCGGCGTCACCCACAAGGAGGCCATCAAGGCCCTCCGGACCGACGTCGACGTCCTCACCCTCACCGCCACGCCGATCCCGCGCACGTTGGAGATGAGTCTCACCGGCATCCGGGACCTGACCCTGCTCAACACCCCGCCGGCCGAGCGCCAGCCCATCCTCACCTATGTCGGTGAATACGACGAGCGCGCCGTCTCCGAGGCCATCCGGCGCGAACTGTTGCGCGAGGGCCAGGTCTTCTTCGTGCACAACCGGGTGCGCGACATCGAACACACCGCCCGGCGCATCCGGGAGCTGGTGCCCGAGGCCAGGGTGGCCGTGGCCCACGGGCAGATGGACGAGGGCACCCTGGAACGGGTGGTGCTCGACTTCTGGGAAGGCGCCTTCGACGTGCTGGTCTGCACCACCATCATCGAGTCCGGCATCGACATGCCCACCGTCAACACCCTGGTCGTGGACCGGGCCGATCGCCTGGGCCTGGGCCAGCTGCACCAGCTGCGGGGCCGGGTGGGCCGGGCCGGTCAACGGGCCTACGCCTATCTCTTCTTCCCTCCCGATATGTCCCTGTCGGAGGAGGCCTACGAGCGTCTGCGCACCATCGGGGAGCACACCGAACTGGGCTCGGGTTTCAAGATCGCCATGCGCGACCTGGAGATCCGCGGCGCCGGCAACCTGCTCGGGGCCGATCAGTCCGGCCATATCGCCGCCGTCGGTTACGACCTGTACGTGCGCATGGTCAGCGAGGCGGTGGCCGAGCTCAAGGGGGAGGAGGCCCGGCCCCCGGCCGAGATCAAGCTGGACCTGCCCCTCGACGCCCACCTGCCCGTGGACTACGTGGAGCGGGAGGACTTGCGCCTGGAGGCCTACCGGCGCCTGGCCGGGGTCACGACCCAGGCCGAGGTGGACGACATAGCCGCCGAGTGGGCCGACCGGTTCGGGCCCGTCCCCGAGGCCGCCCAGGCCCTGCTCCGCGTCGGCCGGCTCCGGGCCGAGTGCGCCCGGGTGGGGGTGACCGAGGTGAGCGTGGTCAAGCCCCGGGGCATGGCCAGCAGCCCGTCCACGGCCCGGATCAGCCCGCTGTTCCTGCGTACCAGCGCCGAGATGCGTCTGCGCCGCCTGGCCCCCAAGTCCGTGTACAAGGCCGACATCGGCCAGATCGTGGTCCCCATCCAGCCCAAGGCCGACCCGGCCGAGGCTGTCACCGTCCTCCTGGGCGAGTTGGTGCCCCCCGAGGAGTGAGGCCGGCCCGGCGCCGGCCGGCGTGGGCGCAGAGGCCGGCCCGGCGCCGGCTGTGGCCGCTCCGGGGCGGGTGAGCAGGGTCGCTAACCTGCGCCCCACCGTGAGAAAACTCCTCCTGACAGTCGCGGCCGTGCTCGGGACCGGGCTGGCCGCCACCGCCTGCAACCCGGTCACCCCCTATGCCGCCGTGGTCAACGGCACGGTCATCACCCAGAGCGCCCTCAATTCCGAGCTGGCGGCCATAGCCGGCAACAAGTCCGACGTGGCCAGCATCGAGGCCGGGGCCACTTCCAATGGCGCCGCCAGCCTCACCATCACCGGGCCCGGCCCGGGGACCTACGGGGCCACTTTCGCCTCCGAGGTGCTGCGCCAGGAGATTCTCTACGTCCTCATCCAGCAGGAACTGGTCAAGCATCACGTGACCGTGACCAGCTACGACATGACGGCGGCCCGCGCCGATGTGCCCGGCGCCCTCCAGGGCAGCGGCCAGACGGCGGTGGCCCTCAACGACTTTCCCCGCGCCTATCAGAACCTGCTGACCCAGCGGCAGGCCGACCTGGAGGCGCTGGAGGCCGACCTGGCCGGCCAGACCCTGACCCAAGCCTCGGTGGCCGGCTACTACGCCACCCACGCCGGCGAGTTCTATGAAGCCTGCGCCTCCCGGATCGAGGTGGCCAGCGCCCTGGCCGCCCTCGGGGTGGAAGCGGACCTGGCCAAGGGCACCAGCTTCGCCGCCGAGGCGGCCGCCAAGTCGACCGACACCCAGACCTCGTCCCAGGGCGGCCAGCTCGGCTGCGGTTCCGGCCTGCAGTTCACCTCCTCGTTCGGGAGCGCCTTCTCCCAGGCGGTGGCCACCACCCCGATCGGTAAGCCCAGCGCGGCGGTCCCCGGTCCCAACGGCTACGACATAGTCGAGGTCTCCCAGCGCCAGCCCCTGCCCCTGGACACTGCGTACTCCCAGATCCGCCAGCAGCTGACCAGTGCCGGCAGCACCGCTCTCGAGTCCCTGTTGAGTGCCGACGTGGCCAGGGCGGCCGTGACCGTGGATGCCCGCTACGGGACCTGGTCGGCCAAGAGTGTCAACGGAAACAGCGGGGTCATACCGCCGTCCGTCCCGGCGGTCCGATCCGACCTGGCGCCGGCCCCGGCCGGTTGAGCCGGCCGGCGGGCGGGGCCCCCGGGTCCAACCCCCCGAGGGTCATCGCCGTCGGGCTGGGACCGGCCGGTCCCGACCTCCTCACGGCTGAAGCCGACCGGGTCATCCGATCGGCGCCGGCCGGCACTCTCTTCCTGCGCACCACCGTTCATCCCGCCGCCGGGTCGGCCCTGGCGGCCGGGGCCCGCAGTTTCGATGACGTCTACGAGTCCGAGGCTTCCTTCGCCGCTGTCTACGCCCGCATCGTGGAGGAGCTGGTCGGAGCGGCCGAGGTGGCGGCCGGCCGGGGCGATCCGATCGTCTACGCCGTGCCCGGCCATCCCCGAGTGGCCGAGGCCACCGTGGCCGGACTCGAAGCCGATCCCCGGGTGAGCCTGGAGACGGTGCCGGGCCTGTCCTTCCTGGACCTGGTCTGGGACCGGGTCGGTGTCGATCCACTCCGCGCCGGACCGGACGGGCAGGGGGTCAGGCTCATCGACGGGGAGCGCTTCGGCATCGAGGCGGCCGGGGTGACCGGGCCCATGGTGGTGGCCCAGTGCTGGTCCCGGGACGTCCTCTCGGCCATCAAGCTGGCCCGTCCCGATGATCCGCCCGCTCCGTCGGCGCCGGCTCCGGTCCGGGTCACCCTGCTGCACCATCTGGGCCTGGAGGACGAGGCGGTGCTGGAGGTGGACTGGGAGGATCTCGACCGCAGCCTCCAGCCCGACCATCTCACCAGCCTGTGGATCCCGGGCCTGCCGGCCCCGATCGGCTCCGAGCTGCTCCGGCTGGACGAGTTGGTCCGGACCCTGCGTCAGCGCTGCCCGTGGGACCGCCAGCAGACCCACGCCAGCCTGACCCGTCATCTCCTGGAGGAGTCCTACGAGGTGGTGGAGGCCATCGACGACCTGAGCGGGGCCCTGGCCTCGGCTCCGGAACGGGCCCCGGGCGCCTACGAGCACCTGGAGGAGGAACTGGGCGACCTTCTCTTCCAGGTCTATTTCCACGCCACCCTCGGAGCCGAGGAGGGTCAGTTCGACCTGGCCGGGGTGGCCCGGGGCATCCACGACAAGCTGGTCAGCCGCCATCCCCACGTCTTCGGCTCGGTGCAGGCCGACACCCCCGAAGCG
Source organism: Actinomycetota bacterium (assembly GCA_027315345.1). Taxonomy (GTDB): domain Bacteria; phylum Actinomycetota; class Acidimicrobiia; order Acidimicrobiales; family JAJPHE01; genus DAHUYE01. The sequence continues at coordinate 70,182 of DAHUYE010000067.1, forward strand.
GTCATGACCAACTGGGAGTTGATCAAGCAGGCCGAAAAGGGGGCCCAGAGCGTGATGGACGGGCTCTCGGGCAACCTCCCGGCCCTCAGCCACGCCCACAAGGTGCAGCGCAAGGCGGCCTCGGCCGGCTTCGACTGGCCGGACATCGACGGGCCCATGGAGAAGGTGGCCGAGGAGCTGGAGGAGGTCCGGTCCGAGCTGCGGATCACTCCGGCCGACCTGGGCGCCCCGGTGACGCCGGCCGGGTTGACCGGCGAAGTAGGCGATCTCCTCTTCGCCGTCGTCAACGTCGCCCGCCATGCCGGCGTCGACGCCGAGGCGGCCCTGCGGGCCAGCACCCGGGAGTTCATCCGCCGGTTTCGCCGGGTGGAGGAGTGGGCCCGGATCCAGGGACTGGAGCTGGGCACCGCCCCGGCGGAGCTGGTCGACGCCCAGTGGGAGGCGGCCAAACAGGACCGTCCCTCGTGATCACGCGTTGACGGTTGTAACTTCTTCAACAACAACCACAGGAGCAACAACAACCGTGAGCGCCATTGAAGCCGTCGTGGGGAGGCAGGTCCTCGATTCGCGCGGCAATCCGACCGTCGAGGCCGAGGTGCTGCTCGAGTCCGGGGCGAGGGGCCGAGCCATCGTCCCTTCGGGAGCTTCCACCGGCTCGGCGGAGGCGGTGGAGTTGCGCGACGGCGGGGACGACTTCCTGGGCAAGGGCGTGAGCCGGGCCGTGGCTCACGTCAACGGGGAGATAGCCGATGCCCTGCTGGGCATGAACGGCCTGGCCCAGCGCGATGTCGATCTGGCTCTCATCGATCTGGATGGAACCCCGAACAAGGGCCGCCTGGGTGCCAACGCCATCCTGGCCGCCTCCCTGGCCACGGCCAAGGCCGGCGCCGATGAGTCGGACCTGCCCCTCTACCGCTACGTCGGAGGGGCCGACGCCCACGTCCTGCCCGTGCCCATGATGAACGTGGTCAACGGCGGCGCCCACGCCGACAACAACGTCGACTTCCAGGAGTTCATGATCGTCCCCGTCGGCGCCGCCTCGTACTCGGAGGGACTGCGCTGGGGTGTGGAGATCTACCACCGGCTCAAGGCGATGCTCCACGACCGGGGCCTGTCCACTGCCGTGGGTGACGAGGGTGGCTTTGCCCCCGACCTGGCCCACAACGAGGACGCCGTGAAGATTCTGGTCGAGGCCATCGAGTCGGCGGGGCGGACACCGGGGGATGAGGTCGCCATCGCCCTGGACCCGGCCGCCAGCGAGTTCCACCGCGACGGCGCCTACCACCTGACCGGTGAGGGGCGGGTTCTCACCCCGGCCGAACTGGCTTCATACTGGGTCGACCTCTGCGCCCGCTATCCGATCGTGTCCATCGAGGACGGCATGGCCGAGGACGACTGGGACGGCTGGACCGCCCTGACCAGTTCCCTGGGCGAGCGCATCCAGTTGGTCGGTGACGACAACTTCGTCACCAACGTCGACCGTCTGGCCGAGGGGATCGCGGGAGGAGTGGCCAACGCCATCCTCATCAAGGTCAACCAGATCGGCACCCTGACCGAGACCCTGGCCACGGTCGGCCTGGCCACCCGGTCGGGCTACGCCTCGGTCATGTCCCACCGCTCCGGGGAGACCGAGGACGTGACCATCGCCGATCTGGCCGTGGCCACCAACTGCGGCCAGATCAAGACCGGCGCCCCGGCCCGCTCCGACCGGGTGGCCAAGTACAACCAGCTGCTGCGCATCGAGGAGGACCTGGGGGAGGCCGCCGCCTACTGGGGCATCGCCGCCTTCGGGCCCCGGGGCCGGGGAGGCCGCGCCCGTTGATCCGGCGGAGGACCCTGCTCCTGGTCGTCCTGGCGGTCATGGCCGCCATGGGCATGTTCCTCTTCGGCTACCCGACGCGGACCTATCTGGACCAGCGCGCCCAGCTGACCAGCGAGCAGGCCATGGTCGACCGTCTGGCCGTGCAGAATCAGACCCTCCAGTCCGAGGCGGCCCAGCTGCAGAACACGGCCGAGATCGAACGCCTGGCCCGCCAGGACTACGGACTGGTGCAGCCGGGCCAGGAGGCCTACGCCATCCTGCCCGCCCCCACCGCCGCCCCGGCGGCCTCGGCTCCGGGGCCCGCCGCCTCCGGCGCCAAGTCGGGCACCGCCCGGACCAGGACGGCGGCCGGCTCCACCGCCTCGGGAGGGACAGGCCCGTCCGGAGGTTCCGGCTCGTCGGGCAGCCTGTGGGACCGCTTCCTGCGCCAGCTCGAGTTCTGGCACTGAGCCCCGGCGCACCGAATCTCCGGGCCGAAGCGGCCGGAGGCGGCGGCTAGGGGGTTACGACGATCTTGCAGTGCTGTTCCGGATCCCCCAGGGCGTCGAAGGCCCAGCCCACCTGGTCCAGGCCGACCTCGGCGGTGACCAACGGCGCCACGTCGATGTCCCCCTCGGCTATGGCCCGCAGCGACTCGGCAAACTCGGCCGGTTCATAGCCCAGCACGAACTGCATGTTGAGCTCCTTGCTGATGCCGAAGAAGGGAGTGAAGGTGTCCGCCTCCATGCACACACCGACCACCACCACCCGGCTTCCGCCCGGGGCGCTGCGCATGATGTCGTTGATGATCCCGGGCACACCGATGGCCTCGAAGATCACCGCGCTCCCGCCCCGGCCGGAGCGGGCCCAGGCCGCCCAGGCCGTCTCCTCCCGCGGATCGACCGTCTGGTGGGCACCCAGGCGCTGGGCCAGATCCCGCCGGGCCGGTGAGAAGTCGGCGGCCAGGATGTGACCGACCCCCTTCATGCGCAGAGCGGCGATCACCGACAGACCCACCGGCCCGCACCCGAGTACCACGGCGGCTTCGCCCGGGCCGATGTTCGATTTGTTGACGGCGTGCAGGCCGACCGCCATCGGCTCGGTCAGAGCGGCGCGCGAGGCGTCGAGGCCGTTGGGCACCGCCAGCAGCATGAAGGAACTGAGCAGCATGCGCTCGGCGTAGCCGCCGATGGTGGTGTTGCTGTAGACGATGGGCTCGATACCACCGGGACCGAAGAGAATCGGGATGGACGTCACCAGCGAACCCGGTCCAAGTGGGCTCTCGGTGTCCGGTCCCACCTCCAGCACCTCGGCGGCGAACTCATGACCCATGAACACGTCGCGGTCCAGATCCAGACCGAGGGCGAGGCCGGCACTGGTTATCCCGCCCGAGGTCATCTCCGCCCCCAACTCGAGCATGCGCCGTCCGTGCTTGGCGAAGTGGAGATCGGAGCCGCAGATGCCGCAGGCCTTGACCTGGACCAGCACCTGGTTCTGGGCCGGCACCGGCTCGGCCACATCGTCGCGGAGCACCATCCGTCCGTGATCGAGGACTGCGGCTTTCATATCTGCCTCCCTATAGGTGGGCGAGGAACTCGAGCAGGGCGGCGTTGACTTCGGCCGGCTTTTCCTGTTGAACCCAGTGGCCGGCGCCTTCCACCAGGACGCTGCCGCGGTGGTCCTCCAGCCATCCGTCCATGACGGCCGGGGGCATCATGACCAGCACCGGGTCGGCCGAGCCGCCGATGAACAGCGAGGGCACCGTGACCTTGGCCCCTTCCAGCTGCGGGGTGGTCTCCCAGTTGCGATCCAGGTTCCGGTACCAGTTGATTCCGCCGGTAAACCCGGTGCGGGCGAAAGTGGACGAGTAGTGGTCGAGCTCAGCCTCCGACAGCCAGTCCGGCAGCCGCTCGGGCTGGTACAGCCGCTCGACAAAGCCCCGGCGGTCCTCGGTCCCGCCCGGGCCCATGCCGGCGCCGACCCCGGCCGGATCGCCCAGGCCGGCCAGCATCCCCCTCATGGTCCGGGCCGGGTCGGCCCCCAGGTCGGCGTCGGCCACGCCGGGTTCCTGGAAGTACAGCATGTAGAAGAAGTTGTCCCCGACCAGCGCCCGCATGGCCTGCACCGGCGGCATGGGGCCGCGGGGCACGAAGGGCACGCTCATGCCCACCACGCCCCGCACCCGCTCCGGCGCCAGCAGGGCCAGCTGCCATACGACCATCGAGCCCCAGTCGTGACCGATGAAGACGGCCTCGTCCTCGCCCAGGACCTCGAGTAGGCCGAGTAGGTCCCCGGTCAGGTGGGTGATGTCGTAGTCGGTGATGGAATCCGGCCGGCTGGAGCCGCCGTAGCCGCGCTGGTCGGGGGCCACCACCCGGTACCCGGCCCCGGCCAGGGCGGGGATCTGGTGGCGCCAGGAGTAACCCAGCTCCGGGAACCCGTGGGCCAGGATGACCAGCGGGCCCTCACCGGCCTCGGTCAGGGACAGTTCGATGCCGTTGACGGCCACCGTCCGGTGAGTGGCTCCGGGGATGACGGCGGCGTCAGGCATGGATGGCCTGGAGGGCGTCGAGGAACTCGGTGCGGGTGGGCCCGACCCGCACGGGAGGTGGGTAGCGATCCGGCTCGGCCAGCACGGCCGCCACCCGGGCGGTGTAGACGGGGTCGGCGGCCAGCTCGGCCGGGGTGGCGATGAGGTTCCACAGCTTGGCGAAGCCCCGGCCGAGGACGGGATCGGCGGCGGCGGCGGACAGGATGGTGGTCATCGGGTTGTTGGGATCGGCCGGGCCGGCGCTGAGGCCGGCCGGATCGGCGCCCAGCTTGTCCATCTGCACCGACAACTCGTACCACGGCGCCACCTGGCGGGCACAGGCCGCCTCGTAGGCGGTGGCCCGCCCCGCCGGGTCGCCCGGATGGGCGGCCATGGCATCGGCCAGCTCCACCGCCTCCACCAGGGCCAGGGCGCAGCCCCGCCCGTAGAGGGGGTTGGTGCAGGTGTGGGCGTCGCCCACGGCGTGGAACCCCAGGACGGTCGGGCGGCCCTGGTCATCGAGGTAGCGCCGGGCCCGGTTGACCAGGCCCGCCATCGGCCTCACTTCGCCCACCGGGCGCAGCGGGTACCGGAAAAACTGATCCGGCCCGGGCAGGCGCCGGCATCCCTCCTCGAATCCGTCCGGGTCGGACAGGACCTGGCGCAGCTCCCGGTCCTCGGGGCGGATGGCCAGGGTGATGGACAGGGTCCCGGCGTCACCGGGCACGCCCAGGTACTTGACGAAGCCGAGATCACCGCCGAGCTTGGCGTCGAGCTGGGCGATGTCGAACCCCTCGGGTAGCCGGTACCACCGGGACAGGTACATGAGCCCGCTCTCGTGCACCTCTTCGGGCACCTCGACCCCGACGGCGGCCAGCCAGGCCGGCACGGCGTCCCGTCGCCCGGAGGCGGCCACCACCACGTCGGCCTCCACCTCGGTTCCATCGCCCAGGCGCACTCCCCGGATCACCGGCGCGGGTGCCTGCCCGGCCCCGGCCACCAGGCCGGCCACGGCCGTATCGGTCCGGATTTCGACCGAGGCCTCCTCCAGCACCGCCGAGCGCAGAACCCAATCCAGGGTGGTCCGCCGGGTGATCACCACCTCCAGGTCCTCGTCCCCGGGCTGGGGCTCCCCCAGATCGGCGGTGGTCGGCAGGCGCATGGCCCCGCGGGAGAGCAGCTCGGCCAGCACGTCCGGGAACCGCTGGCCCAGGACCACCTGGAGCCGGGCCAGGAACCCGTGGGTCTGATGGACCTGGGGGGCGCCCCGGCGGGGGGCCAGAAAGGCCTCCTCGGCATCGGCCCGGGCCGCCAGTGGGTCGCGCTCCAGGACGGTCACCGGGTGGCCGGCCCGCCCGAGAGCCAGGGCGGCGGCCATCCCGCCCATGCCCCCGCCCACGATGACCACCGATTCCCTGCCGTCCACGCCCGCTCCCCACGTCGGCCCGTTCACCCGGATGGTAACTGTCCACAGGATCCTCCTCAGCCGGCGGCGCTGAGCGGCTCGGCCGGGCCGGCGGGGCGCCCGCGCTACCCTCGGCTCGGCGTGTGGTCGGGGTGAGTCCGGGCCCGCCGGTAGCGAACCGTACAAAGGGGTCGGATGAGCATCCTCGGTAACAGGGTCCTTCGCAAGGAGGATCCGAAGTTCCTCACCGTGGGCGGTACCTACGTGGACGACATCGGCCTGGCCGGGGCCCTTCACGTGGCCTACGTGCGCTCGACCTTCGCCCACGCCCGCATCCTTTCCATCGACACCGAGGAAGCCCGTAAGGCCCCCGGGGTGGTGGCCGTCTACACCGCCGCCGACGTGGACCTGGGCCCCCGCCCCCCCGAAATGCCGATGTTCAACCAGGCCATGACCCGCTCCCTGCTGGCCGATGACACGGTGCGCTTCGTGGGCGAGTGCGTGGCGGCGGTGGTGGCCGACACCCGGGCCCGGGCCGTGGACGCGGCCGAACTGGTCCAGATCGACTACGACCCGCTGCCGGCGGTGGTGGATGTGGAGACGGCGCTGAGGGACGAGACGCTCCTTTTTCCGGCGGCCGGGACCAACCTGGCCATGGACATGACCTTCGGCACCGATGAGCACTTCATGGACGGATGCGAGGTGGTCGTCCGCCACCAGTTCCTCAACCACCGGGTGGCCCCTTGCCCCCTGGAGGTCAGGGCCGCCTCGGCGGAGTGGAGCCCGGAGGGCCGCCTGACCCAGTACTCGAGCACCCAGGCCCCCCACGGGGTGAAGTCGGGGCTGGCCGGGGCCCTGGCTCTCGACGAAGCCCAGGTGCGGGTGCTGTCCCCCGACGTCGGCGGCGGGTTCGGGGCCAAGATGGGCACCTATCCCGAAGAGCTGCTGGTGGCCTGGATGGCCCGCCGGCTGGGGCGGCCGGTGCGGTGGGTGGAGACCCGTTCCGAGTCGATGGTGGGCCTGGGCCACGGCCGGGGCCAGCTCCAGGAGGTGGAGATCGGCGGCAGCCGGGACGGCCGCATCCTGGCCTACCGGCTCAACGTCATCCAGGACGGCGGCGCCTATCCGGCCATCGGAGCCGTGCTGCCCTTCATGACCCGCACGATGCTCTCGGGCGTCTATGACATCCCCAAGGTGGAGTTCAACAGCCGCTCGGTGGTGACCAACACCACCCCCACGGTGGCCTATCGGGGCGCCGGCCGGCCCGAGGCGACGGCGGCCATCGAGCGGGTGCTGGACATGTTCGCCGCCGAGATCGGCATGGACCCGGCCGAAGTCCGACGCCGGAACCTCATCCAGAAGGACGCCTTTCCCTTCACCACTCCGACCGGGACCGTCTATGACATCGGGGACTACGTGCGGGCCCTCGATCTGGCCCTGGAGGCGGCCGATTACCCGGCGCTGCGGGCGGCACAGAAGCAGCGGCGGGAGTCGGGGGCGACCAAGCAGCTCGGCATCGGGCTGTCGGTCTACGTCGAGATCACCAACGGCATGCCCTCCAGCGAGTTCGGCGCCGTCGAGGTCCGCCCGGACGGGACGGTGGTGGTGCGCACCGGCACCTCACCCCACGGGCAGGGCCACGTCACGGCCTGGGCCATGCTCGTGTCCGAGCAGCTGGGCATCCCCATCGAGAGCATCGAGGTCGTCCACGGGGACACCGACGTGGTGCCCCGGGGTGTGGGCACCTTCGGGTCCCGCTCACTGCAGGCGGGGGGAGTGGCCGTGAACCAGGCCGCCACCGCCGTGGTGGAGCGGGCCCGCCAGCTGGCCGCCGACCTGCTGGAGGCCAACCCCGACGACGTCATCCTGGACAAGGTGGGCCAGCGTTTCCACGTGCAGGGGACCCCCGCCGCCGGGCGGAGCTGGAAGGAGTTGGCCGCCGAAGCCGAATCCCAGGGCGGGCTGACGGCCGAGGTGGACTTCACCGCCCCCGGACCCACCTTCCCCTTCGGCGCCCATCTGGTGGTGGCCGAGGTCGACACCGAGACCGGCCTGGTGGAGATCAAGCGGATCGTGGCCGTGGACGACGCCGGCAAGATCCTCAACCCGATGCTGGCCGAGGGACAGGTCCACGGCGGCCTGGCCCAGGGCGTGGCCCAGGCCCTGCTGGAAGAGGTCCGCTACGACGAGGACGGGAACCCGGTCACGGCCAACCTGGCCGACTACGCCTTCGTGACCGCAGCCGAACTGCCCAGCTTCGAGCGCATCGCCATGGAGACGCCCACCCCGGTCAATGAGCTCGGGGCCAAGGGCATCGGTGAGTCGGGCACCATCGGTTCCACCCCCGCCGTCCACAACGCCGTTTGTGACGCCCTGGTGCACCTAGGAGTGCGCCACGTACCCATGCCCACCAGCCCGCAACGGGTGTGGCGGGCCATCAACGAAGCCACCGGAAAGGCGAGTGCATGAAGGTCTCCATCGAGGTCAACGGAAAGAAGGAGGAACACGACGTCGAGGATCGCACCCTCCTCGTCTTCTTCCTGCGGGAGACGCTCGGCCTCACCGGCACCAACATCGGCTGTGACACCACCAACTGCGGGGCGTGCACGGTGATCATGAACGGTGAGTCGGTGAAGTCCTGCACCGTCCTGGCCGCCCAGGCCGACGGCCAGAAGGTGCTGACCATCGAGGGTCTGGGGACAAGCCAGGACGACATGCACCCCATGCAGGAGGCGTTCCGCCAGAACCACGCCCTGCAGTGCGGGTACTGCACGCCGGGCATGGTCATGGCCGCCGTTTCCCTGGTGCACGACAACCCCAACATCACCGAGGCCGAGGTGCGGGAGGGCCTGGAGGGCAACCTCTGCCGCTGCACCGGCTATCACAACATCGTCAAGGCCGTCCTGGCTGCGGCCGGCTCGGGTGGGGGCGACCTGTGATCCCCGCTGCCTTCGACTACGTGCGGGTCGACTCGGTCGACGCCGCCGTGGCCGCCCTCACCGAGCACGGGGACGACGCCAAGCTGCTGGCCGGGGGGCACTCGCTGCTGCCGCTCATGAAGCTGCGCCTGGCTTTTCCCTCCGTGCTCATCGACATCGGGCGTATCGAGGGCCTGTCCTACGTCCGCCAGGAGGGCGATCAGGTGGCCATCGGCGCCCTGACCCGCCACTGCGACGTCAACGCCTCCCCCGAACTGGCCCGACACGCCCCCCTGCTGGCCTATGTGGCCGGCAAAGTCGGCGATCCCCAGGTCCGCCACCGTGGCACCATCGGCGGTTCCATCGCCCACGCCGACCCCGCCTCCGATCTGCCCGCCGCCGTGCTGGCCCTGGGAGGCGAGATGGTGGTCACGGGTCCCTCGGGCCAGCGCGTTATCCCGGCCACCGAGTTCTTCACCGGTTTCCTGGAGACGGCCATGTCGCCCGAGGAGATGCTGACCGAAATCCGGGTGCCCACGGCCACGGCCGGGCACTCCTACCAGAAGTTCGTGCGCCGGGCCCAGGACTGGGCCATGGTGGGCGTGGCCGTGGCCCGCTACGACGGCACCACCGGCGTGTCCCTGGTCAACATGGGCCCCACCCCCCTGCGGGCGGCAGCGGTGGAGTCGGCCCTGGCCTCGGGGGCCTCGGCGGCGGACGCCGCCGAAGTGGCCGATCAGGACAGCGAGCCGACCGGGGACGCCAACGCCAGCCCCGAGTTCCGCCGCCACCTGGCCAAGGTGCTGACCCGCCGCGCCCTCGAAGAGGCCGGCCTCTGAGCCCGGCCGATCCGGAGGAGGTCCGGGCGGCCCTGGAGGCCCACGACTACTTCTCCGACGAAGGCCTGGCCACGGCCGTCTTCCTGGCCCTGCGCCTGCGCCGGCCGCTGTTCCTGGAGGGCGAGGCCGGGGTGGGCAAGACCGAGGTGGCCAAGGTGCTGGCCCGCTGGACGGGTGGGGAGCTCCTCCGCCTGCAGTGCTACGAGGGCATCGACGTGGCCCAGGCCGTGTACGAGTGGGACTACTCCCGCCAGCTGCTGCACCTCCGAGCCGCCGAGCTGGCCGGGACCGGTGCCGACGTGGCCGCCCGGGCCGAGGACGAGTTGTTCTCGGAGCGATTCCTCATCCGCCGTCCCCTGCTCCAGGCCATCGCCGATGCTGTCGATGACCGCCCTCCGCCCGTCCTGCTCATCGACGAGGTGGACCGGGCCGACGATGAGTTCGAGGCCTTCCTCCTGGAGATCCTCTCCGACTACGCCGTCACCGTGCCCGAGTTGGGCACCTTCACGGCGGCCGTGCCCCCGGTGGTGGTACTCACCTCCAACCGGACCCGGGACGTCCATGACGCCCTCAAGCGGCGCTGTCTCTACCACTGGGTCGAGCACCCCGACTTCGAGCGCGAGGTCCGCATCGTGCTGCGCCGGGTCCCCGAAGTGGAGGAGGGCTTGGCCCGCCAGGTGGCGGCGGCGGTCAGGAAGATGCGCGGTCTTGGTCTGTACAAGCCGCCCGGGGTGGCCGAGACCATCGACTGGGCCCATGCCCTGGCCATCCTGGGCCGGACCCGTCTGGACGAGTCGGTGGTCGACCGGACCCTGGGCACCGTCCTTAAGTACCGGGAGGATGCCGAGCGGCTCCGGGCCGGGGGCCTGGAGGACCTCCTCGAGGCGGCCGGTGCCTGACGCCACTGACGCCGGGGGCGGGACCAGGGCCACTGGTCCGGCCGGTGAGGGCGCAGGCGCCGGCGCCGATGATCCGGCCCAGGCCCCGGCCCGGATGGCCGTCGGCTTCGCCCGGCTGCTGCGCCGTTCCGGGATGACGGTTCCCCTGGGCAGTGTGCTGGTCTTCGCCCGGGCCCTGGCCAGCGTGGGGTTGGAGTCCCGGCCCGGGGTCTACTGGGCCGGGCGGGCCACCCTGGTGCGCCGGCCCGAGGACGTGGCCGGTTACAACCAGGCCTTTGCCGTGTTCTGGCTGGGCCGGGACACCGTCCGGGTGTCGGTGCCGGCCCCGGAGACCATCGTCCAGTTCGACGATGAGGACGCCGAAGAGCCTCCCGACGACGCCGGCCAGGCAGTTGGGTCCCGTCCTGTGGTGACGGTGCGCTACAGCGCCACCGAGACCCTGCGCCACAAGGACTTTGCCGCCTCCAGCCCGGCCGAGCTGGACGAGACCCGCCGGCTGATGGCCGGTATGCGCCTGGAGACGGCGCCCCGGCGGACCCGCCGGCACCGGCGCTCCTCCCGGCGCTGGGGCCGGCCCGATTCCCGCCGCACCCTCCGCCTGGCCCTGCGCAGCGGCGGTGAACCCCTGCGGCGGGCCTTCATGGAGCCGGCCTGGCGGCCCCGGCGCATCGTGCTGCTCTGTGACATCAGCGGTTCGATGGACGCCTACGCCCGCAGCCTGCTGCGTTTCGTCCATGTGGCCGTGATGGGCCGCACCCCGGTGGAGGCCTTCGCCCTCGGCACCCGCCTGACCCGGATCACCCGGGAACTGTCCCGCCATGACCCCGACGCCGCCATGGCCGCCGCCGCCGGGGCGGTGGAGGATTGGTCCGGGGGCACCCGGCTGGGCGAGGGCCTGTCGGCCTTCAACGACCGCTACGGCATCCGGGGCATGGCCCGGGGGGCGGTGGTGGTCATCCTCTCCGACGGCTGGGACCGGGGGGATCCGGCCCTGCTGGGCCGGGAGATGGAACGCCTGGCCCGGGTGGCGCACCGGATCGTGTGGGTGAACCCGCTCAAGGCCTCGCCCGGCTATGCACCCCTGGCCCGGGGAATGGCCGCCGCCCTCCCGTTTGTTGACCAACTGGTGGAAGGACATTCGCTGGCTTCGCTGGAGGCACTGGCCGAGGTGTTGGCCGAGGTTCCCGCCGGAGCCGGGGCCGGAAGGGCGGTGCCGAGGTGAAAGAGGTTCTGGGCGACATCGAGCGCTGGCGCCGGGCCGGCCGGCGGGTGGCCCTGGCCCGGGTGGTGGACGTGATCGGATCGGGTCCCCGCGACCCCGGGGCCACCATGGCCGTGAACGAGGACGGCGAAGTAGCCGGTTCCGTCTCGGGCGGTTGCGTCGAAGGAGCGGTGCTGACCGAGGCCCTGGGCGTCCTGGAGGCAGGTGAGCCGCGGCTGTGCACGTTCGGATACTCGGACGAGGAGGCCTTCTCGGTCGGGCTCACCTGCGGGGGGACCATCCGGGTCTTCGTCGAGCCCCTCGACTGGTGAGCCTGTACGAGGCCGTCCGGGACGCCATCCGGGCCGAGGAAGAGGTGGTCATGGCCACCCTGGTGGAACTGACCGACCCGGCCGAGTGGGAGATTCCCCCGGCCGGGGGAGAGGTGCTGCCCCGGGTGGGGGCCAAGATCGTGGTCCGTCCCGGCCAGCTCCCTCTGGGGACCACCGGGGATGCCGACCTGGACCGGGTCATCGCCCGGGACGCCTGGGCCGCCCTGGAGTCCGGGCTGACCGGCACCCGCCACTACGGCCGGCACGGGCAGGCCAACCAGCGGGAGGTGGTCGTCTTCGTGGAGGCCTTCGCCCCGCCGCCCCTGATGGTGATCTTCGGGGCGGTGGATTTCACCGCCGCCCTGGCCCGGGTGGCCAAGATCCTGGGCTACCGGGTGGTGGTCTGTGACGCCCGGCCCGTCTTCGCCACCCCGGCTCGCTTCCCCGAGGCCGATGAGGTGGTGGTGTCCTGGCCCGACCGCTACCTCGACACCATCGCCGGCCAGCTCGGGCCCCGGGACGCCGTCTGCGTGCTGACCCACGATCCCAAATTCGACATCCCTGCCATCGTGGCCGCTCTGCGGACCCGGGTCGGCTACCTCGGAGCCATGGGGTCGCGCCGGACCCACGCCGAGCGCACCGCCCGCCTGCTGGAGGCGGGAGTGGTCGAGTCCGACCTGGTCCGGGTCATGGGTCCCATCGGCCTCGATATCGGGGCCAGGACCCCGGAGGAGACGGCCATCTCCATCTGCGCCGAGATAATCGCCTTGCGGGTCGGCGGGCCGGGACCGGCCGGGGTCACCTCCCTGCGGGACTCCCGGGGCCCGATCCACCAGGACGCGGTCGCGCTCTCTGGGCCAGACTGAGGGCCCATGGACACCGATCCCGGCGCCGGAGCTCCCGAGGAGCGCGTCTCTGACGACCAGCGGGCCCAGGTGGTGGAACTGCTTCGCACCCACACCGCCGACGGACACCTGACCCTGGACGAGTTCTCCGAGCGGGTCGGTGTGGCTTTGGCCGCCCAGAATCGGGCCGACCTCGACCAGGTCATGGTGGGCCTGCCCGCCATCGAGACCGGGGGCCCGCCGGCCCCTTCCACCCGACGGGCCCGCATGACCCGGTGGGTGGTGGCGGTGATGGGCGGGAACGGCCGCAAGGGGCGCTGGCGCACCGGGTCCCACGTGACGGCGGTGGCGGTCATGGGTGGCTGTGAGATCGACTTCCGCCAGGCCGAGTTCGAAAGCGACGAGATCGTGGTCACGGCCGTGTCGATCATGGGCGGCATCAGCATCATCGTGCCCGAGGGGATCGCGGTGGAGATGACCGGCTTTCCCATCATGGGGGGCAAGAACCTCAAGGTGGCCGACGTCCCGGTCATACCCGGCTCGCCTCGCATCGTGGTGCGGGCCTTTCCGGTCATGGGCGGCGTCGATGTGCGTTCCAAGCCGGTGCGCACGCCCAAGGAGACCCGGGCCGTGCTCAAGCGGACGGCCACCAATCTGCTCCGGGAGATGGCCGCCGGTGAGGCGCCGGCCGCCGCCCTGCCGGTGGCCGGGGCCGAGTTGCGCGACGCCGTCCTGCGCCAGGTCAACGACCGTGTGGCCCGGGAGCTGGAGAAGGTCGAGCGCCGCAGCCAGCGCCGCGGCGGTGGTCCGGTTCGCCATCGTGGACACCTCCATGACCAGACGGCGCCGGACCGGCTACCCCGACCCGGGCCCCGCTTCGGGCCCGGACCGGATCTGCGCACAGGACCGCACGCCAAGGGCGAGAACTTTGCCGGGGTGTGGGTGCCCGGCATCGGGACCTACGGGCTGCGCTGGGGCATGGAGCTTGAACAGGGCGAGGACAGGACCCTGCCGGACGAGACGGAACTGTCCTCGGTCCCGGCTGCTCCGGACGGGACCGTGACCATCCTGTTCTCGGATGTGTGCGGCTATACCGAGATGACCGAGCGGCTGGGCGACCGGGCCACCCACGAGCTGCTCAAGTCCTATCAGCAGATCGTCCGGGGTCAGCTGGCCGCCTACGAGGGCTACGAGGTGAAGGTGCAGGGCGACGGGTTCATGGTCGCCTTTGCCGGAGCATCCCGGGCCCTGCGCTGCGCCATAGCCATCCAGCGGGCCACCGATGACTGGTGCAAGGAGCACGCTGAGCCCATCAAGATCCACCAGGGCCTCCACACGGGCGAGACGGTGCGCGAGAGCGGGGACTTCCTGGGCCGGACAGTCATTCTGGCCAGCCGGATCACCGGGGAGGCCACCGAATCGGAGATCCTGGTCTCCTCTCTGCTCAAGGAGCTGGCCGGGGCGACCGGTGAGTTCCGCTTCGGGGAGGCCCGGGACGTGACCCTCAAGGGCGTGACCATCCCCCAGACCGTCTATCCGGTCGAGTGGCGCGCCCACAGCCCGGCGTGAGTTCCGGCTCCCCAGGGTGAGTCCCCTCTCTTCCCTGACCGACCGGCAGCCTTGACCCGCGCCGCCGTCATCCTGGCCGCCGGAGGAGCCAGCCGCTTCAATGGTCCCGGTCACAAGCTGCTGGCCGAGTGGAGGGGCCGGCCCCTGGTGACCTGGGCGGTGGACAACGCCCTGGCTGCCGGACTGGACGAGACGGTGGTCATCTCCGGGGCCGTGGATCTGAGCGAGGTGCTGCCCGAGGAGGTGACGTTGATCGAGAATCACGCCTGGTCCTCGGGTCAGGCCTCCTCGCTCCAGGTGGCGGTGGGCTGGGCCCGCCACCAGGGTCACGTCGCCATCGTGGTCGGCCTGGCCGACCAGCCCCTGGTCCCGCCCGAGGCCTGGTCAACGGTGGCGGCGGAAACGTCCAAGCCGATCGTGTCGGCCACTTTCGAGGGCCGGCGCCGCCCGCCGGTCCGCCTGGACCAGTCCATCTGGGGCCTGCTGCCGGTGGACGGGGACGAGGGCGCCCGGGTGCTGATGTCGGCGCGGCCGGAACTGGTGGCGGAGGTAGCGTGCCCGGGCCAGCCGGCCGACGTAGACACGGTGGAGGATCTGTCCCGATGGAGTTGACCAATGAGTTCCGAGTGTCGGTCCCGGTGGAGCAGGCCTGGGCGGTGCTGACCGACCTGGAGCGGATCGCCCCCTGTATGCCGGGGGCCGAGCTCCAGGAGGTCGAGGGCGATGAGTACCGGGGCATCGTCAAGATCAAGGTCGGGCCCATCACCGCTCAGTACAAGGGCAAGGCCAGCTTCGAGGAGCTTGACGCCTCCTCCCACCGGGCCGTGCTGCGGGCCGAGGGGCGCGATACCCGGGGTCAGGGCAACGCCTCGGCCACGGTCAAGGCCGAGCTGACCCAGGAGGCCGGCGGGACGGCCGTGCGGATCACCACCGATCTGGCCGTGACTGGGAAGGTGGCCCAGTTCGGCCGGGGCGTCCTGGCTGACGTGAGCGCCAAGCTGCTGGCCCAGTTCGTGGCCCGGCTGGAGGCCGACGTGCTGACCGGGGTCTCCCCGGCCGGAGCGCCGCCGGCCACGGAAGCCGCCGCCACCCCCGCTGCCACCGACGCGCCCCCTGTCGCCAACGTGGCGCCCGGGGCCGGGACGCCCGCCGCCACCCCCGCCACCCCCGCCGCCGAGGCGCCCGCCGCTGCCGGGCCTCGGATCATCCACTCCGCTCCGGCTGAGCCGGTCAATCTGCTCGAGGCGGCCGGCGGGTCGGTGACCAAGCGTCTGGTGCCCGTCGGTCTCGGCCTCATGGTCCTGCTCATCCTGTGGCGGGTGCTGCGGCGGGGATGAAGCGCTCCTACCGATGAGCGCCTCGTCCCTTTGGGTCCCGACCGGATGACGGACCCGCCTGAGGCGGCCGACACGCGGGTCACCGACTTGCTGGGCCGTCGCCCGACGGTGAACTACCAGGTGGTCCTCACCGATGCCGACGGCTCCCCCGTCGTCATCCGCAACGACCCGCTCACCCACGACGGCCGGCCCATGCCCACCCGCTACTGGCTGGTCGGGACGGCCCAGCGGTCCGCCGTCAGCCGGATCGAGTCCGAAGGCGGGGTCAAGCGGGTCGAGTCAGAGGTGGATCCCTCCGAGTTGGAGGACGCGCACCGCCGCTACGCCGCCGAGAGGGACGCCGCCATCCCGCCGGATTGGGAGGGGCCGCGGCCATCCGGTGGAGTGGGTGGCACCCGCCGGGGTGTGAAGTGCCTGCACGCCCATTACGCCTGGTTTCTGGCCGGCGGGGATGACCCGGTGGGCCGCTGGGTAGCCGAGCGCCTGGCCGGGGCGGGCGAGGTGAGCCGACCGTGACCGGACCGGTGGCCGCTATCGACTGCGGAACCAACTCCACCCGCCTGCTGATCGTGGACGGGTCCGGAGCGACCCTGGACCGCCGGATGCTCATCACCCGCATGGGTGACGGCGTCGACCGGAACCATCGCCTGGCCCCGGAGGCCATCGACCGCACCCTGACCGCGCTCGGGGAGTACGGGGCGGCCATGGATGTGCTGGGGGTCGGACGCCGCCGGGCGGTGGCCACCTCGGCGGCCCGGGATGCGGACAACCGGGAGGACTTCCTGGCCGCGGCCGAGGCGGTCATCGGTGTTCGCCCGGAATTGATCTCCGGACAGGAGGAGGGCGCCCTCTCCTACGCCGGGGCCACTGCCGAGTTGGATCCCTCGGCGGGCCCGTACCTGGTCCTCGACATCGGGGGCGGTTCCACCGAACTGGTCCTGGGGGACCGGGCCGTGTCCCTCGATATCGGCTGCGTGCGCCTGTCGGAGCGGTTCTTCCATGACGACCCCCCGCTCACGGATCAGCTTCGGGCGGCCCGGGATCTGACGGCTGAGATGCTGAGCACGGCCCGGGAAGTCCTCGGTGATCCACACCAGACCGGCCGGCTGATCGGACTGGCCGGCACCGTCAGTACCGCCGCCATGATCGACGCTGGTTTCACCACCTACCGACGCCAAGACCTGCACCACCGGGTGCTGGGCCGGGAAGGGGTGCGGCGCATCCTGGGGTCCCTGGCCGGGATGGATCACGACCACCGGGCCGCCGTCCCGGGCCTGGAGCCGGGCCGTGTGGACGTGATCCTGGGCGGCCTGCTCATCCTGCTCACCGTGATGGAGGATTTCGACTTCGGGGAGTGCCTGGTCTCGGAGTCGGACATCCTCGATGGCATGGCCGCCCGCCTGCTGGCTGACTGACTGGCCGTCCGCTTCGGTACGCGCCGTACCTATCCCGGGGCCGGGCCCCCGCCCGGGTCGGCCGTTAGGCTCGACCGGTGGTCGTAAGCGACAGGATTCTGATGGGCCCGGGGCCCTCGAACATCTACCCGGAGGTGGCCATGGCCCTGCAGCGACCGCTGCTCGGCCACCTGGATCCGGACTTCCTGGAGATCCTGGATCAGACCTGTGAGCGGCTGCGGACCGTGTTCGGGACCGACAGCGCCGCCACCTTGCCTCTGTCGGGCACCGGGTCGGCCGGGATGGAGGCTGCCTTCGTCAACTTCGTCGGTCCGGGCGACGCGGTGGTCGTGGGAGTGAACGGGCTCTTCGGTGAGCGCATGTGCGACGTGGCCGGCCGCTGCGGAGCCGAGGTGGTCCGGGTCGAGGCGGAGTGGGGTCAGCCCCTCGATATCGACCGGGTGCTGTCGGCCCATCCTGCCCCGAAGCTGGTGGCCGCCGTGCACGCCGAGACCTCCACCGGGGTGCGCAACGACATAGCCGGTCTGGCCGCCGGTAAAGGTGAGGCTCTGCTGCTGGCCGACTGTGTCACCTCCTTGGGCGGCATCGAAGTCCGCCTGGATGAGTGGGGCGTGGACATCGCCTATGCCGGAACCCAGAAGTGCCTTGGCGTACCGCCGGGGCTGGCCCCCTTCACCGCTTCCCCGCGGGCTATGGAGCGAAGAGTCGAGCATCCCCAGTCCTGGTACCTGGATCTCGGCATGCTGGCGGCCTACACCGGTCCTACCTCCGGCCCCGCCGCCCGCCGCTATCACCACACCGCCCCGGTCACGATGATCATGGCCCTCCACGCCGGCCTCGGCGCCGTGCTGGACGAGGGGCTGGAGGTCGCCATTGACCGGCATCGCAAATGCGGTGCAGCTCTCCAGGAGGGCCTCACCAAGCTGGGCTTCGAGTTGTTTGCCGCCGACGGTCATCGGCTGCCGGAGTTGACCACCGTCACCTGGCCGGAACACCTCCTGCCGGCCGGCCTGGACGAGGCGGGCGTGCGCCGCCGCCTCCTCCATGAGTACGGCATCGAGATCGGCGGCGGGGTGGGGGAGTGGGCCGGCCGGATGTGGCGGATCGGCTGCATGGGCCATACGGCCCGGCCTCGCAACGTGACCATGCTGCTCGGCGCCCTGGCCGACATCCTCGGCCGTTGAACACCAGTCCGAGACTTCAGGGCCGGCGGGTCGGGCTGCGGCCCCTGGTGGCCGAGGACTTTCCAGCCTGGGCGGCGGTCCGCCAGCACAACGAGGACTGGCTCACGCCCTGGGAGCCGAGGCCGGTGGTGGGCCGGCCGGACGTCACCAATGACCAGCGGGCCTTCGCGGCCCGCTGCGGGGCTCGGGCCCGGGAGGCCCAGCT
This sequence comes from Actinomycetota bacterium, assembly GCA_027315345.1. Taxonomy (GTDB): domain Bacteria; phylum Actinomycetota; class Acidimicrobiia; order Acidimicrobiales; family JAJPHE01; genus DAHUYE01. Next base: position 88,662 of record DAHUYE010000067.1, read on the forward strand.
CGGGTCGGGATACGGCTTCGGCATCTTCCTCGATGACCATCTCATCGGCGAAGTGAACCTCTCCTCCATCCGGCGGGGCGCCCTGCAGTCCGGGGACATCGGCTACTGGATCGACCGGGACCAAGCCGGCCAGGGCTACATGCCCGAATCGGTGGTCACTGTCCTGGCTTTCGCTTTCGAGGATCTCGCCCTGCACCGGGTCGAGATCGACATCATCCCCCGCAATCAGCGCAGCCGGCGGGTGGTGGAGAAGCTCGACCTGAGGATGGAGGGACTGGCCGAGCGACTGGTGGAGATCAACGGAGTGTGGGAGGACCACCTCCGCTACGCCATCACCCTGGAGGAGTGGGCCCGGCGGGGACCCCAGCTGCGCAAGGAATGGCTGTGAGCGTCCCGGATCAGGTCATCGCCGGCCGCTACCGGTTGGGGGAACTGCTGGGCCGCGGTGGCATGGCCGAGGTCCGCGCCGCCCGGGACGAGCGCCTGGACCGGGACGTGGCCGTCAAGATCCTCCGGCCCGAGTTGGCCGCCGACCCGCTGGTCCGCCAGCGCTTCGAGTCCGAGGCCAGGACCTCGGCCCGGCTGTCCCATCCCAATGTGGTCAACGTGTTCGACGCCGGTTCGGACGATGAGTCTGTCTACATGGTCATGGAGCGCCTGCCCGGGGAGACCCTGGACGATGAACTGACGGCCGGACCGATGGCCGTGGACCGGGTGGTCTCGGTGGGGGCCCAGGTCCTCGATGCCCTGGCCGCCGCCCACGCCGCCGGGGTGATCCATCGGGACATCAAGCCGGGGAACGTGCTGACATGCCCCGACGGGGTGGTGAAGGTGGCCGACTTCGGCATCGCCACGGTCCTCGGGGCGGCCTCGGTCACCGCCACCGGGCTCATCATCGGCACCCCGGCCTTCTTGGCTCCGGAGCGGGCCGAAGGCCAACCCGCCAGCGACCGCAGCGACATCTACTCGGTCGGGGCCGTTCTCTACTCCTGTCTTACCGGCCGGCGGCCCTTCGAAGCCGACAGCGCCGTGGCGCTTATGACGGTCATGCAGACCCGCCATCCGACGCCCATCCACGACCTTCGCCCTGAGGTGCCCGCCGGGCTGGTCGAAGTGGTGGCCCGGGCCATGGCCAAGGATCCGGCCCGGCGCTTCGCCTCGGCGGCCGAGATGCGGGCCGCCCTCCTGGCCGGGGGCGTGGCTCCCCTGGACCCGCTGACCACCGGGGTGATGGCCCCGGCCGATGTCACTTCGGTCATGGCCGCGGCCGGTATGGCCGGGGCAGCGGGTGTCGGCGCCGCCGGGGCGGCCGGTTTGGGCGCGGCCGGAGCCGCCGGGGGGGTGGGAACCGGACCGGCCCGGGTCGGCGTCCAGGAGGAACCAGGCTGGCGCCGGGCGAGTGCCCTGCTGCTGACTGCCGCCCTCATCGTCCTGTTGGTGGCGGTGGGTTGGGGCCTGCTCCACGGGGGCGGTTCCTCCTCACCGGGAGCCACCACCACCACCACCGGTGGGAGGGCCAAGAAGGCGGCCACTACCACGTCATCGACGTCATCGACGTCATCGACGGCGCCGACCACGACTTCCAGTTCGACCTCGACCACCTCGGTCCCGTCGACCACTACCTCCACCACCAACGGGTCTACCTCGGTGACGGTCGTCCTCCCCACCAGCACGTCCTCCCCGCCCACCACCCAGGCGCAGGGCCCCACCACCACCGCCGCTTCGAACTCCGGCTGAGGACCGCTCCCGGCATCACCGGGGCCGGGTTGGGGTCAGTCGGAGCGGTTGGAACCCCCGCTGACCCGCTGGCGGACCGCGGCCAGCCGCTCGGCGAAGAAGGGCTGGCCGAGGGACCAGAGCTGCGCATCCAACTCGGCGTCCACGGCGGCGTCATGATCGTCCATGCCGCTGACCACTCCCATGGTGGCCTTGACCCGCTGGGCCAGGTCCCGGGGACCAGAGGCGGCTCTGGCCGCCATGGCGACGGCTTCGGTGACCAGGTCCTGATCATCGACACAGGACCACACCAGGCCACGCTCGGCGGCGGCGGTGGCGTCCAGCACCTGTCCGAACAGGACCATGGCGGCGGCGGTCTGGGGTCCGACCAGGCGTTGCAGCATCCAGGTGTGGCCGCCCCCGGGATGCAGGCCCAGTTCCAGGAATCGGGTGTCGAACCGGGCCGAGCGCCCGGCCAGGCGGACGTCACAGGCCAGCGCCAGGTTCATGCCGGCGCCCACCGCCGCGCCGTTCACGGCCGCCAGGGTCGGCAAGGGCGAGCGGCTGAAGCGGAGGAAGGCCTCGTAGATGGATCGCATGCCCGTGCCGCGTTCGGCCGCGGGCTGGTCCCCCCGGGCCGCCTCACCGGCCCGGCTCAGGTTGCCCAGGTTGGCCCCGGCGCAGAAGGCGCGGCCCGCCCCGGTGACCACGATGGCCCCCACCGAGTCATCGGCTTCGACCCGGTCGAGGATGGCGACCAGAGCGTCGACCATCTCCTCGGAGAGCATGTTCCGCTTGTCCGGGTCGTTGAGGGTGATCAGTGCCACCCCGGTGGCCCGGGGGGGAGCGTCGGCGGCCGGGGCCGTGATGTCGAGGGTGACGATGTCCATGTTCGAGCCTCCGCGGTTCAGGTTTCGGCGGGACGGCGAACCACCGCCGCCGACCGGCGGAAGAAGTTCTCGACGTCGCGCTCATAGGTGTAGGCCGGCCGGCTGGCCCCGACCGATCGGCGCAGACGGCGGGCCTGGGCGAAGGATTCGATGGCGCCGGCCGAAGTCCAGCGGTAACGGAAGCCGGCCGCCTTCAGCTTGCGGTTGTCTATGCCCCGCCCATAGCGGAGCAGATCGAGCAGCTCCGGGGGGAGGTCGGTGAGGCCCAGCGAACTGAGCACACCGGCGGTCAGGCCGGTGAGGACCGGGGGCAGCATGGGCACCAGGCGCACGCCGCAGATGTGGGCCACCTCACTCCAGGGGATGCGACCGTCCCCGGCCACGTTGTAGACGCCCTGGAGCTGGCGGTCGAAGGCGAAGTGAAGGCTGCGGATGACGTCGTCCTCCTCCACGAACTGCATGAGGGGATCGAAGCCCAGGATGGCTGGGGCGACGCCCGTCTCGAGGGCTTTTGAGATGGGGGTGACTATGTCGGTGCCCAGCACGTTGGCAAAGCGCAGCAGGGTGACGGTCACGTGCGGATTGTCCACGGCAAAGTCCCGCAGGTAGCTCTCCACCTCCACCAGCGACCTCTCCACCCGGCTGACCGGCGGCGCGGTGCGCTGCATGGTCTCCCGAAACCAGGCCGGGTCCTGCATGGAAGAGCCGTAGACGAGGGAGGAGGACTTGACGATGATGTGGCGAACCGAGCTTTCGGCTGCCCCCGCCGCCGCCAACAGGTTCATGGTGCCGATGACGTTGGTCTCGTGGAGCTGCCGGCCGCTCATGTGGGTCGAATCCACCACCAGGAAGGTGTGCACGATGGTGTCGATCTGGGTGGCTTTCACGATGCGGGCCAGGATGGAATAGCTCTGGTCGGCCCGCACGTACTCGGTCCGCTCCAAGGGAACCTTGGGCCCTTCGACATCCAGGCCGATGATGTGGTCGACGTCCCGGTCCGCCTCCAGGGTCTGGGCCATCCGGCCACCCCAGAAGCTGCCCAGCCCGGTGATGAGGACCCGCTTACCCAACGAACTCAGAACCAGACACTGCGGCGCTGGCGCAGCATGTCGTAGAGCGTCTCCTGCAGATCGACCCGGATGTCCTCGGCCGCGTCCATGATCCGGCTCTTCGAATAGCGCTCCTGGTCCGGGGGGACATCGAAACGGACCGGGTCGAGCACCCGGAAGCGGAACTTGGCCGGGAAGTAGGCCAGCAACCCCAGGGGCCCGAACATCAACATGTTGGCCGTGATCGGCACATAGGGAACACCGAGCATCCGGGCCAGGCCCGGCACCTTGAACAGAGTGGGCATCGATTCCTCGGCCCCGACCACCGCTATCGGGACGATCGGCACCCCGGCCCGCATGGCGATCTCGACGAAACCGCCCCGCCCGAAGCGCCGCAGCTGGTAGCGCTCGGAGTAGGTCTTGCCCGGGCCCTTGGTACCTTCCGGGAAGACGAGGGCCAGCTGGCCCTGCTCCCGCAGGAGGCGGTAGGCGTTCTCGGGGTGGGCGGCCACTCCGCCGGCTCGGGACCACAGCGTCCCCACCACCGGCATCCCCTTGAACATGTGGTCGGCCATCCCGTAGACGGGGCGGCTCAACTCGGTCTCAATTCCGTGCATGATGGCCGGAGCATCCGACGGGATGGCGCCGGCGTGGTTGGCCACCAGCAGGGCGCCCCCCTCGGTGGGGATCTTCTCCAGGTCCTCCCATTCAGCCCGGAACCAGTGGCGGTAGATGGGGTCGTAGAGCCGACGGGCCAGCTCCCGGATGTGCTCGGATCGTCCCCACTCGTCCACGTCGGACAGGCGGGGGTCGCTCAGGGGAGCGGACGGCTCCTCAGGGCGCCGGAGCGGTACCAGGGCCCCTTGGCGCCTGATCGGCTCCACGATGTCACGTCCTGCCCCCGGCATGGAGGGCCATGCTAGTGGCCAAGGCGGGGGCGCCCTCCGGGCCGGTGGGGGCGCCGGTGCCCTAGCGTCAGCCCCGGCCCGGGTGGCGTAACTGGCAGCCGCGGGGGGCTTAAACCCCCCTGATCCGAGAGGGTCGTGCGGGTTCGATCCCCGCCCCGGGCACCTGAAAGACCAGGTCAAGCACTCAGGCCGGGTCCGCGCCGAGCTGCTGATCTCGGCCGGAGGGACTCCGCCGCCGCTCGGCCACTGTGGCCGAGCTCGGACGGTGTTCGATTATCGGCATGGCCTCCCCCCGGAACCAGCTGTCAGAGCCGTGGCCATGGACACCGCCAGGACATGGCCGAGCGTCGTCGCGCATCTTGCGCCGCTCCTCGCCGGCGTCAAGGCCAAGCCCCCTGGGGTGACCTTCGGTCAGCCTTGACCCCGGCCGCCTAAGGTTCACGACCAGTGGCGCCTGGTGAGGCAGATTCCTACGGTGATGTTGTCGTAGTCGCGCACGCTCCCGGCGTGATGGCGACTCCCGCGACAGGTAGTCGGCCTCCCACGATCGAACCGTCATTAGCAAAGCTAAGCTCGCTTCATGGGCGCTCGAGCCGCCGTCGTGGTCTACGTGTTGGCGATGGTGGCGGTCGTTGTCGGAGTGGACATTCTGTTCTTCCGGCAGCACGCCTGGGCTCGGCTGATCGCCAACATCGGGATTGTCCTGGTGTTCGGCGCCTTCTACTGGCGGTTCCAGTCCGCCTTCGGCAGGAAGTAGGTCTGTCGGGCGCCCCGGCGCCGGCCGACGATTGAACCCTCCGGCTGCATCTGAGGACGGCCAGAGGAGAAGGGCTCGTCCCGCCGCCAAACCCAGCAGGCCGCCGCCGATGACCACCACCTCCCGATGCTCCGGGCTCAGCCGGCGCCGAGCATTTAGAGAAACCCGTCCTCCAACCGGCGGCTGGAATCTGCCGGGCTCATGATGCCGACCGGATTCCCATCCGGGTCCTCGACCACCGCGTAACGGGCGCCCCAGAACGCATCGTAGGGCTCCTGCTGACTCCGGTACCCGGCGCCCGTCAGCTCGGCGTGGATCTCGTCCACCCGCCCTCGACTCTCCACCTTGAAGCCGATGACGGCTCGGCCGCCGGCCCATCCCTTGTTCCAGTGGCGGGCGAATTCTTCGCTGTCGAGGTCAAGGTCCACCCCCGCGGCCTCGGCGGAACGGTGATGACCCTGCCAGGCGGACTCGGTGTCAGGGATGGACAGCCCGAGGCGCCGGTAGAAGGCCACCGATGCCTCCATGTCGGCCACAACCAGGTTGACCTGGTCGATCTGTGGATCAGCCATCTGTGGACCTCCGGTTCCATGGGCGGCCGCCGCCTGGACACGCTAAATCAATGCCGGGCGACCGGGCAGAAATCAGAAGAGGCCGAGGCGAGGGCAGGAGGCGATGCCGAGGGCCAGGCAATGGATGTCATGGTGATCAGCCAGGCCAGCCGCTGGTCATCGGTCTCGACCCGGCGCCGGACCAGCGACTGGAAGCCGGGTCCGACCCGCCCCGGGGAGCCGGCCTCTAGTCCTCCGTTTCCCTGCCCCGGTGCCAGTCCCGCCACACCAGGCGGTGGATGGGGACCCACTGGGGGATATCCCGTAACCCAGGCAGGAACGGGATCCCCAGCAGCAGGAGGGTGGCGGCCCCGGTGAGGTAGACGGCTATGAGGTCGACATTGGCCGAGGTCTTGAAGCCGGGGAGCTGATACCACAGCTGATAGAGCCATAGCCAGGGTTGGCCCGGATACGAGCCGGTCTCGTTCATCACGCCCCACTGGGAACCGAGCAGATGGTCAGCCTGAGCCTGCGCGGCAAAGTAACTGCCATCTTCGATGAATAGGAGTGGCTTGGTGAAGTCGGTGCCATAGAAAGGCCGCTGGGAGACCAGGTCGGCGTCGAGGGCGCCGGAGCGGGCCAGGGATAACTCGGCCGCTACCATCACCGGGACCGGTCCGTCGTTGGCAGCGGGTACAGAGGGGTTTCCGCCCGTGAAGCGCACCGATCCCAACGCTTTGATGTAGGCGGCATCCCAAGCGACCTGGACGGAGGCTGCGGCTGCCTGATAGCGGGTCAGAGCCAGGGCCAGCGTCGGGGTGGTGGCCGAAAGAGCGGACAGGGGACCGATGACGAAGGTGACCGGGGCATCGATCTGACGGCGGATGCCGGCCAGGGTCTGCCAGGAGACCACCAGCCGCTGAACGTTCTTCGACCCGTTGCTGTACGGCGGACCGTATTGGGCGGTCTCGGTGGTACCGGCCAGTTCATTGGCGGCGGTGACCATGAAGTCCGCCGGTGCGGCCGTCGCCCAGGTCTGGACGGTCACGGATGGGTCGTTCGGGGAGGAGAGCAGGGAGGCCAGCCCCACCACCAGCACCAGCACCACCAGGCCGGCCGCCGCCCCTTCCTTGATGATGTCGTAGCGCCGGGTCGGGCCCCGCCAGCTGCCGGCGGCGCCGGCTTCGAGCGCCCGGTGGCGCTGGCGCCGCTCGGGCAGCGGGGGTACCACGCCGCGGATCCGGACCAGGAGGATGTGGATGGCGACCACCATCACCAGGGCCAAGGGCACCAGGACGATGTGCCACATGAGCATCTGGCCGAAGTTCAGGAGGTTGAACCAGGCCCCGGCCCCGGTGGCGTTGATGGCGTCCTTGCCATTGGTGGCTATCCACTGGGAATCGAAGTTCTCCTGAGAGAGATAGCCGGTGAAGCACTCCACCACGGAGACAAGGAAGGCGATGACCCCGGTCATCCAGGTGGCGACCCGGTGCCCGCGCCAGGCCGCCATCCAGAACTTGCCCCAGAGGTGGATGACCAGCAGGGCCATGAACAACTCCACGCTCCACAGGTGCAGGCTGTTGAAGAAGTGCCCGACCGGATCGGTGTGCCACCAGTCGGGCCCGCCCAGGGCCAGAGCGAAACCCGAGGCTATGGCAATGACCAGCGCCGTCAGGCTGGCCACGCCGAAGACGTAGATCCATGACCTCACATAGGCGGGCTGGCGGTCGGGCAAGAGACGGTCGGGGGGGAGGGCAGCGACCAGGCGGCGCCGGAGGCGACCGGTCCAGGCCCGGTCCGCCGCCTCAGGGGGCTCCGGCGCTGCCGGCGGCGTCTCGACCGGCGGCAGGCCCGGGGAAGTCTCGTCCCGCCCGCCCGGAAACGGGAGGAAGAGGGCCAAGCCGAAGATGACGATCATGACCGCCACCAGAATCAGGTTGGCCAGAGAGATGGTCAGGACCGACCAGTGCAGGTAGGTCCCGGGGTGATTGAGATCGATGGCTGCCATTGGACTCCAATGTGCGGTCCGAAGGTAGGTCACCACTAGGGCCGAAGGTCCCAAATCCCATCCGGGACCCGGCTTGAGAGCCCCGGAGAGCCCAACCAGGGACTAGACGACCCACCGGCGCCGGCCGGTGGCGGGCAGCAGCCGCCCGAACTCGAGACCGGGAAAGTGGGCGGCGGCCACCGGGATATCGCTGCCCTCCAGCTCACGGTTGAGGGCCACCCGGGTCCGTCGGGCCAGTTCGGGGTCCACGTCGAACATGGCCTGCCACTCGTCATCGACCAACTCGATCGGGCAGTGGACGACGTCCCCGAGAAGCATGGCCCGCTCGGCCCCATCCGACACCACCATCACGGTGCTGCCCGGGGTGTGCCCGGGCGCCTCCAGCGTGTCCAGACCGGCCAGTAGGGGACCGGACCCGCTCCACTGCTCGAACCGGTCGGCGATGGGAGCCAGTAGTTCGGCCTCCTGCTCCGGGTGATCGACCATGAAGTGCGACCAGTCGGCCGCTGCGCACCGGTATGTAGCCCGGGGGAATACAGCCGCTCCGTCCGGATGACGGGCCCACCCGATGTGATCGAAGTGGAGATGGGTGAAGACGACGTCGGTGACCTGTTCGGGCTCTACCTCCAGCCGGCGCAGCTGGTCCAGGAAAGCTCCTCCGTCGATGCCCAGGAAGGAGCGGGGTCCCAGGCCGAGGTCGACCAGCGTCACGTGATCGGCGCCCCGCACGAGGAAGCCCCCCATGGAAAATCCCAGAAGGCCATCAGCGTCCAGGAGGTCCTGGTGGGGTTCCCACTGTTCGGGCGTGGTGCCCCGGAACGCCCGGGTGGGCTGGAAGCGGCCCGCCCCGTCGATGACCGGGTCGATCCGGAGGCGGCCCACTTGCACGCCCGGAGCCTATCCAGGTGCCCCGAATCAGGGCTGGAGGGCCCCTCCGCAGGAACCGGCGGCCGTCACGGCGAATCTCAGTTATCGAGCAGCCAGGGGGCCCGAGGTGGTCCCGCGCCCACCGTGGAGGACAGAGTGCACCGAAATATCCGCCGGAAGACAGCCGTGGTGGCACTGGGGGTGGCTATCGCCCTCGGCACCAGCCTGTCCCTGGCCAAGGTGGCTCTGGCCGTCAGTGCCGGGCCCTACTCGCCCCCCCAGCAGGACTGCCCCTGGTACGCCAGCGGCTGGAACAGCCCTCAGAATCAGACCTACCCGGGCTGCCACAACACCCAGGTAAGCGTGGAGAGCGGTGGGACTACCAACGGTAATCCCAACAACGGCTGGAACAACTCGCCCAATGGGAACGGCGGCAATGGCAAAGCCAACACCACCTGGGTGCAGTGGGGCAACGATCAGGCCGCCAACGACAACAACTCCCAGGGCACGCCCACCTTCTACAGCCTGGGTGAGCCGGGTCAGAGCGCTTCGCCCCATGCCGGCTGTTTGGCTTTCAACACCGACGGCACCAAGGGTGGCTCCGTTCCGGAGCCGGCTCAGACCAATCCCAACGGGTCGGCCCCGGGCGGGAAGAACACCCAGCCCCAGAGCGCCAAGTCGTCCCACACCAATCAGACCTATGGCTGTGGGAACAATCCCAACGGCACCGGATTCGACCTGAACTACAACTACTACCCGCTGGTGTGCCCCTTGCTCACCGACGCCGGGATTTCCTCCCTCGAGTGTGAGACCTACAAGGGTGACGACACCGACTCCAAGGCCGGAACCCCCCAGGTCAAGGACGCGGTGCAACTCCAGCTCGATCACGGCGGCCAGCAGAACCTGACCCAGATCACCACCCAGGGTGCACTCGTGTACTTCGGGATGGACGACAACTCCGATAACGGTGAGCACGACGGACAAGGTCCCGGCACGTCCAAGCAGACGGCCGGGAGTGTCAATGGCTCCTCCGACGGCGGCGCCATCATGGTGGCGTTCACTCCTCAGAGCGCCGGATCGACCCCCAGCCTGACCCACCCGGAAGGCCTGCTCAACGCATCCACCGGATTCTGCGCCGACGGTAACTGTGGCGATCTCACCACCCAGCAGGAGACCGTCTACTACGGCTGTGGCGCCAACACCGGTGAGAACAAGGCCGCCGATCGGTGCCCGAAGTCCAAGAAGGGCTCCCAGCGCGACGCCGCCAACTACGCGGGCAAGCAGTGGGACCCGTACAACTGCAGCAGCGGCGGGTCCCAGACCCAGCCCAAGAACCAGCCCCAGCCGGACAGTCCCTCCCAGTGCGACACCTCCTCGTCCAATACCTCTCCCAGTGGCAGCAAGAACCCCAAGGGGGGAGAGGACTACTGGCGCCAGCAGGAGGCCAGCCAGGTCAACGCCGAGCCCGGCTTCCAGTTCTACGAGGATCCCGACGCCGAGGGCTCCCCGGCCGCTCCCCTCTACCCGAACCCGGCTGTCTATGTCGGCACCTGCGGCGTCATCCTCGGCGGGGGCGGACTGAGCAGCGCCGGGGATCCCACCGGGACCCTTCCCAACCGGAGCTTCGGGCTTCCACCGGGGACGCCCTTCGTCAACAGCGCCGGCCAGATCGTCATCAGCACCGGTTGTTAAGCGCCGGCCGGGCAGCCGGGCGTGCCACTCGGTGCGGGACCGGTTAGAAGCTGCGGTAGTTGGGCGCCTCTTTGGTGATGACCACGTCGTGGGGGTGGCTCTCGCGCAGGCTGGCCGGGGAGATCCGGATGAACCGGCTGCGGGTCTGCAGCTCAGGGATGCTGGACACGCCGCAGTAGCCCATGGCCTGGCGGAGCCCTCCGACCAGCTGGTGCAGAACGTTGGACAGGGGTCCCTTGTAGGGGACGCGGCCCTCGATGCCCTCGGGAACGACCTTCTCGCTGTCCACCGAGCCCTGGAAGTAGCGGTCCTTGGAGAAGGAGCGACCCTGCATGGCCCCCAGGGAGCCCATGCCCCGGTACTCCTTGAAGCGCTCACCGTGGCTGACCACGATGTCCCCCGGGGCTTCGTCCACCCCGGCCAGGGCGTTGCCCAGCATCACGCAATCGGCCCCGGCGGCCAGGGCCTTGGCCAGATCCCCTGAGAATTGCACCCCACCGTCGGCCACCACCGGCACCCCGTGGGCGGATGCCACCGACGCACAGTCGAAGATGGCGGTGATCTGAGGAACGCCGATCCCGGCCACGACTCGGGTGGTGCAGATCGACCCCGGCCCGATACCGACCTTCACCGCATCGGCGCCGGAGTCGATGAGGGCGAGGGTGGCTTCGGCCGTGGCCACGTTGCCCGCCACCACCTCGATGTCGAAGTTGGCCTTGATCTTGGCCACCATGTCGATCACGGAGCGGGCGTGACCGTGGGCGGTGTCGACCACCACGGCATCGACCCGCTTGTCCACGAGGGCGGCCACCCGTTCCAGGCTGTCGGGTCCGACCCCGACCGCCGCCGCCACCCGCAGGCGGCCGCTGTCGTCCTTGGTGGCGTTGGGGTAGTCGATCCGCTTCTGGATGTCCTTGACGGTGATGAGGCCCCGCAGCAGCCCGGCAGCATCGACGATCGGGAGCTTCTCCACCCGGTGGCGGGCCAGGACGGCCTTGGCCTGCTCCAGGGTCGTCCCCACCGGGGCGGTGATGAGGGCGTCGGTGGTCATGACTTCGGACACCGGGCGGTGACTGGGGGGTTCGAAGCGCAGATCCCGGTTGGTCACGATGCCCACCAGGAGGCCGGCCGGGTCGGTCACGGGGATGCCGGAGATGTGGAAGCGGGCCATGACCTCCAGGGCCTCGGCCCCGGACGCGTCGGGGGACACGGTCACCGGCTCGGTGATCATCCCCGACTCGGAGCGCTTCACCCGGTCGACCTCATCGGCCTGGTCCTGGATGGACAGGTTCCGGTGCACTACCCCGATGCCACCGTGGCGGGCCATGGCGATGGCCAGCCGGGCTTCGGTGACGGTGTCCATGGCCGCCGACACGGTCGGGATGGCCATGGAGATGGACCGGGTCAGCCGGGCCGTGGTGACAGCTTCGGTGGGCAGCACCTCGGAGGCGGCCGGAACCAGCAGGACGTCATCGAAGGTCAGGCCCTCCCGGCCGAATTTCTCCTCGAAGGCTCCGATACGACCGTTGCCGGCTTCGCGCTCCATGTCTCATTCTACGGCCGGCGGGGGGCCCGGCCGCGCACCCCCGGGGCCGGCCGGCATCCGCGCCGCCGCCAGCTGGCTGGCCTGGGCCACCAGCCGGCCCGAGTTGTCCCAGACCTCGCACAACTCGTCCAGGAGGCCATCCTGGACCAGGCGGGAGCGGACCCGGATCCGCAGCGGCCCAGGAGAGGGGATGGCCCGGATGTACACGGTCAGCTGCAGGGTGGGGATCCAACCGGCCAGTCCCAGTCCCCAGGCGGCCGGGGGCAAGCCGTCGGCGGCCAGCAGCAGGCTGAATACGTCCGGCCCGGAGCCGTCGCGCAGGGACCACTCGGCCCTGATCTCGGCCGGCAACTCCGGTGCGGTCTCGGGCCCGCCCAGGCTCCTCGGGTCATAGGCGTGTTCCATGGTGAGATGCATCGACGCCGGCCGATCGGGGTCCCGTTCGAGGGGCACCGGCGCCTCCATGTGGAACTGGGACTCCCGGGTCCAGTACGGCTCCGCCCCGGCTCGGAGCAGGCCGATGACGAAAAGGCACTGAACCCGTACGGCCCCCTCCTGGATCAGCCGGGCCTGGACCTGGGTCGCAGTGCGGCCGCCCCGGAGGATCTCGACCTCGAGTTCAGCCGGGCCCAGGGCGGGCGCCGACAGGTACTGGGCGGTGGCCGCCACCGGGTGGCGGTGCTCGGACCCGGACTGCTCCACCGCCGCCACCGCCGCCCGGCCCAGCAGGGCGAGGAGGTAGCCGCCATTGGGCCGGCTGCCGTCGATGGTCATCTCGGGCACCAGTTGGGCCAGGTAGCCGCCTCCCGAGCGGGGCTCGATGGCGGTCAGTCGATCGAAGCTGGTCACGGCCATGATGGACATCCTGGCCGATCGGTGGAACCGGTCGATCCGGTCCAGGCCATTGAACGTCTAGTCATTCGGACCTACCCTGCGATGCCTAGCTCCGGGGGGCCATTGACCGCGTGCCAACTGGGGCGTATCAAGTCAACTGCCCGACTTATCCGCCTGACCGGTGCGAGGGATGACCCGAACCGAAAGCCTGACGGAGCCATTGGATACCAGCCCCGACGCTGAAAGCCGTTGGTCCGGACCTGATCCGGCTATCGACGGCATCGACGGACATGACCCGGACCGGGCCGGAACCGGTGGGCATGACCCGGACCGGGCCGCGCCGCCTGCCAATGCGGGACCCATCGCCCGGCGGGTGGCCGCCGCCCGGCGGACCATTGTTGAGCCCACAGCCGGCCCGGATGCCCGCCAGGAGGCCGCCCTGGTCCTGGTTGAGCATGTGGACCGGCTGGAGGCCATGCTCAGACACACCAAGGACATGATCACCGTCCTGGACGAGAACGGGCTGGTGATGTTCTCCAACGCCGCGGCCGGGAGACTCACCGGACACGGGGAGGAGGCCAATACCAGGAATGCCCTGGACTTCATCCACCCCGATGACGCCCAGGCCGCCGCCGAGACCTTCGACCGCTGCGTGGATAAGCCCGGCTCCTTCGCCAGTTCCGAGATCCGCATCCGCCACGCCGATGACAGCTGGCACTACGTGGACGCCTACGCCGAGAACTGTCTGGACGGGCCCGTGACCGGAGTGGTGGTCTCCATGCGGGATGTGTGTGACCGCCGGGCCGGACAGGAGACTTTGCAGAAGGCCAATGACGCCATGCTGTCCTTCGTGGCCGTCGCCTCGCATGACCTGCGCTCCCCGGTGGCGGTCATCCGGGGGCTGGCCGGCACCCTGGCGTCGGACTGGTCGGCGCTGCCCGACAGCGAGAGGCTCGACATCGCCCAGATGGTGGCCCGGGCCTCGGAGCGCATGGGCCGGCTGGTGGAGAACCTCCTCATGATCTCCCGTCTCGACTCCGGGGTCTCGGCCGGGCGGCCCCGGCCGGTTCCACTCCGGGACGCCATCGACCTGGCCGTCCGGCACATGGAGGACCGGGACTCGGTCCGGGTCAGGGTGCCGGACGAGGTAGTGGTCATGGTCGACCCTGAGCATCTGGAGCGGATGCTCACCAACTACCTCCACAACGCCGTCAACCACGGGCGGGCTCCGGTCAGGGTCGAGGCGACCCGGGCCGGGGCCCTGGTGGAACTCCGCGTGATCGACAGTGGCGCCGGTGTACCCGAGGAGTTCGTGCCCCGGCTGTTCGAACGCTTCTTCCGGGCCGATGCCCAGGAGGTCCGGGGCACCGGCCTGGGCCTGTCGATCGTGAGGGATCTGGCCCGGGCCGCCGGAGGGGATGCGTGGTACGAACCCGGCCAGGGTGGCGGCTGCTTCGCCCTGTCTCTGCCTGACGCCCAGTAGGCCCCCAGGCTCTTAGGGGGTAACGGCGGGACCGGTGTGGGAGGCGGACGCGTCGGGCGCGCCCGCCTCCCACCGGATCAGGCGGTGATTTCCTTGAGGCGGGCCTGGAGGGCCTCGGCCGAGGCGGCGGCCGGACCGGCCCCGCCGGCCTGCATGGCCATGAGCTTGGACATGTCGCCTTCGACCTTGATCTGGCCGGACATGAAGGCCTGCATGGCGGCGGACTGGTTACCGTCGATGAAGATGGCCTTGGCCACGTCGAAGGGCACGGTCAGCTTGGTGGGGGCCCCATCGGCCAGGCCCCGCTCGAAGGACCCTGCCTCCATGCGGATCTCCCGGTCACCATCGGGCCCGCCGGTGACCACGATGTTGATGGTCAGGTCCTTCATGGCCGCCGGTACCTCGGGATCGCCCAGCTCGGCACGGACCTTCTCCACCTCATCGAACCATGCGTCGGACAGGAACGTCTCAGGCATTTCTTCTCCTCAAAAGCTCGGATTTGCCCGAAGTCTGACCGGTCGCCCCGCGGGCCCGCAAGACCGCTTCAGACCGCTTCCCGGGTGACGTCATAGGACCTCCACAGGGAGGCGTAGGTCCCCCCGGCCCGGATGAGATCCTCGTGGTTTCCCTCCTCGATGATGCGGCCCTGGTCCACCACCGCGATCCGGTCGGCCAGGCGGGCCGTCTGCAGGCGATGGGCGATCAGGACGGTGGTCCGCCCCGAGGACATCTGGCGCATGGCCCTGGTCACCCTGGCCTCGGTGGACAGGTCGAGGTTGGCGGTTGCCTCATCCAGCAGGAGGATGGCTGGGTCGACCAGGTAGGCCCGGGACAGGGCGATGAGCTGGCGCTGGCCTATGGACAGCGAGCGGCCGCGCTCGGTGACCACGTGGTGGTAGCCGCCGGGCAGCCGGGCGATGAAGTCGTGGGCGTCCATGGACCGGGCCGCCCACTCCACCTCGGCGTCGGTGGCATCGGGCCGCCCGTAGGCGATGTTGTCCCGGATCGAGCCCCCGAAGAGGAAAGCCTCCTGGGGCACCACCCCCAGCTGGCTCCGGTAGGCGGCCATGCCCATGTCGGTGAGGGGGATCCCGTCGACGAGTACCCGGCCTTGGTTCGGGTCATAGAACCGGGCGATGAGCTTGACGATGGTGGACTTCCCTGACCCGGTCTCGCCCACCAGAGCGAGGCTCGTCCCGGCTTCCACGTGCAGGTCGGCGCCGCACAGGGCGTCGGTGACGCCCTGGGGATAGCGGAAGCGGACCCCCTCCAGCCGGATCTCGCCCCGCAGCCGGGCCGGCGGGAGCACCGGCCGGTCCGCCTCCGGGGTGGAGACCGGGGTGGCCATCAGCTCCCGGATCTTGGTCATGGCCGCTTTGGCCTGTTGGTAGGAGTCGAAGATCTGGGACATCTGCTGGACAGGGTCGAAGACTTCATCGATGTAAAGGATGAAGGCCAGTAGCGACCCGGCGCTGACCAGGCGGTGCTCGAGGAGATAGGCGCCGTAGGCCAGCACCAGGGCCTGGGCGCCGACTTCCAGGAAGTTGACGAAGGGGAAGAACATGGACTGCAGACGGATGGTCTCCTGCCGCGAGCTGCGGTAGGCATCGGCCAGGCCGTGGAACTGGGTCATGTTCCGGCCCTCCCGCACATAGGCCTGAGAAACCCGGACCCCGGAGATGTTCTCCTGCAGGTTGGCGTTGACGGCCGCGATCCGCTCCCTCACGGTGAGATAGGCCCGCTCCGATCGGTGCCGGAACCATTGGGTGGCCGCCCCCAGCGGGACCATGATGATCATGACCAGCAGGGCCAGACGGACACTCATGACGAAGAAGATGAGACAGCCTCCGGCCAGCTGCATGAGGCTGACCACGCCGTTGACGACGCCGTTCTGGAAGAGGGACTGGAAGGCTTCCACGTCCGAGCCCATCCGGGTCAGCACCCGTCCCGCCATCTCCCGCTCGTAGTAGTCCATCCCCAGCCGCTGGAGGTGGGCGAAGATGCGGATGCGCAGGGTGTACAGAAGCTCCTGCGTGGTGCGCCCGGTGTAGAGGTTCTCCACCCGGTTGATCCACAGGTCGGCCAAGGTGAAGACCAGGTAGGCCACTGCGGCGGCCCAGACGATGGACAGGGCGTGGTCGGTGGCGCCCCGGTCGACGCCGGACTTGATCAGATAGGGACCTACCAGGGTGCCGGCCACGGTGTCGGCCATGGCCAGGAACAGCGCCCCCAACAGCCGGCGGCGGTAGGGCCCGAAGATGGTGCGCAGGCTGAAGTCGGGCTGGGGGGCGGCGGCGGCGCCGGCGTCGCTGAAGGGTGAATCCACGATGGGAGGCAGCTTGGCCAGGGCGGCCCGCACCCGGGGGCCGGCCGGCACCCCGCCGGCCATGAGCCGTCCTCCGCCTCCGCCGCCCCCGCCCATGCCGTGCCCTCCGCCACGGCGCGTGCCCATCCAGCCGGGAAGGCCCAAGGCGGGCCCGGCGGTGCCGTCTTCGGGGGCGGCCCAGGCCGACGGGGTCACCACCCCGGTGAAGCGGTGGGGGACACCCTCGTTGTCGGAGGGATCGCCCTCGACCGCGGTGGCAAAGGGGCCCAAACGGGCACCGGGCGAGGACGCCCCCACCAGCGCCTCGGTCAGCTCGGAGGCGTCATCCTCATCCGGGGCATCGATAGGGCCGTCCTCGGGCCCGGCCAGCAGCCGCCGGTAGAGGGGACAGCGCCCGATCAGTTCGTCATGGGTGCCGGCGTCGACCACCCGACCCCCGTCGATGACGACTATCCGGCTGGCCAGGTCGAGGGTCGAGCGGCGATGGGCGATGAGGACGGTGGTCCGGCCCGGCAGCAGTTCCCGCAGGGTCCGGTGAATCTCCTCCTCGGTCCGCACGTCGATGGAGGAGGTGGCATCGTCCAGGATCAGGACGGAGGGCCGGGTTATGAGAGCCCGGGCCAGGGCGATCCGCTGGCGCTGCCCTCCGGAGAGGGTGTAGCCGCGCTCACCGACCACCGTGTCGTATCCGTCGGGCAACTCGGTGATGAACCCGTTGGCGCCGGCCGCCCGGGCCGCCTCTTCCACCTCGGCGTCGCTGGCATCGGGCCGAGCGAAGGCGATGTTGGCTCTGACCGTGTCGGAGAAGAGGAAGGACTCCTCGAAGACGACCCCGATCTGGCTGCGCAGGGACGCGGTGGTCAGGTCGCGGACATCCCGCCCGTCGACCAGGACGGCTCCGTCCTGCACGTCGTAGAAGCGGGGCAGGAGCAGGGAGATGGTCGACTTACCCGACCCGGAGCCGCCCACCAGAGCCACCGTCTCCCCGGCCTGGACGGTTAGGTCCAGAGTCCGGAGGATGGGGCTGGACCTCATGTAGCCGAAGGTCACCTGCCTGAGCTCGATCTGGTGGTCGACGCTCTCGAGCACGCCGGCCCCGGGCCGGTCGCTGACGAAGGGCGTGGAGTCCAGCAGCTCGAAAATCCGCTCGGCCCCGGCCCGGGCGTTCTGGGCCTGCACGCTGAAGTTGGCCAGGGAGCGGGCCGGGCCCACCAGCTGGGCCAGGTAGATGTTGAAGGCCAGGAAGGTGCCCAGGGACAGGTGACCCCGGTAGACCATGTAGCCGCCCACGGCCAGGATGGCCACCTCGCCCAGAGTGGGGATGGTCGACAGCGTCGGCTGGTAGCGGTTGACGATTCGGATGTTGCGCATCCGGGTCCCGAACAGGACGGCGGCCCGTTGCTTGAGCTGGGACAGTTCCCGATCCTCCTGGCCGAAGGCCTTGACGACCCTGACCCCGTAGACGGCCTCCTCCACCACGCCGGCCAGCTCGGCGGTGCGCTGCTGGGCGTCCCAGCTGGAGGCGAAGGTCCACTGGCGCATACGCCAGGACACGAAGGCGATGGCCGGCACACACAGCAGGACCACCACGGTCAGGAGGGGGGACAGGAACAGGGCGATGGTGAGGGAGATGACGAACTGCAGGACGTTGCTGGTCGTGATGGGCAGCAGCATCATGAGGTTCTGGACCAGGTTGACGTCCGAGCTGGCCCGGCTCACCAGCTGGCCGGTCTGCATGTCGTCGTGGCGGGCGAAATCCAGCCGTTGGAGGTGGTCGAACAGCGCCGTGCGCAGGTCGTAGTCCACCCCCAGGCTGATCTGGCCGGCGCTGTAGCGGCGCAGGTAGGCGAAGGCGAACTGGAACACGGCCAGGCCCAACAGGATGAGGATCAGGCCGGTCACGCCGTGATCGCTGGTGATCACCAGGTGGCTGGAACCCGAACCCGCTCCCTTGACGGCCACCACGTCATTGACGATGGCCCGGGGCAGCAGAGGCAGGACGCTGGTGGCCCCCATACTCATCAGGGCGGCGAAGACGGCCAGGGCGAAGCGGCCCCTCCTCCTCACCATGAGTTGGATGAGGCGCCGGGCCCAGGCCCGGCCCGGGTCCTCGGCATCGTTCTCGGGGCCTGGCGGCCGGCTGATAACCAGTTATCCCTCCGGGAGCGGCCCTTGGCGCCGGTGGGCCGCTAAAGAAGTTCCATATCCTAACTATTAATATACCTAATCAAGCAGCCAGAGAGAGAAGGCGGTCGGATGCGTTACGTCGAGGTGCAGGGAGCGAAGGTCTCGGTCATCGGACTCGGGGCCTGGCAGTTCGGGGCCCAGGGATGGGACTACGGGGACGATTACATAGACCGGGAGAGCCGGCTCATCGTGGAGAAGGCCCTGGACCTCGGGGTCAATCTGATCGACACGGCCGAGGCCTACGGCCGGGGCCGGTCCGAGGAGGTTCTGGCCGGGGCCATCGCCGCCCGGCGGGGTGAGGTATTCCTGGCCACCAAGGTCTTCCCCAACGAGCCTCTCGACGCCGAGGAGGTGGTGCGGCGGGCCCGGGCCAGCGCCGAGCGAATGGGTGTGGACCGCATCGACCTCTACCAGCAGCACTGGCCCAGCGATCAGGCCCCGCTGGAGCAGGTCATGTCAGGCATGGCCCGCCTGCAGGCCGAGGGTCTGGTCACCCACGTCGGGGTGAGCAACTTCAGCACCGAGTTGTGGCGAGAGGCGGAAGAGGCGTTAGGCGGTCCGGTGCTGTCCAACCAGGTCCGTTTCAGCCTGGTCTCCCGCCACCCCGAGCAGCGCCTGATACCCCGGGCGGAGGCGGACGGCCGGATCGTGATCGCCTACAGCCCCCTGGGGCAGGGCTTCCTGTCCGGGCGCTACGACGGGTCCAACACTCCCTCCGATCTGCGCCAGAACAACCCGCTGTTTCGGCCCGAGGTCGTGGCCAAGGCCGGCGCCATGACCTCGGCTCTGGCCGAGGTGGCCGCCACCCACGGAGCCACGCCGGCCCAGATCGCCCTGGCCTGGGTGATCGCCCGGCCGAATGTCGTAGCCATTCCCGGCGCCAGCAGCGTGGGGCAGATGGCCAGCAACGCCGCCGCCGCCGACATCGAACTCACCGAGGACGAGGACGTCCGCCTGTCCGAGGCGGCCGATGCCTTCGTGGCCGAGGCCGGGGACGACCTGGTCCGGCGCTGAGGGCCCTCCGCCCTTCGAGACCGGGGAATTATTCGGACCTGCCTGGCGATTTCGCCCCCGCCGGCCCGGCTTGGGCCGGGTTTGCTCAAGCCGGGTCCGGCGCCGGTCGATGAGGCTGGGTGAGTCCGACCGAGACCGATACCGATACCTGGCTGCCTTCCCTACGCGCTCTGCCAGAGCCGGGTGCCGTTCACCCGGTGGTGCATGGGGAGCACCGGCCGGCTGACGATCCCCAGGCCGTCGGGGTGATCGGTTCCCGCCGTGCCGCCAGCCTGCCCACCACCGTGACCAGCCGTTATCCGTTGGTGATCGGAGCCGACTTGCGCGGCTCTCGGCTGCGCCGGCGCGCCGGGCCCGCCTTGACGCTGCCTAAGCGCCTACCGCGTCTAGGAAGGCGAGGTCCAAAACCGACCGCACCGTGAGGCCGGCTTCGTCCAGGGGGGGATGATGTCCGCCGCTGCGGTCGATGACGCAGAGCACGGTGTCGACCAGAGCGCCGCGCCGGCGCAACTCATCGGTGGACATGGCCACCTGGCCGCCGGTGGTGATGACATCCTCCACCACCAGGACCCGCCGGCCGGAGAAGTCCGGTCCCTCAGCCAGCTTGGCCGTGCCGTAGGTCTTGGCTTCCTTGCGGACCAGCAGCTGGGGCAGCCCGGTCAGCAGGGAGAGGGCCGTGGCCACGGGAACCCCGCCCAGTTCGAGGCCGGCCAGCAACTCGGTGCCCGGTGGGATCAGGGGAGCGGCCAGAGTGGCCACCGACTGCAGGAGGACCGGATCCGATTCGAAGAGATACTTGTCGAAGTAGAAGTCGGCCTGCTGGCCCGAGCGCAGGGTGAAACTCCCGGTCAGGCGGCAGCGTTGATTCACGCTGCGGCCCAGCGCCTCCCGATCAGCCAGGCTCTCGCTCACGGTCCGACACCGTAGCCAGACGGCGCCGGCGGCCCGGCCGGGACGGCCGTTCAGGCCTCGGGGGCGGCCACCGCCGCCCCCGACCCGATCAGCGAGGTTATGTCGGCCTCGCTCAGCCCCGCCTCGGCCAGCACCGACCGGGTGTGCTGGCCCAGGCCGGGGGCCACCAGGGTGGCTTCGGTCTCGGTCCGGCTGAAGCGGGCCAGGCGATGGGTCGTCCACCAGCCGGCCCGGTCGGGACGGGGATCGGCCCGGAGGAATCCGAAGGCGGCCAACTCGTCATCCTCAGTGAGGTCCCGGGGGTTGGGCACGGCCACGGCCGGGATGGCAGCCGCCCCCAGCCCGTCGGGGGCTGTCCTTGTGGCCTGAGCCGCCAGCACCTGGCCGAGCGGGGTGCCGGCGCCGCCGAGGGCCTCGGCCACCTCGGCCGGCGGGAAGTCGCTCTGGATGCGGATCCAGCCGTCGGCGGTGGGGAAGAAGCCGTCAGTGCCGGCGCCGGAGGGTCCCCGGTGGTCGCGGCCGCCCCGGCGGGGTTCGGGCCGGCCCCGGTACCGGACCAGATCAGGACTCTGGAGCAGCGCCGACATGGCCGCCAGCGAGGTCCAGACGTGCTGGCCGCCTCCGCCCCGGCTGCGGTGGAACAGGGCCAGGCAGGCGCCCAGGGCCGACACGGCCGCGGCGGTGACGTCGTTGACGGGGACGGTCAGGAATACCGGCTCGCTGTCCCCGCCCTGAGCGATCATCATCCCGCTCATGGCCTGCAGGACGGGATCAAAACCGGCCTCGGCGCCCAGCGGCCCGGTGGTGCCGAAGCCGGTGATGGTCAGGGTGATGATGGCGGGGTTGACGGCGGTCAGGTCGGCGTGGGTGAGGCGCAGCCGGCCCAGGACCCCGGGGCGGTAGTTGTCGATGACGACGTCGGCGCCCTCCACCAGTCGGAGCAGGGCATCGCGCCCGGCCGGCTGCTGGAGGTCGAGCGAGATGCCCCGCTGGCCCTTGTTGTAGGCGGCGAAGCCCGGTCCCCGGAAGCTGTCCCCGCCGGGCGGCTCCACCTTGATCACCTCGGCGCCCAGTTCGGCCAGCAGGGAGCCGGCGAAGGGGCCGGCGATGATGGCCCCGAGATCGATCACTCTCACCCCCTTCAGGGGTCCCGCCCGTCCCGGCCGCCGGTCGGTGGCGCCGTTGGCGGCAACGCCGGCCCCGGAGTCGGGGTCCCCGGAGGCGGCCCGCTCCGGCCCGTCGGTCCAGATGCGCGGGGGGGAGGAGCCGATGGCGGGTGCCGGGCCGCCCACCCGGGCCGGACTGCCGGTGAGGTTGAGGGCGACTCCCGGCATCACCACCCGGCCCCGCGGCGGGTCCTCGACCTCCGCCCGCATGCCGATGGCAGCCAGCTGGGGGTGGTCGAGCCAATCCTGGCGGGAGAGCAGCGGTCCGGCCGGGCAGCCGGCGGCGGCCAGGGCGTCCAGCCAGTCCTGGCGGGGCCGGCCGGCAAAGACGGCGGCCATCTCCTCGATGACCCAGGCGGCATTCTCGGGGCGGAGGATGGCGGCCCGGCCCCCGCCGCCGAGGCGGGGGTCCTCGGTGAGGCCGGCCATGCCCAACACGGCGAAGGCCCGCTGGCTGAAGTGTGGGGTGAGGGCGGCCAGGAAGAGCCACTCCCCGTCGGCGCAGCGGTAGGGGCGGTAGAACGGCACCGGTCCGCCCGGGCCACCCAGGCGGGGCCCGTCCCGGGCCGGTTCCGGGGCGGAGGCATCGAAGGTGAAGGCGGCCGAGCCGGCCACCCCGGCGGCGTGGACGCCGCCGACCTGCACCACCTGGCCCTGCCCGCTGGTCAGCCGTTCCCGCAGGGCGGCCACGGCGGCGGCGGCGGCCCAAGCCCCCTGGATGACGCTCAGGCAGGGCACGATCATCTCCACCGGGCCGCCGTCGTAGGAGGCCTGCCGCAGGCCCAGCCCGGAGGCGGCCCAGGCCAAGGCGTCGGAGTTGGCGCCCCCCGCCCAGGGGGCGTCACCCGTGAAAGGCCCGAGGTGGATGAGGAAGGCCGAGGCGGGGTCGGCCCGGTGGGTGTCGAGGTCGAAGGGGGTGCCGGCCAGGGACCGGGCCGGTCCGTCCAGGAGGACAGCGTCGGCGTGGCGGGCCAGGCCCGCCGCCTCCGGGCTGGCGGGGCCGGAGGCGGCCACGCTGCGCTTGCCCCGGTCCCAGACGGCCCGGCCCGGGTCGGACTCCCGGGGCGTACCCGGGGCCTCGATCCGGACCACGTCGGCTCCGAAGTCGGCCAGGAACATCCCGGCCACCGCCCCGGCCGTGCCGGTGGTGCAGTCGAGGATCCGCAGACCCTCCAGGGCGCTCAGGAGGCGGCCCGGTCCTTGGCCACCTCGTCCAGGCTCTCGTACTCCTCGCCGGTGTCGACCCAGTCCTCGAACTGGATGACCCCGATCTCGGTGAACCGCTCCCGCAGCCAGCCGTCACCGGCGTCGAGCAGACCCAGCTTCTTGCAGTTGGGGACGATCTTGGAGAAGAGCATGTACTGGAACGGATCGGCGCCCTGGGGGCCGTTCTCCCGCATGAACTTGATGACCTCGAGCGGGTTCACTCCCTGACGCTCCCATACCTCCTGCTGGAGGAACCGGTCCCGCATGCGCAGGGCGGCTTCGAAGGCGAACTCCTGCCGCTCTTTGATCTCGTCCTGGTTCAGGCCCTGATAATACTCCTGCAGGGAGAGCACGCCGAAGGCCACGTGGCGGGCCTCATCCGACATGACATAGCGCAGCAGCTTCTTTAGCAGGGGCTCCTGAGTGAGCATGTGCATGAACCCGAAGGCGGCCAGAGCCAGGCCCTCGACCATGATCTGCATGCCCAGGTAGGTGATGTCCCAGCGGGAGTCGGACACGATGTCATCCAGCAGCATCCGCAGGTGGGCATTGATCGGGTACTGGCTGGACATCTTCTCGTAGAGGTAGCGGCCGAAGACCTCGACGTGGCGGGCCTCGTCCATGACCTGGGTGGCGGCGTAGTACTTGGCGTCGATCCAGGGCACCGTCTCGACTATGCGGGCCGTGCAGAGCAGGGCGCCCTGTTCTCCATGCAGGAACTGGCTCAGCGACCAATTGGAGGACTCGATCTCGAAGTTGGTCCATTCCTTCTTGCCCCAGTGGGCGACCGGGGTCTGGGAGAGGTCGATGAGACCGGCTTCGACCGCCATCCCGATGCCCGGGGTGTTGGAGACCTCCTTCTCCTGGTCCACGTCTATCGACCAGTCCAGATCGGTGGTCACGTTCCACTGGGACGTCTTGGCCTTTTCGTAGAGCTTGGAGAGAGCCGGCCGGCTGCGCTCGTAGTTCCAGGTGAACAAGGTGTCCACTGAGGCGTTGACGTCGTGGATGATCTCGTCCACGTCGGTGTTGGTGATGCCGAGGATGGCATCCAGGTCGTTGGGGTCTTCGCGGCCGATGATGTCGGCGGTGCTGCTGCTCAATGTTCCTCCTGTTTTGCCAATGCTCCGACCAATCGGCCTATGAGCTCTTCCCATGCCGTCCCCCGGGGCGGTTCGAGTCCGACCGAACCCAGCAGCAGCATTCCCAGCGACAGGGCGGTGCAGAACTGCACGGCTGCATTCGTGTCCAAAGAGACATCGAAGACGCCCTGCCGCTTACCTTCCTCGAACAGGCCGGCCAGATCCCGACCCTGTCCTTTGAGACCTTCCCGCAGCCGGGCCGCCACCAGCGGGTCCCGTCGGGCGGCCACCATGGCCTCGACCAGCAGGCCGCCGACCCAGTCCGGCAGCGAGGAGTCGACCAGGCCGGCGCCCAGGAGGCGGAGTTGGGCCGCCGGGTCGGCCCCCTCGGCGCCGGCCGGCATGAGCCGGTCCAGGCTCTGGGCGCTGGAGCGCTCGATGGCTTCCCTCAACAGGTCGGCCTTGTTGACGAACTGGGCGTAGATGGCCCCGGTGGTCAGCCCGGCCCGGCGGGCGATATCACCGACCCGGGCCCCCTCGAAGCCCTTTTCGGAGAAGACCTCGACGGCCGCCTTCAGGAGGCGGTCCCGCGTTGCCAGGTCCTGAGCCACGTTTTGATGATAACCGGTATTATCAGAGCTGGGCAATAGTCTCGCTTCGACCACGCTGACCGCCAGCACGCTTGATCACCGAGGGGGAGCTACATGAAGACCGAGGCCGCCATCCTCTGGCCGGATGCCGATGAGTGGAGCGTGGAGGAAGTCGAGCTCGATCCGCCCCGCCACGCCGACGAGGTCCTGGTCCGCATGGCCGCCTCGGGCATGTGCCACTCCGATGAGCACTGCCTGACCGGGGACCTCCCGGTGGCCCGCCCTCTCATCGGCGGCCACGAGGGCGCCGGCGTGATCGAGGAGGTCGGCCCGGGCTGCACCGCCTTCGCCCCCGGTGACCATGTCGTCTTCGGGTTCGTCCCGGCCTGTGGGAGCTGCCCCTCCTGCGCCAGCGGTCATTCCAATCTCTGTGACAGCGGCGCCCGCATCACCGGCGGGCTGCAGGCCGACGGCACCACCCGCCATCACGCCCGGGGCCAGGACCTGCGCACCATGCTGCTGCTGGGTACCTTCAGCCGCCACACCGTGGTCAACGTGATGTCCTGTGTGAAGATCCCCGATGACATCCCCATGGACAAGGCCTGCCTGGTCGGGTGCGGGGTGACCACCGGATGGGGTTCGGCCGTGTATGCCGCCGAGGTGCGCCCCGGTGACAGCGTCGTGGTCATCGGGATCGGCGGCATCGGCGCCGCCGCCGTTCAGGGGGCCAGGCTGGCCGGGGCGGAGCGGATATTCGCCATCGACCCCTCCGAGTTCAAGCGCGAGCAGGCCCAGCGCTTCGGCGCCACCCACGTGGCCGCCAGCATCGAGGAGGCCTTCGGGCTGGTCCAAGAGGTCACCTGGGGCCGTATGGCGGACAAGATCATCTGCGCCATGGGGGTCGGCCATGGGAACCTGATGCCCGGCATCATGGCCCTGTGCGCCAAGTTGGGAACGGTGGTGGTGACCAACATCCACCCGGCCCTCGAGAGCGAGGTCAACATCAGCTTCCTCGATCTCACCTTGATGGAGAAGAAGGTGGTCGGCTCCATCTTCGGCTCGGCCAACATCCGTTACGACATCCCCAAGCTGCTCGAGCTGTACCGAAACGGCCAGCTTGACCTGGACGGGATGGTGACCCGCACCTACCCCCTGGCCGACATCAACCAGGGCTATCAGGACATGCGCGACGCCAAGAACATCCGGGGCGTCCTGGTCTACGACTGAGCCACGGCGGGACGCGCCGGCCGGCGCCGCCCGAGTGGGAGGTCAGCCGTGTTCGGCCACGGCGTGGTCGGTGCCCGACCCGGTGGGCCCCCCGCCCAGAGGGGCATGCTCATCGAAGGCCACGCCTTCTCCCGCCACCGCCGCCGAGGAGGAGGCGCTGATGTAGGCGCCGGTCCGCAGCGGAAGCTCCTTCATGGCCAGGATGAAGGGCAGGGCCAGGGCCGCCACCGGCGCAGCCACCAGGAACACGGTGTGCAGTGAGTGGGCGAAGGCATCGATGATCCCGTTGCGCACGGCGGCGTTGGCGATGTGGTGGATGCTGGACGGGCTGAAGGCCACCGAACTGGCCGACAGGCCGGCGTGGGTGGCGGCGGCCGGCACCAGCTTGGGGATCCAGTAACCCAGGCGGGCGTTCATGATCGAGCCGAAGATGGCCACGCCGAAGGAACTGCCCATGGACCGGAAGAAGGTGTTGGCGGAGGTGGCGGTTCCGAGGTCGCGCTGGTCGGTGGCGTTCTGGATGGCCACGATCAACACCGGCATGATGGCGCCCATCCCGGTGCCGAGGATGAGCATGAAGAAGCCCGACTCCCACCGCGACGTGGTGCGGGTCATGTAGGACAGCAGGTACATGCCGATAGGGGTGAGGATGGCCCCGCCGATGGGCCAGATCTTGTAACGGCCGGTGTAGGAAATGAGCCGCCCGGTGCCGATGGACGAGATGGTCACCCCGGCCATCATCGGCAGGATCAGCAGGCCTGAAGCGGTGGGGGAGACGCCGGTGACCAGCTGCAGGAAGAGCGGGAGGTACACCGTCCCGCCGAACATGGCCATACCGACCATGAAGCCGGCCGCGTTGGTGGTGACGAAAACCCCGTTGCGGAACAGGCGCAGCGGCAGCACCGGCTCGGCGGCCCGGTGCTCCCGGCGGATGAAGGCCGCCACCAGCACCGCCCCCAGCACGATCAGGCCGATGACCTCCGGGGAGATCCAGGGGTAGGAGGTCCCGCCCCACACGCTGACCAGCAGGAAGGCGCTCACGGCCGCCACCAGCAGGCCGGCGCCGGCGTAGTCGATGGCGTGTTGAACCCGCCGGAAGGGCAGATTGAGAACGGAACTGGTCACGACCAGAGCGGCCAGGCCGACGGGGATGTTGACGTAGAAACACCACCTCCAGGACAGGTCCTGGGTGAGCAGTCCTCCGATGGCCGGGCCCCCGACACTGGAGAGCGAGAAGACGGCCATCATGTAGCCCTGATACCGGCCCCGCTGGCGGGGCGAGAGGATGTCCCCGATGATGGCCATGGCCAGGGCCATCAGGCCGCCCGCCCCGATTCCCTGCACGCCCCGGAAGAGGATCAGCTCCAGCATCGAGTGCGACAGGCCGGAGAGGGCAGAGCCGATCAGAAAGATGACGATGGCGGCCTGGAAGATCAGCTTGCGTCCGTAAAGGTCGCCCAGCTTTCCGTACAGGGGTGTCGAGCAGGTGGAGGTGACCAGATAGGCCGTCACCACCCAGGACAAGTGGTTGAGCCCCCCCAGGTCCCCGACGATGGTGGGCAGGGCGGTGGACACGATGGTCTGGTCCAGCGCCGCCAGCAGCATCCCCAGCATGAGGGCGGAGTAGATGATCAGGATGCGGCGGTGGCTGAGACCCTCCTGCTCGGCCAGGGTGGGAGCCAGCGGTTGGACGGCGGCGGGGGCGCTCAACGGGTCGGTCCCGGATCGGAGTTGCCCATAGCCGCGATCTGCTCCACCAGTCTGTCCACCAGTCGGGCCAGGGTCCGGCGGTCATCGATCGACCAGGTGACCAGCAGCTTGCTCATGGCCTCCTGGCTGGCCCGGCGGGCCCGGGCCAGGGTGGACCGGCCGGACGTCGTCAGCGCCAGGCGCGACGCCCGCTGGTCCCGGGGGTCGCACGTGCGTTCCACCAGCCCGGCGTCGGCCACGGAGCGGACCTGGCGGCTGACGGTGGATATGTCGAGTCCCATGGCCTCGGCCAGATCGGTCAGGCGGACCGGCCCGGTCGAGGAGGCCTCCTCGATCCGGGCCAGGGTCAGGTATTCGGCCCGATCCAGACTGAACCCGCTGGCGGCCGCCACCTTCCGCCAGGTGGCGGGTCGGGCGGCCTGGCGCATCATGCGGGTCAGAGCAGCTTCGACCTCGGCCACTCCGTCGGAGGTTTCTGCCGGCGGGTGGGTGGGGTGTGCGGCGGTCCGGGCGGGCACCGGAGGAGGGTAGCATCTGGTTGCTTGTAGTCAGCAACCAAGTTGGCGCCAGCCCCGGAACGCGCCCGGCTCCGCCGGCGGACAAGCTGGACCCATGTCCATCGTCAAGATCAATGCCATCACCGTGCCGGCCGGGTCCGGAGACGAGCTGGCCCGGCGCTTCGCGGCCCGGGCCGGCGCCGTGGACGGCGCCGCCGGCTTCGAGGGTTTCCAGCTCCTGCGTCCCACCGATGACCGCTCCACCTGGCTGGTGGTCACCCACTGGCAGGACCAGGCGTCCTTCGATGCCTGGGTGGCCTCACCGGCCTTCGCCCATGGCCACCGGGGTGCTGGCGCCGCCGGGGCCGAGGGCCACGCCGTGGCCAGTGGCAGCGAGCTGTGGTCCTACGAGGTGGTGGATCTACCCCGCCCGGGCGGCTGAGGACGACCGGCGTAGCTGGCGCCGGGCCTCGGCCATGACGGCCGGATCGACCTCCGCCAGCCGCCGGGCCAGGGCCAGGGCGGCGGCGTCCACGTCCTCCACCACCTGGTGGACCAGGCCGGCGGCCAGGGCCTCGGCCGCCGGGACGTTCTCGGCCATCATCACCAGCCCGGCCGCCCGCGCCGGCCCGACCGCCCGGGTGAGGGTCTGGGATCCTCCGGCGGAGGGGAGCATCCCGAGCTTGGTCTCGGGCAGGCCCACCACGGTGTCGGGGCCGGCCAGCCTGAAGTCGCACATGAGGGCCATCTCGAAGCCCGCCCCCAGGGCGTAACCGTGGAGGGCGGCCACCGACGGCTTGTCCGAACCGAGCAGCTCCGACCACGGATCGCGCCGCCAGCGGATGCGCCGGGCCTCGAAGATCGAACCGGCCGAGCCGAACTCCCCCAGGTCGGCGCCGGCCGAGAAGTGCCGGCCCGCGGCGGCCAGCACCATGGCCCGCACCTCGGGTAGCTGCCTGACGGCCCTGAAGGCTTCGATCAGCTCGTCTCTCATTTCCAGGTTGTAGATGTTGAGGGCTTCGGGCCGGTCCAGCACTACTCGGGCCACGGCTCCGTCCACCTCCAGGCGGACGGCGCTCATGGTTCCCCCGGTGCCGCTGCCGCCACCGGCACTGCCCGGAACGGGCTTGCCGGGTAGAGATGGAACCCGGCCCCGTCCCGCCGGGCCTCCACCGCCCCGCCGACCCTGGCGGCGGCCAGGAGCCGAGCCCCGAGATCTTCCGGCGCCGGGGGCCAGGCCCCGGCCGGTTCGGTCAGCAGAGGTTCGACCGTGGCGGCCAGGCTTACCTCCAGATGCCCGGGACACCATCCGGCCTCCCGTCCGGCCAGGGCGGCCATGACCGTGGCCGCCGCCTCCAGGCCGGCCAGCGGGTCCGGGTAGCTGGTGGCGGGAAGGGCCGGTCCGATGCCGCCCGGAGCGGCGCCGTCCCCACCGAGGCCGCTGAGGGCGTGGATACCGTTTCCGTAGGCGACCCAGTCCCGGGCCGGGCCCGGAGGGAAGGCCGGCATCGACACCGTCACGGAGGGGGGCCGGCCGGAGCCGGGGCCTCCGGGGCCGAGGCCGGCGCGGTCCAGGCCCAGCTGGGGCATGACCCGGGGGGAGAACGAATCGATGACGACGTCGGCGGAGCGGGCCAGTTCCCGCAGCCGGGCGGCATCCTCGGTGGCGTCAAGATGTACCAGCTCTTTACCGGCGTTGAGGGCGTTGAAGATGGCGGAGTCGTCCCCGCCTGAACCCCGGGTCCGCCCGCCCGGCCGGATCCCCCGGCCCGACCGGGCCCGGGTCCCGTCCGGACGCGAGGGCGGTTCCACCTTGATCACGGTGGCGCCCAGCCGGGTCAGCAGACAGGTGGCGAGGGGCCCGGCCCACATGGCGGTCAGGTCACAAACGGTGACTCCCTGGAGGCCCGCCCGTCCGCCCGGCAGCGCCGGTAGGTCCCTCCCGGCCTGGCGCCGGCCCGGGCCGGGCCGGCGCTCATCGGGAGCCGGGCGCCAGGGCGGATTACCCCCCGGAGCCGGGGCCCGGTAGTCGCAGACCGGGAGCCGCCAGGCCTGGGCGGCGGCGGCCACGGCGGGGGCGTCGGCGTCCGGGCCCAGGGTTTCCAGCAGGCGGGCGAAGGCGTCGGCGTCGCCCGGCGCCCCCAGGTCGGCGTTGACCCATCCCCCTCCCGGGGCCGGCCGCGGGGCCGGCGGCCGGGGCCACCAGGACGAGCCGTAGGAGGCGCCCATGACCGCCGGTAGGTGCAACTGGATGAGTACGGACAGAGGATCAACGTCGATGGCCCGTCCCTCCAGCCATCCGGCCAGGGCGGCGGCGGCCAGGGCCCGGCCCAGTGCCAGGTCGGTCACCCCGGGGGGCAGGCCGGTGGCAGCCAGGATGGCCAGGCGGGGGTCCAGCCGGCCGAGTCTGGCTTCGGAGTGCCGCCCGGCCCCGGTGAGGGTGACGCCCGCCGGGCCGGCCTCCCGACCGTGCGCTCCCGGCGCTCTCGACGCCGGGGCGCCCGCCCCCACCGAGGGCGCCTCTCCTTCCGCCCCCAACCCGAGCAGGAGGCTGAGGGCAAAGGCCCCCGCCTTCGACGGCGGGGTGTTCGACGGCGGGGTGGGGCCGGCCCGGAAGCCGGTCAGGGGCGGGATCACCGACCGGTGAAGCGTGGTTCCCGCTTCTCGAAGAAGGCGGCCAGGCCCTCGGCCCGGTCGGAGGAGGCCTGAAGGAGATGGTTGAAGTCGGCCTCCAGCCGCAGGGCCTCCGTCAGGGGCAGCCCGGCTCCCCGCCACACCGCCTCCTTGGTGTACTCGAGGGCGAGTGGGCCCCGGCCGGCCAGGAGGAGGGCGACTTCGGCCGCCCGGGCGGCCGGATCAGGCGCGGACTGATGGGCCAGGCCGATGGCCACCGCCTCCTCACCCCCCACCTCGGCACCGAGCAGCACCATCGGCGTGGCCCGGGCCGGACCCACCACCCGAGCGGTCAGCCAGGCGGCGTTCCATCCCGGCAGGGCTCCCTCCACCACCTCGGGCAGGGCGAACCGGGTGGTGGGAGCCACGATGCGAATATCCGCAGCCAGGGCGATGGCCATCCCGAGGGACCGGCAGGCCCCCGGGACACAAGCCACCACCACCCGCCGTGACGCCAGCAGACGGGCAGGGGGGTCCAGTCCCGAGGTATCGGTCCGGAGGTCCTCGGCCACCCCGGTGCAGAAGTCCCCGCCGGCGGGGGTGAGGACGATGACCCTGGTCTGGTCGGAGTCGTCCTCGGCCAGCTCCCCCAGCGCATCCTCCAACTCCAGGGCGGAGCGCCGGTCGAGGGTTCCACCCGGCAGGGTGAGGGTCGCCACCCGGCCGGACCGGGTCAGCTCCACCTGGCTGCGCTGCACCCGGGGATCATCGCGCCTGGGGCCGGGAGGCCGATCTACCGTGCGGGGATGGGTGACCTCGGGCCGTTCGGCTCCGATCCCGGTTGGCGGACACCGTCGGGCCGGCTCTGGCGGATGCGGGTTTGGGAGGCGCTGGGGACCGGCGTGATTCTGGCTCTGCTGATCGGAGGCGCCGTGATGACCACCAGCGTTGGGGCCGGTCTGGCCGTGCTGGTGGGGATCCTGTTGGTGTCGGTCGCGTCCCTGTGGTTCCTGCACCGGCGGTTCCGGGCCTGGCGCTACCTGGAGCGGGCCGAGGATCTGGTCGTGGTCCGCGGGGTCATGCTCCGGCGCCTCTCGGTGGTGCCCTACGGCCGCATGCAGTACGTGGATGTCACCGCCGGGCCGGTGGAGCGGCTCTTCGGCCTGGCCACCGTCAAGCTGCACACCGCCGCCGCCGCCAGCGACGCCCGCGTTCCGGGTCTGGAGCCGGCCGAGGCGGCCCGGCTGAGGGACCAGCTGGCCCGTCTGGGCGAAGCCAAGGCGGCCGGGCTCTGACCGCTCCGGTCCCGCAGTGGCCGGTGGCGCCGGCGGGAGCCCCGCCGGCCTGGTGCCGGCTGCACCCCCTCTCACCACTGATCCGGTCGTCCCGCACCCTGGCCGCCATAGCCGTGCTGGCCGTGGTCGATGCCGCTCAGGCCCGGCACGGAAACCGGATGAGTCTGGTCGTCTACGGGGCGGTGATCCTCTTCGGCCTGGTGGCCGGGGTCATCGCCTGGCTGGTCACCCGGTGGCGGCTGGAGCCGGATGCGCTGCGTATCGAGACCGGACTGTTCCGCCGGGACTCCCGGCGGCTGCCGATCGACCGGATTCAGGCCGTGGACCTGGTCCAACCCTTCCTGGGCCGCATCCTGGGCCTGGCCGAGCTGCGCATCCGCCTGGCCGGGGCCGACGGCTCCCGGGGGCGGCTGTCCTATCTGAGCGAGACCGACGCCCATCAGCTCCGGGCCCGGCTGCTGGCCGCCCATCACGGCCTGGACCCGGCCACCCCGCCCCCGCCCGAACGCCTGTTGCTGTCGGTTCCCTCCGGGCGGCTGCTGATGTCGGTGGCGACCAGCTTCCTCGGCAGCGCCGCCGGGGTCCTGGCCGTGGTGGCGGTGATTCTTTCCATCACCGTGCCGTCCGCCCTGGCCGTGGTCTTCGGGTCCTCCTTCTCCCTGCTCTTCGCCCTCGGCAGCGGGATCTGGCGCCGGGTGACGTCCGAATACCGCTTCACTGCCGCCGCCGCCCCCGACGGGCTGCGCCTGCGGGCCGGCCTGTTCCAGACGGTGGCCGAGACCATCCCGGCCGGGCGCATCCAGGCGGTGCGGATGGTCGAGCCGCTGCTGTGGAGGCCGTTCGGCTGGTGCCGGGTCGTGGTCGACGTGGCCGGCGGGGCGGCCAACCGCCGGGGCCGGACCGGGGGCGGGGGCCAGGTGTCGCGAGCTCTACTGCCGGTGGGGCTGGCCGCCGACGCCGAGCTGGTCCTGGACCGGGTGCTGGGCGACCACCGGGTGCCGGTGACCCGTCCACCCCGCCGGGCCCGGCTCAAGGCGCCGCTCGGATACCACTTCCTGGCCGCCGGCTATGACCGACGCCATGCCGTGACCGTCAACGGCCGGCTGCAGCGCACCACCTGCTGGGTCCCGTTGGAGAAGGTGCAGAGCGTCCGGCGCCTGCAGGGGCCGGTCCAACGCCGGCTGCGGGTCTCGAGCGTGCATCTGGACACCGCCGGGCGGAGTGTGCGGGCCGTGCTTCGGGACCGGGATCAGAACGAGGCCGATGCCGAAGTGGAGGAACTGACCGAGCTGTGCAGGACGGCCCGGGCCGTCCACCCCCCACGGCCCGCCACCGTCCCGGTCCGGGCGCCCTCAGTCCAGTAGCCCGACCACCCGGGCGACGGCCTCGGCCAGGTCGACCTCATCGGTGCGGATCTCCAGTTCCGGCCGCACCGGTTCCTCATAGGGACTGTCGATGCCGGTGAAGGACTGGATGGCCCCGGCTTCGGCCCGGGCGTAGAGGCCCTTCGGATCGCGCCGGCGGCACACCTCGATGGGGGTGTTCACCCACACCTCGAAAAAGTCCAGGCCGGCGGCGGCGTGAGCCGCTCGGGCCCGGTCCCGGCCGGCCCGGAACGGGCTGATGAGGCAGACCAGAGCCACCGTCCCGGCCTCGGCCATGAGCAGAGCCACCTCACCCACCCGCCGGACGTTCTCGTCCCGGTCCTCGGCGCTGAATCCCAGCCCGGCGTTGAGTCCGTGGCGCAGGTTGTCCCCGTCGAGCATGTAGGCCGGCCGGCCCGCCTCCAGCAGCCGGGCCTCGACGGCGGCGGCGATGGTGGACTTACCGGAACCGGACAGGCCGGTCAGCCAGATGGTGGCCCCGGCGTGGCCCAGGGCAGCCCAGCGCTGAGGACGGGAGAAGTGGCCGCCGTGCCAGGTGATGTCGCTCAAGGAGCGCCGAGGATCATCCCGCCGGCCACGGTGGCGTTGGTGTGCTCATCGATCAGGATGAAGCTGCCCGTCGACCGGTTGCGGCGGTAGTCATCGAAGAACAGCGGCGTGGTGGTCCTCAGCGTCACCCGGCCGATCTCGTTGAGGGCCAGATCGGCGGCGTCCTCGTGGCGGTGCAGGGTGTTGATGTCGAGGCGGTAGTGCAACTCTCTGACCAGAGCCCGAGCCGTGCGGGTGGTCTGCTTGATCACGTACTTGGCGCCGGCGTTGAGCCGGGACCGGTCGTCCAACCAGCAGATCATGGCCGTCACGTCCTGGGACACGGTGGGGTGGTTGTGGGGCCGGCAGATCATGTCGCCCCGGGAGATGTCGATCTCATCGGCCAGCCGGATGGTGACGGCCATGGGGGAGTGGGCCTGGGCCACCGGGCCGTCCATGGTGTCGATGGCGGTGATGGTGGAACTGAAGCCGGAGGGGAGGACCATGACCTCGTCCCCGGGGCGGAAGGACCCCCCCGCCACCGTCCCGGCGTAGCCGCGGTAGTCGGACCCGTCGGCCATCTGGGGCCGGATGACGTACTGAACGGGGAAGCGGGGGTCGATCAGGTTCCGGTCCGAGGCGATGTGGACCTCTTCCAGATGGTGCAGCAGCGAAGTGCCCTCGTACCAGGCCATGTTGGGGGAGCGGTTGACCACGTTGTCCCCGTTGAGAGCCGACATGGGGATGAAGGTGAGATCGTGGATGTCGAGCTTGGCCGCGAAAGCCCCGAACTCCCGGCGGATCGACTCATAGGTCTCCTGGTCGTAGTCGACCAGGTCCATCTTGTTGACGCAGAGGACGAGGTGGGGGACCCGCAACAGGGAGGAGAGGAAGGCGTGCCGGCGGGACTGCTCGACTATCCCCTTGCGGGCGTCGATCAGGATCAGAGCCAGGTCGGCGGTGGACGCGCCCGTCACCATGTTGCGGGTGTACTGGATGTGTCCGGGGGTGTCGGCGATGATGAACTTGCGCCGGGGCGTGGCGAAGTAGCGGTAGGCGACATCGATGGTGATGCCCTGCTCCCGCTCGGCCCGCAGCCCGTCGGTCAGCAGGGCCAGGTTGGTGTACTGGTCGCCCCGCTGCCGGCTGGTCCGCTCCACCGCTTCGAGCTGGTCCTCGAAGATCGACTTGGAGTCGTACAGCAGACGGCCGATGAGGGTGGACTTACCGTCGTCCACCGAGCCGGCGGTGGCGAAGCGGAGGAGCTCGCTCATCTAGAAGTATCCCTCCTTCTTGCGATCCTCCATGGCCGCCTCGGAGAACTTGTCATCGGCCCGGGTCGCCCCCCGCTCGGTGATCCGGGACACCGACACCTCTTCGATGACCTGGGCATAGTCGGCGGCGGTGGATTCCACCGCCGCCGTGCAGGTCATGTCCCCGACGGTGCGGTAGCGCACCGACATCTCCAGGATCTCCTCCCCGTCCTGGGCCGGCAGGAACTCACCCAGGCCCATCAGCATCCCCTCCCGGCGCACCACCTGGCGGCGGTGGGCGAAGTAGATGGAAGGCAGGGGCACCTGCTCCCGGGCCAGGTAGGACCAGATATCCAGCTCGGTCCAGTTGGATAGAGGAAAGACCCGGATGTGCTCACCCCTGGCGATGCGCCCGTTGTAGATCCGCCACAGCTCGGGCCGCTGGTTCTTGGGGTCCCACTGACCGAACTCGTCCCGGAAGGAGAAGACCCGTTCCTTGGCTCTGGCCTTCTCCTCGTCCCGGCGGGCCCCGCCGAATACGGCGTCGAAGCCGTTGGCCTCGATGGCGTCGAGGAGGGCCACGGTCTGGAGGCGGTTGCGGCTGGCCAGCGGGTGCTCCTCCCGCACCCGGCCCCGGTCGATGGCTTCCTGGACGGAGGCCACCACCAGCTCCACCCCCAACTCGGCCACCCGGGCGTCGCGGTACTCGAGCACCTCCGGGAAGTTGTGGCCGGTGTCCACGTGCATGACCGGAAAGGGGATGGGCGCCGGCCAGAAGGCTTTCTGGGCCACCCGCACCATGACCACCGAATCCTTGCCGCCGGAGAAGAGCAGGACGGGGTGTTCGAACTCGGCGGCCACCTCCCGGAAGATCTCGATGGACTCGGCTTCGAGGGCCTCCAGGTAGGAAAGGCTGTAGTCGGTGCTGGTCATGAAAGGGCGTCACCCGGGTCGGGGCTGGGAGGTGGAGCCGGCCATTGTCTCATCCGGGGGGCGCCAGGTGGAAACCGCCGGTCCCTAGACTCGGAGCCATGGGTGAGCGCTCGGTATGGGAGAAGGCAGCCGGGGCCGCCCCGGACCGGGGCCGGCCGGCGGAGACCATGTCCGGGCTCCCTTTGGACGGCGTGTACGGGCCCGACGGGGGAGAGTTCCCCGGACAGTGGCCCTACACCCGGGGCCCCTACGCCAGCATGTACCGGTCCCGGCTCTGGACCATGCGCCAGTTTGCCGGGTTCGGGACGGCCGCTGACACCAACCAGCGCTTCCGGGAGTTGCTGCGCTCGGGCGGGGACGGCCTGTCCACCGCCTTCGACATGCCCACCCTGATGGGCCGGGACTCGGATGATCCCCTGGCCCTGGGCGAGGTGGGCCGGGCCGGCGTGGCGGTGGACACCCTGGCCGACATGCAGACCCTCTTCGATGGGATCGACCTCGGCACCGTTTCCACTTCCATGACCATCAACTCCCCGGCCCCGATCCTTTTGGCCATGTACATCGGCGTGGCTGACGGCACCGGGGTGGACCGCAGCCGGCTGGGGGGGACGCTCCAGAACGACATCCTCAAGGAGTACCAGGCTCAGAAGGAGTTCATCTTCCCGCCCCGGCCCTCCATGCGCCTGGTCACCGACGTCATCCGCTTCGCCACCGCCGAGCTTCCCCGCTGGCATCCGGTGTCCATCTCCGGCTACCACATCCGCGAGGCCGGCTCCACCGCGGCCCAGGAGCTGGCCTTCACCCTGGCCAACGGTTTCGCCTACGTGGAGGCGGCCCGGACCGCCGGTTTGG
Organism: Actinomycetota bacterium; assembly: GCA_027315345.1. Taxonomy (GTDB): domain Bacteria; phylum Actinomycetota; class Acidimicrobiia; order Acidimicrobiales; family JAJPHE01; genus DAHUYE01. The sequence continues at coordinate 125,739 of DAHUYE010000067.1, forward strand.
ACGTGGACGCCTTCGGGCCCCGGCTGTCGTTCTTCTTCAACGCCCACATCGACTTCTTCGAGGAGATCGCCAAGTACCGGGCCGCGCGGCGCATCTGGGCCCGCTGGATGCGCGACCGCTACGCCGCCTCCGACCCCAGGTCCCTGCAGCTGCGCTTCCACACCCAGACGGCGGGCGTCTCGCTCACCGCCCAGCAGCCCGAGGTGAACCTGGCCCGGGTGGCCATCGAGGCCCTGGCCGCCGTGTTGGGCGGCACCCAGAGCCTGCACACCGACTCCTACGACGAGGCTCTGGCCCTGCCCACCGAGAAGGCCGCCCGCCTGGCCCTGCGGACCCAGCAGGTCATCGCCGAGGAGACGGGCGTGGTCCACGTGGCCGACCCCCTGGGGGGCTCCTGGTTCATCGAGGACCTGACCGACCGCCTCGAGGCCGAGGCCGAGGCCGTCTTCGCCCGGCTGGAGGAGATGGGGGCGGGGTCCATGTTGAACGGGGTCATAGCCGGGATCGAGGACGGCTGGTTCCAAGCCGAGATAGCCGACGCCGCCTTCGCCTTCCAGGCCAAGGTCAACTCCGGACAATGGGTGATGGTCGGGGTCAACGGCTACCGGGACGAGGACGACAGCGAGCTGCCGACCCTCTACATCGACCCCGGGGTGGAGAAGGCGCAGCTCGACTCGCTGGGCGAGGTCAAGAGCAATCGGGACGCCGCCGCCGTGGAGGCGGCTCTGGCCCGGGTCAGCCGGGAGGCCGCCCAGTCCGAGGTGAACCTGATGCCCGCTCTCATCGACGCCGTCCACGCCTACGCCACCGTGGGCGAGATCGTGTCGAGCCTGGAAGCGGTGTTCGGGACGTGGACCGAGCCAAGCCGGGCCTGAGCGCCGGCCGCCTGCCGCTGCGGGTCCTGGTCTGCAAGGTCGGCCTGGACGGCCACGACCGGGGGATCAAGGTGGTGGCCCGGATTCTGCGGGACGCCGGCATGGAGGTGATCTACGCCGGCCTGCGCCAGAGCCCGGCCTCCATAGCCGCCACCTCGGCCCAGGAGGACGTCGACGTCGTGGGGGTGTCCATGCACAACGGAGCCCACCTGACCCTGGCCCCGGCGGTGGTGCAGGCCCTGCGGGATGCCGGCCTGGACACCCCGGTAGTGGTGGGGGGCATCGTGCCCGAAGTCGATCGGCCCCGGCTCTTCGGCGCCGGAGTGGCCGCCGTCCTGGGACCGGGTGCCTCCAACGAGGAGGTGGTAGAGACCGTTCGGGCCGCGGCCGGGACGGGCGGCGGCGCCTGAGCAGCGGGCCAGCGCCGGCGCCGCCGGGTCAGTCGGCCGAGGCGGTCTGCTTGGGCTTGAGAAGTTCCATCGGGGCCGAGCAGCACGACAGCTCGCCCTCGGACGCCTTGGTCACCAGCAACTCGGTTCCGCACGACTGGCATTGGTAGCGCTTGCCTACCTGGAGCATGGGAGGACGCCTCTCACTTCTTGTTCATGGCGGCGGAACAGCAGTGGACCTCACCGCCGCCGCCCTTGGTGACGATGACCTCGGCCCCGCAGGTGCCACAGGCGTATCGCTTACCGGTCTCGTTGGCCACTGATGGTCCCCCTACTGCGCTCCGGCCGCTTCCGACCGGCCTGTTCTACCACCCGGACCGGGACGGTCCGAACCGGGCCCTTCCCGCCAGCGCCGCACGGCCCGCTCCACATCCAGGGGCATCACGGTGGACGGAGGCCCGGCGGCCCCCTTCCGGTTGACGTCGCGGATACGGGTGTTGAGCTCCTCCACCATGGCCCGCACCTGGGCCTCGGAGCGGGCCCGGGTCAGCTTCTCCATGGTGTCCTCAACCTGCTTGCGCAGGGCCAGGGTGGGGGGCAGGAAGGACAGGCCCTCGTCCTGGAGTTTCTGTTTCACCCACCAGAGCTCATCGTGAGGGCGGTCCAGACCGGGCAGCGGCTCGCCCTTGCCCTTTAGGTTGTCGAAGGCCCCGGCCTGGCGCCCCTCCTCCACGGCCCGGTCGATCCAGCTCTCCCAGCTGACCCGGGGCGGCTTGCGCCGGGTCACGGCCGGGCCGGCGTGGCCGGTGAGAGGGCGGCCGGCTCCAGGCCGGCCAGGAAGCCGTCGACGTCCCGGCGGCTCCCCAGACGGATGAAGTCGAGATGAGCCCAACGGGGGTCACCGGCGGCCGCCTTGTAGCGGTCGTGGACGATGGAGTGTGTGGACCAGGCCCACATCAGGATGGAGCGGTCGGGGTCGCGGGACAGGACGTTGCGCAGGGTCTCCCGGTTGCCGTTCCAGAGCTCCCGGCGCAGCAGGACGCGCCCCAGGGTCCGCCTGGTCACCTGCCGCATGACGACCCGCCGGGGCAGGTCGAGCCAGATGACGGTGTCGGCCCGCGGCCAGACGACCGTCTCCCGCACGTCCGAATAGTTACCGTCCACCACCCATCGGTCGGCCCGGGTGAGCTCGTCCACCCGGCGGCGGAGTTCCTCCGGGGCCAGTTGGACCCATCCGGCCTGGTGCTGGATCGAGTCCAACTCGACGAAGCGACCTCCCACCGCCTCCGCCAAACGCCGTCCCAGGGTCGACTTGCCCGAGCCCGAGGCCCCCACCAGGGAGATGCGCTGCACCCCTACAGCATGGCCCGCGGCGTCTCCTGGGTGGTAACTCGCCGGCCCCGCACGAAGGCCAGGAAGTCGGCCACGGCCCCGACCACATGCGCCGTCCGCAGGGAGCGGAAGACCTCGAAGGCGTGCTGGGCGCCCGGCAGCTCGGCGTAGACCACCGGCTCGGCGGACGCGGCCCGGAGGTTCTGCACGAACCGGCGGGCCTCGGCCACCGGGACCAGGGAGTCGTTGGTGCCGTGCACGGCCATGAACGGCGGGGTCGAGGGCCCGATCCGGTCCATGGGGCTGGCGGCCCGGAACAGCTCGGGGCGGTCCCCGTAGCGGGCCTTCATCACCACCCGCTCCAGGAACCAAAGGAACCCCCGGCCCCGCAGGCCGTCCCGGTTGGTCATGTCGTAGACCCCATAGAAGGAAACGCAGGCATCGACGTGGGCGTCCTCGCTTTCGAAGCCGGGCTGGAAATCCGGGTCGCCCGGGGTCAGGGCGACCAGGCTGGCCAGCTGGCCCCCAGCCGAGCCGCCGCTGACGGCCACAAAGGAGGGGTCGCCCCCGTACTCGGCGATGTGCCGGCGGACCCAGGCCGTAGCCCTCTTGGCGTCCACGATGTGGTCGGGCCAGGTGGCCTTCGGGCTGAGGCGGTAGTTGGCGGTGACGCAGACCCAGCCCTGGCTGGCCAGGAACAGCATCATCGGCAGGCCCTGTTCGCGCTTGTCCCCGACCATCCATCCGCTGCCGTGCAGATACAGCAGCACCGGGGCCGGCTGTTCGGGTGGCTCCCGGGGCCGGTAGATGTTCAGGCGGTGGCGGTGGATGCCGTCCCCCCAGTAGTCGACGTTGCGGATCCGCTCCACCCGGTGGTCCCGCAGCCAGAAGGCGAAGAGCAACTGGGCCCAGTCGGCGGTGCGGGCCCCGGCGCTGCTCACCCTCCGGTCCCGCACCGAGTGCCACCCTTCGCCCAGCCCCTCGTCCAGGGCGGCGTCGGTCACCGCTCCGGCCTGCTGGGCCTGGCGGGCCAGGTTGGCCAGTCCCACCCAGGAGGCCAGGGAAAGACCCAGACCGGCCTGGCCGGGGGTGGTGGACAGGGCGCCGGCCCAGCCGAAGCCGGCCGTGGCCGCCGCCTGCCACAGGATGGTCTGGATGGGCAGCTCCGACGTGAGCCAGCCGCTGAAGAAGCTGAACACGGAAAGCAATTCGGCCCGCAGGGGCCGGTAGGCGTTGAGGGTCAGAAGGAGCCCCGCCATGCTGGCGCCCAGATAAATCCAGCCGATCACGCCCCCATCCTCCCCCAATCCCGACCCGGGCAGAACCCGGTCCGGGCTCCCGGCCGCCGCCGAGGGGCGCCCTACAGTGCGGCCATGCCCACTTTGTCCGAGGCTGATTCGAAGAAGCTGCTGGCCGCCCAGGGCATTCCCGTGCCCACGGAGGAGGTGGCCTCCGACCCGGACGGGGCGGCCGCCGCCGCCACCCGTATCGGGTTCCCGGTGGTCGCCAAGCTCTGCGGGGACGGGATCGCCCACAAGACCGAGCGGGGGCTGGTCCGGTTGGGCCTGGCCGACCCGGCCGCCGTCCGGGACGCCGCCGCCGCCCTGTTGGGGGCGGCCACTCCGGAGGACGGCCCGGTGGGCGTGCTGGTGGCGCCGATGGTCTCCGGCCTACGGGAGTTGATAGCCGGCCTGGTCCGGGACGCCCAGTTCGGGCCCTGCGTCATGGTCGGCCTGGGCGGAGTCCTGGCCGAGGCGGTGGCGGATGTGGCCTTCGGGGTGGCCCCCATCACCCGGGTCGAGGCCGGGGAGATGATCGATGGCCTGGCTTCCCAGGCCATCCTGGGGCCCCTGCGGGGCGAGCCGGCGGTGGACCGGGAACGCCTGATCGACGTGCTGGTGGGACTGTCGGCGCTGGCCGGAGACCCGTCGGTGGTCTCGGTGGACCTGAACCCGATGATCGTCAGCGCCGGCGTCCCCGTGGCGGTGGACGCCCTGGTGGAAGTGGCCGGCGCCGGTGCGGGAGGGGGGCGATGAGCGCGCCCCGCCCCCGGTACTCGGATGAACAGTTCAAGTCCCTCTTCGAGCCCGGCGGCGTCATCGTGGCCGGGGCCTCGACCCATCCGGCCAAGTTCGGCTTCACCGCCCTGCACAACATCCTGGCCAACGGCTTCGCCGGGAGGGTCTTCGCCACCAATCTGGAGGGCGGTGACATCCTCGGCGTCCCGACCGTGGCCGGCATCGAGCAACTGCCCGACGGGGAGGCGGACCTGGTCTTCGTCTGCACCCCGGCCGGCGCCAACGAGTCGGTCCTGCGGGCCTGCGCCGCCAAGGGCGTCCGGGCCGCCTTCATCACCTCGGCCGGCTATGGGGAGGCGGGGGAGCAGGGCCGTGAAGCCGAAGCCCGCCTGGTCGCCCTGTGCGAGGAGTTGGGGATCCTCCTGGCCGGTCCCAACGGCCAGGGCCTGGTGTCGACCCCGGCGTCGCTCTGCGCCCAGATCGTGGCCCCCTACCCGCCGGCCGGGGGCATCGCCATCGCCAGTCAGTCCGGCAACTTCGTTTCGTCCCTCATGAACTACGCCGTGCAGACCGGGGTGGGGATCAGCCGGGCCGTCAGCGCCGGGAACGCCGCCGCTCTCACGGTGGGCGACCTCCTGTCCTGGTACGGCCGGGACGAGGAGACCCAGGTGGCGTTGGGCTATGTCGAAGGAGTGGCCGACGGCCGGCGCTTCTACGACCAGGTGCGGGCGGTCAGCGAGGACAAGCCGGTGGTGCTGGTCAAGGGGGGAATGACCCCGGGGGGTCAGCAGGCGGCGGCTTCGCACACCGGTTCGCTGGCCAGCGAGGGGCGGGTGTTCGAAGGGGCCATGCGCCAGGCCGGGGTCTGCCGGGCGGCCACCATCGAGGAGGCCTTCGAGGCGGCCGCCACCTTCGCCACCCAGCCTCTGCCGAAGGGGCCCCGGACCATCGTGATCACCACGGCCGGGGGCTGGGGCGTGGTCACCGCCGACGCCATCTGGGGATCCTCGCTGGAACTGATGGGCCTGCCGGACGATCTGCGGGCTTCCATCGATCAGAAGCTGCCGCCCCGATGGAGCCGCAGCAATCCCATCGACATGGCGGGCGGGGAGACCAGGGACACCATCCCCGAGGTCCTGGAGGTGGTGGCGTCCCATCCCGAGGTGGACGCCGTGGTCTATCTGGGCCTCGGCATCCAGTCGAACACGGCCCGCGGCCTGATGACCGGGCGCTTCTACCCCGAATACGGACTGGAGCGAATCGCCGATTTCCACCAGCGCCAGGACCGTCGCTTCGCCACCGCCGCTGCCGAGGTCTCCCAGGCCACGGGCAAGCCGGTGCTGACCGCCACCGAGCTGGCCCTGGCCGACCCCAACAATCCCGGCCCGGCCACGGTGCGGGAGACGGGGCGGCTCTGCTACCCGTCCGCCAACCGGGCCGTGACCGCCCTGGAGCACATGTGGCGCTACAGCCAGTGGCGCCAGCGCCGGGGACTGTCGGTCTAGGAGGCGGTCCCCATCAGGCGGGGGGCCGGCCGGCCGAGCTGCCGCAGTGGCTGCAGACGCCCTGCACCGCGAAGTGCTGGGTGTCCAGCTCGAACCCGAAGCGCCCCTTGAGAGCCCGGGCCAGAGCCGAGAAGGCCTGGCGGGGAGCCTCGGTCACCCAGCCGCACTCGGAGCAGACCAGGTGGCCGTGGTCCTCATCGGAGAGGTGGTAGACGGCCGGGCCATGGCCGAGATGGACGTGGCTGATCACTCCCAGCTTCTCCAGCTCGTCCAGGTTCCGGTACACCGTGGAGATGTGCACGTCCGGGGCCTTGGCCTGCACCTGGGCGGAAATCTCCTCGGCGGTCTGATGGTGGGGTGACTCGAGGAGGGACTCGACCACGAGCCGGCGGGCCGTGGTTATACGCCCACCCCCGAGGCGCAGGCGGCCGAGTATCTCCTCCACCGCCGCGTCGGTGGCGAGCGGACCGCGGGCGGCGCCGGGGGAGGTATCGGCCACGCCGTGATGTTATCTCCGAACAACAGCGAGGGGTAGGCTAATGCGAGCTGGATGCGATTGCGTCCAGCTCCCTCGTAGCCTAAGTTTCCCGCCATGGCCACCGCCTCCCCGAGCCGGTTCCGGACGGTGCGCGACTATCTGAGCCCGGCGGAGTGGGGCCGGGTCGGGGCCATGGCCATGGCCGTGTTGGGCCTGCTGGTGTCGGGATTCGTGCTCCTCTTCGCCGCCGCCCACGGGCACTACCACATGACCCGGACCCAGGTCTTCGGGCTGGGGACGGGCTTCCTCGCCCTGACCCTGGGTATGCGGCACGCCTTCGACGCCGACCACATCAGTGCCATCGACAACACCACCCGCAAGCTCATGGCCGAGGGCAAGCGGCCCATGAGCGTTGGTTTCTGGTTCTCCCTCGGTCACTCCAGCGTGGTGTTCTTCCTGTCCCTGCTCCTCAACTTCGGCATCCGCTCCCTGGACGGCCAGGTCCGCAGCGGCAGCTCCAGCCTGCACAACATCACCAACATCGTCGGCACATCGGTGTCGGGCTTCTTCCTCTACCTGATCGCCGCCCTCAATGTCGTGATCCTGGTCTCCATCGTCAGGGTCTTCCTCGACCTGCGCCGGGGCCGCTACGACGAGGCTGAACTGGACCGCCAGCTCGACCAGCGAGGCCTCATGAACCGCTTCTTCGGAAAGCTGGCCCGCCGCATCGACGCCCCCTGGAAGATGTACCCGATCGGGATCCTCTTCGGCCTCGGGTTCGACACGGCCACTGAGGTGGCCCTGCTGGTGCTGTCCGGTACGGCCGTGGCCAGCGGGCTTCCCTTCTACGCCATCCTGTCCCTGCCGCTGCTCTTTGCCGGAGGCATGAGCCTGTTCGACACCATGGACGGCTGCTTCATGAACTTCGCCTACGGATGGGCCTTCTCGAAGCCGATCCGCAAGGTCTATTACAACATCATCATCACGGCCCTGTCGGTGGCGGCCGCCTTCATCATCGGCACCATCGAGGTGCTGGGCCTGCTGCAGAACGAGCTCAAGTTGTCCGGGCGCTTCTGGGACGACATGGCCAACTTCAACATCAACACGGCCGGCTTCATCATCGTGGGGATGTTCGTTGTGGTCTGGGTCATCGCCCTGGCCGTATGGCGCTTCGGGCGGATCGAGACCCGTTGGGCCCCCGAGAGCGCCGGGCCCTGAAGCCCCGGGGGTCAGCCCCGGTAGCCCTCCGGGTTGGCCTCCTGCCAGCGCCAGTGGTCGGCGCACATCTCGTCCAGGCTCCGCCGGGCCCGCCAGCCCAGCACCTCGGCGGCCAGGCCCGGATCCGCCACCACCTCGGCCACGTCTCCGGGCCGGCGGCCCACCACCGAGTAGGGCAGTGGGCGTCCGCAGGCCCGGGAGGCCGAGGCGATCACCTCCAGCACCGAGTAGCCCCGGCCCGTGCCCAGATTGAGGGTCAGACAGCCCGGACCGGCCTCCAGCCGGCGCAGGGCGGCCACGTGGCCCTCGGCCAGGTCCATGACATGCACGTAGTCCCTGACCCCGGTGCCGTCGGGGGTCGGGTAGTCGTCCCCGTACACGCTGATCTCGGGCCGCCGCCCGACGGCCACCTGCATCACGAACGGGGTCAGGTTGTTGGGCGTCCCTTGGGGGTCCTCCCCGATGCGGCCGGAGGGATGGGCGCCGGCGGGGTTGAAGTAGCGCAGGAGGGCGACGCCCAGGCCGGGGTCGGAGGCCGAGAGGTCCCGGAGGATCTCCTCCACGGCCAGCTTGGTCCGCCCGTAGGGATTGGTGGGACCGAGGGGGGCCGTCTCCGGCACCGGGACCGCCTCGGGGCTGCCGTAGACGGTGGCGGAGGAGGAGAAGACCAGCCGGTGGACCCCGGCGCCGGCCATGGCTCGGAACAGGGCCAGGCTGCCCCCTACGTTGTTGTGCCAGTAGAGGAGGGGTTCGGTCACCGACTCGCCCACCGCCTTGAGCCCGGCGAAGTGGATGACCGCCTCGACGGGCGCCCCGGCCAGGACCCGCGCCAGCGCCTCCTCGTCCAGGAGGTCGGCCACCACCAGCTCGATGGCCGCCCCGGGAGGCGCCAGCCCGGCCACCCGCTCCACGGCCTCGGCCGAGCTGTTGGACAGGTTGTCCACCACCGTGACCCGGTAGCCCGCCTCCAGCAAGGCCAGGCAGGTGTGGCTGCCGATGTACCCGGCTCCACCCGTCACCAGCACGTGCCCGGCCATGGCTTGACCGTAGCCAAGGCGCTCAGGGTCTTGACCGCGGTAATGACCAGGAATAAACTTGAGTCATCAACTGTCAGATAAGTTGCTCTGAACGGTGGGATCACCGGCAGGGCGGGATAACAAGACCAGAGGAGGTCATCAGATGTTGATGCGGTTCGATCCCTTCGCCGAGTTGGACCGGCTGGCGGCCCCGACCCGGAACACGCCGGTCATGCCGATGGACGCCTACCGCCGCGGGGACACTTTCACCGTGGCCCTGGACGTACCCGGGGTGGATCCCGGCACCGTCGATCTGACGGTGGAGAAGGATGTGCTCACCGTCCGGGCCGAGCGGGCCTGGCGGCCCCAGCCGGGCGATGAGGTGGTGGTAACCGAGCGGCGCCAGGGCGCCTTCACCCGGCAGCTGTTCCTGGGCGAGGCCCTCGACAGCGACCGGATCGAGGCCCGCTACGAGCACGGCGTTCTCTACATCACCATCCCGGTGGCGGAGCGGGCCAAGCCCCGGAAGGTGACCGTGACCACGGGGGACGCTCCCGAGGCGGTCGAGGCCACCTCCAGCGAGAAGGCGGCTTGACCCCGGCCGGGCGGCGGGTCAGGCCCGGCGCAGCAGTTTGAGCGGGTTGCGCCCGTCCACGTTGCCGATGAAGGGGGGGTGCAGGTCGTAGCCCACCAGGCGCTGGAGGCGCTCGGGGAAGGCCTGCACCACCTCCATGGGTACGCCCAGGTACTGGTTCTCCTGCTGGCGGAGCCAGGCCTGGTTGTAGTTCATGGTGATGCCGAGGCGGGGCCGGTCGGTCCGGTTGGCCCCTCCCCCGTGGACCAGATTGCCCACCCAGGCCAGCACCGATCCCCGGGCCATGGTGGCCGGGACGGTCTGGGGGGTCCGGCCCCCGAAGGCCCGGTCGGGCCACTGGTGGCTGCCCGGGACCAGGACGGTGGCGCCGTTGGCCTCGGTGAAGTCATCCACCGCCCACATGGTGTTTAGGACCACTGGCGGGTGGGGCCAGGGGAGGGGATACAGACCGTCGTCGGTGTGGAGGTCCTGGGCGGTCTCCCCGGGGAGGATCTGGATGGCCGAGATGATGGATATCTGGAAATGGGGGCCGAGGACGGCTTCGACCAGGTCCAGGACGCCCGGGTTGGCGGCCACCTCCTGGAAGACAGCCCCCTTGGCCAGCAGGTTGTTAACCCGCTTGGTGGTGCGGCCCTCGAAGGGATTGCGCCCGGTGGGACAGGAAGCCAGCAGGGGATCAAGGGCCTCGGCCAGCCGGCCGAACAGGCTCAGAGGGGCGACATCCTCCAGCACCACCCAGCCCCGCTCCCGCACCGCCCCGGCAGCGGTCTCCACGTCCGGTTGCACGCCCGCAACCGTAGGTCCCGAATGGGTTGGGCCGCGGTGGGGTACGAAGCCCGGGTGGCTATTGGTGACATGACGCCCTCAAACCAACCAGATGGTTCGATGGACCGGGAGTCCAGGAAACCGGGCTCCGGCCGGGGACCGGGGCGGCCCCGTAACGCCGCCCACGACGCCGCCATCGTCGAGGCCGCCCAGGAACTGCTGCACCAGACGGGCTACAACTCCCTGACCATCGACGGTGTGGCCGCCCGGGCCGGGGTGGGACGCCCCACCATCTACCGGCGCTGGCCGTCCAAGGCGGCTCTGGTCATCGGCGCCCTGGGCGGGCGGCCGCCGCAGTCGGAGTCACTGCCCGACACCGGCAACCTGCGGGATGACCTGCTGGCCATCCGCCGCGGCCAGCTGGCTCTGCTGAGTTCCCCGGAGGGCCAACGGGTGCTGCCGGGCCTGGCCGCCGACATGACCGATCATCCTGAACTGCACCCTCGTTTCTATGAGCGCTACGTGGCCCCTTGGCGGGAGGCGGTCCAGGCCGCCGTGGAGCGGGCGGCGGTGCGAGGGGAGATCCCCGACGGCCCCGACGGCCGGCTGGTGGCGGATGTCCTGACCGGGCCTCTGGTGTTCCGCATGCTCTTTGCCGGGGAGCGGCCGGATGACCGGGCCCTGGAACCGGCCGTGGACCTGATCCTGGCCGGGCTGGGCCGCTCCCAGGGACCGGCCGCCTCAGGGGGTCCGGATCCCGAGGACGGGGCCGGCCGGCCGGCCGCCGCCGACTGACCGCCGACCGATCCGTCACCAGGGTCCAGAATGATGGCCGTGAGCGATCCGTCCGGCGCGCCCGGCGCCGACCGGGCCCCCATCCCCGCCGCCGCCCCCGGCCTGCCGGCCCGGCCCCGGGTGGTGGTCATCGGGGCCGGCTTCGGCGGGCTGACGGCGGCCCGCAAGCTGTCCAGGCTGGCCGTGGACGTGACCCTGGTTGACCGCAGGAACTACCACACCTTCCAGCCCCTGCTCTACCAGGTGGCCACGGCCGGTCTGGACTCGGCCAGCATCGCCTACCCGGTCCGCGGCATCGTCCACCATCAGCCCTCGCTCCGGTTCCGCCTGGGCGAAGTGGCCGGCATAGACCGGGCCGCCCGGGAGGTGGTTCTGGCCGACGGGGACCGACTGGCCTACGACTACCTGATCGTGGCCGCCGGCGCCGTCACGGCCACCTTCGGGGTGGCCGGGGTGGATGAGTACGCCCTGCCCCTCAAGACCCTGACCGACGCCGTCCGGCTGCGGACCCATCTCCTGAGTGCCTTCGAGGCCGCCGACGCCGGGCACCTTGACCACCAGAAGGCCATGACGGTGGTGGTGGTGGGCGGCGGCCCCACCGGGGTGGAGTTGTGCGGAGGGATCTCCGAGCTGATCAAGACGGCGCTGGCCAAGGACTATCCCCAGCTGGACACCGGCCGGGCCCGGATCGTCCTCATCGAGATGGCCGACCGCCTGCTGGGTGGCTTCGATCCCCATTCCTCCCAGCGCGCCCTGCGCAGCCTGGGCCGGCGGGGCGTGGAGATCCGCCTCAACACCTCGGTCAAGTCGGTGGGGGAGGACTACGTGGAGCTGGCCGATGGCACCCACATCGGCACCAGCACCCTCATCTGGACGGCGGGCATCCGGGCCAGCCCCATCGGCGCCGATCTGGGCGTGGGGGTGGACAAGACGGGACGCGTTCCGGTGGAAGCCGATCTCAGCCTGCCGGGGGACCCCCACCTGTTCGTGATCGGGGATCTGGCCGCCGCCCGGGATCCGCTCGGGCAGCTCTACCCGCAGCTGGCCCCGGTGGCCATGCAGCAGGCCCGCCACGCCGTTCGCCAGATCCAGGCCCGGATGTTCAACCGCCCCCCTACGCCCTTCCGCTACGTCGACAAGGGGACGATGGCGACCATCGGGCGCAACTCGGCGGTGGCGGAGCTGCCCGGACACATCCGCTTCGGTGGCTTCCCGGCCTGGCTGGCGTGGCTGGCCCTGCACCTGGTGTTCCTCATCGGCTTCCGCAACCGGTTGTCGGTCCTGTTGGACTGGTCTTGGAACTACCTCACCTTCCAGCGCGGCGCCCGGCTCATCCTGCCCATGGAGACCGATGACGACCCGGCCGGGGTGGAAGGCCGGGGCGGCAGCGAGGGGCGCCGGCGGGGGCCCTACGCGGAAGCGGCCGACGCGGCCGCCGCCCGGTCGGCGGCCACGGCGTCGTAGTTCTCGTAGTCGCTGCCGGTGTCGTCGGCCCACTCGAACTCGAGTAGCCCGGCCTCGGCCCAGCGCTGGCGGAGATAGCCGTTGTTAGCGTCGAGCAGCCCGAGCTTGCGCACGTTGGGGACCAGCTTGGCGAAGAAGCCCCGCTGGAAGCCGGCGAAGGCCGACGTCTCCATCTTGGCCGCCGCCTCCATCAGGAACGGGAGCACGGCTTCCACGTTGACGTTCATCCGCTCCCACACCTCGGGGGTGGTCGAACGGGCCCGGCTGCGCAGGGTGTTGTCGGCTAGGAAGTCCTGGCGCTCCTTCAACTCGGCCGAACTCAGGTCCTGGTAGAGCTCGGCCAGGCTGAGCACGCCGAAGGCGACATGGCGGGCCTCGTCCGACATGACGTAGCGCAGCAGCTTCTTGAGCAGCGGCTCCTCGGTGCGGCGCAGCATGTCGCCGAAGGCGGCCAGGGCCAGTGACTCGATGACGATCTGCATGCCGAGATAGGCGATGTCCCAGCGGCTGTCCTCCAGGAGGGCCATGATCTGGGCCTCCAGGAACGGGCTCATCGGGTAGGCATCGCCCAACTTGGTGTGTAGATACTTGGCGAATACCTCGGTGTGGCGGGCCTCGTCCATGGTCTGGGTTGAGGCGTAGTACTTGGCGTCGATCCACGGCACCGTCTCGACGATCTTGGCCGCCGTCATCATCGCCCCCTGCTCACCGTGCATGAACTGGGACAGCGAAGCCTTGAACATCTCGATGCCGAGCTGGACGAACTCCTTCTCGGTCCAGTTGGCCAGGGGGGAGCCGGGCAACGCCGCCGCCTCCCGGGCCAGGTTAAGCGCCGGGCCGGGCTGGGTCATGACCAACCTCTCCGGGTCCACGTCGGTGGACCAGTCCAGTTCGCTCACCGAGTTCCACTGGGACGACATGGCCTTGTTGTAGAGGGTGACCAGTTGGCCCCGGCTGCGGTCATAGTTCCACAGGAAGATGCGGTCGGCGTTGTCCCGCACCACCTTGATGGAGGAGGCCACCTCCGCCTCCGGGATGCCGGCTATCCGCTCGGTGGTCGTCATGAGCCTCAAGAATAAATGTTCTTCTTGGGCCGGGCAAGGGGTCTCAGCCTGTTTTCGCCTCGGCGGCCGCTGCCTCGTCCAGTTCCGGCTCGTCCGCCTCCTCCGGTTGAGCCTCGCGGCCGGCCCGGGGCGCCTTCAGGCTGGCCTCCAGGGCGGCCATGAGGTCCACCACCGGAGCCGACGGGCCGGCCGAGGGCTGGCTGACCAGCTCCTGGCCCTCCGACTTGGCCTCGATCAGCTCCAGCACCCGCTCCCGGTAGGTGTCCTTGTAGCGCTCCGGCTCCCACTCGGTGGTGAGCGAATCGATGAGGGCGCCGGCCATCTTGAGCTCCCGGTCGGTGGCCTCCTGCTCCCCGGGCAGGCCGTCCATCTCGTCCTCGGTGACGACCTCATCGGCGAAGTTCATGGTGGTCAGCACCAGTGCCTCACCCACCGGGCGCACGGCGCAGAGGTACTGCTTGGTCCTCATCACCACCCGGGCGATGCCGACCCGTCCGGTCCCGCGCATGGCGTCGAGCAGGAGCCGGTAGGCCTTGGTGCCCCGGGCGTCGGGGACCAGGTAGTAGGAGGCATCGTAGAACAGGGGATCGATCTCGGCCAGGTCGACGAAGTCCTCGATGTCGATGGTCTGGGTGGCCTCGGGATCGAGGGCGTCCAACTCATCGGGATCGATGACCACGTACTGGCCCGGATACAGCTCGTAGCCCTTCACCAGGTCCTCGTAGGCGACTTCTTCACCGTCGACCGAGCACATCCGCTTCTGCTGGATGCGGGCCCCGTCGGCGGCGTGCAGCTGGTGGAAGCGCACGTTTTTCTTGCGCACGGCGGTGAAGAGCTTGACCGGCACGTTGACCAGACCGAAGCTGATCGAACCGCTCCATATCGGGCGTGGCACGGTTGGGCGACCTCCTGTCCGTCAGACTTGACGGCGCCCCTCGATGGTAGCCCTTGCGCCTCGTTATCCGGACCGGGTCGGGCCGGCCCGGTCGATGGAGACACGCAGGATTACCCGGCGCTGATCGACCATGGCCTGGCGGTACTCGTCCCAGTCGGGGTGCTCCCCGGAGATGGACCGGTAGTACTCCACCAGTGTCTCCATGGCCTCAGGGAGGGGAACGATCTCCACCTCGCCTTCGATCTGGGCCCAGTCCCCGAAGAAGCGCTCGGTCAGGATGCACAGCCAGGCCCGGGGGTTGCGGCGCAGGTTGTGCACCTTCATGGCCGTCTCCCGGGTGCTGATGATGACCTGGTCCTGACGGTCCAGGCCGACCGTCACCGGGGAGAGCTGAGGCTGGCCATCGGAGCGCAGGGTGGCCAGCACGGCCCGGTGGTTGTCCCTGATGAACTGGCGGGCGGCGTCGGCATCCATGAGCCGTGAAGCTATCCGCCGGCTGCCCCGCCGGCGCCTTCGGCACCGGCGGGAGCTCCGGGGAAGGCGGCCGGGCGCCGGTCCCTCACCGCGCTGACCCCCTCGGCCGCGTCGGGCCCGAGGAAGCCGATCATCTCCAAGGCCAGGGACTGTTCGAAGATGGGCATGGCCATGCGCAGCCAGCCGTTGAGCGAGTGCTTGGTCCAGGCCAGGGCCGTCTGGCTGCCGGCGGCCAGGCGGCCGGCCAGCTCCAGGGCCACCGGCAGCACATCGTCCTGGGGTACGCAGCGACTGACCAGGCCGATCCGCTCCGCCTCCTTGCCGTCGATGAAGTCGGCGGTCAACAGGTAGTACTTGGCCTTGGCCATCCCGCACAGCAGGGGCCAGATGACAGCGGCGTGATCACCGGCGGCCACGCCCAGGCGCAGGTGCCCGTCGCTGATGCGGGTGGACTCGGACATGATCGATATGTCCGCCAGCAGGGCGACGGCCAGGCCGGCGCCGACGGCCACGCCGTTGATGGCCGAGATGATGGGCTTGTCCGTCTCGATCATGCGCCGCACGATGGCGGCCGCATCCCGCAGCTGCACCAGCACGGCGTCGTAGCTGGTGGTCATCTCCTCGATCATGGCCAGGTCCCCGCCGGCGGAGAAGGCCCGACCGGCGCCGGTGATGACGGCCACCCGGGCGTCGTCATCGGCATCGAAGGTGGCCCACACCTCGGACAGCTCACGGTGCAGGACCACATTGGCGGCGTTGAGGACATCGGGCCGGTCGATGGTGACCTGCAGGACGCCGGGTGAGGGCCGTTCGAAACGCAGGTGCCGGTACTCGCTGTACTCCATCGACCTCTTCTCCCGACCGGGCTTTAGAGTGCCCCGGTGGCCGAGGACCCTATCGCCCGATTCCGTCTCGATGACCGGGTGGCCCTGGTCACCGGAGCCTCCTCCGGCATCGGCCGTTCCATGGTCTCGGCCCTGGCCGGGGCGGGCGCCCGGGTGGTGATGACCGCCCGCCGGGTCGAGCGGCTGGAGGAGCTGGCCGGGACACTGCCCGGCTCGGTGGCCCTGCGCTGCGATGTGACCGATGACTCCGACCTGGAGGCGCTGGTGACCGGGACGATGGAACGGTTCGGGCGTATCGACATACTGGTCAACAACGCCGGCATCACCGAGGTGACCCCGGCCGAGACGGAGCCGGCCGACCTGTTCCGCTCGGTGGTGGCCGTCAACCTGACCGCCCCGTTCCTCCTGACCAAGCTGGTGGCCGGCCCCATGCTCGAAGCCGGCCGGGGTTCGATCGTCAACATCGTCTCGGTGCTCGGACTGAGGGGCGTGGGCCAGATCCCCCAGGCCGGTTACGCCGCCAGCAAGGGTGGCCTGGTCAACCTGACCCGGGAGCTGGCCGCCCAGTGGGCCCGGCGGGGCATCCGGGTCAACGCCATCGCCCCGGCGTGGTTCCCGACCGAGATGACCGATGAGATGTTCGCGGATGAGGGGGCGCGACGGTGGATCAGGCGTCGTACGCCGATGGGGCGCCCGGGGGAACTGGATGAACTGGACGGGGCTCTGCTCTTCCTGGCCTCCGACGCCAGCACCTATGTCACCGGCCAGATCCTGGCGGTGGACGGGGGCTGGACGGCGGTCTAGTTCCCACTAGGCGATCAGGACGACCTTGCCCAGCTTGGCCCCGGCCCGGAAGCGCTCGTAGGCATCGGCGGCCGCTTCCAGGGGGAAGGTGGCGGCCAGGGGCGGGGAGATGCGGCCGGCGGCCAGCAGCGGAACCAGCTGGGACTCGACCAGGCGGGCGGCGGCGGCCTTGCCTTCCAGGGGCCGGGCCCGCAGCGTCGAGCCGTGGATGCGGGCCCGCTTGCCCATCAGGAGGGACAGGTCGATCTCCCCCCGGGGGCCGGTGCCACCCACGCCGATGACACAGATGCGCCCTCCCGTGCGCAAGGAGCGCAGGTTGCCCATCAGGTTGCCCGCTCCCACCAGTTCCAGGATCACGTCGTAGGGGCCGGCCTCCTCGAAGGCGGCCGGGTCGATGACGGCCGCCCCCATGGCCTCCACGGCCGGGCGCAACTCCGGATGGCGGACCGAAGCGGTCACGCCGGCGCCGGCCGCCACCGCCATCTGCACCGCCGCCGTTCCGACCCCGCCGGCCGCCCCGTGGACCAAAAGGTGCTCACCGGGACGCAGGCCGGCCTGGGTGAACAGGGCGTCGTGGGCGGTGGTGAAGACCTCCGGGAAGGCGCCGGCCTCGGCCCAGCCCACCGCCTCCGGCACTGGGATGGCCTGGCGCTCGTGGAAGGTGGCCAGTTCGGCCTGGGCGCCCCCGCCCACCACGGCCATGACCCGGTCCCCGGGGCTGAACCGTTCCGCCGCCGGTCCGCTGCTCACGACTTCACCGGCCAGTTCCATGCCGAGGATGTCGGGGGGACTGCCGGGCGGAGCCGGATAGAAGCCCTGGGCCTGCATCAGGTCGGCATTGTTGAGTCCGGCGGCCCGGACCCGGACCAGGATCTCACCGGTGCCGGGCCGGGGATCGGGCCGGTCGGCCACCAGGACCCGGCCGTTGTCGAAGGTCACCGCCCGCATGGACGGAACCTACCGGCTGCTATCCGACCCGGCCGCCGCCGTCGAGGCCGCCGGAGAATATGGACTGGTACTGGACGTTGGTGCCGGTGTGGGGAGCGACGATCATCTCGCCTCCGCCCACGTAGATGCCGACGTGGTCGACGGGTTGGTAATAGAAGACGAGATCGCCCGGGGCCAGGTCGCTGATCGGCACCCGCACGGTGTCATCCCACTGGGCGGCGGCGGAGTGGGGCAGGGACACGCCGGCCTTGCCCCAGACGTACATGGTCAGCCCCGAACAGTCGAAGGAGTCGGGCCCGGCAGCGCCGTAGACGTAGGGCTTGCCCAGCTCCTGCTGGGCCCAGCTCACGGCCAGAGAGGCGCCGGCGCCGCTGGGCGGAGGCAGGCTGGCCCCGGCGCCCTGGCCGGCAAAGCTGGCCTGCTCGGCCGCCTGTTGTTGCGCATCGATCTGGGCCACCAGGTCGGCCAGCCGGCCCTTCACCTGGCTGAGGGCGCTCTGCTCGGCCGAGGCCGCCCGGGCCGAGCCATCCCGAGCGGCCCGCACCTGGGCCACGTCGGCGGCGGCGATGGCCTCCGCCCCTTGGAGCTGGGACTGGCGCTGGTCCAGGGTCAAAAGGGCGCCCCGCAGGGTGTCGACCGAGGACTGCTCGCTGGCGGTGATGCTGTCGAGGTAGCTCTGGCGCAGGGCCTCGGAGGACTCACTGCTCTGAAGGATCTGCTCGATCGAACTGGGGGCGTACCCGTTCACATAGGCCAGGATGGCCTGGTGCTGGACGGCCTGGCGGTCGGATTCGACCGAGTCCCGGGCCGAGGCCACCGCGCTGCGGGCGGCGGCCAGCAGGGTCTGGATCCCGGCCAGGCGGTTCTTGGCCTGGTCGAGGGCCTCGTCCTCCCGGGCCATCTGGGCGTCCAGGGAATTGAGCCGGGCCGCCATGGCCTGGGCCTCGGACTGGAGCGACGCCGTGGGGTCGGCGGCGGCAGCACTGACCCAAAGCCCCGGGGCCAGCGCAGCGACGCAGAGCGCCCCTGCCCCGAGCCTTCTCCAGGGCCTGGATCCGGACTCCGCCCCCGCCGCGGGCGTCGTGAGTCTGTTCGTGAACAGGTTCACAACGTTGGGGAAAGCTAGTCCAAACGGGCTAGTCCGGCAAGCCATCCGGGCCCGGCGGGGTACCGTGCCGAGGTGGCCGAGGCGTCGGGCGGATACCGGATCGAGCACGATTCCATGGGCGAGGTCAGGGTCCCGGACTCGGCCCGCTGGGGGGCCCAGACCCAGCGGGCGGTGGAGAACTTCCCCATCTCCGGCCTGCGCATAGACACCGCCCTGGTGGGGGCCCTGGCCGCCATCAAGGGGGCGGCGGCCCTGGAGAACGCCCGGCTCAAGCTGGTCCCGAAGGACGTGGCCGCGGCCCTGGCGGCGGCGGCCGACCAGGTGGCGGCGGGGCAGTGGGATGACCAGTTCCCTGTCGACGTGTACCAGACCGGTTCGGGCACCTCCTCCAACATGAACATGAACGAGGTGTTGGCCCACCTGGCCGGTGAGGCCCTGGGCCGCCCGGTCCGGCCCAACGACGAGCCCAACGCCAGCCAGTCCTCCAACGACGTCTTCCCCTCCGCCATCCACGTGGCTGCCTGCCGCCTGCTGGTGGACGAGTTGATCCCAGCCCTGGAGCACCTGGCCGCCGCCCTGCGCAACCGCCAACGGGCCTTCAAGGCGGTGGTGAAGTCGGGCCGCACCCATCTGATGGACGCCACCCCGGTCACCCTGGGCCAGGAGTTCGGCGGCTATGCCGCCGCCATCGAACACGGGGTGGAACGCATCCGGTCGGTCCTGCCCCGGGTGGCCGAGCTGCCCCTGGGCGGCACGGCGGTCGGAACCGGGCTCAACGCCCCCAAGGCCTTCGCCAAGGGCGTGATCGCCCGGCTGGCCGACCAGACCGGGATCGCCTTCACCGAGGCCCGCGACCACTTCGAGGCGCAGGGGGCCAGGGACGCCCTGGTGGAGGCGTCCGGGGTCTGCCGGGTCGTGGCCGTCTCGCTCTACAAGATCGCCAACGACCTGCGCTGGATGTCGAGCGGGCCCCGCACCGGGTTGGGGGAGATCCATCTGCCCGATCTCCAGCCCGGATCCTCGATCATGCCGGGGAAGGTCAACCCCGTGATCCCCGAGGTCGTGATGCAGGTCGCCGCGCAGGTGATCGGCAACGACGCGGCGATCACGATCGGCGGGATGCAGGGGAACTTCGAGCTGAACGTGCGGATTCCGCTGATCGCGCGCAACCTGCTGCAGTCGATCTCGCTGCTCGCCGCCGCCGCGACCGTGCTCAACGAGAAGTGCGTGGCCGGCATCAGGGCCAACCGCGCCGGCACCACCCGCAGCGCCGAGTCGACGCTCGCGGTGGCGACCGCGCTCAACCCCCACATCGGCTACGACAGGGCGAGCGAGATCGTGCAGGAGGCGACGCGGTCGGGCCGGTCGCTGCGCGAGGTCGCGCGTGAGGCGGGGGTCGAGGAGGGGATCCTCGAGGAGGCGCTCGATCTCGGCAAGATGGCGCGCGGAGGGCGGTAGAGCGTCGGGTGCGGCCGAGCGTGGCCGAGCGCACCCGAGGCGGGGAATCGCCGGTCCATCCACCGGCCCACGAATCTGGCGCGCACGCTCGCCGGTCTTCGTCGCCTGCGGCAGGCGCGGCGGCCGCATCGCACGCTGGGCTCAGCTGATCAGCTCGAGCTCCCGCAGCGCCTCGAGCACGCGCTCCGAAGCCTCCTCCGGAGTGCAGC
>DAHUYE010000078.1 GCA_027315345.1 Actinomycetota bacterium
GCACCGACCTGTCTGTCTACAGCCAGGCAGAGCTCGATGACATCGCTGCGCTGCTCAATGAACGTCCCCGCAAGACCTTGGAGTGGGATACTCCGGCGGAACGATTCGCAGGACTTGTCGCGGCCACTACCTGAATCCGCCCTGCAAAGAAGGCGATCCACCGGACCTCGCCAGGTACCGGGGACTGCAATCTTGACTGAGCGCCTTCAGGCGGGCCCCTTACCTGCCGAAGGAACGGTTGGTGGTTTCCAACCCGACCGGTCCGCATCCGCCGACGCCAGGCCCCGAGCGGCCGGGCTTCTCGGGTCCGGAGTCCGTGCGGGTTCTGGTGGTCGACGATTCGCCCGATATCCGCATGATGCTCAAATTGCTCCTGAACCGGGACGGGCGCTTCAGCCTGGTTGGGGAGGCCGGCAACGGCCTGGAGGCGATCGAGACGGCGGCCTTCTGCCTCCCGGACCTCGTGATCTTGGACCGCCAGATGCCGGTCATGGGTGGCCTCGAGGCCATTCCCCTCATCCGGGAGGCTTCTCCCCATAGCGACATCGTCCTCTACACGGCGGCGGCCGAGGAAGAGAGTGAGAGGGCGGCCATAGCCGCCGGGGCCGTGGGCCTGCTCCAGAAGCAGACCATGGCGCTCAATCTGGTCGAGGACCTGGCCCGCATGCTCGTGGATCACTGGGACCGCCCGGATTCGGAGGTTGAGGTCCGGGTCGGACCGGTACCGTCGAGCTGCGCCCGCCTGTGGGTGGCGAACAGCTTGTCCATCCTGGCCGCTCTCCGGGCCAATCCCGAGGTGATCGGGGAGCCCGTTCCCCCCGACGTGCTCGACTATTTCGAGGGCCTGCTGCGGTCCTGGGAAGCCGTGGCCCGGCACACCGACGTCTTCGTCTGGGTGGGCCGGGCCGATCCCGAAGCCGTCAAGCGGGTGGTCGAGGAATGGGCCCGGGTCGATTCCATGACCGACGAAGAGATGGCCGAGCTGGGCTGCGCCTGGTCCGGTCCGGAGGCGCGCCCGTTCTTCATAGCCCTCTCGGGGGCCGTTATCGACGCACTGGGGCGCCATCAGAGCACCCGCCGGTTGGCCGAGCGGCTGGCTCAGGGCGCCTGGACGGCGGTGGCCGGCCGGCCCTGACCCGCCCCGAATCCAGCCGGCGCCGCCCCGAGCCCCCAAGGCAAAAAGTCCGGAAAACTCCTAAAGGCTGCGTGCGGAACGTGCCGATATGTCGATTGCAAGTCGTGCTCTTGAAACGGCAAACCCGTCGTGAGGCGGGGGCGCAAAGCCACGGGGCCGTCCTCAACGAGGAGGAGGGCCAGCCGGGCCGCCTGGAGAGCTCTTCCCTGGATGTCCCGGGGGAGTTCGAGAGGCAGAAACGCCTTGCGAACATCCATTGACATCCCAAGGAGAGAAACGAATGATTCAGATGCTGCGCAAGCGGCTGGACCGCAAGGATGAGGGCTTCACCCTCATCGAGCTCATGGTGGTGATCCTGATCATCGCCATCCTGATGGCCATCGCCATCCCGACCTTCCTGGGCGCCCGTAGCCGGGCCCAGAACCGGGCGGCGGAGTCCAACCTCCGCAACGCCCTGACGGCGGCCAAGACGGGCTACACCGACACCCAGTCCTACTACTCGAGCACGGCGTCTCTGGCGTCCATCGAGCCCTCCCTGAGCTGGGTCGCCGCCTTGTCCAGCACCTCCAAGGGCACCGACCAGGTGGCCGTCACGACCCAGGACGGTGGGAATGTGGTCTGCCTGATGGCCCAGTCGGCATCCGGCAACTACTACGCCATCGAAGATGTCGCCCAGCCGGACTCCACGGGGAGCCCTTTTGCGGCCAGCGGCACCTTCTACGGCAGCGACACCAGTGCGGCTACCGTTTGCCCGACGGGCAACACGTCCGCGACGGCCTTTACGGGTGCCGGCTCTGGCGACACCTGGTCGAATACCACCACCGGCGCCAAGTGGTAAGCCTCGGTAACGGTTTAAGGCTGTCCAACTGAGAGCTACTCCGGGGAGGGTCCGCCCTCCCCGGAGTCGCGTCTAGGAGGCTGGAAGGGTGAGTGCCTTCATCGACGCCGTAGCCGCGGTACTGGGGCTGTGTGTCGGGTCCTTCCTCAATGTGGTCATCTGGCGGCTCCCCAGGAGGGAGTCGCTGTCGCGCCCGCCGTCCCACTGCCCGGGCTGCAACGCCCGGCTCAGGCCATGGGAGAACGTGCCGGTGCTGTCCTGGGTGGTCCTCAGGGGTCGGTGCCGGTCGTGTCACATGCGTATCTCCATCCGGTACCCAGTGGTGGAGGTTCTCACCGCCGGGCTGTGGACCGCCGCCGCCGTGCGCATCGGACCCCACTGGGAGCTGGCTGATTTGTGCGTCTTCTTTGCCGTCCTGGTGGCCATTTCCGGGATCGACCTCGACCACCAGATAGTTCCGTCCCGCATCGTCTATCCGGCGGCCGGGGCCAGCATCGTGCTGCTCGGCGTGGCTACCGTTGCCGACCACCGGGAGCGCGCCGGGGTGGATGCCCTGGCCGGTGGGCTCCTCGGCTTCGGGCTCCTGTTCCTCATCCACGTCGTCCAGCCCCAGGGGATGGGATTCGGTGACGTCCGCCTGGCCGGCCTCATCGGGCTCAACGTGGGCTGGCTCGGCCTGGCCAGGGTCGGGGTGGCGCTGCTGGGCGGGTTCCTGCTGGGAACGCTGGTGGGCCTGGCCCTGATGGCGACCGGCCGGGCCGGTAGGAAGACCCGGATCCCCTTCGGGCCGTTCCTGGCCGCCGGAGCGGTGCTGGCCGTCCTGTGGGGCGGGCCCCTGGTGAACCTCTGGCTCAACCGGGGCTGACCGGGCCCGTTGTTCCTGATCCGTCTGGTTCACCTGTTGCCGATGTTGCATTTGGGGTGGATCCACTTATTTGGGGTGGCTGGCAATTACCGTGACGGAATGGTCGGAGGCGGGGTCGTCGGCTGTTGAGCTCCGCCACCGAAGCCCGACTGTTGAGGGTCAAGGAAGTGGCCGAGACCCTCTCGGTCTCGAACATGACCGTTTACCGGCTTATCCGTGACGCCCAGCTCCGAGCCATCCGGGTCGGTCACGGCTGGCGGATCTCGGAGACCGACCTGGCCGCCTTCCTCCAGAGACATTCGAGCTGATGGCCAAGCACGCCATAGGCCTGGATATCGGCACCTTCGCGGTGCGCGCCGCCGAGGTGGTCATCACCCCCTCCGGGCCGCGGGTCGTGCGCTTCGGGCAGCTGACCCTCCCGGCTGGGGCGGTCGTGGCTGGGGAGGTGGCTGACGTCCCTGCGGTGGCGGCCACCATCCGGCGGCTGTGGGAACGGGTGGGATTCCGGGGCCGCCAGGTGGTCCTGGGCGTGGCCAACCAGAAGGTGCTGGTGCGGGAGGCCGAGATGCCGGCCATGAGCGACGCCGACCTGAGCGCCGCCCTGCGGTTCGAGGATGCCGACATCCTCCCGGTCGGGCCGGACGAGGCCCACCTGGACTTCCAGCGACTGGAGGATTTGGTGGACTCGGACGGCAACGAGAAGGTCCGTCTGCTGTTGGCCTCCGCCGCCCGGACGATGGTTGCTGCCCACCTGGAGGCGCTCGAACTGGCCGGCCTGCGGGCCATCCGCATCGACCCCATGCCGCTGGCCCTGGTTCGCTCGATCGGCACCACCGGGCTGGACACCCTGGAGGACGGCGCCGGCTGCGAGGCGCTGGTTTGCGTCGGCGCCGGCGTGACCACCGTGGTCGTCCACGAGGGCGGGATACCTCGCTTCGTCCGGTTTCTGAGCACGGGGGCCGGAGCGGCCAACGAAGCGATCATGGCCGAGCTGGATGTGGATCTGGACACGGCCGAAGGGCTCAAGAGAAGGGCGGGCACCCCCGAGGAGGATCCGTCGGTGGGTCCGATCCTGGCCACCGAAGTGGGCCGACTGGTGCAGGAGATCGACAACTCCATCCGCTACTACGTGTCCCAGCACCCGGAATGCCCCGTGGGTCGCGTCCTGCTGACCGGCGGGGGGGCCAGATTGTCCGGCCTGGCCACCAGTCTGGAATCGGTCTCGGGCTTCCCGGCTGTGTTGGCCCGGCCCAGCGCCGTGTACCCGATCGACGCCGGCCTGAGCCTGGAGGAGATCGAGCGGGCGGAATCCAACCTGCCCACGGTCATAGGCTTGGCCCTGGCCACCGTTCCTCCCGGTCCGGGTGCCAGGAGGGTCAACCTCCTGCCCCCAGCGGTGGCAGCCGTCAGGGAGGAGCGCCTGCAGGCCATCGGAGTGGGCGGGGTGGTGGCCGCGGTGGCCGTGTTGCTGCTGGTTCTCTGGCTGGTCCGTTCGGGGGACATTGCCGGACAGCAGCGCCAGGCGGCGGCCAATCAGGCTCAGGCGGCCTCTCTGCAGCGCCAGGTGGCTGCCCTCAGCACGACCAGTGGGAGCTCCCAGGGCCAGCTGGCCCTCACCGACCAAGACATCCGATCGGCGCTGGCCGGCGATGTCGATTGGGCCAGCCTGATCACCCAGGTGGCCGACGCCATGCCCAGCGACACGTGGATCACCGCCCTTTCCGGCCAGCGGGGGACGGGGACGGCTCCGGGGACCATGAGCTTCCAGGGGATGGGCTTCAATCAGACTTCAGCAGCCCAGTGGCTGGCCGACCTGGGCCAGCTTGACTCGCTCAGCGACGTCTGGGTGTCCTCGGCGGCCCGGTCCGGATCGGGCAACCTGATCACCTTCTCCTCCAGCGCCGACCTCGGCCCCGGCGCCACGTCGGGTCAGGCGGCGCGCATCGCCCGCTACACCGGAGCCGGCTCGTGAGATCACTGGGCGGGCTCAAGCCGAGAGTCGTGGCGGCCGGCGCGGGGGCACTGGTCGTGGTCGTGGTCATCTGGTACCTGGCCCTCTGGTCGCCCACCCAGCGCTCCTATGACCAGGCCAAGGCCAGCGCCCAGGCCTCGGCGGCGTCCGTTCAATCCCTTCAGGCGCAGATCGCCCAGCTGCGCGCCAGCCAGACGGCCCAGGGCCAGGCCGCCCTGGGGGCCAAGCTGGCCATCGAGACGGCGGCCATTCCCGCCGTTCCCGACCTCTCCGGCCTTATCGATCAGGTGAGCGCGGCCGCCACCCAGTCGGGTGTCACATTCACCAGCATCTCCCCGGCCCAACCGGCGGCCAACGCCGCGGTCGCCACCGGGCCCCAGCTCATTGCCGTCGCCATCGATGTCAGCGGCGGGTACTACCAGATCATCGACTTCATCAACCGGCTCGACACCATGCCCCGTCTCATGGTCATCATGGGTGTCGACCTCGGAGCGGGCGGAGCCGGTTCCGAACTGACGGCCACCCTTTCCACCGACGTCTTCATGTCCAAGCCCATCGCCGCGCCCAGCACCACCACCACCACCACGGTGGCTCCGACGACCACCACCACGGCGGCACCGTGAGAGCATCGATCGGCAACAACCGCCGGGCCCTGATCCTGGGCGTCGCGGGCCTGGTCCTCTTGCTCATAGTGGTGGTCATCCATTTCGTGACGGCGGGAGGCGGCACCCCTCCGGGCGCCGCCTCGACGCTTCCGCCGGTCGCGCCCGGCCCGCCCGGTGCCGGCGGGCCGGCCGTCACGACCACCACCGTCGCCCCCAATGCCCAGATCTTCACCAGCAAGGACCCCTTCACCCCCCTGGCCGGATCGGGGATCACGACGTCGACCGGTTCGGGAGCGTCGGGCGGTTCGGGAGTCTCGACGTCCCCGACCTCGTCGGCCCCTGTCAGCTCTTCACCGGGGTCGGCCGGGGCCGGGACGACCACCACGACGACGCCCGGCTCGGGTGGAGCCAGCGGGGCGGGAGCGGCTCCGGGAGGATCCACGGCGCCCACCTCGGGCCAGGAGTTCCAGGTCATGGACATCTATGCCTCGGGCCAGAGCACCGAGGCCAGCGTCCAGGTCGACGGCCTCCTGTACCAGGTGACTCCGGGCCAGACCTTTGCCGGGAATTACTACGTGGTGAGCCTGTCCCAGTCGACCCAGTGTGGGAGCTTCACCCACGGGGGTGCGCCCTTCCAGGCCTGTAAGGGCAAGCAGGTCCTCAAATAGGGCCCGGGACGGGCTGTGGCCGACCGGTAGATTCCAGAGCGTGCTGCGCTACCTGACTGCCGGGGAATCCCACGGAAAGGGCCTGGTCG
>DAHUYE010000082.1 GCA_027315345.1 Actinomycetota bacterium
GCACCGACCTGTCTGTCTACAGCCAGGCAGAGCTCGATGACATCGCTGCGCTGCTCAATGAACGTCCCCGCAAGACCTTGGAGTGGGATACTCCGGCGGAACGATTCGCAGGACTTGTCGCGGCCACTACCTGAATCCGCCAGCGGTTTGTCCGATTGATTCGCCAATTGGGGCCGGGGGGCTACCGTCGGCGGTGGTGAGTGAGCCCATTCCGACCCCTCCGGCGGACACCTTTTCCTCCACCGGGGTGCGCAGCAGCTTCCACGGCCCCTACGCCGGGGGGCCACCACCCGGCGCGCTGGTGGTCGACTCCCCGGCCCTCGAGCACTTCGGCCCGGCCGAGTTGCGCCACATGGTCCTGGTCGGGGTGGTCCTGGCCACCATGATCCTGCGCAGCCTGGCCGGCTGGGTGCTCCGCCGCGGCCACCGCTCCCTGGTCACCGCCGCCGCCACCGGCCTGGTGGACGCCTTCGAGGCCCTGGGCCCGACCTACGTGAAGCTGGGTCAGCTCATCGCCTCCTCCCCCGGGGTCTTCCCCGCCCCCCTGGCCGATGCCTGCCTACGCTGCCTGGACGAGGTCGCCCCCTTCCCAAGTGAGACGGCCGCCCGGCTGATCGAGGAGGACCTGGGCCGCCCGGTGTCCTCGCTGTTCTCCCGCTTCGAGGAGCGTCCGCTCTCGGCCGCCTCCATCGCCCAGGTGCACGCCTGCACCCTGCCCGACGGGCGGGAGGCGGTGCTCAAGATCCAGCGCCCCGACATCTTCCGGCGCATGAACGCCGACCTGCGGATCATGTACCGCCTGGCCCGGCTGGTGCAGCGGACCAAGCTGGGGGCCCAGATCAACGCCCTGGCCGTGATCGAGGATCTCCACCAGGTCACCAACGAGGAGCTCAACTTCGCCCTGGAGGCCTACCGCCAGAGCCACTTCCGGGACAACATCTGGGCCTTCGGGGACAACCAGTGGATCACGGCCCCGGAGGTGTACTGGGACTACTGCGGCCCCCACATCATCTGTATGGAGAGGATGCGGGGCACGCCGATGG
Organism: Actinomycetota bacterium; assembly: GCA_027315345.1. Classification (GTDB taxonomy): domain Bacteria; phylum Actinomycetota; class Acidimicrobiia; order Acidimicrobiales; family JAJPHE01; genus DAHUYE01. Next base: position 1,044 of record DAHUYE010000082.1, read on the forward strand.
ACGAGTTTGCCGCCCTGCGGGCTCAAGGCATCGACGGCGAACTGACCCTTCGCCGCGGCGTCAAGGTGTGGATGGAGGCGGCCCTGGTGCACGGTCCGTTCCACGGGGACGTCCACGCCGGGAATCTGTGGGTGCTGGAGGACGGGCGCTGCGCGTTCCTGGACTTCGGGATCATGGGGGAACTGGACGACACCTGGAAGCAGGTGTTCAAGGACATGCAGTACACGGCCATGATCGACGGTGACTACTCCCGGATCGTGAGGAACTGGAAGCGCGTCGGGGTGATGGCCGAGGACGTGGGCGATGACGTGTCGGTGGGCCTGGTCATCAAAGCCACCATGGACCCCATGCTGGACCGGTCGATATCCGAGACGAGCATCGGTGAGCTCATGAAGCAGAACATCTCCCTGGCCGAGCAGTTCGGGGCCAAGGCCCCCCGGGAGCTGGTGCTCACCTCCAAGCAGCTCCTCTACTTCGAGCGCTACTCCAAGGAGCTGGCGCCCGACTACAACATGGCCCGGGACCTGTACCTGATCAAGAACGTCTTCCCTGAGGACGTGGCCAAGCGGGTGGCCGAGCTGGGCATCGAACTGCCCGACTAGACCCGGGCGTCCACCCAGGCCTCCACCCGGTCGGCCACCGTCGGTGTCTCTTCCTCAACTCTGCCGGAAGAACGGGTTGGCCGGCTCGGCCGCCGCCGCCTGCACCGTCGCCAACTCGGGTTCGCCCCGGGCGCCGCGAGCCAGGGCGCGGGCGGTGGCGTCCCGGTTGTTCTCGAAGACCGCCTCCTCCGAGTCGGCGGCCGGGTCGACCCAGACGGCGGCTATCAGGAGCAGGTCATCGGCCAGCTCGGCCGGGATGGTGCCGGCCGCTACGGCGTCGACCACTCCGCAGGCCACCCCGGCCTGGGCCGCCCCCCAGGTCAGATTGGCGTGGGTCGTGCCCGCTTCCAGGGCCGCCTTGTTGACGAACAGGGTGAGGGGCTTGACGGCCACGTCGGGGCGGATGACGGTGACAAAGGCGGCGTGGCCGGGCCGGGGCATGGCCAGGGCGGTGGCCCAGGCGGCTTCCACCGGTCCCCCCTTGGCCCCCAGGACGGTGTTGATGTGGGCGGCGTTCGGACCTGAACCGCTGAAGGCCTCCCCGACCTGGGTGGCCCGGCTCCTCGGGGCGGACGGGCTCAAGCGGCCGGCGGATCGGGGTAGGGCTCCGTCCGCCCGTAGCGGTTCATGCGCAGCATCTCGCTGCCCATCGTTCCCGCCTTGGTGTCATAGGCGAGCAGTCCGACCAGTCGGGCCCGCTCCCCTTGGACCGGGCTGACCCGGTGCAGCGAATGGCGGCCCTCGAAGACGAGCAGAGTGCCCGCCGTCATGGGCAGGGTCACCACCGGGGAGGTGTCGGTGCCGTTGAGCACGCCCGCCACCGCGTCGTAGCGCGGATCCTCAGCCGAACGGATGAGGGGGGCCACCTCGAAATCCCCGCCCGCCTCGGACGGCTCGATGGCCAGGGAGACCACGAAGTCGGTCTGGTCGAAGTGCCACTGCAGTTCGTCTCCTTCCCCCATCACGGCCAGATTGAGGGCTCCGAACGGATCGGCGTACCGGTGGATCGGCCCTCTCCCCAGGATGGCCTCGATGAGATTTTTCATCGGATCCCATTCGTAGAGAAGGCGCAGCAGCGATGTGCGGGGGATCAGGTCGTAGGCCACCGCTCCCAGGGCGTAGGGACCGAGCCAGCGGGTGGGATGGCCGGCCGGGGCGTCCGCGTCGGGCCGGTTCAGGTAGGCGGTGCCGATCCCGGAGGACCGGTAGGCCCGCGTGGCCACCGCCCTGGCGTCGGCCACCAGGGCGCTCACTCCGGCCCGGGTGAGGAAACCGGACAGCTCACAGGCCCCGGTGGCGGCCAGCTGGGCCCGCCAGCCGACCAGAGCGGCCCGGGCCTTGTCCCCATCGAGGTCGAGGACCGGGTAACGGTCCAGGTCGACCAGCTCCTCCAGGTCCGGGAGGCCGCCCGCCTCCGGGTCGGTCACGGCCGGTGTGGTCATGACGGGCAGACTATTGCGTGGCCCTCACAGAGATCCGGGTCCCCCTGCCGGAGGGGGTCAGGATGCCGGACAACCGGGTCAACCTCATCCTCCCGGCGGATTACGGGTCCCGGACCGACCTGGCCTTTCCCGTCCTCTATCTGCTGCACGGAGCCGGTGACACCTACGCCTCCTGGGCGGAGTCGACCGACGTGGTGGACCTGGCCTCCGCCTTCCCCATCCTGGTGGTGATGCCCGATGCCGGCTGCCGGTCGCAGGCCACCTGGTACTCGGACTGGGTTGAGGGCAGCTGGCAGGCCGAGACCTACGTCACCGAGGTCCTGCCCCGCTATCTGGCCGCCCACTACCGGGTGTCCCCGGGCCCGGCGGCCATAGCCGGCCTGTCCATGGGCGGCTTCGGGGCCATGTCCCTGGCGGCGCGTCACCCCGGGCGGTATGTGGCGGCCGCTTCCTTCTCGGGGGTGCTCGACACCATGTGGGGGGCGCCCGGCACCGGGGACCTGTTCGCCCAGCTGAACGCCGAGCACGGCACACCCGACCAGCGGGTGTGGGGTGACCAGGCCGCTGATGCCGAGGTGTGGCGGGCCCACAACCCCACCGATCTGGCCGGCTCCCTGGCCGGCGTCGAGCTCATGGTGGCGGCGGGCACGGGCACCCCGGGCGGGCCGGAGGGCGACACCGACGACGGGGACGGCTACGGGCTGGAGCAGGGGGTGCGGGCCATGAACGAGGCCTTCGTGGCCGCCCTGGAGAAGGCCGGCCTCCCGGCCCAGGTCGACCTGTACCAGGGGGGCTACCACGGCTGGCCCTACTGGCAGGCGGGAATTCGCTGGGCCCTCCCGCAGCTGGCGGCCATGCTGGGGCCGCCCACCCCGGTCTCCGCGCCGGGCGGGCTCACGCCGGCCGGGCACACGCCGGCCGGGCACACGCCGGCACCGCTGGGGGAGGGAAGGACCTGATGTCAGACGAACGGGTGCGGTCGCTCAACGAATTCGGCCGGAACAAGGTGCCCGGCCTGTTCGGCATGGAGATGACCCGGGTGGACGAGGAGGGCTCCGAGGCCCGCCTCACCGTTACCGAGACCCTCATAGCCGGGACGGGCTACCTCTTCGCCCCGGTGGTGGTCGGCATGGCCGACATCATCTGCGCCTTCGGGATGGGTCCTCACATCCCGGAGGGCTCCAGTTTCACCACCGTCGAGCTCAAGACCAATTTCCTCTCCAGCGCCAAGGCCGGCGAAGTGGTCTCGGCCCGGGCCTGGCCGGTGCACGTCGGGCGCACCACCGTGGTGTGGGACGCAGTGGTGACCAACGAGACGACCGGGCGGACCATGGCCCTGTTCCGCAACACCCAGCTGGTCATCCTGCCCCGGGCCTGACCGGTCCCGGCATATCGGCCCCCCGTCCGGCTCATTCCGGGCGGCCATTACCCTCGGTGGGGTTATGAGAGCTCTCGCCACCTGGTGCTTCCGGCACCGCCGCCTGGTTCTGGGCGCCTGGATCGCCATGCTCATCCTGGTCTCCGTCATCTCCAATGCCGTCGGCACCAAGTACTCGAACAACTTCCAGCTACCCAACACGCCCTCGACCGAGGCGCTCAAGCTGCTGCAGTCCAACTCCCCCAAGCTGGCCGGGGACAACGAACAGGTGGTCTTCCAGACCTCAGGCGGCCTTCTGGTCACCAGCCCGCCGGTGGAAGCGGCCATCAATGCCGACCTGGCCCAGCTGGCCCTGCTTCCCAACGCCAGCCGGGTGGTTTCGCCCTTCAGCGCCTTGGGGGCCCAGCAGATCAGCGCCGATAAGACGGTCGCCTTCGCCACCCTCACCTTCGATAAGGAGCCTCAGACCCTGTCCCAGGCCGAGGCCGTCCGCATGGTCTCCACGGCCACCTCGGCCGACCGGCCCGGGCTCAAGGTGGCCGTGTCCGGCCAGCTGGCCGGGGAGGCGACCCGGCCCGGCTTCGGCGGGAGCGGGCTCGGGATCCTGCTGGCCGGTGTGGTCCTGGTTCTGTTCTTCGGCTCGGTCTTCGCCATGGCTCTGCCCCTGCTGTCGGCCCTCCTCGCCCTGGGCACCGCTATCGGGCTGGTGACCATGCTCAGCCACGTCCTGGGCATGCCCCAGTTCGCCCCCGAACTGGTCATCCTCATCGGCCTGGGGGTCGGGGTGGACTACGCCTTGTTCATCGTCACCCGCCACCGCCAGGGCCTCATAGCCGGGCGCAGCGCCGAGGAGGCGGCGGTGGGAGCGGTCAACACCTCGGGCCGGGCCGTGCTCTTCGCCGGCATGGTGGTCTGCATCGCCCTGATGGGCATGTTCGCCCTGGGCGTCACCTTCCTCTACGGCCTGGCCGTGGCTGCCTCCATCGGCGTGCTGCTCACCATGATCAGCGCCCTCACCCTGCTGCCGGCCATGCTCGGCTTCATCGGGCCCCGCATCCTGTCCCGCAAGCAGAAGCGGGATCTGGCCGCCAACGGCCCCCGCATCGTCGGGGCCGGTTCGACCGGCTTCTGGCCCCGCTGGGCCTCCTTCGTCCAGGTCCGTCCGGCCGTGCCCGCCGTGGTGGCCCTGGTCGTGATCGGCGCCATCATCCTGCCCTTCTTCAGCCTGAGGCTGGGCAATTCGGACGAGGGCAACGACCCGGTCGGGACCACCACCCGGACCGCCTACGACATGCTGGCCCAGGGCTTCGGCCCCGGCTTCAACGGTCCGCTCATGCTGGTGGCGGACAGTCCCGCCCTGTCCCATCTGGCTCCTGGAGTGGGCTCGGCGGCCAATCCTCTGAATGCGGTCCTGACCCGGCTCTCGGGCGACATCAAGGCCCAGCCTGACGTGGCCCAGGTGGCCGCCCCTCTAATCCTGCCGGCCAAGTCGGGGGGCGAGATCGCCCTTCTCAACGTCTACCCCAAGGGGTCGCCCCAGGCCGCCAGCACCGGCTCCCTCATCAACCAACTGCGCTCGTCCGTCATCCCGGCTGCCCTGGCCGGAACCGGCGTCCGGGTCTACGTGGGCGGCAGCACGGCCATCTTCGTGGACTTCGCCCACGTCCTGACCGGAAAGCTCCCGTTGTTCATCGGCCTGGTCGTGCTCCTGTCGTTCCTGCTCCTCTCGGTGGTGTTCCGCAGCCTGGCCGTGCCCCTCACCGGGGCGGTCATGAACCTGCTGTCCATCGGCGGCGCTTTCGGTCTGCTGACGGCGGTCTTCCAGTGGGGCTGGTTGGGCAACGTCTTCGGTGTCAACCGGCCCGGACCCATCGAAGCCTTCCTGCCCGTGATGCTCTTCTCCATTCTCTTCGGGCTGTCGATGGACTACCAGGTCTTCCTGGTCACCCGCATCCATGAGGAGTACCTCAAGAGCGGGGACAACCGCCTGGCCGTGCGCAATGGACTGGCCGCCACCGGTAAGACCATCACTGCCGCGGCGGTGATCATGATCCTGGTCTTCGGCTCCTTCATACTCGGAGGCCAGCGGGTCATCAAGGAGTTCGGGGTCGGCCTGGGCGGCGGCATCCTCATCGACGCCGTCATCATCCGCATGACCATCGTCCCCGCCGTGATGCAGCTCATAGGGAGGTCCAACTGGTGGTTCCCCGCCTGGCTGGACCGCCGGCTGCCCCGGCTGTCGGTCGATCCAGCCTTGGACCCGGATGCCTCCCCTGCCCGACCTTGGCCGGTGCCGATCGAGCAGGCGTCGGTCTGAGGCGCCGCCCGGATGAGGAGGGGATTGTCATGCCGGGATTTCACGCTCGTAGGCGATTCCAACATGGAACGCGCCCACACCTCCCCCTAGGGGGGCCCCGGGGATGGAACTGGCCGGACTGTAAGTCAAGCTGAAGTGCTCGCTGGCCTGGACGGTACCTGCGTAGACCTGACCGGTGCCGGTCACGTTCTCGCTGAAGCTGGCGGTACAGGGCGTATAGATGAAGGTGCTGATCGCACCGGTCGGGGAGCCGAAACTGACGTGCTCGCTGGCCGTGATATTGGGGGCGTTGCCCGAGGAGCACGCCGAGGCGTCGCTATACGGGACTATGAGGTAAAGCTGATGTGGCGCCCCGTCAGCGGAGGACACCGAGAAGTTGTGGCTCATGGCGATGGGGCCATCGCTGAAGATGGCAAGGTTCGTGCTGAGGGCCAGCTGTCCCGTGAGGTTGAGCGAGCAACCACCAGTGACGTAGGCCAGCTGGGGAGTCGATTGGGAGGCCAGAGCGGCCAGGGAGGAGGCGGCCACGTTGCAGTCGCTGTACTGGTTGATGGTGTATCCGGCCGCCTGCCAGGCTGCCTGGTCGTAGTTGAGCTGAGGCATGGGCTGCGAGGGGGGCGGAGGGGATGGGGCACTCTGGACAACTTGGCCTCCGACATTGCCGCCGCTGCCGCTCGTGCACCCGTTGCAGGTGGTGGCCGCGGTGGCATCGTGGCCGATCTGAGAGTTGCTGGACATGCTGATCGAGCCCTGGGACGAGGTGACATCGTGGCCGACGGAGGCATGGCTGGACAGGCTCACCGGCCCGACCGACCAGACATCCTGGGCGACGGTCGAGTTGTTTCCGAGCGAGACTCCGCTGCCACCATCTCCGCCGTCCCCGCTGCATCCCGCAGGCGGGTTCGCCTGGCTGTAGATGCTCCCGTAGACGGTGGTGTGCTCCTGCAGGTTTGCGTATCCGTTGGTGTAGATGTTGGCATCATTGCCACTATGCCCGTAAATCGTCGGGCTTTCGCTGATGCTCAGGCTGCAGTTGGAGTAAATGGCATTGTCGAAGGATCCCCATGGGGACATCTGCACCAGGGCCTGCATGGCTCGGGCCCCGTACAGTCTGGCATTGACAGTAGCGGTGGAGGTCAGCTCCGCAGCCATCGGGTTGGTGGTTAGAGGACACGTTAACGGCGGCCCGGACGGAGGATATTCCCCGTAGTAGGTGATGGAAACGGTGTAGCTGACGGGCGCCGGCGCAGTCGAGAGAGCACCCGATATGGGTGTGCAGGGAAGGCTGGCGAGCGGCGTGGTCTGAAGGGTGGCATAGGCCGCATTCAGGCCTGCTTCAGCGGCGTCCACCGACTGGACCTGGCGACGCTGGAGCGCGCTCCCATCGATGGTGTGGACGGCCAAACCCAGTGCCACTCCGCTCAGCGTGATGGCGACTAGGGCAACCATCATGGCCGCCACCAGAGCGACACCAGCTTGGTCGCCTCCGCGTGCACCGACAATTCGCTGCAGTAGCCGTTTCGGCACGGGTCTTTCCTTCGGCTCAGTTTGCATTGGTCCTATCCAGGCGGCACGCTGGCGCACACGGTGGCGGGATAGCCGTATTCCGTGTTTCGTCCAGTCACCGAGGCTTGCAACTCGGCGGCCGAGGCGGGGTTACTGCTGTCGTTGATCACCAGATCGATGTTGAGTATCCGTTGGCCGTAGTCGGGTTGGGAGGTGTCGAGGCTGAAAGCTGGCACAACCGGTGAGACGATCTCGTTCACCACGTTGGTTGCCACCACGCGCCAGGAGCTCACCAGGCCATCGGTTTGCCAAGTCGACGACCAGCTCCGGGTGACAAGGTTTTCGTTCTGAATTTCCCATTGGACGCAGCGCTCGACGGAGTTGTATTGGGTGTAGACCAGCAGTGACATGTTGGGCGGGCTCCCTGTCGACGGGTCGTAGAGCAAGTTGGCGGAGCGGACTTGGCGGTCGATCTCGCTGACGGCAAGCCGAGCCTGGTCGTTGTTCGCGCTGCGTCCTGCCACCCGACCCTCGGTGGTCTGAGCAGACGCCAAGACGGAAACCACCATACCCAGGGCGAGGACCGTGAGGGCGCTCGACACGACCAATTCGATCAGGGTGAAACCGCCTTCATCCCGGTGGCAGTTGGTGCTACGCACTGGGAGCCGCCGTGTACGTGGCGTTGGCTGTGATCGTTCCCAGATCGACGCCAATGTTGAGGTCTGCGACGCTCGTGCCGCCGTAGGTAACCGAGTAGGCGATACTCCCCAGGATGGGCGACGCCGAAGTTGCTGAAGCTTGTGCCCTGGTGCAGGGACTAGCGCAGCCGGATCCGGCCGGATCGTTGACGGCGGTTCCCCCCGTGGTGAGCTGGGGTGTGATCGTTATAACGAGCGCCTGGCCGGTGTTCTCGTAGTTGGGATCGCTGATCGATATGGGGGCCACCGGCAGGTTCCGCGGCCCCCCGGGGGCGACCGACAAGCTGGTATAGCCGGCTCCGTTCCAGTAGCTGATGGTCCCCGACGCTTGCACGCTTGGAGCGGCGGCACCGACCCCGGCCTCGGAAGACACCGAGTCCGAGAAGCCGCTGAGCTGAACGAGATAGCCCGACCATCCGGCTGGCACGTCGGAACTACTGAGGTTGGCCGGCAATCCGGCCAGCTGAACGGCACCCATCCCCCGTGCGGTGGAGAGATGGACACAACCGTCCCCGCTGGTCTGGGTGCAGTACGTCCCACCGGAGGTCAGGTGACGTGTGGCGAAGGTCCGGGCTGACCCGGAGCCAATCGAGCTCAGCAGGGCATTGCCGAGGTCCAGCGATGAATTGGCCCATAGATCGGCGTTCATGCTCGCGGCCTGGCTCTGGGTGGCGGAGGATGAACCACACGGCTCTTGAGTCGTCTCATAGGTACCACCCGGATCGGCGCAGTAATTCGGTGGGTTGATCGATGCCGAAATGGTGGCATTTGCCTGCGCCGGGTCGGGGCCTCCTGTCGACACGGTGAGGGTGTCATTGGTACCTGTGCCCGTGGCGGAAAGCGAAGCCGGGGCCTGCGGGGCGGTGCTCACGGACTGGTATGAAGACAACGACGCCGGGTCACTGTTGGCTGACGCAGACACCTGGCTCCCACCGGCGGTCTGCAAGGTGCCACCGGTCAAGAGCAGACTGGCCCCGGACGTCTGAGCCAGGCTGTGGACGGCCGAGACCTGCTCGATCTGGGCCGTCGAGGCAGCTTGGGCAGGGCTGATGCTGGCGTGGTCCAATGCGATGCCCTGGATGGCTGGAACCGTGCTCGAAGCGGGCGTGACGGTTACGTGGCCACCCACGTCGGTGGAGTTGGCGTAGAGGAACGGCTCACACGGTGCGGCAAAGGGATGGGTGGCAGTTGACAGGCACCCGGCCGGCGAATAGACCAGGGTCTGAGTAGTCAGACTGTGAGCCAGGCCACCCTTGGCGGGATTGGCCCAGCTCACGAGCACAGTGACCAGATAGACGGTGGCCGGGGTCGTTTGATCGTAGGTGGGGTAGACGGAAACCGTGTAGGTGGTCGGACCGATCTGCACGGTATGACGGTGGGGCACCAAGGGCGCCACCGCCGTGCCTGACGATGTCGGGATCTCCTTACCGGCGTAGAAGTAGGTGGTTACGCCGCCCGAGGTGGTGCTGGTGATATTGGTGTCGGTAGACCAGGTGGGATCATTCGAAGGGTCAAGGCCATTGGCGACCACGGCAAAGGGCAGAGCCCGAACCTCCTCCATGGTGCGGTCGGCCAGGGAGGTGGCGGCTTGGCTCTGGCGGGCGAAGGATACGTAGAGAAGCGAGTTGGTGAGGGTGGAGAGCAGGGCGACCAAGACGAAGGCGATGACGGTGATTGCCACCATGACTTCGATGATGCCGATGCCGTCATCCGGTCGCCCACTGGCGGGCTTTTGTAGGCGGCCTGGGTCGCCACCGAGCCATTGCCAACGGAGCCATGTACGCAGGCTCATGCCACCTCCTGTAACGGAACATCGGCTAGTTGATCACCGTCCTTGAGGAGAGGCGTCGCCCCCCTTGTTCTCTACCCTCCCGCTCGAAGCTCTCCCAGGCTAGGAGCACCCAGCTTCCTCATTCAGGGATGCAGGCTGGGTAGGTGGGGCCGGGGCAGGAGCTCCAGCCACGTGGTCCCAGGCGCCAGCGTAATTGTGCCGGCCGTTCCCGTCAGCTGGACGGGCTGGGCGATGCTCGGTCGGGTCCAGGTCCCCTGCACTTCCTGACCCCCCCGCAGGACCCACACCGTCCCCGAGCCGACCAGGTGGACGTAGGGGTCCTGGTTCCCGGCCGCATCGAAGATCCCAGTCGGGCCGATGACCACCGACAGGATGACCACGTTGGCCGCCGAGTTGCGGCTGCCGTCGGCGTTGATGTCCGGCTGGCCGTTCTGGGTCCGCAGCCACACGCCCTGCGACGGGCTCCAGGTCCACCGGGCCGAGGAGAAGACGGAGAAGTCCATGTAGGCGTGGCTGAGCGGGCGTGCCACGCCGCCCTCGGGAGCGGCCGAATAAGCGAAGAGGCGGGGCGGAGGATCAGGGGCGGCTCCGGCGGCCAGCCCGGCCGCCCACAGGGCCGCGGTGGAGGCGAAGACGTTGTGCGGGATCGGCCTGGAGTCGATCCGGTGGAAGGCAGCCACCCCGGCGTCGTAGGACAGCAGGGTGGCAGTAGAGGACGCCTGGACCGGGGCAATCTCCCCTGTGGCGGCGCCGGAGTAGGCGAAGATGCCCCCGCCCAGCTCGCGCAGCAGGGCGGCATCGACCGGCCGGGCCGAGCGGATGGGGCCGACCTGAGGGGCCTGGTGAGACTGGAAAGTAGCGAAGAGCCGGGTCAGGCCTCCCTCCACCAGGGCCTCGGCCACCATGTCGGCGTCGTCCAGGCCCATCTGGGGGAAGGAACCGGCCACGTTGTCGACCTTGACCGATAGGGCCGGGCGCCCGGCGGCGGCCGGATCGGTGACCGGCAGGCCGGTGAGGGGATAGACGGCCTGAGCCGTGGTGGTGGGGGCCACCGAGGTCGGGGCATGGACCGCCGCGGGCCGGCTGGGCGGCAGGGAGTGGGCGCAGGCCCCGGCCAAGACACCCGCCACCGGGAGAGCCAGCAGCCCGGCCACCCGGGTCCGGTTCATTTTCATGGTGGTGCCCTCCGTCGACCCGGCCGCCGTGGGTGAGCCCGGCCGACTGGGCTCGTGCTTCCCTCGGCTCATTGTCGGCGCTCCTGAGGCCGTCGGGGGTGGATACCGGGCGCGACAGAGGGGCCCACAGGGGCCCCTCTGTCAGTTATGACTGATCATTTCCAGCGGCGGTCGCAGGCTTAGCGACCGGAACTGATCAGGCGCCCGTCGCCCGCTGCTGGCGCTCGGCGGTGTTGGCCCGGGCCCGAGCCTGTTCGGCCTTGGCCTCTTCCTTGGCCACGTCCTTCTCGGAGGCGGCCTTGTCCTGCTGGGCCGAACCCTCCTTGCGGAGGTTGTCGTTACCGATGACCGACCCGGCGGCCTCCTTGAGGCCGCCCTTGACCTTCTCGGCGGTGGCGCTGACGGCGGACTGAGGGCCGCTCTTATCCAGCTCCGACTTACCGGAACGGGAGCTTTTGTTCTGGAACGCCTTCTGGCGCTGCTCATCGGCGGCAGCCTCGGCCCGCTTAATGTCGGCCTTCAACTCCCGGCGGAACTGCTCGATCCGCTCCTCGGCCTTCTTCTGCTGGGCCTGGCCGGACTGGCGCAGATCATCGCGATCAAGGACCGTTCCCCAGAACTCCTTGGTGAGTCCGACTGCCTTCTCCCCGAGATTGGGAAGGACACGCGGCAACATCTGGATGCTCGACATATTCCTGTCGTCCTTTCTCCGGGAGTATGACCCGGTGGCTTGCTAGATCTATCTCCCAAGTGCTTGACGGATAAACGGGGTAAACGCGGCGTATGCCCGTCTTCATCGGGGCCTCAGGTGGCAGTACCGCTCCTGGAAGGGGTCGTACTACCCGACTCGCCCGCCCCCCTGGTCCGGCCCGCCCTGGACCGAGGTGCAAGAACAATTGTTCGTTTCACAATCATTTCGTAATATAAGGCGGGCTTCCGTTCAAAGTCATTTGCCTGTCGGCTCCGGGACGATCACCAGGGTGCCCGATCAGCGGTCCGCAGCTGCAGACTCCGGGCCAGTAACCGTGAAAACGGCATGAAACCCCTCGGCATCGGGTAGAGGGCGCGAACAACAGGACGGGCGGCTAGTCCGGAAGAGGAAAATCAGGGTGGTCTTCGAAACCAGCGGGGACAGCTGCATGTGGGTATCCCCGCGGGGAAACGTGTGACTGAGGCCCCCGACTCGCTGGAATTGCAACCCGACGCCACCGCGGCCTCGGCCGCTCGGCGTTTCGTGGGCCGGACCCTCGGCCCGGAAGCTCCGCCGGAGGTAATCGACGCCGCGAGTCTGGTCGCCTCGGAACTGGTGACCAACGCCGTCCTCCACGCCGGTACCACCGTGCGCCTGTCGCTCCTGTGGACCGAGGAGGGGTCGGTGCGGATCGAGGTGGCCGACCAGAGCCCCAACCCCGCCTCCCCCCGGCACTACTCGGACGACTCCGCCACCGGCCGCGGCCTGGTGCTGGTGGGAGCCCTGGCCCGGCGCTGGGGGGTCGACCTGTCCGATGGGGGCGGGGGTAAGACGGTCTGGGCCGAGCTGGACACCCAGTCGGGGCCGCCCCCGCCGGCAACGGCCGGACCGGCCCCGGCCCCGGCGGGCCGAACCGAGGAGGGCACCGGCCCCAGCGTGCCCGGCCTGACCGGGTCCGGAGGCACCCCGGCGGCTGCCGCCGGTGCCCAAGCCGGTGCCGACACCCCGGCCGCCAATGGCATGGTCCGGGTCAGGTTGCTCGCCCTGCCCGTAGACGTCTACCGACGGGCCACCCAGCACAGTGATGAACTGCAGAGGGAGTTCGCCCTGATCCTGGAGCGGAACCCCTCGGAAGGCAGCGAGCCGCCCGGGCGCCTTCTGGCCATCATCAACGAACTCAATGGTCAGTTCGGCAGCTTCGGCGGGGCGGCCCGGGCCCGGCTGGAAGAAGCCGTCGACCAGCGACTGGACCGGATCGACCTCGATTACGACGTACCTTCGGCCATCGGGCCGGTGGTGGCCCGCCTCTCCGACCTCTTCGATGAGGCGGACTCCTACTGCCGGGCCGGTGACCTACTCACGCTGGCCACGCCTCCCGAGGCCACCGCCTTCCGGCGCTGGTTCCTGGCCCAGTTCACCGGCCAGTCCGAAGGGGCGCCCCCGGAGAGTTGGGATGACTGGGTAGTGCGGCTTGAGAAGGAAGACACCCAGGAAATGGGCGGCTCCGCCTAACAGGCGTAGTCGTTGTCCACCGGGTTCGGGCTGCCGTACTGGACCAGCCAGGTCTCGCCCGAGGTGAACGAAGCCGTGCACAGGTTCTGGGCACCGGTTATGTCACCGGCGCCGGCCCGCCAGGCCGGCACGTCGGGAGCGTATGTGGAGCCGGCAATCTCGTCCCACTGAGTGATGGTCGAGTAGATGCCCGGCTCCGCCCCGAGACCGGTGAGGGCGGCCAGAGCGCCGGCCACCACCTGGTCGTTGGCCGCCGTGTCGCTGCTCCAGAGGGGGTTGCCGCTGCCGGCCGGCCCCTCGACGTCCAGCCACCACATGGGCGACACCACTCCCTGGCCGGCGGCGTAGGACCAGGCGTCTTCGGCGGCGTTGTATCCGTAGTTGTAGGCCATGCAGTTCGAATCAGTGGGAGCGCAGGTCCCGGCCGGGCCAGTGGCGCCGTGGGACGGAGTCGTATCGTTCACGAACGGCGAATTGATGTTCATATACAGCGTCAGCCCCCCCTGCCGGCCCCACGCCGCCTCGGCCGGGAGGCAGTCATTGTGGTTGAAGGCGGCGCCCCCGTTCACCCCCACGACGCTGACGGCCGCCGGCGCCGAAGGAATGTCGTTGCTCTGATCCGGGCACTGCGGCCAGGAGATGTCATATCCGGTCGTACCGGACGTATACGGGTCCAGGCTGAGGGTGGTGGCCACTGTCACCACCGGGGCCGAGACCTTGTTGGTCTGGGCGCCGTGGAAGACCGCCGAGCCGTAGGAGAATACCGCCCCGTTGGCGGCCACCATCCAGTAGCCCTGGCCGGCGCCAGTGGTCGGGGCGCTGATCCCCACCACCGGGGCCGGGACCGGTGAGCCTCCGTGGGAGCCCTGGAAGGTCGCATCCCCGAAGTTGAAAACCCCTCCGTCGGCGGCCGCCAGCCAGTAGCCGGCTCCGTCGGGGGTCAGGGCCATGCCCACGATGGGCTGGTTCAGGTGGATGGCGCCGGTGGAGCCCCGGAAGACGGCGTCTCCGAAGGTGAAGATCCCGCCGTCAGAGGCGACCAGGTAGTAGCCCCGGCCGTCCGGGGTGGGCGCCATGCCCACGATGGGTTGGTTGAGCCGCTCCGCCCCGGTGGAGCCGAAGAAGCCGGCGTCACCGAAGGTGAAAATGCCTCCGTCCGAGGCCACCAGCCAGTAACCCTGCCCGTCGGGCGTGGCCGCCATCCCCACGATCGGCTGGTTGAGGCGCTCGGCTCCGGTCGATCCGAAGAACCGTGCCGTCCCGAAGGCGAAGATGCCGCCGTCGGAGGCGACCAGCCAGTACCCCTTCTGGCCCGGCACCCCGGCCATTCCCACCACCGGTTTGGCCAGGGAGTGACCGGCCTCCGACCCGGCGAAGGGCGCCTCCCCGAAGGAGTACACCGACCCGTCCGCCCCGGCCAGCCAATAGGTGGAAGGCGGCACCGGCGCCCCCGAACCCGTCCCGGAAGGCTGGGTGGTGGTGGTCGTCGGGAGCGTGGTCGTGCTGGTGGTCGTGGTGGTGGTCTGGGCCTGGGCCGGAACGGCGGCGCCGGCGGTCAACAGGGCGGCCGCGCCGAGGGCCACCATCAGGCGGGCCAAAGAAGACACTGATGAGGGGAAGAGGTCGCGCAGAATCATCCGGACAATACCGGCGCTACCGTGCCCGGCTGTGCCACCCTCCACGCCCATAGCTGTCACCGTCGCCCCGCTGCTGGCGCTGGGGCCGGCCAACGCCCTCGAGGTGGCCCGCCGGGCCGAGGCCCTCGGCTACAGCTCGTTCTGGACCGCCGAGGTGACCGGGCCGGAGGCCTTCGGTCTCCTGGGGGCAGTCTCCCAGGCCGCCCCCAGCCTCGGGCTCGGGACGGGGGTGGTGGCCCTGCAGCTGCGCACCCCGCCCCTGCTGGCCATGGCCGCCGCCACTCTCCAGTCCCTGGTCCCGGACCGCGACGTGTGGGTGGGGGTCGGCATCTCCAGCCCGGTGGTGGCCGGGCGCTGGCACGGGGCCGACTACGGGGACCGCCCCCTGGCCCAGGTCAGCGAGTTCGTCAGCCTGCTGCGGGCCTGTCTGTCCGGGGAGCAGGTCGACCATGAGGGTGACTTCTACAAGATCTCCCGCTTCCGCCTGGGCCTGCGGCTGGGGGAGCGGAGGCCCAAGATCGTGGTCGGGGCCCTCAACGAGAAGATGCTGGCCCTGGCCGGCCGGCAGGCCGACGCCGTGCTTCTCAACTACCTGCCGGCATCCCACGTGCCGTGGTCGGTGGAGCAGGTGCGCAAGGGTGGTGACGCCCAGATCCTGGCCTATGTCCATGTCGGGGTGGCCGACCGGGCCGCCGGCCTGGAGTTGGCCCGCCGGGACCTGTTCTCCTACGCCACGGTCGATTCCTACGCCCGCAACTTCGAGCGGGCCGGCTACGGGGACTCGGTGCGGGCTGTGCGAGAGGCTCACGCCGCCCGGGACCGGGACGGGGCGGTGGCGGCCGTGTCCGAGGAGATGGTGGACGGCATCGACGTGCTCGGGGATGCCGATCACGTGGCCGCCACCGTCCGGGCCTATGTCGACGGCGGGGTCGACCTGCCCATCGTCTTTCCCCTCCCGTGGGGCCCGGATCGCATGCAGGTGGTCCAGGACACCCTGGAAGCCGCCGCCGCCGGGGTCAGCTAGGCCGCCGGGCGTGTGACGCCCGGTTCAGTCCGGCTCGGCGGCGGCCAGGGCGTGGCGGACGGAAGTGGCGATGCCCTCCCCGCCCAGACCCAGGCGGGCCAGGATGGCGGATGGCTTGGCGTGGGGGATGTAGTCCAGCGGGGTGCCCAGGACCAGCACCGGCGGGCAGCGCCGGCCACCGTTTAGGTCGGCCAGGGCGCCGTGGATGTGACTTCCGGCTCCGCCCTCCCGCACTCCGTCCTCCACCGTGACCACCAGGCGGTGGCGGGCGGCGTCGCTGAGCATGTCCGGGTCCAGCGGAGCCAGCACCCGGGGGTCCCAGAGGGTGACCCCGATACCTTCGGAGGCCAACTTCTCCGCCGCTTCCCGGGCGGCGCCGACCATGTTGCCCACGGCGATGATGCAGACGTCCTCGCCCGAGAGCAGCTGCCTGGCCTCCAGGCCCGCGCCGACCTCGGAGTCGGGGATCTGACGGGCGGCGCCGTTGGGCCAGCGGATGGCGGAAGGTCCTTCCAGGGTCAGGGCGTGGTCGAGCATGACCGTGAGCTCCTGGGCCGAGGAGGGCGCATAGACGGTGAGGCCGGGGATCTCCAGGGTCAGGGCCAGATCGAAGATGCCGTGGTGGCTGGGGCCGTTGTCACCGGTGATGCCGGCCCGGTCCAGGGCGAAGACGACCGGGAGCTTGTGCAGCCCCACGTCGAAGACAGCCTGATCCAGAGCCCGGGTGAAGAAGGTGGAGTAGACGGCCACCACCGGGCGCAGGCCGCCCATGGCCATGCCGGCGGCGGCGGTGACGGCGTGCTGTTCGGCTATGCCCACGTCCATGAACCGCTCCGGATAGCGGCTCTCGAAGGGAAGCAGCCCGGTGGGCCCGGACATGGCGGCGGTGATGGCGAAGACCCGGGGGTCGCGCTCGGCGGCGGCCAGGATGGCGCCGGTGAAGGCGTCGGTGTAGGTCTGGGGACTGGCGCTCGAGGACGGGTCGGTGGAGACGACCTTGAAGTCGTGCAGGCGCTGCACGGTGTCCTCTTCGGCCGGGGCGTAGCCCTTTCCCTTGTGAGTCAGGACGTGGATGATGATCGGGCCTTCGTTGTACTCGGCCGCTCCGGTCAGGGCCCGCTCCATCCCCTCGATGTCGTGGCCGTCGATTGGGCCGGTGTAGCGCACGCCCAGGGCGTCGAAAAATACGCTGGGCCCGGTGAGGCCCTGAACGGCCGTGCGCATACCGGACCAGCCCGAGGCGGCCAGCCGGCGGATGAAGGGCATCTCCTCGACCACGTGACCCATCCGGAACCGGGTGCGCTGGTAGGTGCGGGACAACCGCAGCCGGGTCAGGCTCTGGGACAGGCGGGAGACGGTGGGGGCGTAGGAGCGGCCGTTGTCATTGAGGATGATGATGACCTTGCAGCCGGAGTGGCCCAGGTTGTTGAGGGCCTCATAAGCCATTCCTCCGGTCAGGCTGCCGTCGCCCACCACGGCCACGATGCGCCGGCCCGGATCTCCCATGACCCGCTGGGCCGTGGCGAACCCGTGGGCGTAGCTGAGGATGGTGGAGGCGTGGCTGTTCTCCACCCAGTCGTGCTCGGACTCGGTCCGGTTCGGGTAGCCCGACAGCCCACCTTCCTGGCGGAGGGTGGCGAAGGAGTCCCGGCGTCCGGTGACCAGCTTGTGGACGTAGGCCTGGTGGCCGGTGTCCCACAGCAGGATGTCGTGGGGGGAGTCGAAGACCCGGTGGAGAGCCAGGGTCAACTCCACCGCCCCCAGGTTGGAGCCCAGGTGACCGCCCGTGACGGTGACGGTGTTGACGATGAAGGCCCGCAGCTCCGAGGCAAGTTCGTCCAGCTCCGGATAGGAGAGCCGGCGCAGATCGGAGGGGCTGTCTATGCGCTCTAGGTACATGGAGAATCGGCCCCAAAGCTACCCGGAGGCAGCCCGTTATCCTGTCGCCCGTGGAGATACCCGCCGGGGCCCGGCTCAAGAGCGCCGTCTGTGACACCGAGGTGGTCGTCACCAAGGGCCTGGCCGACGGGCCCGGGCTTTACTGCGGCGGCGCCTCCATGCTGGCCGCAGGGGAAGAGGCCGGCGCGTCCGAATCTCCCGCCCTGGATCCGCAGCGGGCCGGGGGCACGGTGCTGGGCAAGCGCTACACCGACGCCAGCGGCGCCCTCGAGGTCCTCTGCGTCAAGGCCGGCCGGGGCAGCCTGGCTCTGGGCGAGGAGCCGCTGAGCCTGCGCCAGGCCAAGCCCCTGCCCTCCTCCGACTGAGGGCCCCCGACCGAGCGCCTCAGACGGAGCGGACCGGGCGGGCGGCGGTTCAGCGCCCCAGCCAGGAGGCCGGGTAGTCCGGGTCGGATATGGCCCGGGCGGCGTCGGAGACCATCAAGGGCCGGAAGGTGTCGATCATCACCGCCGTCTCCTCGGTGCGGGCCTTGTTCATGGATGCTTCCAGGCTGCCCGGCTGGGGGCCGTGGACGAAGCCGGCCGGGTGGTAGGAGAGCGACCCGGCCCGGATGCCTGATCCGCTCCGGCTCATGAAGTCCCCGGCCGAATAGAAGAGGATCTCATCGCAGTCCACGTTGGAGTGGTGATAGGGGATCTTGACCGCCTCGGGATGGAAGTCGAAGGGGCGGGGCACGAAGGAACACACCGCCATCCCCGGACCGGAGAAGGTCTGGTGCACGGGAGGCGGCTGGTGCAGCGAGCCCACGATGGGTTCGAAGTCCCGGATGGACAGGGCGAAGGGGTACAGACAGCCGTCCCAGCCCACCACGTCGAAGGGATGATGGGCGTGGATCATCCTGGTCAGGCCACCCGCGGTCCGGACCAGCACGGGAACATCGTTGTCCTCGTGCTGGTCCGGCGGGCCGGGGAGACGGATGTCCCGTTCGGTGAACGGGGCGCCTTCGCCGAGTTGTCCCCGGGGGGTCAGATATTTGGCCGGGATGCCGATGTGGCCCCGGGCCTGGATGACCAGCGTGCTGAGGCTCCCGTCCGGTTCCCACTGATGGGTGACGCCGGCGGGCACCACCACGTAATCCCCCGGCCCGATGGCCAGCGGCCCGAAGGAACTGCGCAACACGGCCGTGCCCGACTGCACATAGACGAGCTCATCGCCCACGGCGCTGCGGTAGAGGGGGCTGGGTGAATCGGCGGCGCTGAAGGCGATCTCCACGTCATCGTTGGCCAGCAGGTGGTGCCGGCCGGTGACCGGATCGCCTTGCGCCTCCAGCAGCCAGCTGCGCAGATGGCGGGGCTCCAGCGGCAGGTCGTGGCGGAAGCAGCCGCGGCTGTGCTCCGACCCGGGCACGGCCTCCAGGGCCACGATGGCACTGGGGGAGTGGAGGTGGTAGAGGAGGGACGACTCCTCGGAGAAGCCCTCGGCGCCGACCAGCTCCTCGTGCAGGTGACCGTCTCCGCGCCGGGCCAGGGTGTGGCGCTTGGCCGGTACGTCTCCCGCCCGCTGGTAGTGGGGCATCTCCGGCTCTAGAGGTTGCCCCGCCGGGCCTGCTCGGCCTCGATGGCGGTGAAGAGTGCCTTGAAGTTGCCCTCCCCGAAGCCGCGGGCCCCCTGGCGCTGGATGATCTCGAGGAAGACGGTCGGCCGGCTGGCTACGTTCTCGGTGAAGATCTGCAGCAGGTATCCGTCCGGGTCCCGGTCGACCAGGATCCCCAGTTCCTTGAGGCGGGCCCAGGGCAGATCCCGGCCCAGTTCGCCCAGGCGATCGGGAGCCTCGTCGTAATAGCTGTCCGGGACCCGCAGGAAGCGGATGCCGCGCCGGCGCAACTCGGCCACCGAGGCGACCATGTCGGCGCTGCGCAGGGCCACGTGCTGAACGCCGGGGCCGCGGTAGTAATCGAGGAACTCCTCGATCTGGCTCTTGCGCAGGCCGGCGGCGGGCTCGTTGATGGGCTGGACCACCTCGGCGCCGTCCCACACCACCGTGGAGCGCAGGGCCGAGTAATCGGTCGATATGGCTTCATCCCCGAAGTGCTGCAGGCGGGACATGCCCCACACCGTCTCGTACCACTGCACCCAGTCCTCCAGGCGGTGGTCCTCGACATTGGCCACCACGTGGTCGTAGCCGACCAGGCCGGCCGGCGGCCCGACGGCGGCGGGAACTTCGAGCGTGCTCCCGCGCCCCGGGCCGGCCGGCTCATAGCCGGGCAGGAAGCAGCCCCGGTAGGAGCCGCGCTCGATCAGGCTGTGCACGGTGTCCCCGTAGGCCCGCACCGAAGCGGTGGACACGATCCCCTCCGGGGTCTCCTCTTCGACCGGCGCCTGGTGGGGATCGGCCCCCCGGCGCACGGCGGCCCGCCAGGCGGTTCCCGCGCTTTCGACCGCGTAGGCGACGTCTCGTACGCCGTCCCCGTGGCGGCGGATGTGCTCGGCCATCTCCGAGTCGGGATCGAGGGGGCTGCTCACCACGAAACGGCAGCGGCCTGCCTCCAGTACGAACGACTGCCGGTCCCGCACCCCGGTCTCCGGGCCGGCGTAGGCGGTGACCTCGAAGCCGAATCCGTGGGCGAAGAAGTAGGCGGCGTGGCGGGCATTGCCCACCCACCAGTGCAGGTGGTCGAAGCCCAAGAGCCGGGGCGCAGCAGGAGGCTCCCGCGTCTCCAGCAGCCCGGTGCCGGTGGAGGCGCTCATGGAGCGACCATTCCGACGGCGCTCATGGAGCGACCATGTCCCTGTACCACTCGTCCCCGTAATCGGTGAAGAACGTCATCAGGTCGCTGGTCATACTGTCGAAGGACTCGGCCCGGAAGAGCCGGGGCTGGTAGGTGGTGATGTCGTAATCGGTGGTCCCCATGGCCACGATGTCCCAGGGGGAGACCGAGGCGGAGCGGTACTCCTGCAGCTCCCCGAACGACGAGAGGAGGCCGGCCCCGTAGGCCTTGTCCTCCCCGTCCTCTCCCACCAGTCCGAACTCGATGGTGAACCAGAACACCCGGCTCAGGAACGCATGGGCCGCATCGTCCTGGGTCCGGGCCGAGGCCTTTCCGGCCGCTTCGTAGACCTCGGCCAGGGCCTGGCTTCCCAGGGCCGGAGCGTGGCCGATGATCTCATGGATGATGTCGGGCTCGGGGGTGTAGAAGGGCACCGAGTGGTGCCGGACGTACTGGGTGGACAGGAAGGTACGCCGGCCCAGGGCGCCGTAGAAGTCCCGGGCCGGCACCAGCCCGGGCACGGGCTGGATGGCGAAGCCGGTCAGGGCGCTGACAGCCTGGTTCACCTCCCGGAGTTGGGGGACCCGCTCGGTGGGCAGGCCCAGTCGGGCCATGGTGCGCCGGTAGTCGGCGCAGGCGTGGCGGGCGTGCTCCTCGGCCAGCCTGCCGCTGACCAGGGCCCAGACCTCGTCCTCCTCGGCGGTATAGGTGACATCGGCCGGGCCGGCCTCGGGACGGAAGCCCTCCGCCACCCGGGCGATCTCGGCCCGGCGGGCCCGGTAGGCAGGATCGTGGAAGCCAGGGTGGTCAGCAGGCAGCGCCAACATGGCGGTCGTCCCGGCCGGGCTCATACCCACGTTACCGATCATGAGCCCGGACGCGACAGATGACAAGTACAACCGATGAAATACAGACATTCCGCCATCAGGAGGAGCCTGACCCTACACTTCGTCCAGAATCCACTGTCCCTGGAGGCCGGCCTTGAGCGCAACCCATCCCGTGGCCCTGGACGACGTGGACCGCCGCCTCCTGGCCGCCCTGGTCGAGGACGGCCGCATATCGGTCAATGAGCTGGCCACCCGGGCCTCGGTGTCCCGGGCCACCGCCTACAGCCGCTTCGAACGGCTGCGCCGCAGCGGGGTGCTGCGGGGTTTCCACGCCGATTTGGATCCGGTGGCCATCGGCCAGCCCATCGCCGCCATCGTGCTGGTCGACGTCAACCAGGGCGACTGGCCCCGGCTGCGGGCCGAGCTGGTCCAGCTGCCGGGGGTCCAGTGGCTGGCCCTCACCAGCGGTACCTTCGACTTCCTGCTGCTCGTACGGGCGGCGGACATGCAGTCCCTGCGGGATCTGGTCCTGCTCCGTCTGCAGGCCATGAAGGCGGTCCGCTCCACCCAGACCATCTTCGTCATGGATGAACAGCACCGGCCCCCCTTCCTGGACGCCCTGAGCGAGGCCTGACGGGCGCCGCCGCGCTCAGCGGTGGTCGATGGCCACCTTCACCGCCCCGGAATTGGCCTGGTCGGCGATGGCGGCGAAAGCCTCCCGCCATTGGGCCAACGGATAGGTGTGGGTGAGCATGCGGACGATGTCCACCCGGCCGGAGCCGGCCAGGTCGAGGTAGTGCTGGATGCCGTGGGCCCGGCGGCCCTCGACCTCCTCGATGCCGAAGGCGTTGGACCCCACCCAGCGGATCTCCTTGAAGTACAGAGGACTCCACTCCCACCGGCCCGGGCCGTGAAAGCCCTCCTTGACCAGGGTGCCGCGGGCCTTGAGCACCCGCACCCCGACCTCGAAGGTCTCCGGCTTGCCCACCGTGTCGTAGACGACATCGATACCGCCGGGATGGCACATGGGCAGGGCGTCGTCCATCATCATCCCCCCGGTGACGATGTTGCCTCCCGACCAGTCGGCCAGGGCCTCGATCAGACCCAGTCGGGGTTCGTGCTCCAGCACCAGGTCGGCCCCGAGGGACCGGGCCAGCTCGGCCTGGGCCGGGAAGCGGGCCACCACCGCCACCTGGACCCCGGGGTAGAGAGCTTTGAGGCCGGCCAGGGCGGTGGTGCCGAGGGAGCCGGCGCCGTAGACGACAACCTTTCCGCCCGGGGGCGGAGGGTTGCGGGTCACGGCGTGCAGGGAGACGGCAAAGGGATCGGCCAGCACCGCCTGCTCGTCCGACAGCGAGTCGGGAACGGGGAACATCATGGTGGAGTGGGCCGGCATCAGTTCGGCGTAGCCCCCGGTGGCGTCGGAAGAGACCCCGGTGTGGATGCCCCTGCTGATGGAGCCGGACAGGAAGCTGTGGCACAGGCTGTAGTCACCGGCCACGCAGGCCGGACACTCCGGGGTGATGCCCCGGGCCCGGCAGGCCAGCCAGGGGTTGATGACGACCCGCTGGCCGATGTCGAAGCCCTCCGCCTTCGGGCCGGCTTCCACCACTTCGCCCACCACCTCGTGGCCCATCACCTGGGGGAAGGAACAGAAGGCGGCCATGGCGCTGTCGGCGTCGTCGGCGCCGAAGTCCATCAGGGCCTGCTTGGAGTCCGAGCCACAGATGCCGACCAGGCGGGGCTTGACCACGTACCAGTCCGGCCGCAGGGGCCGGGCGTCCTCCATGTCCACCAGGGCCATGGGGGTGCTGGCCAGGTTGAGCAGGAGACCGCTGGCCCCCGGTGGTGGTGTCCACGCCTCGGTGGGCACCTCGAAGTCGAATACCAGCGCTTTCAAGTTTTCTCCTCGGACTGGTCGGACGGGTCGGACTGGTCGGACTGGGACGGGTTGGCCCCGGACAGGGTTGCGACCATGGCGATATAGCCGTCGATGTCGGAGTCCTTGAACTCCACCACCGACTTCATGTCGGGCAGGTAGTGCTCAAAGCGGTCGGACCCGATGGCGGCCAGGATGCCTTCGGCCACCACCGACGGCGGCTCCTTGGGGCCTTCGAAGTAGAGGGCCTTCTCCTCCCCGGGCCGGTCCCAGATGTCGGTGTCGATGGCGCCGGGCTGGATGAGGCGGACCCGCACCCCGGTGCCGTGCAGGTCCATGGCCATGGACTCGCTCCATCCGGTCAGAGCGAACTTGGAGGCGGTGTAGGCGGCCTCGTGCCCGATGCCGAGTCGCCCGCCCAGGCTGGCCACGTTGACGATGGTGCCCGAGCCCCGGGCCAGCATGGCGGGCAGCACGGCCAGGGTCATGCGCACCGGGGAGAAGAAGTTGACCCGCATGGCGTGTTCGACGTCGTCGAACTTCAGGCGTTCGATGGGCCGGACCTTGGGCACCGCCGCGTTGTTGATGAGAACGTCGAGATGGCCGAAGTGGGCCCAGGCATCCCGGGCCAGCTCCTCGGCCGCCTCCAGATCGGAAAGGTCCACGGCCCAGTAGGTGCAATCGGGGCTGGACCGCCGGCACTCCCCGGCCACCGCCTCCAGGTTGGCCTGGCGGCGCCCGACCAGGCCCACCGTTGCCCCGGCCGCCGCCAGCGCCTTGGCCGTGGCCGCTCCGATGCCCGAGGAGGCGCCGGTGATGAGCACCCGGGCGCCGTCCAGCGCCGTGGCGCTCACCGGCGGGGGAGCTGGATGGCCCGGTCGGCGATGATGTTCTTCTGCACCTCGGTGGCCCCGGCCCCGATGGAGGTGAAGCGCTGCCAGGGGTAGTTGTAGGCGGCGTGCCCGCCGTCGATGGCGTCGGGGCCGCCCTTGGCCAGGGCTCCCAACGGACCGAGCAGGTCGAGGTTCAACTCGGCCAGACTCTGGGACAGGTGGCTCCACTGCAGTTTGGCCAGCGGCACCTCCGGCCAGTTCTTCTCCCCCTTGAGCACCTTGGACAGGGCCCGGTTGTTGAGGAGCCGGGTCAGTTCGATCTGGGTCCAGGCCCGGGCGATGCGGTCCCGGATGTCGGGGTCCTCCAGGGCCTCGGGGTTGTGGGTGCGGGCGGCGTCGATCATGCGCTGCAGCTCGGAGGCCAGGCCGATGGACATGCCGGCCGTGCCCACCCGCTCGTGGCCGAGGGTGCCCATGGCCACCCCCCAGCCGTTGCCCTCCTCGCCCAAACGGTAGGCGACCGGCATGGGGGCATCGGTAAAAGTGACCTCGTTGAACATGGCCGCCCCGGTCACATCCCGGATGGGTGTGCACTCGATGCCGGGAGCCTCCATGTCGACGATCAGGGCGGTGATGCCCTCGTGCTTGGCCCCCCGGGAGATGGCGGTGGGGTCCGTGCGCACCAGGAACAGCCCCCACTTGGCCAAATGGGCGCTGGAGATCCAGATCTTGCGCCCGTTGAGGATGTACATGTCCCCGTCCTGCACCGCCTGGGTGCGCAGGTTGGCCAGGTCACTTCCGGCCTCAGGCTCGGTGAAGCCCTGGCACCAGTGCTCATCGGCGTTGAGGATCCCCGGCAGCCACATCTCCTTCTGCTCCTGGGTGCCCCAGCGGATGATCATGGGGCCGATCTGCCAGATGCCGTTGGCGTTGTAGATGCCGGGGGCCCGGGCCTCGGCCATCACGGCCGAGTAGATGACGTTCTGCATGATGGTGGCCTCCCGGCCCCCCCACTCGATGGGCCAGTTGATGGCCGCCCACCGCCCCTCGTTGAGCCGCCGCTGCCAGGCCTGGCGGCGCTGCATGGTCCGCAGAGTGGAATCGGACTGCTCCGGGCCGATCTCCCCGAGGTCCTTGAACTCCGGGAGGTTGGCGTCCAGCCAGGAGCGCAACTCCTCCCGGAACTCCTCGTCTTCCGGCGCATAGGAGAAGTCCATCGGGGCAACGCTAACGTCCGCCGCCGTGGACTTCACCTTCAGCGCTGAGCAGGAAGCCATGCGGGACTCGGTCCGCACCTTCCTATCCGAGCGGACGCCTTCCGCCTACGTACGGGCGATGATCGAAGAGCCCGGCGGCTGCAGCGATGAGTTCTGGTCGGCCGTGGTCGACCTGGGCTGGGCCGGCCTGCTGGTGCCCGAGGCTCTGGGCGGCATCGGACTGGGCCTGGTCGACCTCCTTCCCCTGCAGGAGGAGATGGGCAAGCTGCCCCTGCCCGGGCCCTTCTTCTCCTCGGCCGTGTGCGCCACCCTGGCCGGCCTCCGCCTCGGTGACGAGGAGCTCCTGGCCCGGCTGGGCCGGGGCGAGCGGGCCACGCTGGCCCTGGAGGAGGGTGGCGCCGCCGATCCGCTGGGCGGCATCCGGACCGAGGCCCGGCGGGACGGCGGGGGCGGGGCCGGCTGGAGTCTCAACGGGGTCAAGCCCCTGGTCCTGGACGGCTCCACCGCCCGGGTGGCCGTGGTGGTGGCCCGCGATCCCGACGGACTGGCCGCCTTCCTGGTGGAAGTGCCGGCGGCCGAGCCCGTCCCATCCCTCGACGTGACCAGGAAGATGACGCGCCTGGCCCTGGACGACCGCCCGGCCCGTCGGATCGGGCCGGCGGGGGACCAGACCGCCGTCATCTCCCGGGTGCTGGATGACATCGGGATCGCCCTGTCGGCCGAGACGGTGGGGGCGTCGGACCGGGCTCTGCAGATGGCCATCGAATACTCCAAGGTGCGGGTCCAGTTCGACCGGCCCATCGCCACCTTCCAGGCCATCAAGCACAAGATCGTGGACATGCTTCATCAGCTGGAGTTGTCCCGGGTCGGCACCCACTGGGCCGCCTGGGCCAGCGACGTGGAGGACGCGCAGCGGGCGCCGGCGGCGGCCATGTGCAAGGGCTTCGTGGCCGAGGCGGCCAACATGATCACGGCCGAGAACATCCAGGTCCACGGCGGGGTCGGCTTCACCTGGGACGTGGACTGTCATCTTCTGTTCCGCCGGGTCAAGCAGAACGACCTGCTGTTCGGCTCGCAGAGTTTCCATCGGCGCCGCCTGGCCGACCTGATCCTGGCCTGAGTTCGGGGGTGGGTGGCATCGTGACCGAGCTCGTCCCCGCCGTCACGGCCCGGGCCCCGTCGGGGATGGTGTGCTCGGTCGATCACCTCGCCTCCCAGGCCGGCCTGGCCATGCTCAGGGCCGGCGGCAGCGCCGCCGACGCGGCCGTGGCCACCAGCGCCGTACTGGCCGTCACCAGCCCCCACCTGTGCGGAGCCGGTGGAGATCTGCTGGCCGTGGTGGTCCCGCCCAGTGGCCCGCCGGCGGCGCTCAACGCCTCGGGCCGGGCCGGTTCCGGTGCCGATCCGGACCGGCTGCGCTCCGAGGGCTTCACGACCATGCCCTTCCGAAATGACATCCGCTCGGTCACCGTGCCCGGCTGCGTCGACGGCTGGGTGGCCCTGCACGATCGCTTCGGGCGGCTGCCCCTGGCCGAGGTGCTGGCCCCGGCCGAGACCTATGCCCGGGAGGGATTCCCCGCCTCTCCGACCCTGGCCGCGGCGGGGGCGGTGGTGGCCGAGGTGGCCGGAGCCGAGGACCTGACCGGAGGAGGACCCCTCCGGGTCGGGACCAGGCTGCGCCGGCCCGGGATGGGGGAGGCCTTGGCCGCCATCGCCGCTGCCGGCCGGGCCGGCTTCTATCAGGGCGCCTTCGGGTCGGAGCTCATCGCCCTGGGCCGGGGCGAGTTCACCGAGTCCGATCTGGCCCGCAACCAGGCCGACTGGGTCGAGCCGCTGGTGGTGGAGGCTTGGGGCAACCGGCTGTGGACGGTGCCCCCCAACTCCCAGGGCTATCTGACCCTGGCCTCGGCCTGGATAGCCGCCGGTCTGGAGGTCCCGGTCGATCCGTCCGACCCGCTCTGGGCCCACCTGCTGGTGGAGGCGGCCCGCCAGGCGGCCGGTGATCGCCTGGCCGCCCTCTACGAAGGTGCCGACGGTCAGGCCCTGCTGGCCGAGGAGAGGCTCGGTCCCCGCCGCGACGGCATCCGTTCCGACCGGGCCGGCCTGATCGGTGGCGCCTTCGGGGCCGGGGACACCATCGCCCTCACCACCGTGGACCGGGACCGCATGGGCGTATCCGTGCTCCAGTCCAACGCCTCGGGCTTCGGTTCCCACCTGGTCCTGCCCGGGCTGCGCATCTTCCTGCACAACCGGGGCATCGGTTTCTCCCTTGAGCCTGGCCACCCCGGCGAGTATGGACCGGGGCGCCGGCCGGCCCACACCCTCAGCCCCCTGGCCGCCACCACCCCGAACGGCCGGCTCCGGGGCGTGCTGGGCAGCATGGGCGGGGACGGCCAGCCCCAGTTCCTGCTGCAGGTCCTGGCCCGCTGGCTGGTGGGCGGGGAGGCCCCGGGCGATGCCGTGGCGGCCGGCCGCTGGGTGCTGCGAGGCGGCCAGACCGGCTTCGACACCTGGAACGGCGGCGGTGACGACGTGACGGTGGCCATCGAGGCCCATGCCCCGGCCGGGTGGGCGGACGGCCTGATCGGGCGCGGTCACCGGGTGGAGACGGCTCGTCCCTTCGACCACGGCTTCGGCCACGCCCATCTCATCAGCGTGGAAGACGACCACCTGGCCGGCGGCACCGACCCCCGGCCCCGCTTCGGTGCTGCCTCTGGGTATTGACGCCGAGCGCTATTGACGCCGAGCGCTACTGCCGGCTGAGCGGCTCGGCCGCCGGGGGCAGCTCGTGCTTGACGACCTTGCCGGTGGCGTTGCGGGGCAGTTCGTCCACGATGGTGTAGCGGCGGGGAACCTTGTAGTCGGACAGATGCTCGGACATGAAGGCCAGCAGTTCGGCCGGCTCCACCTGGGCCTCGGGGGCCAGCACCACCCAGGCGGCCACATCCTCACCCAGCACGTCGTGGGGGACGCCGGCCACGGCCGCTTCCAGAACGGCGGGATGCTCGAGGAGGGTCTCTTCGATGTCGGTGGCGTGCACGTTGTTCCCGCCCCGGATGATGACGTCCTTCTTGCGCCCGACTATGTAGAGGTAGCCGTCCTCATCGATGCGGGCCAGGTCACCGGTGTGCAGCCAGCCGTCCTTCCAGGTGGCGGCGGTGGCCTCCGGGTCTCCGAAGTACTCGCGCTCCTGGCCCGGATTGGAAACCAGCAGCTCGCCCACCTGGTTCGGCCCCAACTCCTCACCGTCCTCATCGATCACCTTGAGGGCGACGGTGGGGGCCGGCTTGCCCACTGACCCGACCCGGCGGTCGACCTCCTCGGGAGGTAGCGAGCAGTAGGCCGATCCGGCTTCGGTCATGCCCCAGTTGTTCGACACCCAGGCCTGAGGCATCTTCTCCCGCAGGCGCCGGAAGGTGTCGGTCGGCAGCGGGGCCGAGCCGATGGTGGCCATGACCACGCTGGACATGTCGCAGTCCGTGAACCGGGAGTTGTTGATGAGGAGCTGGGCCATGGCCGGGACCAGGAACATGGCCGACGGGCGGTGCTCCTCGACCACCCGTAGCCAGGCGTCGGCGTCGAAGCGGGCCATGTAGAGCCCGGTCATGCCCAGCTTCATGGGGTTGTAGATGGAGGCGATGCCGGCGAAGGTGAACAGCGGCGATGCGTGCAGCCATCCGTCCCCGGTCCAGTTGGGCAGCCCGTTGGGGATCATGGCGGCATTGCGGTGCCTGACCACCACGCCCTTGGGCCGCCCGGTGGTGCCCGAGGTGTACATGATGTCGGCCATGTCGTCCCCGTCGACGGCCACGCTGGGCGCCTCTCCCTCGGCCGGCCCGGCGTCGGTCCAGGTCACGAAGCCGTCCGGGGCCCGGTCCATGGTGGTGACGGCCCGGCGCAGTGCCGGCAGAGCATCGAGGATCTCGGACAGGTTGGCGGTGGTGTCCGCCCCGGCCAAGGCCGCCACCGCCCCGGAGTGGCCGAGCACCTGTTCCAGCTCCCGCCGCGACAGTCGGGTGTTGGTGGGAACGGCCACCGCCCCGGCCTTGTGCACGGCCGAGTAGGCCACCATCCAGTGGAGGGCCTCGGCCGGGGCCAGGTAGATGGCCACCCGGTCCCCCTTGGCCACCCCGGCCCCGATCAGGCCCCGGGCCAGCCGGTCGGACTCGGCGTCCCATTGGGCGAAGGTCAGGGCCTCCCCGTCGGGCACCATCCGGTAGGCGACCTCGTCCGGGAAGTGCGCGGCCATGAGCCGGAGCTGGTCGACGAAGAGGTGGGCCACGGCACGAGTGTGAACCGTGCCGGCGGCCGCGGTCAACCCTGCCGCCGGGAAAGCTGACGCCCGTGTCATATACAGTTCCCGGCCCGGGAGCAGGGGGTGGCGTGACGTCAAGACCGGTCGTCGATCTCGACCATCATTCGAGGGACTACCTGGACCACCGGCTGGAGCGCTGGAGCGAGTTGCGCCGCTGCCCGGTGGCCTACAGCGAGGCCCACGGCGGCTTCTGGGTGGTCAGCGGGCACGAGGCCGTGGCCCGGGTCTCCCGGGACGAGGAGGACTTCTCCAGCGTCTATCGCCGGGCCGGCCCGGACGGGGTCGACCTGCTGGGCATAGCCGGCGTCCCCCGGCCCCGCGGCATCCCCGCCGCCGGGATAGCCGAGGTGGACGGCCGCCTGCACCAGGCCCTGCGCCGCACCATCAACCCCTTCATGCTGCCTGGGGCGGTGGCCGAACTCGAGCCGCTCATGGCCGGCCTCACCACCTGGTTCATCGACGCCCGCATCGAGAGCGGCTCCATGGACATGGTGGGCGACCTGACCAACCCGGTGCCGGCTGTCATCACCATGAAGATGGTGGGCCTCCCCCTGGAGAACTGGGCGCACTACGGAGAGGTCTTCCACGCCATGGTCGCCTACCGCCCCGGGGATCCGGAGTGGAACGGGGCCATGGCCAAGGTGCCCGACATGATGGCCGGGCTGCTGGCCGAGGCCGAGGACCGCCGGCGCCGGCCCCGGGACGACCTGCTGACCCGCCTGGTCGAGTTGGAACTGGACGACGGCACCCGCCTCGACTATGAGCAGATCGGGGCCGTGTTGTGGAACCTGGTCGGCGGCGGTCTCGACACCACCACCTCGCTGACCTCGCTGGCCCTGCACCACCTCGCCACCCACCCTGACCAGCGGGCCCGCCTGGCCGCCGAGCCCGACCTCATGCCGCTGGCCACCGAGGAGTTCCTGCGTTACTACTCCGTCAACGAGACGCTGTCCCGGACCGTCGCCCGCGACGTCGAACTCGGCGGCCAGCGCCTCAAAGCCGGCGAAGTCGTCCTCCTCTCCTGGCTCTCCGCCAACCACGACGAGTCCCGCTTCGACTCCCCGGGCGACATCGTGCTGGACCGGTCCCCCAACCCCCATCTCGCCTTCGGGGTCGGGCCCCACCGCTGCATCGGCATGCACGTGGCCCGCACCATGTTCCGGGTCGTGGTCAGCGAAGTGCTGCGCCGACTGCCCGACTATCAGGTCGACCCGGATGCCACCCGCTTCTATTCCGGTAACCCGACCCTCACCGGGGTGGTCAGCATGCCGGCCACCTTCACCCCCGGCCCCCGCCTCGGCCCGAAGGAGCGACCCTTCTGATGGAACCCGTCTTCCCCGACTACGCCCCCACCGTTCCCGGTCTCCTGGCCGCCGGCTCTTCGCGTTTCGGGTCCAGCGATGCCGTGGTCACCCCGGAGGAGCGGCTCAGCTACGCCGAGCTGGACCGGCAGTCCCACCGGCTGGCCGGTCGGCTGGTGGAAGCCGGCGTGGTCAAGGGGACCAAGGTGGGCATCCTGTTCCCCAACGGCATCCCCTGGGTGCTGGCCTGGGCGGCGGCCACCCGGCTCGGGGCGGTGGCGGTGCCGGTCAATACCTTCTACCGGCCCCCCGAGCTGATCCGCTTCCTGCGCCACTCCGACGTGGCCGTCCTGATCGGCACCGACACTTTCATCCAGCACGACTACATCGAACGCCTGGAGACCTCGGTGCCGGGCCTGGCCGAGCACGGCCCGGGCCCTCTGTATCTGCCCGACCTGCCCCAGCTGCGCCGGGTGCTGCTGTGGGGCCCGGCCCGCCGGCCCTGGACCGAGGGAGGACTGGGCGATGGCCTGGACGGCGCCGGCGCCGGTCCGGCCGGGGCCGCCGAAGCCGGCAGCCTCGGAGATGTCGTCGACGCCATGGGCGATGACGTCACCCCGGGCGAGGTGATGCTGGTCACCTACACGTCCGGTTCCACCGGGGAGCCCAAGGGGGTCGTGCACAGCCACGGGGCCCTTATCCGCCAGGCCACCAACCTGGCCGCCCTCTCCGGCATCGACTCCTCCTCCCGGCTGTGGACGCCCATGCCGCTGTGCTGGGTGGGCGGCTTCGCCTTCACCCTGTTGCGGGCCCTGGCCGTGGGAGGCGCCTTCATCACCCAGGAGGTGCTGGACGGGGGACAGGCCCTCGCCCTCATGGCCCGGGAGCGGGCCACGGTGGTGTCGGCTTGGCCGGCCGTGTCCAAGACCCTCCGGGAGCACCCCGACTTCCCCGCCACCGACCTGTCGTCTCTGCGGTCGGGCTCGTTCTACGAAGCCATGCCCGCCGACCGCCGGCCTGCCGATCCCAGCCTGGCCGTGAGTTCGCTGGGCATGTCCGAGACGTGCGGGCCGCACACCTTCTGGCGGCCGGGGGAGGAGACCGGCTCGCCCCCCGAGTACCGGGGGTCGTTCGGCCATGAGGTGCCGGGCACGGAACACCGCATCATCGACCCCGAGACCGGGGAGGTGCTGCCCGAGGGGGTCGAGGGTGAGGTGCTGGTCCGGGGCTACAACCTTATGCTGGGCCTGTACAAGCAGGAGCGCTCGGCCGTCTTCGACGCCGACGGCTGGTATCACACCGGGGACCGCGGTTACTTCCGGGATGGCTGGTTCTTCTTCACCGGCCGGCAGGGAGACCTGATCAAGACGGCCGGCTCCAACGTGGCCCCCATAGAGGTGGAGACGGCCCTGCTCGGCTGCCCGGGCGTGAAGCTGGCCTTCGTCATGGGGGTGCCCCATCCCGATCGGGAGCAGGACGTGGTGGCCCTGGTGGTGCCGGTGCCCGAGGCGGCCGGTGACCTCAGCGAGGAGGATCTGCGGGCCGAACTGCGGGAGAGGCTGTCGTCCTACAAGGTGCCCAGGCGGATAGCGGTCATCACCGACGCCGACGTGCCCTGGCTCACCAGCCAGAAGGCCGATAAGAGGGGACTCTCGGCCATGGCCGAGAAGATCTTCGCCGACCGGTCCTGAGCGCCTTGTCCGAGGCTCCCTCCACCGGAGGTGGGGAGCCGGCCCAGGCCCGGCAGCTGCGACCTCAGGGACGCCGGACCCTGTCCCGGTTGGTGGAGGCGGCCATCACCGTGTTCGACCAGCGCGGCTACCACGCCGCCCGGGTCGATGACATCGTCAAGCTGGCCGACACCTCGCACGGAACCTTCTACCTGTACTTCTCCAGCAAGGAGGACCTCTTCCGGGCCCTGGTGGCCGACGTGACCGAGGAGATGCGCCAGCTGGCCGATGATCTACCCGCCATCACCTCCAAACGACAGGGTTATGAGGAGCTGCGGGAGTGGCTGGGTCGCTTCTACGACCTGTACCGGCACTACCACCCGGTCATCCGGGCCTGGACCGAGTCCAACAGCCAGAGCGCCGAGCTGGCCCGGGAGGGGGCGTTGGTGTTGCGCCGGTTCATCCACCAGTTGGTGCGCCGGGTGAGGGAGATCGAGCCGGCCCCGGTCGGGGATCCGGAGGTGGCCGCCCTGGCCATGGTGTCCATGGTGGAGCGGGCCAGCTTCTACTCGGTGGTGGGGCTGGTGGCGGCCGACCGGGAGGCGCTGGTGGATGCCCTGGCCGGCATCCTCCACGTCGGGCTGTTCGGGGGCCGGCGCCGCTAGAAGGCCAGGAGCTGGTCCCGGTGGTTGTCCCGGAACCGGGCGGCCAGCTCGGCCCGGTCCGGTTCGGTCATGGGCCGGTAGGCGGCCGCACCGGGTGGTCGCCACCAGACGGGGGCGGGGCCGGCCCAGCCCCAGCGGCGCAGTTGCACCTTGTCCACCTTGCCCGTGGCCGTCAGCGGGAGCCGGGGCAGCACCCGGACGAAGCGGGGCGCCCACTTGGTGCCCAGGTCGGGCTGTGCGTCCAGGAAGCCGGCCAGCGCATCCACGTCGAAGCCCCCGGGGTCCTGCAGCTCGACGGCGGCCATGACCTGGTCCCCGGTCACGGGGTCGGGCACCCCGAAGACGGCCACGCCTCGGGCCGCCTCCCACCGCTCCAGGATCCGCTCCACCGGCCCGACGGAGAAATTCTCCCCGTCCACCCGCAGCCAGTCCGCCGTCCGCCCGGCAAACCAGAACCAGCCGTCCGCGTCCCGGTAGCCGAGGTCGCCGGTCCAGTACCAGCCCGAACGCAGCCGCTCCGCCTCCGCCTCCGGGTTTTTGTAGTAGCCCTCGAAGCGCCCAGCCGTGTTCCGCCCGACTATCTCCCCGATGGCCTCCTCCGGATTGACCAGCCGGCCGTCGGGGCCGAACATCGCCGGCGGGCATTCCTGGCCCGTGTCCCGGTTGGCCACGATCACGTCACTGCCCGGGCGGGGCTGGCCCAGCGCTCCGGCCGGCATGCCGCCGGCGGGGGAGATGACCACGGCGTTCTCACTGGACCCGTACCCCTCGAAGATGGGACAGCCGAAGCGGCGGGTGAACTCGTGGCGGTCCCGCAGCGAGGCTTCCGAACCCAGGGCCCACTTGAGACGGTTGTCGGCGTCCTCGGCCGCCTCAGGCACGGCCAGGACGTAGGAGAGCGCCCGGCCCACGTAGTTGAAGAAGGTGGCCCCGGTGGCCCGGATGTCAGGCCCGAAAGCGGAAGCGGAAAATCGCCTCCGTAGCGCCACCGTCGCTCCCGACACCAGGCCGGCCAGCAGGTTGGCCAGCAGGGCGTTGCCGTGGAACAGCGGCATGGCGCAGTACAGGACGTCCCCGGGCCCGAAGGCCACCGCCGAGTCCGCCGCCGTGCGGGCGGCCCGGCCCTGGGTCATCCGCACCGCCTTGGGCGCTCCGGTCGAACCGGAGGTGAACAGCAGCAGATAGAGGTCCTCCGGCTCCGGCGTCTGCCCCTCAGCCGGCCCGGCTCCGGCCGGCACCTCTGCGACCAGACCGGCCCAGGCGGTCGATTCCACCTCGATGATCCGTCCGGCGTCGAGCCTGAGGTCCAGGTCGCTCAGCAGGGCCAGCCCGGACGGATCGGTGAGGACCATCTGACAGTCGGTGTGGCGGATGTCGCGGGCCAGTTCCTCACCGCGACGGGTGGGGTTGATGCCCACCACCGTGGCCCCGGCGAGGGCAGCGCCGAAGAGGACGAAGACGTACTCCGGCACGTTCTCCAGCAGGACCCCGATATGGAACGGGCCGTCCCAGCGCAGGCCAATGAGCGCGGCGGCCCGGCGCCGGGACTCGGCCACCACCTCTGACCACTTCCAGCCGCGTCCCTCGAACAGCAGCCCGGGGCCGTCATCGCCGGCCCGGGCCAGGACCAGTTCCGCCACCGTGTCTGACACGGGCGTCAGCGTAGGATGCCGCCATGAGCGGCGGCCCTCCGATGATCATCTCCGTCGACGACCACCTGATCGAACCGCCCGATCTGTTCGAGGGCCGGATGCCGGCTGACCTGGTCGAACGGGCGCCGCGCGTCGTGGAACTGGGCGAGGGCAAACAGGCCTGGGAGTACGAGGACAACTTCTACGCCAACGTCGGCCTCAACGCCGTCATCGGCCGGCCCAAGGAGGAGTGGAGCATGGAGCCGGCCCGCTTCGAGGAGATGCGGCCCGGCTGCTACGACATCGATGAGCGCATCAAGGACATGGATGCCGGCGGGTTGTGGGCGTCGGTGTGCTTCCCGTCATTGATCGCCGGCTTCTGCGGGGCGGTGTTCGCCCGAAGCAAGGATCCGGAGCTGGGTCTGGCCTGCATGCGGGCCTGGAACCGCTGGCACATCGAGTACTGGGCCGGGACCTATCCGGATCGCATCATCCCCACCCAGCTGACCTGGCTGCTCGATCCGGAGATAGCCGCCGCCGAGGTGAGGAGCAACGCGGAGCTGGGCTTCAAGGCGGTGAGCTTCGCCGAGATCCCGGCCAAGCTCGGGCTTCCGTCCGTGCACTCGCGCCAGTGGGAACCGTTCTGGACGGCGTGCGAGGAGACCGAGACGGTGGTGTGCCTGCACACCGGCTCTTCGGGCTGGGCGCCCATACCGTCCCCCGATCCGCCCTTCGAACTGTTCCCGACCCGGTTCCCGGCCAGTTCCCTGGTGGCCGCCGCCGACTGGCTGTGGTCGGGCGTCAGCCAGCGCCACCCCGGCCTCAAGATCGCCATGTCCGAAGGCGGGATCGGCTGGGTGGCCATGCTGGCCGACCGGGCCGACTACGTGCTGGACCACTCCGCCTCCGGCCAGGAGTCGCGGCGCTGGCAGGGCGATCTACGGCCCAGTGAGATCCTGGCCCGCAACTTCTGGTTCTGCACCATCGATGACCCCAGCAGTGTCAACGCCGTGATCGATCTGATGGGACCGGACCACATCATGGTGGAGTGCGACTACCCCCACGCTGATTCCACCTGGCCGGCCACCCAGGCCGCCGCCGAGTCCAACTTCGGCCACCTCGGTCCGGAGGTCATGGCCAAGGTGACCTACGCCAACGCCGCCGCCCTCTTCCGCCATCCCCTGCCGCCGGGAGTGGCCTGACCAGCTCTCAGTGCCCTCCGTAGAGGAAGCGGCGGTAACCGGTTGGGTAGAGCTCGATGAGCTGGCCGTCGGGGTCGCGCAGGAACACGCCGCCGCCCACGTCGGTGTCCGGCAAAATCTCTCCCCCCAGCGCCTCAACCCGGGCGGCGGCGGCGGAGACGTCATCGACGCTGAAGGACAGGTGGGTGAGGCCGGGCTCGTTCATCACCCGCTCGGTGGCCGAGGGGTTCTCGTCCCGGTCGAAGTGCATGAGCTCCAGCACCAAGCCGTCCTTGCCCAGGTACTCCGCTCTCAGGCCCAGCGGGGCCTCCAGGCGCAGGAGACGGTCGGCGGGGGAGTCGGGGACGTCGATGGCATGGAGCGACTCGAAGCCCAGGGCGTCGATGTAGAAGCGCCGGGAGCGGTCCAGGTCGCGGACGCACAGGCCGATGTGCCCGAAGGCGGCTGCCGCCGGCCCGGCCGCCCGGCCCGGCTCCGCCCCGCCTGATCCCACCTCTTGCTCGCTCAGGACCCCGTCCTCTCTCGTCCGTCGACAGGATCCACCGCCGCCGGCCCGGAAATCAACTCGGCCTATGGTGAGGCCCGTGGCCCTCGACGCCCCGGCCGATCTCTACTGGGACCCCTTCGACGTCGAGCTCGACCGGTCTCCTTATTCGGTGTGGAAGCGGTTGCGGGATGAGATGCCGGTGTACCGCAACGAGCGGTTCGACTTCTGGGCCCTGAGCCGGTACGAGGACGTGGCTGCCGCCTCCCGGGACCCGCACACCTTCCTCTCCGGTCACGGCACCGTGCTGGAGATAATGGGGCCCGAGCTGCGCCGCCCCGGCCTGATCATCTTCACGGACCCGCCCGACCACGGCCCGCTGCGGGCCCTGGTCTCCCGGGCCTTCACCCCCCGCCGGACGGCCGAGTTGGAGGAGCGGGTCCGCTCCATCTGCACCGAGTTGCTCGATGCCCAGATCGGTTCGGGCGGCTTCGACTACGTGGCCGACTTCGGGGCCCAGCTGCCGTCCCGGGTCATCTCGGCTTTGCTCGGGGTCCCCGGGAGCGACCGGCCCGAGGTGCTGGCCCTGATCGACCGGATGTTCCACATCGAACCGGGCGTGGGCATGGTCAACGACGTCTCCTTCGGCGCCTCCATCGGCCTGCACGACTACCTGGCCGGCCAGCTCCGGGAGCGGCTGACCCGACCCCGGGATGACCTGCTCAGCGCCCTGGTGGAGGAGCTGAGCCTGGAGGAGGCCACCGGTTTCGCCAACCTGCTGGTCTCGGCCGGCACCGAGACAGTGGGCAAGCTGCTGGGTTGGGCGGCGGTGGTGCTGGATGACTTCCCCGACCAGCGCCGCCGGCTGGTGGAGCAGCCCTCACTGATCCCGGGGGCGGTGGAGGAACTGTTGCGGTTCGAGGCGCCTTCGCCGGTGCAGGGGCGGTGGACGGCCCGGGCTGTGACCCTGCACGGCGTGACCATCCCGGCCGGGTCCAAGGTGATCATGCTGACCGGGTCGGCCGGGCGGGACGAGCGGCGCTATCCGGAGCCGGATCGCTTCGATGTCGGCCGGCCGGCGGACCAGCACCTCTCCTTCGGGGTCGGGATCCACTTCTGTTTGGGGGCCGCCCTGGCCCGTTTGGAGGGGCGGGTGGCGCTGGAGGAGACCCTGGCCCGGTTTCCGGCCTGGAGCGTCGACCGGGACCGCACCGTCCGGCTGCATACCAGCACGGTGAGGGGACACTCGAAGGTGCCGATCCTTGTCGGCTGAGGGCGGGTTGGAAGGAAGGCGGCTGGTGGTGGTGGGCGCCACCAGCGGCATCGGCCGGGCCCTGGCCGGACGGGCGGTCGCCCTCGGGGCCCAAGTGGTGGCGGCCGGGCGTCGCCCGGAGCGGGTGGAGGAACTGCGGGGCTCGGGTGTGGCGGCGGCGGTGGCGGTGGACGTGGCCGACCCGGCTGACTGCCGGGCCCTGGCCGAATCGGTGGGGTCGGTGCTGGGGGCGGCCGAGGCCGTGATCAACTGCGCCGGGGCCGGCGCCCTGTCCACCCTGGCCGGGCTGTCGGCGGGGGATTGGTCGGGCGTGCTGGACACCAACCTGATCGGAGCCAACCACGTGGTCACCGCCTTACTACCCGTCCTGGCCCCGGGAGCGGTGGTGGGGGCGGTGTCCTCGGACTCAGCCGGCTGTCCGCCGTACGCCCTGGGCGCCTACGCCGCCAGCAAGGCGGCCCTGGAGACGGTGTGGGCCGGCTGGCGGGTGGAGGCTCCTCAGTTCCGCTTCTGCACCTTCGCCCTCGGGCCGACCTTCCCCACCGACTTCGGGCGGGACTTCCAATCGGAGGATTTGGACGACGCCAGCCCCCACTGGAACCGGGCCGGCTTCGCCTGGGACCGTATGACCGACACCGACCAGGTGGCCGGGCTGCTGGCCGACACGGTGGCGTCGCTTCTGCGTCATCCGGGGTTATCGGTCGAACACATGCTCATCCGCTCCCCGGCGGCCCGGACCGGAGCGGCCGGTGCCTAGCCCGGGGTTCGGGGGGCGGATCGGCCGGGACTGGCGCGACTCCGAGCCGTGGTGGCCACCCGAGCCTCAGGCCCCGGCCGGCGCCCCCAACGTGGTCATGATCGTGCTGGACGACGTCGGCTTCGCCCAGCTGGGTTGCTACGGCTCCGACATCGCCACCCCCCACATCGACGGCCTGGCTGCAGGCGGCGTGCGCCTGGCCAACTTCCACACCACCGCTCTGTGCTCGCCCACCCGCGCCTGCCTGCTCACCGGGCGCAACCACCACCGCAACGGGATGGGCAGGGTGGCCGACCTGGCCGTCGGCTTTCCCGGCTACTGGGGCAAGCCACCCCGGGAGAACGGCTACCTGTCGGAGATGCTGCGTGAGGTCGGTTATGCCACCTACGCCGTCGGCAAATGGCATCTCACCCCCGACGACGAGACCAACATGGCGGCCTCCCGCGCCAGCTGGCCTCTCGGGCGCGGCTTCGACCGGTGGTACGGCTTCCACGGGGGTGAGACGCATCAATTCGTCCCCGCCCTCTACCACGACAACCATTCCGTGCGGCCGCCCAAGGAACTGGAGGACGGTTACCACCTGACCGAGGATCTGGTCGACCGGGTTGTGACCTTCGTTTCCGACCTGCGGGCGGTGGATCAAGACCGGCCCTTCTTCCTGTACTTCGCCACCGGCGCCTGTCACTCACCTCATCAGGCCCCGGCCCAGTGGATCGAGCGCTACGCCGGCGCCTTCGACGCCGGCTGGGACGTCATGCGC
The DNA here is from genome assembly GCA_027315345.1 of Actinomycetota bacterium. Classification (GTDB taxonomy): domain Bacteria; phylum Actinomycetota; class Acidimicrobiia; order Acidimicrobiales; family JAJPHE01; genus DAHUYE01. Next base: position 40,298 of record DAHUYE010000082.1, read on the forward strand.
GATTCCATCCACCGCCGTCAGCTGGCCTCGGGCATCATTCCGGCCGGTACGGCCCTGTCGCCCCGGCCGGCCTGGGTCAGCGCCTGGGACGACCTGGATCCGGATGGACGCCGGCTGGCAGCGCGGTTCATGGAGTGCTTCGCCGGATTCCTGTCCCACACCGATGACCAGATCGGCCGGCTGCTGTCCTTCCTCGATGACCTGGGCGAATGGGATGACACCGTGGTCATCCTGGTGTCGGACAACGGGGCCAGCGCCGAGGGGGGCGCCGAGGGATCGATCAACGACATCCGCATGCAGAACCTCGACTTCCCCAGCCGGGACGAGATGGTCTCCCGCCTGGCCGACATCGGCGGTCCCGACACCCACAACAACTATCCGTGGGGCTGGACCATGGCCGGTAACACCCCCTTCAAACGCTGGAAGCGGGAGGTGCACGAGGGCGGGGTGGCCGATCCCTGCATCATCAGCTGGCCGGCCCGCCTGTCCGGCGGTGGGGCCGGCGGAGTCGCCGGGGCCATTCGCCACCAGTACGCCCACGCCATCGACGTGGTGCCCACCGTGCTCGAGTTGATCGGGCTGTCCCCGCCCGAGGTCCTCGACCACGTTCCCCAGACCCACCTGGACGGGACCAGCTTCGCCTACCTGCTCCGGCCCGGGGCCGAGGCCGAGCCGGGCCGCCATCTGACCCAGTACTTCGAGATGTTCGGGTCCCGGGCCATCTACCACGACGGCTGGAAAGCGGTCACCTTCCATCCCGTCGGTCCCATCTACGGGGATGGCCTGGACCCCAACGCCTCCTTCGACGACGACCGCTGGGAGCTGTACCACGTGGCCGAGGACCTCTCCGAGACCCGGGACCTGGCCGAATCCGAGCCGGAACGGGTCCGTCAGATGGTCGAGCTGTGGTGGTCCGAAGCCGAGGCCAACCAGGTCCTCCCCCTCGATAACCGGGTGCTGTGGGCGCTGGTCCATCCCCGCCCGGACCGGCGGGGCCAACTGGACGAGGCCCGCTATTTCCCGGGTGGAGCCCAGGTGCCCGAGCAGATGGCCGTCAGCGTCCGCAACCGGTCCCACCGCCTCCGGGTCGTCCTGGAGTTGGAGGCCGGCCTGATCCCGGAGGGGGCTCTGTTGGCCCAGGGCCTGAGCCTCGGGGGCTGGTCGTTCCACCTTCTCGACGGCCGTCTGCGCTACGTGCACAACCTCTACGGCAAGGAGCACTACGTGGTCGAGGCCGGCCTCCCGGCGGGGACGGCCGGGCGGCACACGGCCGAGATGGTCTTCGACAAGGATCCGGGCGGGCCGGGAGGCCGGGCCGAGCTCTGGTGGGACGGAGCGTCGCTGGCCGGCGCCGAGATCCCCGTCTTCACGCCGTCCAAGTTCAATGGGGTCGGAGTCGGCCTCACCTGCGGCTACGAGTGGGGCCCGGCCATCGGGCCCGGCTACCGGGCGCCGTTCCCCTTCAACGGGAAGATCCTGGAGGCGGTGGTGTCCGCCACCGGACCGGTCCACCGTGACCCCCTGGCCGAGCTGGAGGCCATCCTGTCCGAGCAGTAGGTCCCGCTGGCCCGGGGCGGCGGCCCCGTCTGGCCGGGCTCCGGCCCGGCCCCCATAAGATGCCCGGGCTCGTCACAGGAGGTAGGTCGTGGGGGAAAACAAGTACGTCAGCTACGAGACGGTGGAGGACGGGCGCATCGCCCGGATCATGCTCAACCGTCCCGACGCCCGCAACGCCCAGAACCGGGGCCTCCTGGTGGAGTTGCACGACGCCTTCCTCCAAGCCGAAGCCGACGATGAAGTCCGCGTCGTCATACTCGGCGGCGTCGGGCCCCTCTTCTCCTCCGGGCACGACATGGGCTCCAAGGAGTCGCTGGCCGAGCGAGAAGCGGGACCGGACCAGCATCCCAGCTTCCAGATCAACGGCGGCACCCGCAAGGGGGCCGAGGGGCGCATGCTCCAGGAGTGGCACTACTTCTACGAGAACACCCGCCGCTGGCGGAACCTGCGCAAGATCACCATCGCCCAGGTGCAGGGCACCGTCTATGCCGCCGGCCTGATGCTGATGTGGGCCTGTGACCTGATCGTGGCCGCCGACAACGTGCGCTTCGCGGATGTGGTCGGGACCCGGCTGGGGATGTGCGGAGTCGAGTACTTCGCCCACCCGTGGGAGTTCGGCCCCCGCAAGACCAAGGAGCTCATGCTCACCGGGGACTCGCTCGACGTGCACGAGGCCCACGCCCTGGGCATGGTGTCCAAGGTCTTCGGTGTGGACGAACTGGCCGAGCGCACCCTGGAGTTCGCCCGGCGCATAGCCGAGCTGCCCACCATGGCCGCCCTGCTCATCAAGGAGTCGGTGAACCAGACGGTGGACAACATGGGCTTCTACAACGGGCTGCAGGCTTGCTTCACCCTGCACCAGCTCAACCACGCCCACTGGGCCGAGATCCACGAGAACAAGTATCCGGTGGCTCTGCCCGAGGACGGGATGGACTGGCGCAACGCCCCGCCGGTGGTGCCGGCCGTCAAGGATCTGGTCCGGGCTCCCGACCCGGTCAAGAAATAGCCTCTCGGGCCGGGCCCGGCGGCTAGCGCATCCGCCAGTGGGGCGGGCGCTTCTCGAAGAAGGCGTCCCGCGCCTCCTTGGCGTCCTCCAGATTCTGCAATCGGTTGGTGTACTCCTGTTCCAGGCGGTAGCCCTCCTGGAGGGGAAGGCCGTCGACCCGGTTCATCGACTCCTTGGCCAGGCGCAGGGCCAGCGGGCTCTTGTCCGCCATCCCGGCCGCGATCTGCCGGGCCGCGTCCATCAGCTCGTCCCTGGGGACCACCCGGCTGATGACGCCCCGGGCGTGGAGCTCCTCGGCCGTGATCGACCGCCCGCTGAAGAACATCTCCCGGGCCAGATACGGCCCCACCATCCGCACCAGGTGGGAACTGGCCCCCAGCAGCCCGACGTTGATTTCCGGAGCGGCGAAGGTCGCCCCCTCCGCCGCCACCAGTACGTCACAGCACGCCGCCCAGGCCAGACCGCCCCCCAGGGCCGGGCCGTTTATGGCGCCGATGACGGGAACGGCGCAGTCGTAGATGGCCCACATGGCCTGGCGGGGGAGTAGGCCGGGGTCGACCAGCTCGGCCGGGCCCGGGTCGGCCGGCGGCTGGGCGTATTCCTTGAGATCGGCGCCGGCTATGAAGGCCCGCTCCCCGGCGGCGGTGAAGATGACCACCCTGACCTCACGGTCGTGGCGGAAGGCCTCGAAGGTGTCGCGTACCTCGATGTAAGTGGCGGTGTCGAGGGCGTTGACCGGAGGACGGTCCAGCTGGACCGTCACCACCCCGCCGTCCCGTTCGACTGTCAGGTAACCCATCACCGGTCCTCTCTGTGACCAGGAAGCTAGCCAGCGTCGCTACCATCCCCGCCCGTGCGCCTCGACCTGACCGAGGACCAGTCCTTCTTCCAGGAGACGGCCCGCCGGTTCCTGGAATCCGAGGCGCCGGTCGGCTACGCCCGCCGGCTCATCGATCATCCGACCGGATTCGAACCCGACGTCTACCGACGGGCTGCCGACCTGGGCTGGCTCGCACCGATGGCGCCGGAGGCCTTCGGGGGCGGGAGCGTCTCCGGGCGGGCCGCCGCCGACGTGGCCATAGTGGCCGAGGAGACGGGCCGGACCCTCTTCCCCGGGCCGGTCCTGGAGTCGAATGTGGCCGCCGCCGCCATCTCCGGCCTCGGTGGCGATGAGCACAAGGCCGCCTATCTCCCCGACCTCATATCCGGCCGGGCCACGGCCGCCCTGGCCTGGTCCACGGGTGGCGACGGCTGGCCCGCGCCCGGTGACGTGTCCGGCGCCGGCGTCTCGGCCCAGCCCAGGACCGGGGGCGGCTGGCGCCTCTCCGGGACTGTCCAGCTGGTCCCCTACGGCTCGGCCGTGGACCTCCTGGTCGTGTCCGCCTCCCTCCCCGGTGGCCCCGGCGGCCTGTTCCTGGTGCCGGCCGGCACGGCCGGCGTCACCTGCCGGCGGATGGACACCTTCGATCTCACCCGCTCACTCTCCGCCGTCGAACTGGCTGCCGTTGACCTACCGGCCGGCAGCCGGCTGGGCCAGGGCGAGACCGGGCTCGAGTCCTTGCTCGTTCTGGCGTGCATCCTGCAGTGCGCCGAGACGGTGGGAGCCATGGAGCGCTGCTTCGAAATGACCCTGGACTACGCCAAGGCCCGCCGCGCCTTCGGCCGTCCCATCGGCTCCTTCCAGGCCATCAAGCACCGGCTGGCCGACATGGTGTTGTGGTTGGAATGGTCCAAGGCGGCGGTGGAAGCAGCCGTGGTCGCATGGGACGACAGCCGCGGTGAGAATGGCACCCTCGGTGCCGGGGCGTCGACGAAGTCCGCTGAAGCCGCTGAAGCCGCTGAAGCCGCCAGCGTGGCCAAATCCGTCATCGGTGAGCACGGCCCGCTGCTCGTGCGCAGCGCTGTGCAGGTACACGGCGGCATCGGCTACACGTGGGAACACGACGTGCATCTCTTCCTCCGGCGGGTGGAGGCCAATGGCTACCTCTACGGCAGCACCGACTTCCATCGCTCCCGTCTGGCCGGCCTGGTCGGCTTCCCGGCGCCGGCGTGAGCACCGCCACCCAGGACAGCGCGCCGCTCGCTGACTACCGGCGCCGGGCCCGGGAATGGCTGGCCGCCAACATCGAACCGTTGCCGCGTCGCCCGGACGGAACAGTCATCGTTCCGGATCGGAGCCGGCCCACTGAGTCTCAGCTGGCCGAGGCCCGCACCCAGCAGCTTGTTCTCCACGCCGCCGGCTGGGCCGGCATCACCTACCCGGTGGAGTACGGAGGTCAGGGCCTCAGCCTCGATCACGAGGCGTTGTGGCAGGAGGAGTCGGCCGGCTACGACGTCCCGACCCAGATATTCGCGGTGTCCCAGCACATTCTGGGTCCGACCATCGTGGCCTTCGGTTCCCACGAACAGAAGCTCAGGCATATCCCCCCCATCCTGGACGGCCGGGAAATCTGGCTACAGCTGTTGTCCGAACCCAGCGGCGGTTCGGACCTGGCCGGGTTGCTGACGCGGGCTGACCGCGACGGCCCGAGCTACATCCTGAACGGCCAGAAGACCTGGAGCACGGGAGCGGCCCATGCCGACTTCGCCCTCTGCCCGGCCCGGACCCGGTGGGACGTACCCAAGCACCGCGGCATCACCATGTTCATCGTCGACATGCACTCTCCCGGGGTGGAGATCCGCCCCATCCGCCAGATCAACGGCGGGGCCGAGTTCTGCGAGGAGTTCCTCACCGACGTGGCCGTCCCCGCCGAGCGCGTCCTCGGGGAGGAGAACGAGGGCTGGCGGGTCACCCGGGGCATGCTCGAGATCGAACACGCCTGGGTCGGCCGCAGCGGCGGGGGAGGTACCCGCCGGCCCACCGGCGTGGCCGAGCTCGTATCCCTGGCCGCCTCCCGCGGTCTGGCCGGTGACCCCGGCGTCCAGCGCCGGGTGGCCGCCCTGCACGCCCTGGCCCGCACCCACGACCTCATGTCGGTCCGGGTCTCCAAGGGCATCGAGAGCGGCCGCCTCAGCCCTGGCCTGAGCGGCATTCTCAAGCTGGGCGCCGACATCGTCTGGCAGCGCCGGGCCGAGCTGGGCCTGGACCTGGCCGGTGCCGCCGCCCTGGCCTGGCCGGCCGGAGATCACCACGGCGAATGGGCCCGCGACTACCTCACCAGCCGCTCCGCTTCCATTGCCGGTGGCAGCGACGAAATCCAGCGCAACAACGTCGGCGAGGTGGCTCTGGGCCTGCCCCGGGAGCCCAGCTTCGACCGGGACGTCCCCTTCAACCAGGTGCCCCACAACTAGCGGGCCCACGGCCACCCAGGGCGCCGCCGGATGGGGCATGCAACTTGAACGGACACCTGCGGATCGCGCCTTTTGTCTTCTAGTGGTGAACGAAAATTCGCCACCAGTCGACAAAGTTCAAAATCAGAGGGTGTCCGTTCAAGTTGCATCCCTCATTCCGCGCCACCCTGGGTGGTGAGCTGTGGCCCATCGTGACCGACCGTGGTCCCGGCGCGCTCCGAGGGGCGCTCAGGTCAGGTGAGGGCGTCGATTAGGCCCCAGTCGAGGGCTTGAGCCGCATTCAGGGGCCGGCCGCTGAGGGCCAGCCACACCAGCCGGTGCCGTCCGACCCGGGCCAGGATGCTGGCCGTCCCGCCCGCACCGGGGATGAGGCCCATGCCGACCTCCGGGAGCCGGAACCAGGCATCGGCGGCGGCTTCCACCCGGGGGCAGAAGGCGGGTAACTCGATGCCGGCGCCGATACAGGCACCGTGCAGGCGGGCGGTGACGGGCAGACTGGCCAGAAGGGGACCGGGGCTGCGGGCGGCGCGTATGGCGTGGGCCATGACCGGGTCCTCGGCGGCTCCGAACCAGCTGAGGTCCCCGCCGCTGCAGAAGTCGGGGCCGGCCCCGGCCAGGACGACCGAGGAGAGGCCGGGGTGGGCGGCCGCAGCCCGGAGTGCATCGACCAGGGCGTCGCGCATGGCCGGGTCGTAGGCGTTGCGGACTTGGGGCCGGCTCAAAGTGACGGTGACCCTGTCCCCGTCCTTGTTCCAATCCACCTGGACGGGGCCGGGGGAAGGACGGGGCGGGGTCGGCGGATGGGCGGATCGCCAGGCTCGGAACTCGACGCCGGCCAAGAGCATGGAGTAGGCGGCCGATTCGATGGCGACCCCGTCGGTGAGGGGCCGCCCCTCGTTCAAACGGGCCACGTGGGTGAGGACGGTGGAGGCGAGGGGAGTCGCTTCGCAGGCGTCCACCAGGGCCTGGGCCGCCGCGGCCGGATCCGGGACCGACACCCATCCGGGCAAAGCGCTGCCCGAGCACAAGGCGACATCCAGAACGGCAGGAGCGGGGCGGCCGGGCGGAGTGTCAGCCACGCCGATGAGAACGCGGCCGGTGGCGGTGGCGGTGGCGGTGGCGGTGGCGGTGGCGGTGGCGGTGGCGGTTCCGGTCAGCCGGTTCAGGTCAGCGGTACCGGAGATGTCGACCACTACGGCCGGGTTGGCGCCGTCGGTCAGGGGGGCCTCACGCCACTCGAGGTCGAAGAGCAGCTCGAGAAGCTGCGCCGCTGGCACGACCTCGGGGTGAGGAGAGGCCGGCATCGGCGGATGATAGGCAGACACCTCGATTCGGCTGCCTATGCTCCCCGGCCGTGAAGGTACGCATCGATGAGGATCTGTGTGCGGGGCACGGGCGCTGCTACACCCTGGCGCCGGGTGTCTTCGACTGCGATGACCGGGGCCAGGGGTCGGTAATTTCCGAAGACGTGCCCGAGGGCCTCCGGGCCCAGGCTGAGCTGGGAGCCCAGAACTGTCCGGAGCGGGCCATCATCATCACCGAGAACTGACGAAGTCGTTGATGAGGCGGGCCAGGGTGACGGGGTCATCGCCCTGGACGCTGTGGCCGGCCTCGGCGACGTGTTCGACCCGGGCCCCGGGGTTGCGCCGGCGCAGTTCGGCTTCGTCCTCATCGCCCACTACCGATTGGGGCCTCATGCCGCGGACCAACATCAGCGGTACGGCGAGGCCGGAGACGACCTCCCACAGCTTGGCCGCCCGCTCAGCCATGTCGACGGGCGGGGCGGCTACGTCCGATTGACGGTGCCGGGCGTGGCGCCAGACCCAGCTGCCGTCGTCGAGCTGCTGGGCGTTGTGCAGGATGCCGCGCCGCAGGGATGACTCGGTGCGGGTGGGGTTGAACTGGACGGTGCGGGCCAGGATGGCGTCGAAGTCGGGGAAGGTCTCCGGTCCGTTGACGAAATCGGTGATGGCCCGGGACCGCTCCCGGCTGAACCCGGGCGTGATGTCCACCAGGATCAGGGCCCGGACCAGTTCGGGATGACCGCCGGCCAGGGCCAGGCTGGTCAGTCCGCCCAGGGACATGCCGACCACGGCCCGGGCCCGGGGGGCGAGGGCTCCGATGACGGCGGCCACGTCGGCGGCGTTGTCGTCCAGTCCGAGGGCGCCGGCCCGGCCGCCGTCGGAGTGGCCGTGACCGGGCAGGTCGATGCACAGGGCGGGGCGGCCCAGGGCCAGGAGCACCGTGTCCCAGGTGTGGGCGTTCTGGGCCCCTCCGTGCAGGAAGACGATCTCGGGTTCATCCGGGCCCCATACCAGCGAGCTCAGCTGGCGCCCGTCCCCGAGGCCCACGCTCTGGCGCCGCACCTCGGGGGGCCCGTTCCACTCCAGTCCGAACTCGGCGGCGTTCTCGTGGAACATGGAGAACTCGTCGTATGGGATCCGGGGGCGGGCGGTCTGGCTGTCCGAGGCAGGGGCTTGGTCCACGCCGACACGGTAGGCCGGTCGGGCTCGGAGTGGTCCGGGCCGGCTAGACCGCGGCCCGGGCCCGCCCGTACTGTCCCGGCCCGACCCCGGACCCGAGGCAGGAACGTGCACCCAGCCGAGATCGCCAGCCAAGCCCCGGACCGCCTGGCGGTGGTGATGGGGGACAGCGGGGAGTCGTTGACCTTCCGTGAGCTGGAGGAGCGGTCCCGGGCCCTGGCCGTGGCCTGGCGGCGGGCCGGGGTGTCCCGGGGCGACACGGTCGGCATCCTGCTGGAGAACCATCTGCGCTTCCTGGAGGTGGCGTGGGCAGCTCAGCGCAGCGGGCTGTACTACACCGCCGTCAACTGGCACCTCACCCCGGAGGAGGTGGCCTACATCGTCTCCGACTCGGGGGCCAAGGTGCTGGTGTCATCCCGACTCAACCTGGCCACCGCCGAAGCCGCCGCCGCCGGCGCCGTTGATCCGGCCGGGACCCTGAAGGTGCTGGTGGACGGTTCGGCCCCGGGCTGGCGGGGGCTGGACGAACTAATCGGGGAGGTCCGTGACGCCCCTCTGGAGGACGAGTGCGAAGGCGACTTCATGCTCTACTCCTCCGGCACCACCGGCCGACCCAAGGGCATCCGCCGGGCCCTCACCTTCCCCCCGATGGGTCAGGGCATCGTGGGGGCGACCGGGTTCCTGCGCATGCTGGAGATGCAGCTGGGGCAGGTGTATCTGTGTCCGGCGCCGTTGTACCACGCCGCCCCCATCGCCTGGTCCATGGGGGCGCAGCGACTCGGCTCCACCGTGGTGGTGATGGAACGCTTCGATCCGGAACAGGCGCTGGCTCTCATCGAGCGCCAACGGGTCACCCATGCCCAGTTCGTACCGACCATGTTCGTCCGGATGCTCAAGCTGGCCCCGGCCGCCCGGGAGGGCTACGACCTGTCCAGCCTGCGGGCCGCCGTGCACGCCGCCGCCCCCTGCCCGGTCGAGGTCAAACAGCAGATGATGCAGTGGTGGGGGCCGCGCATTTACGAGTACTACTCATCCACCGAGGGGGTGGGGGCCACCTTCATCGGGCCGGAGGACTGGCTGGCCCATCCGGGATCGGTGGGACGGTCCATCTACGGAACACCCCACGTGGTCGACGATGACGGGAACGAGTTGGCACCGGGCCAGATCGGCACCGTCTATTTCGAGGGCAGCACACCGTTCGAGTACCACAACGACCCGGAGAAGACGGCGTCGACCTTCGACCGGCACGGCTGGGGCTCGGTGGGGGACATGGGCTATCTGGACGGAGACGGTTACCTGTACCTGACCGACCGCAAGACGTTCATGATCATCAGCGGGGGTGTGAACATCTACCCCCAGGAGATCGAGAACCTCCTGATCAACCACCCCAAGGTGCTGGACGTGGCCGTGGTCGGCGTTCCCAATCCTGATCTGGGCGAAGAGGTCAAAGCCGTCGTTCAGCCGGTGGACTGGGCCGACGCCGGCCCGGATCTGGAGGCGGAACTGGCCGAGGTGTGCCGGGCCCACCTGGCCGGGTTCAAGTGCCCGCGCTCGTTCGACTTCGACCCGGAACTGCCCCGCCAGGAGAACGGCAAGCTCTACAAGCGCCTCCTGCGCGACCGCTACTGGGCCGCCGGCGCCGGCTGAGCCTTACCCGCCCCGTACACTCCGGCCTCGTGGACCTCGGCCTGCGGGAGAAGGTGGCCGTCGTCACCGGGGCCAGCCGCGGCATCGGCCGGGCCGTCGCCAACGCCCTGGCCGAAGAGGGGGCTTCGGTTCTGCTCACGGCCCGGGGCGCCGAGGATTTGAACCGGGTCGTGGCCGAGCTCACCAGTGCCGGCCATCAGGTGGCCGGGCTCCGGGTCGACCTCTCCGAACCGGAAGCGGCCGCGGCGGTGGTGGCCGAGGCCGGGAAACGCTGGGGCCGGATCGACATCCTGGTCAACAACGCCGGCGGCGGCCCGACCGGATCCGACCACGTCAGGAACTTCGATCCGGCCGTGTGGTCCGACGTGTACCGGCGCAACGTGATCGTCCCCATGGCGCTGGCCTCGGCGTGTATCCCGGGGATGGTTCAGCGGGGTTGGGGCCGCGTCCTCAACGTGGCGTCGACCATGGCCCGGGATCCCGACCCCCGTTTCGGTTCCTACGGGGCGGCCAAGGCGGCCCTGGCCCACGCCACCCGCAGCCTGGCCCAGGCCCATGCCGCCGACGGGGTGATGGTCAACGCCGTGCTCCCGGGCCTGACCCGCTCGGAGGGGGTCCTCACCGGCTACGCCGAGGCGGCGGCGGCCTCGGGCCGCACCGCCGAGCAGATCGAGGAGCGGATGATGCAGCTCCAGCCCATAGCCGCCGGGCGGACGGGGGAGCCAGAAGAGGTGGCCGCCGCCATCGCCTTTTTGTGTTCGGAGCGGGCCTCGTGGATCACCGGCGCCCTGCTGCTGGTGGACGGCGGCACCGTCCGGGTCCTGCCGTGACGGCCGATCCGGCCCGGGACCTGGCCCGCCGCTACATCGACCAGGTCGTGCTGCTGGAGGGCTGGTTCAAGGAGATCGACCGGACCGGTGTCTACTGGCGCCGGTCGATGCCGGCGGAGTCTTGAGCACCCCGGGCGACCGGCGCGACCCCTACTACGGGATCCTGTCCGGACCGGTGGACGGCCCGGCCCGGGTGGCGGCGGCCTACCCTGAGCTGGAGGCCGCCCCCGGTACGCCGGTGGTGCACCGGGCCTCCGGCTTCCGGGGCACGGTCGTGCGTTTCGAGGCCGGGGCTGTCCACTTGAGGGCGACGGCGGGGACGGAGAGGGCCTTCGCCCTCATCCCGGGCTCATTCGCGGTGGAGGGCCGGGCCGTCTCGCTGGTGCCGGTGCGGTCCCGGCCGTCCGGTCCGGCCCGCACGGCGTCAGGATCGTTGAGCGCGGCGCCGGCCCGGGCCCGGGTCGCCCGCGGCAGCCGGATCCTGGTGGAGGGCGTGCACGACGCCGAACTGGTGGAGAAGGTGTGGGGTGACGACCTGCGCCAGGAGGCGGTGGTGGTCGAGCGCCTGGACGGCATCGACCATCTCCCCGCCGTGATAGCCGAGTTCGTTCCGGGACCGGGCCGCCGGCTGGGGGTGCTGGTGGACCACCTGGTGCCCGGGTCCAAGGAGGATCGGCTGGCCCGGTCGGTGAGCCATCCCCACGTGCTGGTGACGGGGACGCCGTTCGTGGATGCATGGGAGGCCATCCGCCCCCAGGTAGTGGGCATACCGGCCTGGCCCCGCATCCCCAAGGGGATGGAGTGGAAGGCGGGTATCTGCGCAGCTCTGGGTGAGCCCGACCCCGCCCGGCTGTGGCGCCGGCTGCTGGGGAAGGTCGGCTCCTATGCCGATGTCGAGCCGGCCCTGGTGGGGGCGGTGGAGCGGCTCATCGACTTCGTCACCGAGCCGGCCGAGGACTGACGGGAAAGCCCGTCCCCGGGACCCCTCAGCCGGCGGCCGGCCCCCGGGGTACGTCCCGGAACGGTGTGTCCCGGTCGTGGCTCGTCTCTCTGGGCATACCGAGGACCCGCTCGCTGATGACGTTGCGGGCCATCTCGGTGGTGCCGCCCCCGATGCAGGCGGCCTGGCGCATCAGGTAGCCCACGCCCGGGTCCGGGTCGCCTGCCTCCGGGTCCCAGGCCAGCCCGGACTGGCCGGACAGCTCGTAAGCGATGGTGGCGTAGCGCACCGACCGGGTGCCCGAGTAGAGCCGGGCCAGGGCCGAGGCTTGGTCGTTGAGAGCGCCGCTGCGCATGGAGGCCCCGATCCGGGGCGTGAGGGCGGAGCCGACCAGGGCCAAGGTGTGGGCCTCGCCCACCAGGTCCAACGCCGTGGGGTCCTGGCTGCGTCCCTCGGCCACCACCAGCGGCCACAGGCTGTCCCCGCTGCCCACCAGGCCGGCGCTGCCCGACCCGGCCGGGCGGACCACGTAGGGCGAGCCGCCGCCCATGGCGGTGCGCTCGTGGAACATCCACCGGGTCCCGACTGTCCAGCCCTGATCGATGTCGCCCACCCGGTCCGAGTCGGGGATGCGGACATCGGTGATGAACTCCTGGCAGAACTCCCGGTTCCCGTTGAGCATCTCGATGCGGTGGACCTCCACTCCGGGCTGGTGGATGCGCAGCATGAACACGGTCAGGCCGCGGTGTTTGGGCGCATCCCAGTTGGTGCGGGCCAGGCACAGCCCCCAGTCGGCCCACCAGGCTCCGGTGGTCCAGATCTTCGATCCGTTCAGGACCCACTCGTCCCCGTCCCGCACGGCCGTGGTCAGCGCCCCGGCCACGTCCGAACCGCCGCTGGGCTCGGAGAGGAACTGCATCCACATCTCCTCGCCCCGCAGGATGGCGGGCAGGTGGGCACGCTTCTGCTCCTCGGTCCCGAACTCCAGGATGACGGCGGCGCAGGGGGTGAAGGTCGGGATCTGCAGATCGGCGGCGCAGTCGTAGCCGGCCACCTCCTGGTTGAAGGCGCCGAGGTGCTCCAGGCTCAGGCCCTGGCCGCCGTATTCGACCGGGAAGCAGATGCCGGCCAGGCCGGCATCGAACAGCGCCCGCTGGATCTCCCGGGCCCGAGCCACCCGGGCCAGTTCGCGCTCATCGGAGCGGGCCCGGCCGATCCCGGCCTCGCCCTGGGGGGCCGGGTCGAGGTTGGCCCGGATCCAGGCCCGGGCCCGCCGGCGGAAGGACTCGACGTCCTCGCTCACGACGCCACCCGCTCGGCCACCATGCCGGCCAGGCGCCGGCGGTGCTGGGCCGGGCTGCCGTAGGCGGGGACGCCGGCGGTGACCCGGCGCAGGAACAGGTGCAGGTCGTGGTCGAAGGTGACCCCGATCCCGCCGTGGATCTGCACGCAGTCCTGCACCAGCTCGGGCCCGAAGTGGCCGACGTAGGCCTTGGCGGCGCTGGCCAGCTCCGAGGCGTCGGGCCGGCCGGCGTCTAAAGCGTCGATGGCGGCCACGGTGATGGCGTAGGAAGCCTCCAGCCACATCCTCATATCGGCCATGCGGTGCTTGATCTCCTGATAGGACGACAGGGGCCGGCCGAAGGAGTAGCGGTTGGCCGTCCACTCCAGGGTCATGTCGAAGGCGGCCTGCATGGCGCCCACCGACTCGGCCTGTTGGAGGCACAAGGCGATGCAGAGCTGTCTCTCGGCCAGATCACCCGAAGCGTCGGAGGTGGAGGAGGCCTCGAAGCCGGCGTCGGCCGGGGCCGGGAGGACCTGGTCGCCCGGCACCGCCACCGCGTCCAGTTCGACCCGGGCCCAGCGCCGGGTCAGGTCGACTCCTTCCAGGCGCCGGCGGTGGAGGCCGGCGGCGGAGGCATCCACGACGGCGTGCACCATCCCGGAGCCGGCCCGGGCCGTCACCAGGAACACGTCGGCGTCGGCGCCCGCTTCGGCCACCGGCGCCTGCCCGTCGATGACCAAGCCTCCGCCCGGCCCGGCGCCGGCGGTGAGCGAAGCGCCGCCCAGGTCTGTCCCGGGGGGGTCGGCCCGCAGCCAAGAGGCGGTGGCGGCCCCGGACAGGAGCCGTTCCAGCCAGGCGGCCAGGGCGCCGCCGCCGGACGAGGCCGACCGGCCCAGGCTGAAGGCGGCCACGTTGGCCGGGATAAGAGGCCCGGGGGCGGCATGGCGGCCGAACTCGAAGGCGGCCAGGGACAGATCGGCCAGGCCGGCCCCACTGATGCTCCCCCCTCCGGCCGCCTCCGGCACCAGGGGGGTGGTCCAGCCCAGTTCGGCTCCCTGGCGCCACCACCCGGGGCGGTAGCCGGCCGGATCGGCCGCCAGGGCCCGGAGATCGGCCGGACTGCACCGGGCATCCAGGAACTTGCGGGTGGTCTCCTGGAAGAACTGCTGGTCCGCGCTCAGTCCGGGTTGCACGAACGCCTAAGCGGCGGCGGGGACCTTCATGAGCTGACCGAGATTCCCACCCATGACCTTGGCCTGGTCGGACTCGGGGAGCTCATCGATCTCGTCCACGAACGTCAGCGGGTCGAACATGCCCTCGGGATGGGGGTAGTCGGAACCGAACACCACGTTGTCGGCGCCGATGAGCTTCACCAGGCCGACCGTGTCCTCCTCGTGGAAGGGGTGGACGTAGATGCTGCGCTTGAAGGCCACCATCGGGTCCTCATCGAAGATGTCCGGGGTGCGGGAGTAGAGCTTCTCCAGCTTGTAGACGAGCGGACGCACCCAGGCGCTTCCGTTCTCCACCGGCATGAAGCGCAGGTCGGGGAAGCGGGTGGCGAGACCGTGGCCGAGGATGGACGAGACGACGTCGGTGATGTTCCGGTAGTCGGCCTCCACCAGAGCGGTGAAGGCGGAGCGCTTGGTGTTGAAGGGCAGGAACTCGCCCTCGTAGCCCTCCCACTCGTTGAGGTAGCGCTGGCCGCCGCTGTCGGAGGCGTGCATGCCGACCAGGATGTCGGCCTCCTGCACCCGCTCCCAGAAGCGGTCGTACTCGGGCAGGGCGAAGGAGCGGCGCCGGCCGTTGAAGTCGGGAACGGGGGCGGGGCGGATCAGGATGGCCCGGGCCCCGTTCTCCACCACGAAGTCGAGCTCCCGGAGGGCCTCGTCGACGATGGGCAGGGTGATGACCGGGGTGGCGAAGATGCGGTCCTGGTAGTTGTAGGACCACTGGTCGAGCATCCAGCGGTTGAAGGCGTGGACGACCACATGGGTGGCCTTGGGATCATCGGCCAGGCGCTCCTCGAGCAGGCTGGCCAGCGTCGGCCACATCATGGCCCGGTCGATGCCGAGCTCGTTCAGCAGCTCCAGTCGGGGCCCGGGCTCGAAGTAGGCGGGGATCGACTCCACGTAGCGGGGCGGCGGCTCGGGCTTCTTGTCCCCGGGCTTGGTCTTGGAGGAGGGGTTCTTGAGCTTGAACTCCAGTTCCTGGGCGCCGGGAGGGGCCACCACGTTGAAGGTGGGGTTGGGGATGTAGTCGCTGATCTTGTTCTTGACGGCGATCTTGGTCCGACCGTTGACCTGCACGTACTTGATGAGGTTGGAGAACTCTTCGGGCAGGAAGCGCGTGAAGGCGTCCTGGGTCTCGTACATGTGGTTATCGGCGTCGAACACCGGAAAATCGAGCTTGCGAGGCATGGAACCCCCTTCCGCGCCATCGGGCGCAAACTGCCGCGGTCTGGCCCCGATTCTCGCCCCTGCCGGTAGGAGCCGCAAACCGGCCCCGGCGCCGGGTTGGCGCCGCGCCGGGGGGCAGGTGATAGTGGCTCCGCCATGTCCGAGACGGCTCTCAAGTTCGGCGTCCGGATCATGGGGGTGCCCCTCCGGGACCTGACGGCGGTGGCGGCCGCCTTTGAAGCCGGCGGTTTCGAGTCCATCTGGGTTCAGGAGCACCTGGTCTTTCCGGCCGATATGCCCCCCACCTATCCCTACAGCGACGACGGCCGGCCCCCGGTCACCCCCGAGACCCCGGTCTATGACGCCTGGGCCGTGCTGGCCCACCTGGCTGCCACCACCAGCCGCATCCGCCTCGGCACCAACGTCTACATCCTCCCCCTCCGCCATCCGCTCCAGACGGCCCGCACGGTGGTGACGGTGGACCGCCTGTCCCAGGGCCGGGTCATCCTCGGGGCCGGAGTCGGCTGGTTGGAGGAGGAGTTCGACTACGTCGGGGTCCCGTTTCGGGACCGGGGCCGGCGGGCCGACGCCACCATCGCCGTTCTTCGCCGCCTGTGGAGCGACGATGTAGTGGAGGTGGACAACGAGCACTTCTCCTTCGGTCCGGTCCGCTTCCGGCCCCGGCCGGTGCGCCCGGCCGGCATACCCATCGAGGTGGGTGGGTCGGCGCCGGCGGCGCTGCGGCGGGCCGGCCGGCTCGGGGACGGCTGGATCGAGATCGGCTGTGCCGACCTGGACGAGTTCCGGGCCAAGCTGGCCACGGTGCAGGCGGCCAGGCGGGAGGCGGGTCGGGAGGCCATGCCGTTCGAGGTGACCCTCCAGGGCCGGGGCGGCTGGTCCCTGGACGACTACCGGCGGGCGGCCGAGGCCGGGGCCACCCGGGTCATAGTCGGCCCGACCCCGGGACCCGACGGCCGGATGCCGGCGGCGGCGGTCCAGGACTGGGCCGCCCGCTTCGGCCAGGACGTGATCCGGCGTGCCGGCTGACACCCGGGCCGGAGACGGGCCCGGCGCCGCCGGCGCCGAGGTGCGGGCCTGGCTGGACGCCCACTGGGATCCGGCCCAGACCTTGGGCCAGTGGTGGTCGGCCCTGGCCGAATCGGGCTGGGCCTTTCCGGCCTGGCCGGTCGGGCTCGGGGGGAGGGGCCTGGGGCCGTCATCCGCCGGCGTGGTGCGGGATGAGCTGGACCGGGCCGGTGCCCTGGGCCCGCCCACCGGGGTGGCGGCCTGGATGGGCGCCCCGGTGGTGCTGGAGTTCGGGGACGACCAACAGCGCGGCCGGCTGGTGCCGCCCGTGGCCCGGGGGGATGAGCTGTGGTGCCAGCTCTTCAGCGAGCCGGCGGCAGGCTCCGACCTGGCCGGGGTCAGGACCCGGGCCACCCGGGACGGGGACGGCTGGATCGTTGAGGGCCAGAAGATCTGGACTTCCACCGCCACGGTGGCCGAGCGGGGGATCCTCCTGGCCCGCACCGACTGGGACGTCCCCAAGCACCGCGGTCTGTCCTTCTTCATCCTGCCCATGGACCAGCCCGGGGTGGAGGTCCGCCCCATCCGCCAGCTCAACGGGGAGTCCCACTTCAACGAGGTCTTCCTGGACGGGGCCCGGGCGGACCGTGCCGATCTCATCGGGGGCGAGGGCAACGGCTGGGCGGTGGCGCTGGCCGTGCTGGGCCACGAGCGCACCATGGCCGCGGCCGGGACCATGCGCCCCGGCCCCGACGCCGGGTCCAAGGCCGGGAACCTGGACACTCCGGTGGGCGACGTGCTCGAGCGCCTGTCGGAGCTGGTCAGCATCGAGCCGCCCTTCCCGATCGGATCCGCCCCCGAGCTGATCGGGCTGGCTCAGCGCCGGGCCCGTGCTGCCGAGCCGGTGCTGCGCCAGGACCTCACCCGGCTGTGGTCGCTCGGTGAATGCAGCCGTCTCACGGCCCTGCGCTCCCGGGCCGCCGCCGAGCTGGGCCGCACCCCCGGGCCGGAGAGCTCGGTGGGCTACCTGGCCGGGGTGGCCCGGGCCCGCCTGTCGCGCGACCTGGTCTTCGATGTGCTGGGTTCGGCCGGCGCCCTGGACGGGCCGGCCGCCCCCGAAGCCGGGGAGCCGGTCAACATGGCCCTGTCCAGCCTGGCCCACGGCATCCAGGGCGGGGCCGAGCAGATCCAGCGCAACATCATCGGGGAGCGCATCCTGGGTCTCCCCCGGGAGCCCCAGGTGGACCGGGACGTGCCCTTCCGGGAGCTCCCGGCGTGACGGACGAGATACCCCGCCCGCGCTCCGCCCCCCCGAGGCGGCCCACGCCGGCCTGGGTGCTGCGTTCGACCCGCCGGACCCTGGCCGATCCCCGGACGGTGGGGGTGGCCCAGGCCCTGCCTCGGACGGCCGCCTTCCTGGTCGGCCAGTGGCGCCACCGTGACCAGCGGGCCGAGGCGGGTGACACCGCCGGCGGGGTGGGCGAAACGCTGGGCCTGGCCGCCCAGGTGCTGCTGGATGAGGTGGTCATCTCGGCCATGCGGAATCCCAAGCTGTATCCGCACGGGGACGACTACGAGAGGGCCGGCGCCGATATCGCCGCCGCCCGGGCCATGTGGGAGGCGGAGGGCTGGCTGGCCGAGCCCGAGCGCTACCACACCGACCCCGGCCTCCCGGCCGACGCCAGCGTCTATTCCGAGCGGGCGATGGGCCAGCGCTACGAGCGGCTGTGCTTCCAGAGCCTGTACTCACCCCGGGAGGGGGAACCGGGCCGGGACCGGTGGCTGGCCCACGGCCCCAACCGCACCGCCCACGCCTACGTCAGCCGGCACCCCGGCGCCCCCCGCCCCTGGCTGGTGTGCATCCACGGCTTCGGCATGGGCCGGGCCCAGATGGACCTGCGGGCTTTCCGGGTCCAGCATCTCCACCAACAGCTGGGGATGAACCTGCTCCTGCCCGTGCTTCCCCTGCACGGGCCCAGGCAGGAGCCGGGCACCGACCGGGGCGAGGGACTGATGAGCATCAACCTCATCGACAGCCTCCACGGCATGGCCCAGGCCGCCTCCGACGTGCGGGCCGCCATTCGCTGGATTCAGCACGCCCAGCCGGGGGCGCCCATCGGCGTCTACGGAATCTCCCTGGGCGGATACGTCACCGCCCTGACCGCGTCCCTGGAATCCGACCTGGCCTGCGCCATAGCCGGGATCCCGGCGGTGGACATGCCCGATCTGTTCCGCCGCCACAGCCCGCCCCACGTCAAGCGCCGGTCCATCGAATCCGGGGCGCTGGGGCCGGCCACCGATGAGGTCATGTCGGTGGTGAGCCCCCTGGCCCTGACGCCCAAGGTGAAGGAGGGACGGCGTTACGTCTTTGCCGGGACCGGAGACCGGCTGTCCAGTTCGCAACAGGCCCGCCGGCTGTGGGAGCACTGGGGCCGGGGCCCGGTGGCATGGTACCCGGGCGGCCACATCGGCTTCTTCTGGACCGGGCGGGTCAGCCGCTTTTTGGATCAGGCCTTTTACGACTCGGGGCTGACTTCCGAGCCCCCGCCGCCTTCGCCGGCCGATTCGGCGCCGCCACCCCCTGCACCGCCGCAGTGAGCTCGGCCAGGGCGTCGGCCACGTAGCCGGCCATGACGGAGAGGTCGGGGATTAGCTCGCGGCAGGAGACGAAGCCGAAGCCCACCGAGTCCATGTAGCTGAGCACGGTGACGTTGAGGCCCATGCCGTCCAGGATCGGCCCGAGGGGGAAGAGCGAGATCAGCTGCCCGCCGGCCAGGTAGAGAGGGACGGGCGGCCCGGGCACGTTGGAGACGAGGAAGTTGAGGGCCGGCGGCATCCGGTCGGCCAGCGAGGACTCCGAGTACAACCGCATGGCCAGTCCGAACAGCCGGGGCCCGGCAAACTCGGTCCAATTGGTCAGGCTGTCGGCTCCCACCGCCTTGAACTCCTCTTTGGCGTCCTTGGTGGCCTCGTGGATGCTCATGAGCCGCTCGATCGGATCATCCATCTCGGTGGCCAGGGCCACGAACATGGCCGAGATCAGATTGCCGAAGCCGGCCACGTCGTCCTCTCCCCGCACCGACACCGGCACCCCGGCTATCAGGGGTCGGTCGGGCAAGGCGTCATGGTCGATGAGCCAGCGCCGGACGGCGCCGCCGCACACGGCCAGGATGACGTCGTTGACGGTGGTGCCGAAGGCGTCCTTGACGGCGCGGACCTCGGCCAGGCTGACCGAAATGAGCGCCACCCGCCGGTGCGGGGTGATGGAACCGTTGAAGGGTGTGGCCGGGGCCGTGAACGGCGTGGCCATCGACTCCCGGTGGGGGACGAGACGCCGGCCCACCAGCTCCACCGCCGCCTTGGCCGTGCCGGCCAGGGCCCTGGGCAGGAGCAGAGGCCGCTGGATCCGGGACCACAGCCCGTAGCCCAGCAGTTCCAGTTCGGTGGGCGCCTTCTCGGCTGGGCGCTCGGGGATTTCCACCGGGGCCGGGTCGGCCTCCAGGTCGAAGAGGTGCATCATCAGGTTGGCCCCCGACACCCCGTCGATGGTGGCGTGGTGCATCTTGGCCACCAGCCCGACGTAGCCGTGCTCCAGCCCTTCAACGAACCACATCTCCCACAGGGGCCGGCGCCGGTCCAGAGGCCAGCCGGCTATCTGGCCGGCCAGTTCGGCCAACTCGTCCGGTCCCCCCGGCGCCGGGATCCCGATCCGATGAATATGGGCGTCGAGGTCGAACCCGTCGTCCTCCACCCAGACCGGGTGGGCGATGCGCAGTGGCACATCCACCAGCTTGCGGGTGAAGGCCGGATTGAGGGGAAGGCGCGTCTTCATGAAGTCGCGCATGGCCTCGAAGGAGTAGCCGGCCTTCATGGTGGACGGGTCGAACACGAGCACGCCGCTCATGTGGAACTGGTTGCTGGGCGTCTCTATGTAGAGGAAGGTGGCGTCCATGCCACTGAGGCGTTCCATCCGATAACCCGCGGCCTCAGACGATCCCGAAGTCGGGTATGCCGGTGGGCCGGCCGGCAAAGAGATGGTCCTGGTGCTGGATCAGTCCCTCCACCGTCCAGCGCTGCGCGCCCCGCAGAGAGCCGGCCTCGCTGAAGCCGGCCACCCAGTGCACGTTCCCACCGGTGACCACGAAGACCTGGCCGCTGATGCCGGCCGCGGCCGGACTGGCCAGCCAGCCCACGGCCGGGGCGACGTTGTCGGGATGCCAGTCGTCGAAGGCACCCTCGGAGGCCACCAGACCGCCCAGCACCGCCTCGGTCATCCGGGTGCGGGCCCGGGGGGCGACGGCATTGACGGTGACTCCGAGGCGCTCGAGCTCCCGAGCCAGCGTCAGGGTCATGGAGACGATGCCGCCCTTGGCCGAGGCGTAGTTGGACTGGCCCACCGTGCCCCACAGGCCGGCCTCGCTGGTGGTGTTGATGATGCGACCGTAGACGGCTTCGCCGGCCTTGGCCCGGGCCCGCCAGTGGGCGGCGGCGAACTTGGCCGGGGCGAAGTGGCCCTTCAGGTGCACCCGGATGACGGCGTCGAAGGCTTCTTCATCCATGTTGAAGGACATGGCGTCGCGCAGGAAGCCGGCGTTGTTGACCAGGATGTCCAGGCCGCCGAAGGCCTCCACGGCCGTGTCGATCAGGTGCCTGGCGCCGTCGAAGCTGGCCACGTCGTCCCCGTTGGCCACCGCCTTGCCCCCGGCCGCCTCGATCTCATCCACCACGGCCTGGGCCACGGACACGTCCGTACCGCCGCCTTCAGCGGTTGTGCCGAGGTCGTTGACCACCACCCGGGCGCCTTCGGCGGCCAGGAGCAGGGCTTCGCCCCGTCCTATGCCCCGACCGGCCCCGGTCACGATGGCGACCTTCCCGTCCAAGTGTCCCACCGGACCTCCTTGGGCGGCAGGCTGTCAGGGCCGCCCCCGGCCGGGCAAACCGGTGAGACGCCCGGGGGCGACTTCACTGTGAGTGGGTGGCGACGGTACGCTTCCGCTCCCGTTTCACGGCGGGTGTGAAGGGGGAGTACTCGAGTTGGTGAGCCGCACGGGCGGATCTGGAGGGGTCAGCCGGTCCGCAGTGGCGGGTTCGGTCGTCATCGTCATGGGTCTGGTGGTCTCGGCCTGCGGGGCCCGGGTGGCCCCCTACCTGGGCGCCGGCCAGGGCGTCCAGGCCGGCTCGGGCGGGGCGGCGGTCGGTTCCGGGACGGGCTCGGCCGGCGGCTCGGGGGGTTCTTCCTCGGGAGGATCGGCCGGCGCCGTCGACGCCACGCCCGGGGGCGGGGCCGGCTCCGTCTCCGGGTCGGGCTCCTCGTCCTCCGGTTCCTCCTCGTCCGGGTCTTCCGGCGGAGGGACGGCTTCGGCCGCCGGCACTACGGGCGGCGTGGCCGCCCTCACCCCGGACAACTTCGTGTACCAGCCGGCCCAGCAGGCCGCCTATTGCCAGGGGACGGCCGGTAACACCGCATCGGCGCCGGGGATCACCCCCACCACCATCACCCTGGGCAACGTCAGCGGCATCACCGGGGTGCTGGCCAACAACTTCGGTCAGGGTCCCCAGGCCGTCCAGGCCCTGTTCTCGGCCGTCAACGCCGCCGGCGGCATCTGCGGGCGCCAACTCAAGCTGTTGGTGGAGGACGACGGCCAGGACGCCGGCCACAACGCCTCGGACATCGCCGATGAAATCCCCAAGGTGTTCGCCTTCGTGGGGTCCACCTCCGACGCCGACAACGGCGGGGTGCAGGAGATGCAGAACGCTGGCACCCCGGACTTCGGCGCCGCCATCAACCCCAACCGCGGCGTCTCCCCCGTCTACTGGTCACCCAACGGCGCCACCGTCTTCACCCAGAACGGTCATCCGTACATCTACAACACCCTGGCCAACGGACTGAAGCAGGCCGGCAACTTTCCGACCAAGGTGGCCCTGCTGGCCTACAGCGTGCCCATCAGCGCCTCGGCCGCCCAGGAGTTCCAGAACATGTTCTCCCAGTCTGGGGCCTCGGTCTGCTTCACCGACTACAGCATCTCCCCGGCGTCGACCTCACTCGACCAGGACGTGCTGGAGATGAAGAGCAAGGGCTGCAACGGCGTATTCACCACGCTCGACGTCACGGGCAACGCCAAGTTGCTGCAGGCCATCAACCGTCAGGCCTGGAAGCCGACCTTCGCCGGCACCACCTTCGACGGCTACACGCCCGCCCTCATCTCCGTCGCCGGGTCGTCCAATGCCCAGGGCTTCGAGATGAACCTGCCCTTCCTCCCCTTCAACGACAACAACCCCATCGTCAACCAGTACGAGTCCCAGCTGTCCACTTACGAGCCGGGCCAGTCGCCCAGCGGCTTCGGCATCGAGGCCTGGGCCTCGGGACAGATGTTCCTCTACGCCCTGATCAAGGCCGGGCGCAACCCCACCCGGACCAGCCTCACCAACGTGCTCAATGCCATCCAGACCTGGGACACGGGCGGGGCGACGGTGCCCATCACCCCCAAGTTGAGGCACCCGGCCGGGCCCTGCACCATGGCGGTGGCCATCAAGGGCAACGACTTCGTCCGGGTCTGGCCGGCCAGCGGCTTCTACTGCAACGGCACGTTCATCCGGGTCGGCTGAGCGGTCGTGAGCGGTCTCTGGCCCTTCCTGGTCATAGGTCTGTTCAGCGGCAGCATCTACGCCCTGGCCTCCATGGGCATCGTGCTCACCTACAAGACCTCCGGGGTGTTCAACTTCGCCTACGGCGGCATCGCCATGTTCTGCGGCTTCACCTTCTGGCAGCTGCGGGATGGGTGGCACATCAGTTCCTGGCTGTCCTTGCCCCTGTTGCTGCTGGTGGTGGCCCCGGTCATGGGGCTGGCGGCCGAGTACCTGTTCCGGGCCGTGATCACCCTCTCGGCCGAGATCCAGATCGTGATCGCCCTGGCCGTGCTGGCCTTCCTGCAGGCTCTCGTCCCCATCTTCTACGGCGGCAGCGAACGGTCGCTCAACAGCATCTTTCCCACCTCCACCTTCCGGCTGGGTTCGAGCCTGCACGTGAGCTGGACCCAGCTGTTCACCCTCCTTCTGGCCGTGGCCGCCGCCCTGGCCCTGTCCGGGCTGCTGTCGCGCACCCGGCTGGGCCTGGCCACCCGGGCGGTGGTGGACAACCGGGACCTGGCCGAACTCAACGGGGTCAGCAGCGACGGCGTCTCCCGGCTGGCCTGGGTCATCTCCACCGTCTTCGCCGCCCTGGCCGGCGTGCTGCTCAGCTCGACCGTCGGTCTGGACACCTACTCGCTGGTCCTGTTCTTCATCTACGCCTTCGCCCCGGCTGTGCTGGCCAAGCTGGTCAACCTCCCGGCCGCCTTCGGGTGGGCGCTGGGCCTGGGCGTGCTCCAGAGCGTCCTGCAGAAGTACGGCAGCTCCGGCAATGTGGCCGATTTCGAGTCCGCCCTTCCCTACCTCGCCCTCTTCGGCGCCCTGGTCTTTTACGGAAACGCCCTCAAGGAGATCCGCTCCTCCTTCCGCACCATCACCGTGTCAGCTCCCAACCGGGACCCCCGCCGCTTTGCCGGCTCGGTGGCGGCGGTGGTGATCGGGCTGGCCATCCTCCCCCTGCTCATCCACGGCTCGGCCCTCGGTGACGTCAGCACGGCCCTCATCTACGCCGCCATCGCCCTGACCCTGGTGGTGCTGACCGGCTGGGCCGGCCAGATTTCCCTGGCCCAGTTCAGCTTCGTGGGCATCGGCGCCTTCACCGCCGGCCACCTGGCCGGGGCCGGGGGCAAGGGCTTCCTGTGGGCGGCGGTGGTGGGGGCCCTCATAGCCGTGCCCTTCGGCATCGCCGTGGGGCTGCCGTCCCTGCGCCTGTCCGGCCTGTTCCTGGCCCTGGCCACCATGGCCTTCGCCCTGATCATGGACACGCTGGTCTTCCCCCGCAACTGGGTCAGCGGCGGCTACACCGGCACCACCGTCGCGCGTCCGGACATCTTCGGGATCCGCTTCACCGGGACGCTGTCGTTCTACTGGCTCTCAGCCATCCTCCTGGGTGCCTACGCCCTGGGGGCGTCCCTGCTCAACCGGGGCCCGGTGGGCCGGCGTCTGCAGATGATGCGGGACGCCCCCCTCGGGGCGTCGACCTTCGGGGTGAACCTGACCCTGACCAAGCTGGCCGTGTTCGCCGGCTGTGGGGCGGCGGCCGCCTTTGCCGGGGCCTTTTACGGGGCCATGCGCCTGACCGTGGACCCCAACGACTTCGCCTTTGGCGCCTCGCTGGAGTTGCTTCTGCTGGTGGTGCTGGGGGGCCGGGCCCTGGTCCCCGGCGGCATGGTGGCCGGGGGCATCTATCTGATGCAGCTGCTGCCCCTGTCCAGCACGGTGGAGAGTTACATCCCTCTGGGGGTGGCGGTGGGCGCCGTGGCCCTGGCCCAGTATCCGGAGGGACCGACCACCCGAAGTGCCGAGTACATGCGCTACTTCTCGGCCCTGTTCCGCCGCCGGCCGTTGCGGGAGCTGACCGACGGCCGGCTGGTCCCCATCGTCTTCTCCTCCCGCCGCCGCATCACCTCCGAGCCCGCCGAGGTGGCCGATGCCCGCTGAGGACCCGCTCCTCTCCGTCCGGGAGGTCACCGTCCACTTCGGTGGCGTGACGGCCCTGTCGCGTGTCGACCTGGAGGTGAATCGGGGCACCATCACCGGGCTGATCGGGCCCAACGGGGCCGGTAAGACGACGCTGTTCAACGTCATCACCGGGCTGGTCACGCCCCGTTCGGGCCGGGTGCGCTTCGACGGCACCGACATCACCGGCTGGCCCCGGCACCGCCGGGGCCGGGCCGGCATCGCCCGCACCTTCCAGCGCCTGGAGCTGTTCGGGGGCCTGACCGTGCATGACAACCTTCTGGCCGCCTGGGAGGCCTCCGTGCCCGGAGCCGTGCTGGGCATGAGACGCGGGGAGGGCCGGCGGGTCGTGGACGAGGTCATCGAGAAGCTGGGCCTGGGCGAACTGGCCGGCCGGGTGGCCGGACAGCTCTCCACCGGGCAGGGCCGGTTGGTGGAACTGGGGAGGGCCCTGGCCGCCCGGCCCCGCATCCTCCTGCTGGACGAACCCAGCTCCGGACTGGACCAGGCCGAGACCGAGCACTTCCGGGACCTGCTGCTGGGGGCGGTGGGCCGGGAGAGTGGGGAGCCGGCCGTGCTCCTGGTCGAACACGACGTCGCCCTGGTCATGGAGATCTGCGACCGCATCACCGTCCTGGACTTCGGCCAGCGCATAGCCGAAGGACTTCCGGCCGAGGTCCGCAGCGACCCCCGCGTGGTGGCGGCCTACCTGGGGGACAGCGATGCCGCCTGAAGCCCTTCTCAACGTGGATCAGCTGACCGTCTCCTACGGGGGGCTGCGGGCGGTATCGGGCGTTTCCCTGCTGGTGCCGGAGGGGGCGGTGGTGGCTCTGCTCGGCGCCAACGGGGCCGGGAAGACCACGACCCTGCGGGCCATATCGGGGCTGGTGAAGCCCTCGGGGGGCAGGATCGAACTGGCCGGCCGGCGCATCGACGGGCGCAAGCCCAGCCAGATCGCCCGCCTCGGCCTGCTCCAGGTCCCGGAGGGCCGGGGAATCTTTCCCAGCCTGACGGTGCGGGCCAACCTGAGCATGGCCAGCTACGTCACCAAGAGAGGCGACGTCGAGGACGAGGCGGTGGCGCGCTTTCCTGCCCTGGGGGACCGGCTCGACCAGCTGGCCGGCACCCTCTCCGGGGGTGAGCAGCAGATGCTGGCGCTGGCCCGGGCCCTTCTGGCCCAGCCCCGGCTATTGCTCCTGGACGAGATTTCCATGGGCCTGGCCCCTCTGATCGTGGCCAAGCTGTTCGAGGAGGTTCGGGCCATGGCCGCCTCCGGCACCAGCGTCCTCCTAGTCGAGCAGTACGTGAGCGCCGCCCTGGAGATGGCCGACTATGCCTATGTGCTCGACAAGGGCAGAGTGGTCGACGTCGGTGAACCGGCCGATCTGCGCTCCGACGGCGTGCTGACGTCGTACCTGGGGGCGTGATGCGACGCCGGCTGCGCACCGGGTTGGCCGGCGGAGCCCTGCTCAGCCTGGGCTGGGTCATCACCGCCCCCAGCCTGGGCCTGGGCCAGGCGGCCCGGGCAGCCACGCCGGCGCCCAGCCCCACCTGCTCGCCCGCCCAGCTGGTCGCCGCCGCCAACGCCTCGGGCCAGGAGATAGCCGGCTACACCCTGGCCGGGTCGGCCGCCGGCTATCGCTACGAGGTGGACAGTCCGGGCCTGCTGCCGGTCGGAGACCCCCAGCGGGGCAACATCACCGAGTTGGACGTGCCCTACGCCCGGGAGAACGTCTCCTCCGGCCCGCTGGTGGCCTCCCTGGGTTCGGCCGCCTATCCGGGCGACACCGCCGCCGGGATCGGCAGCGCCCTGGGCGAGTTCGGCTTCAAGGGCGTGCCCAACGACCCGGTCCTGGCTTCGGCCGCCTACCCGCCATCACCCAACAGCCCGGCCTCGTCCACCTACCCGTCCAGCGCCGAGCCCTCGACGCTCAACGCCGGCGCCGCCCAGGCCGCCGCCGATCAGAACGGGGGGTCATCGGAGGCGTCGGTATCCTCGTCCTCGGTGGCCTCCGGAGCCACCCAGGAGGCGGGTGGGGGACCGGCCCAATCCAACTCGGCCGTGCATCTGGGGGCAGCCTGCGTGGACTCGGCGGCCCAGGCCGTGGCCAGTGGGGTGGTGGTGGCCGGGATCGTCCACATCGCCAGCGTGTCGGGGGTGGCCCAGGTCAGGAGTGACGGCGTCAAGGCGGTGCCGGCGGCCAGCCTGCATGTCGGGGACGTGACCGTGGCCGGCCTGGCCGCCTACATCGACCAGAACGGGGTCCACCTGGCCGGCCAGCAGCCGGTCGGCTACGGCGCCGTCTCCGCCGTCCAGGCCGCCCTCAACTCCGCCCTGCAGGCCGACGGAATCACCATCAAGCTGCTCAGCGGCGAGACGACGGCAGAAGGAGCGGACGGCGCCGCCGACTCCGGCGGGGTGGACATCGTGGTGACCCGCACCTTGCCGGCCACCGGGGTGCCCGGTGTCCCAGCCGTCACCGTGCCCGGACAGGCCCCGATCCCTCTGGGCACCCCGGGGGCGCCGATCCGCTACCAGGTCACCCTGGGGGAGGCCCAGGCCTCGGTATTCGCCACCACCGCCCCGGCCCCAGGGTCGCTGGCCTCGACGGCGGCGGCGTCCGGATCGACGGGCTCGACCGGCACCAACGGGCCGGCCGCCGCCTCCGGGACGGCCGGATCAGGCAGCTCCATCGGCTCCGCCTCCGGGGGAAGCAGCGTCTCCGCGTCGCCCCTACCCGGGTCCACCAGCGGGGCCCCGGGGTCGCGCCTGACGGCGGCATCGGGACCATCCGGATCCAGCCCGGTGTCAGCCGGTTGGGTAATCATCGGGGTTCTCTTCGCCATCATGGCGGCCGCCCCGCTCCTCGGTTACGCCCGCTGGCAGCTGCTGGAAGGAAGGATCTGAGTTCATGACCACCGAGTTGGCCGGGACGGTGCCGGCCGAGGACGTCCAGCGCGTCGACGCCCGCCGCTCCGACCTACTGGCGGCGGCGTCGGACCGCTTCCGGCGCTTCGACCTGCGCAACACCTGGCAGGTGGCGGCCGGGTCGGTGCTGGTCCCCCTCGGGATCGTCATCATCATCCTGGCCTGGTACGGGGCCGCCCACTCTCCCTACGTCCAGAGCCAGATCCCCTATCTGGTCAGCGGAGCGTTCATCGGACTGGGCCTGATGGTGCTGGGCGGGCTCCTCTACTGGGCCCACTGGCTGTACCGCATCTACGACCAGGCCGACCTGCACCACCTGGAGCAGCTCCAGCGGGACCGCCAGCTCTTCGACCTGCTCGAAGCCGTCCTGGCTCGTGATCCCGAGGGAGTGGTCCGGGCCCGGGGAGCCCGCCCCGCCCCCGCCGCGGGCGGCCCGGCCGTCCAGGCCGCCACCGGCCTGGTGACCACGGCCACCGGCACCAACCTGCACCGGGCCGACTGCCCCATCGTGGCGAGACACCGGGCCGGGGTCCGGCCGGTCACCGCGGCCGAGGCCAAGGGGCGCCCCCCCTGTCGGATCTGTCAGCCTGCCGTTCCCGCCTGACCGCCCCGACCCTGGGGACACACCGAACACCGAGGAGCAGCCGTGGTACGCATCATGGAAGGCATACGCGTCCTGGAGGTGGCGGCCTGGACCTACGTCCCGGCCGCCGGCGCCGTCCTGGCCGAATGGGGCGCCGACGTGATCAAGATCGAGCATCCCGACACCGGGGACCCCCAGCGGGGGCTGGTCAACATGGGCCTGGTGCCCACCGGTCCGGGCGGGGTCAACCACATGATCGAGCTGCCCAACCGGGGCAAGCGCTCGGTGGCCCTCGACCTGTCCACCGAGGAGGGCCGGGACCTGCTCCTGCGCCTGGCCGCCACCTCCGACGTCTTCCTGACCAACTTCCTGCCCCCAGCCCGGCGCAAGCTGCGCATCGACGTGGAGGACATCCGGGCCGCCAACCCCGACATCATCTACGTCCGGGGCTCGGCCCAGGGCGTACGGGGCCCCGAGGCCGACCGGGGCGGCTTCGACGGCTGCAGCTTCTGGCACCGGGCTGTGTCCGACATCGTCACCGGTGAGGAGGACTATCCCGCCCCCCCGCCCGGGCCCGCCTTCGGGGACCTGCTGGGCGGCATGACCATTGCCGGGGGCATCAGCGCCGCCCTGTTCCACCGTCAGAAGACCGGCGAAGCTCTCGTCGTCGACAACTCGCTCCTCGGCACCGCCATGTGGGCGACCTCGGCCAGCATCCTGGCCGCCGGCCTGTTCGGCGCCTACAAGCTGCCCCGGGGCGACCGGCGCAACACCTTCAACCCGCTGGTCAACACCTACCGCACCAGCGACAACCGCTACATATCCCTGATGATGCTGCAGGCCGACCGGCACTGGCCCGAGTTCACCCGGGCCATCGGCCGGCCCGAACTGGCCACCGACGAGCGCTTTGCGGAAGGGGCGGCCCGCTATCAGAACCGCCGGGAGTGCGTGGAGCTGATCGATGAGATCTTCGCCTCCCGCCCCTACGAGGAATGGCGCCGCGCTCTTTCCGCCATCGACGGGGTGTGGGCGCCGGTGCAGACCCCGGGCGAGCTTTTGACCGAGCCCCAGGCGCTGGAGAACGGCTACGTGTCCGAACTCACCCACTCCGGGGGCACGACCTTCCGCATGGTTCCGTCCCCTCTGCAGTTCAACGAGGAGCACGCCCAGCTCACCCCGGCGCCGGAACACGGGGAGCACACCGATGAGGTCCTGCTCGAACTGGGCCTGCCCATGGAGGAGATCCTCGACCTCAAGGTCAAAGGGGCAGTGCTCTAGCGCCAGCGGCTGAGGAGCATGCAGCCGGCTATGGGGCCGCCGCCGTTGGCCACCGCGGCCAGCTCGGGATCACCGGCCACCTGACGGGCGCCGGCTTCGCCGCGCAGCTGGAGGACGGCCTCGTGGATGTGGCCGAAGCCGTGCAGGCGGCCGGCCGACAGCTGGCCGCCGTGGGTATTGAGGGGCAGGTCCCCGTCCAAGGCGATGCGCCGGCCCCCCTCCACGAACGGCCCGCCCTCGCCCCGGCCGCAGAAACCCAGGGCCTCCAGCCAGCACAGGGTCAGGAAGCTGAAGCCGTCGTAAAGCTCGGCTATGTCCACGTCGGCCGGGGTCAGGTCGGTCCGTTCCCACATGGAGGCGGCCGCGTCCCGGGCCGACATGGTGGTGAGGTCATCGAACTGGTCCCACGACGGCCGGCCCCGCAGGGCGGTCCCGACGGCCTCGAAGCGGGCCGCCGGCCGGGGGGCGTCGGGGGCGTAGTCGGCCGAGGAGACGATGATGGCGGTGGAGCCGTCCACGGGGGCGTCGCAGTCGTAGAGGCCGAAGGGGGTGGTGATGATCCGGGCGGCCAGGTAGTCCTCCAGGCTCATCGGATCCCGGTAGACGGCCTTGGGGTTGATGGCGGCGTTGGCCCGCTGGTTGACGGGGATGGCCCCCAGCTGTTCCCGGGTGGTGCCGAACTCGTGGAAGTGGCGCTGGGCGTTCATGGCCAGCCAGCAGGCGGCCGAGTAGGCCTTGAAGGGGATGGACCACTGCAGGGTCCCGCCCATCTGGGGTACGCCGGCGCCGATGCCTCCCCGGCCTCCGCCGCCCTGGGCGCTGGCCTCGGTCACGGTGCGGTAGCACAGGACGTGGCGGGCCAGGCCGGTGGCCACGGCCATGGCGGCGTTGATGACCGCGGCCATCTGGGCCGGCCCCTCGATCCCGCCCGTGTGCCAGTTGAGGCGCAGGCGCATGGCGTCCTGCACCTCCGGCGTCCCCGGGCCCGCAAAGCCGCCGGGTCCGCCTCCCGCCCCGGGATAGGTGGCGATCCCGTCGATGTCGGCCACCTCCAGGCCGGCGTCGGCGATGGCCTCCAAAGCGGAGTCGACGGTCAGGTCGATCCCGCTGCGGTTGAGCCGGCGCCCCACCGCCGACTGGCCGATGCCGGAGATGACGGCCCGGTGCTCGAGCAGCTCCGCCCTGCTCACCGTTCACCAACGGGGCGGAAGAGAGGAAGAAAGACGGGATCCCGATCCTCGAAGACGACTTCGAGTTCCATCCCTATGGAGACGGCCTCCGGCTCGATGCCGATGACGTTGGTGGTCAGGCGGACGTCGTCCTGTTCCACCGGCACCACCATTCCGATGACGTAGGGCTCCTCCGCCCCGGGGGCCCAGTTCTGGTGGTTGACGGTGAAGGAGTACAGGGTGGCCCGGCCGCTGACGGGGTGGGGCGAGACCTCCCGGGACCAGCACCGGGGACAGACCGGGGCGGGCGGGTGGATCAGATAGCCGCATTGATCACAGCCGAGGAAGCGGAGCACCCCCTCCCGGCCGGAGGTCCAGAAGAACTCGTTGTCCTCATCGATCCTGGGCAGGACCCGGAAGTCCGACATCGGCGGACACTATCTTTCGCCCATGCCCGACCTGGCCGGCTTCCTGGCCGCGTTGGAGCTGCAGTCCGAAGCCGAGGGCCGCTTCCGAGCCCGGAACATGGACAACCCCGGGCCGGTCGTCTTCGGGGGCCAGATGCTGGCCCAGGTGGTGGCGGCCGCCGCCCGCAGCGTGCCGGCCCAGCAGGTGAAGTCCCTCCACACCGTCTTCGCCCGGGGGGCGGCGGCGGATACCGACCTGAGTCTGGACACCGAGGTGATGCACGCCGGGCGGGCCTTCTCCAGCTTGACCGTGTCGCTGCGGCAGGGGGAGCGGCTCTGCGCCCGGTCCCTGGTGCTCTTGGAGTCCGAGGCCGCCGACCTCATCCGTCACTCGCCACCGGCCCCGGCCGGCGGCCCGGAGGAGGCGGCGCCGGCCGGGCCCGGCGGGGGGGCGGAGCCCGACGGAAAGAGCGCAGGAGCGGTGGACTGGTGGGAGATGCGGATGGGGGAGGGGGCGGACTTCGCCGATCCGGAGGCGGTGGGGCCTCCCCGGCTGGATGTGTGGATGCGCTTCCCGGGGGCGCCGGAGGACCCGGTGGTGGACCGGGCCCTGCTGGCCTACGCCAGCGACGGCTTCCTCATCGGCGCCGCCCTGCGCCCCCACCCCGGCTTCGGCCAGTCCCTGGCCCACATCGAGTTCGCCACCACCGTGCTGACCCACACCCTCACCTTCCACGAGCCCTTCCGGGCCTCGGAGTGGCTGCTGCTGGCCCAAGAGGCGGCCTACGCCGGGCGGGGCCGCTCCTACGGGCGGGCCCACGTCTGGAGCGGGGACGGCCGGCTGGTGGCCTCCTTCGTCCAGGAGGCCATGATCCGGGCCCTGCCCGGGGTCCAGCAGGACATGAGACAGATTTAGCGAATAGTGTTCTATGGGTAAGAGGGGCGCGTCGGGTAGGGACCCGGCCGAGCCCGCGGCCGCCCGAGGGGAATGGGACACGTGACAACCGAAGTCGAAGCCGGAGCCGACCGACCCAGCCTGGGGGACGAGGACGGCTGGTCGATCCAGATGCTGATCAGCTCGGAGTTCGCCCGGAACCCCCGGCCCTACTACGAGGCTCTCCGCCACGGGCCGCCCCGGCGCGACGACCTGGAGATGCCCGGCAGCCCCAAGACGGTCATCCTCTCCCGCCACCAGGACGTCGAGGCGGCCTTCCGTAACCCCCAGCTGTTCTCCTCCCAGTTCGGGCAGGGCTCGGGCAGCCTGGGCAACGACCGCCCCCTCATCCCGCTCATGATCGATCCTCCCGAACACAAGAAGTACCGGGTGCTCCTGGACCCGTACTTCGCCCCCCGGCACATGGCCAAGCTGGAGGAGGGCCTGACCGAACTGGTCAACGGGCTCATCGACAAGTTCGCGGACAAGGAGGGCTGCGAATTCACCAGTGAGTTCGCCGTGCCCATGCCCTGCACCGCCTTCCTCGAACTGCTGGGCCTGCCCTTGGAGGATCTGGACTTCTTTCTCCACATCAAAGAGGGCATCGTGCGCGGCCATGGCAAGCTCGACATGGAGGAGCAGATCCAGGCCCGCACCGAGGCCGGCCGGGCCTGCTACGACTACTTCGAGAAGGTGCTGGACGGCCTGGCCGAGGAGCGGGGCGGCGGCCTGTTGTGCGAACTGATGGAGGCGGAGGTCGACGGCCAGCGCCTGACCCGGGAAGAGATAATGGACATCTGCTTTCTGTTCATCCTGGCCGGGCTCGACACCGTCACCGACAGCCTGTGCTGTTTCTTCAACTACCTGGCCGAGCATCCCGAGCAGCGCCAGCGCATCGTGGATGACCCCGAGGTCATCCCCAGCGTGGTGGAGGAGCTGCTGCGCTGGGAGTCCCCGGTGGCGGGTGTGGCCCGGATCGTCACCGAGGACACCGAGTTCAACGGATGCCCCGTGCACAAGGGTGATTCGGTGCTGGTCTTCGTGGGTGCCGCCAACACCGATCCGGACGCCATCGAGCGCGCCCATGAGGTGGACTTCGACCGCACCACCAATCGCCACTACGCCTTCGGCGGCGGGATCCACCGTTGCCTCGGGAGCCACCTGGCCCGGCTGGAGCTGCGGGTGGCGTTGCGGGAGTGGCACAAGCGGATCCCCGACTACCGGGTGGCCGAAGGGGCGGAGCTGGTGTGGACGCCCATGCTGCGCTCGGTCCACCAGCTTCCCCTCGTCTTCGGCTGATCCCGGCCCATTAGGGTCGGAGGGTGGCCACCGGAGAGCTCCTACCTGAGACGCGCGACCGCATCCTCGAAGGCGCCCTGCAGGCCCTCGGCCGGGTGGGGGTGCGCCATCTGACCATGGGAGAGGTGAGCGAGCGGGCCGGCCTGTCGCGGGGAACTGTCTACCGCTACTTCCCGACCAAGGACGACCTGCTGGCGGTGCTGGCGACCTACGAGCAGGACCGCTTCGCGGCCGGCCTTCGTCTGGCCGTAGAGGCCCACGTGGCGTCGGGCCTTCCCTTGGGAATCGAGGTGGTGGCTGGCTACGTCATGGATTACCTGCGCCGCCACCCGGCCCTGACCCTCCTCTTCGACACCGAACCCGCCTTCGTGCTCGGCTTCTTCCGCCGCCAGCTGCCGGAGTTCCGCCGCATCTGCGAGGACCTGGTGGCTCCGGCCCTGGGCAACGCCGAGGCGGTGCGCTCCGGTCTGGTCAGCGTGACCGAGCTGAGCGAGTTGCTTCTGCACGTGGTCCTGAGCGTCTTCTTGGTCTCGGGCGAGGACCAGGACGAGGTGGAAGCCGACCTCGAGGTGGCCCTGCGAAGCATCGTGAAGCTGGCCGGGGCCGACAGGTCCTAACTTCCCGACCGTAGAAGTCGAACAAAGCGAACGGAGGACTGATGCAAGACGTACTCGGCTACGCCGGCCGGCGGGCGGTGGTGACCGGATCCGCCTCGGGCATGGGGGAAGCCACGGCCAGGTTGCTGGTCGAACTGGGCGCCACCGTGACCGGGCTGGACGTGCGGCCCACCCAGATCGACGGCGTGGCCAGCATCGAGGTCGACCTGCGCCAGCCCGATTCCATCCAGGCCGCCGCCCATGCCGTGGCCGGTCCCATCGACGCCTTCTTCAACTGCGCCGGCCTGCCCGGTCCGCCGTTCAGCGACCTGGACGTGATGCTGGTCAACTTCGTGGGCGGCCGTCAGTTGATCGAGACCCTGGTGCCCAAGATGTCCGAAGGCTCGGCCATCGCCTACGTGGCCTCGGCCGGCGGCCTCGGCTGGCAGCAGCAGCTGGGCACGCTGATGCCGCTGGTCCAGGCGGCCGGCTTCGAGGAGGGCCGGCGCTGGTGCGAGGCCAACGCCGAGCTCATCGCCAACTCCAGCTCCTACGCCCTGTCCAAGCAGGTCATCAACGCCTGGACCACCTGGCGGGCCTACGACCTGATGAAGGACCACGGCGTCCGGCTCAACTGCATCAACCCGGGTCCGACGGCCACGGCCATGATGCCGTACTTCCACGAGGCCAACGGTAAGGCCCTGGTCGACGCCGCCCAGGGCCCGGTGGGCCGCTACTCGACCCCCGAGGAGCAGGCCTGGCCGCTGGTGTTCATCAACAGCCCGCGCTGTTCCTATGTGGTGGGGGAGACGTTCTTCACCGATGGGGGCTTTTTCGCCGCTCTCCAGAACGGCCAGTTGGACTTCTCGGCCCTGATGCCGAAGGACTAGCCGTGGCCGTGGCCGTGGCTCAGGAGCGGGCTCGGCTCCGGCTCAGGGGTGGGTCCCGAAGGGGGCGGAGGCCGGGCCTTCCTGGGGAGCGGGACCGCTGATGGTCTTGGTCTCCAGGTACTGCCCGAATCCCTCCAGGCCGTTCTGGCGGCCCACCCCGCTGGCCTTGTAGCCGCCGAAGGGGGCGTCGGCGCCGTAGAAGATGCCGCCGTTGACCCCGACCGTCCCGGCCCGGATGCGCCGGGCCACGGCCAAGGCCCGCTCCTCGGAGGCGGAGGTGACCCCGCCGGACAGGCCGTACTGGTTGTCGTTGGCGATGCGCACGGCGTCGTCATCGTCCTCGAAGGGGATGACCACCAGGACGGGGCCGAAGATCTCCTCCCGGGCGATGGTCATGGAGTTGTCCACGTCAACGAAGAGCGTCGGCTCCACGAACCACCCCTTGGGCAGATGGGCGGGCCGGCCTCCGCCGTGCAGGAGCCGGGCCCCTTCCTCCACCCCCGTGGCGATGTAGCCCAGGACGCGGTCGCGCTGGCGCTCGCTGATCTGGGGGCCCTGCAGAACGCCGGGATCGGTGGGGTCCCCGTAGGCGACCTCGGCGAAGCCGGGGGCGATCATCTCGATGGCCTCGTCATAACGGGAGCGGGGCACCAGCAGCCGGGTGAGCATGGCGCAGCCCTGCCCGCCGTGGACGCAGACGAAGGCGGCGCTCGGCAGCTTGGTGGCGAAGTCGGCGTCGTCCAGAACGATGTCGGCTGACTTGCCCCCCAATTCCAGGAACAGCCGCTTCAGGGTCGGCGCCCCCTTCTCCATGATGCGCCGGCCCACCGCGGTGGAGCCGGTGAAGGAGATGAGGTCGACCCGGGCGTCGGTGACCAGCTGCTCCCCGAGGAGATGGTCGGAGGAGGTGACCACGTTGAGCACCCCGGGGGGGATGTCGGTGTGCTCAGCGGCCAGCCGGCCGATGCGGGTGGCGTTCCAGGGGGTGTCGGGGGCCGGTTTGAGCACCACCGTGTTGCCCGCCGCCAGAGCCTGGCCCAGCTTGTGGATGGTGACCTCGAAGGGGTAGTTCCAGGGCACGATGGCCCCCACTACCCCCACCGGCTCCTTGACCACCCGGCGCCAGCTGCGCATGCCGAAGGCGGTGCCGATGGGGAGCTCTCGCTCCCACTCGAAGCTGTCGATGAGGCCGGCCGGCCAGACCAGGCCGTCCTCCAGGGGGGCGTCCAGCTGGGGCCCGTAGGTGATGAGCACCGGGCAGCCCACCTCGGCCACCAGTTCGGCCCGCAGCTCCTCCCGCTCCGCCTCCAGGGCGGCCTGGAGCTGGAGCAGGCAGTGCTTCCGGAAGGCGCCGTCGGTGGACCACCGGGTGCCGTCAAAGGCCTGCCGGGCCGCCTCGATGGCCCGGTCCATGTCGGCGGCGGAGGCGTCGGAGACCTCGCCCAGGACGGCCTCGGTGGCCGGGTTGATGTTGGCGAAGGTGCGGCCCGATTGGGCGTCGACCAGCTGTCCGCCAATGAGCATGCGGGACTCCCCGCGGCTGACTGATGTTGAGGCGGTGGCCGTCAATTTCGTCCCATTCTCCCGAGGGGATCGGAACCTACCAGCGCCGCCTAGGCTGAAGACCAGTTCTGAGGGAGGGGATGGTCGTGGCCAGCGTTGACATCGATGATCTGATCATGGTGAGTGTGGACGACCACGTGGTCGAGCCCCCCCACCTCTTCGACGGCCGGCTGCCGGCCAAGTACGCCGACCTGGCGCCAAAGTTCATCACTCGGGATGACGGCACCAACGCCTGGACCTACGAGGGCGCCGAGATCAGCAACGTCGCCCTCAACGCCGTGGCCGGCCGGCCCCCGGAGGAATACGGCATAGAGCCCACCTCCTTCGATGAGCTGCGCCCCGGGACCTGGGACATCAACGAGCGGGTCAAGGACATGGACGCCAACGGCCTGTTGGGCTCGCTGTGCTTCCCCTCCTTCCCCCAGTTCTGCGGCCAGCTCTTCGCTCGCACCCAGGACAAGGACGTGGCCCTGGCCATGGTGCGGGCCTATAACGACTGGCACATCGATGAGTGGTGCGGGACCCACCCGGGCCGGTTCATCCCCTGTTCCCTGCCGGCCATCTGGGACCCGGAGATCCTGGCCGCCGAGATCCGCCGGACGGCGGCCAAGGGCGCCCACGCCGTCACCTTCTCCGAGAACCCTTCCAAGCTGGGCTGGCCCAGCCTGCATTCCGACCACTGGGATCCCTTCTGGCAGGCCTGCAGCGAGGAGGCGGTGGTGGTGTGCATGCACATCGGCTCGTCCTCCCAGCTGGTCATCACCGCCCCGGACGCCCCCATGGACGTGCTCATCACCCTGACGCCCATGAACATCGTCCAGGCCGCCGCCGACCTGGTGTGGTCCCCCGTGCTGCGCAAGTTCCCCGATCTCAAGGTGGCCCTGTCCGAGGGCGGGATCGGCTGGATCCCCTATCTGCTGGAACGGCTCGATTACAACTACCAGCGCCACCATCTCTGGACCGGCCAGGACTTCGGGGACAAGCTGCCCAGCGAGGTCTTCAACGAGCACGTCATCACCTGCTTCATTGATGACCATTTCGGCATCGCCAGCCGGGCCCACCTGGACATGGACAAGGTGTGCTGGGAGTGCGACTACCCCCACTCCGACTCCACCTGGCCCACCGCCCCGGAGACGTTCATGAAGCAGATGGACGGGGTGTCGCGCCACGACATCGACCGCATGAGCCACCTCAACGCCATGCGCCACTTCAACTACGACCCCTTCAGCGTCATGGCCAAGCAGGACTGCACGGTGGGCGCCCTCCGGCGCCAGGCGGCCGGCCACGACGTGTCGATAGTGGCCCGGGGCAAGCGGGGCGGCGGCGCCACCCTGGCCTCCGACCTGGGCCAGAAGGTCAAGCGCAGCGACTGAGCCGGCTCAGGCCGGGGGGATGACGAACAGGCACCACACCGACTTGCCCTCGGGCGTGGGCCGGGAGCCCCACCGCTCGGACAGGGCGGCAATGAGCTGCAGGCCCCGGCCGTGCTCGTCCTCGGGCCGGGGGCGGAGCTTGCGGGGCATCACCGAGGCGCCGTCCCCGACCTCGACCACCACGTGGCGGGCGGTGCGGCGCAGGCGCAGGTCGATGGGGGGCCGGCCGTGGATGACGGCGTTGGTCACCATCTCGCTCACCATCAGCACCACCGTCTCGGTCAGTTCGGTGGGCATGGACCATTCCGTCATGGTCCGGCTGACCGACTCCCGGGCCCCGTGCACAGCCCGGCGCTCGGGGGCGACGGTCCAGGAGCGGACCAGGGACTGACCGGAGGCTTCGGGGACCCGGGCCATCAGCACGGCTATGTCGTCATCCGGCCCGTCGGCCAGCAGGGCCCCGACCAGCCGGGACGGCTCCAGGGCCAGATCGCCCGGCGGTCCGCTCAAGGCAGAGCGCAACTGCTCGATGCCGGCGTCGAGGTCGAGGCCCCGGTGCTCGACCAGCCCGTCGGTGTAGAAGGTCACCACCGCGTCGGGGGCCAGGGTGAGGCGGTCCTCGGACAGGGTGAACGGCCCGGTGCCGAGCGGCGGCCCGCCCGGCGCCGACAGGGTGGTGACCTCGCCGCCGGGATCCCGCAGCAGGGGCGGGAGGTGGCCGGCGTTGGCGTAGGTGAGGCCCCGGTCGGCGGGGTCGTAGACGGCGTAGACGCAGGTGACGATCTGGTCCTCGCCCAGGTCCCGGACCAGGCCGTCCAGCAGCTCGAGAACGTCGGCCGGGGCCAGGTCCAGGCGGGCGTAGGCCCGCACCGCCGAGCGGAGCTGGCCCATGATGGCGGCGGCCCGGACGCCCCGGCCCATGACGTCCCCGATGACCAGGGCGGTGCGGCCGGCCCCCAGCTCGATGACGTCGTACCAGTCGCCTCCGACGTAGGTGCCCTCCACCCCGGCCTGGTAGTAGGTGGCCACCTCCAGGTGGTCGTGGTCGTAGCC
The DNA here is from genome assembly GCA_027315345.1 of Actinomycetota bacterium. GTDB lineage: Bacteria > Actinomycetota > Acidimicrobiia > Acidimicrobiales > JAJPHE01 > DAHUYE01. The sequence goes on from DAHUYE010000082.1 coordinate 79,419, forward strand.
CAGGGCCGGCAGCAGGCTGGTCTGCAGCTCATCGGCTATGCGGTGCTCCCGGGAGAGGGCTTGGCGATGCGCCTCGGCCTCGGCCCGGCGGGCCCGGTCGAGTTCCACGTTGGCCCGGACCCGGGCCATGAGCTCCCGGGCCGAGAACGGCTTTACCAGGTAGTCATCGGCGCCGGCCTCCAGGCCCTCGACCATGCCGTCCTCCCCGGCCCGGGCCGAGACCATGATCACGGGAACGGCAGCGGTGGGCGGGCTCTCGCGCAGGGCGGCCAGGAGCTGGAACCCGTCCAGGTTGGGCATCATCACGTCGGTCAGGACCAGATCGGGAGGATCGGAGTGGGCCAGCTCCAGCGCCTCCCGACCGTCGGAGGCCAGGGTCACGTGATAGGCGTGGCCGAGGATGCCCATCATGTAGGAGCGCATCTCGGCGTTGTCGTCCACCACCAGGATGCGGGGACGCTCCCCGGGCTCGGCGCGGGGTTCGTCCCCGGCCGGGTTCAGCCAGCGCATGGCCTCGGCCAGCAGGCCGTGGGCCGGTCCGCTGACCGAAGAGGCGCCCGGGGGCGCCCCGGTGGAGACCTGCTCGGCGGGCAGGTGGGCCGATCCGAGCGGGACGGTGACCGAGAAGGTGCTCCCCTGGCCGGGCCGGCTCCTGACCCCCACCTGGCCACCGTGTAGGGCGGCCAGCTCGGCCACCAGGGCCAGGCCGATGCCCGAGCCCTCGAAGCTGCGGGAGCGGGCCCCCACCACCCGGTGGAAGCGTTCGAAGAGCCGGGTCTGGTCCTCGGGGCTGATCCCGATCCCGGTGTCGGTGACCTCGAGGCCGACCTGGCCACCCCGTGCGACCAGCGCCACGGTGATGCCGCCGCTGAAGGTGAACTTGAGGGCGTTGGAGAGGAGGTTGAGGACGATCTTGGCCCACATGTCCCGGTCCACGAAGGCGGTGCCGTCGAAGCCGGAGCACTCGATATCCAGGCTCAGGCCGGCCCGGTCGGTGGCGGCCCGGAACATGGTGGCCAGCTCGGTCGTGTAGGTGCCCAGGTCGGTGGGTTCGAACTGGGCCCGCATCCGGCCCGACTCCAGCTGGGAGAAGTCGAGGAGGGTGTTGACCAGCTGGAGGAGGCGCTGGGCGTTGTGGCGGATGAGGTCGACCCGCTGGCGTTGGACCGGGTTGAGGGGGTGGGCCGGGTCGGACAGGGCGTCCTCGGCCGGGCCGAGGAGCAGGGTGAGGGGGGTGCGGAACTCGTGGCTGACGTTGGTGAAGAAGGCCGTCTTGGCCTGGTCCAGCTCGGCCAGCTGCTCGGCCCGCTGCCGCTCGGCGTCATAGGCCCGGGCGCTGCCGATCCCGGCCGCCACCTGCCCGGCCACCAACTCCGCAAAACCCCGGTAGGGCGGGTCCAGCACGCTGTAGGGATTGAGCCCGGCCACGATGAAGCCGTAGCGGGGCCCCTCCCCCTGGGGGCGCAGCGGGGTGAGGAGAGCCCGGGTGGGCGGATCGGCCCAGGCCCCCCGGGGCACGTCCGGCCACAGGGAAGCCAGGTCTTCCACCACGACCGTCGAGCCGGCTGTGACCTGGCCCACCGGCCAGGGCGTCTGGGCCGACAGGTCGAGGGCCTCCAGGGCGATGGGGTGACCCTCGGGCACGCCGCTGCTGGCCACCAGCCTGGCCTTGGCCAGGTCGGAGTCCAGTAGGTAAGTGAGGCTGAAGGGAAAGTCCCGGCCGTTGGCCTCCAGATGGTCGGCGGCGGCGGTGAGGACGTCTCCTTCGGTGCGCCGGGACATGAGATCGGCCCCCAGGTCCCGCAGGGTGGCCATGCGGCGCTCCCCGATGACCCGCTCGGTCTCCTCGCTGACCACGCAGAGCATGCCGGCGGTGGTGCCGTCGTCCTGAACCAGGGGGCTGTAGGAGAAGGTGTGGTAGGTCTCCTCGGTGAAGCCGCTGCGCTCCAGGAACAGGAGCAGATCCTCGTCCCAGGTGGCCTCCCCGGTGGCCATGACGTGTTGGATGCGGGGGCCGATGTCGGGCCAGATCTCGGCCCAGACCTCGGCGGCCGGCCGGCCCAGCGCCCAGGGGTACTTCTGGCCCAGGGTGTCGCGCCGGTAGGCGTCGTTGCAGAAGAAGGTGAGCTCCGGGCCCCAGGCCATCCACATGGAGAAGCGGGAGGAGAGCAGGACCCGGACCATGATGCGGAGACCGGGGGGCCATTCGTCCGGCCGGCCCAGAGGCGTGGCCGACCAGTCCACGGCCAGAAGGTCGGCGCCGACCGGCCCGGCCCCCGCCAGGAAGCCGCCGATGTCGGTGCCGCTGCCGGCCGAGGCGGGGCCGGTTCCGGAAGAGGGGGAGTCGGAGGTGCTCAGGAGGCCGGGAGCTCCACGTCCACGGTGGCCTTGGCCATGACGGCGTCGTCCTGATTGGTGAGTTCGACGGCCACCGTCACCAGGTGCCGCCGGCGGCGCTCGGTGCGCTTATCGGTCACCGAACCCCGGATGAAGGTGGCGTCCCCGGTGAAGGCCGGGTTCCGGTACTGGGCGTTGGAGTGGGTGATGAAGCCCCACTCCCCGGCCCAGGCGGCCACGAAGTCGATGACCCAGGCCCCCATGGAGGCGCCGTAGCCGTAGCCCCGGGCCATGCCGACGTGGCGGGCCCAGCGGGGCTGGAGGTGGCCCCGGGACGGTCCGTAGTAGGCGCCGTCGGTCAGCTCCGGGTTGACCCGCTCCATCTTCCGGTCCCCCTCGAAGCCGGCCATCTCCTTGGTGTACCCGAGCTCCTCGGCCCGCACGGTGGTGGGGCCCTTGGCCATCGCCCCCCACGTGGTCATGGGATAGGCCCTCCACTCGGTGGTGAAGCTGGCCAGGCTGTGGGGCCCGAGGACGGTGGGGGCCAGTTCCTCGCCCACCTCCACCGACTCCCAGGAGCGGGGGGCGTGTCCGAGCTCCTGGATCTGGCGGATGAAGCCGAGCTTGATCTCCTCCAGCTCCATGAGCCGCTCATCGCTCCACTCCGGCTCGCCCGGGCCGTCGAACAGGGCCTTCTCCTTGGCCTCCTTGACCTGGTAGCGGATGGAGGTGGAGCGCTGCATGGCCACCCGCTCGCCCCGCTGGTTGATGTAGAGGGTGTCGCCCCGCTGGAAGCAGGTCTCCCCGGCGAACTTGGTCTCGGTCACCTTGTAGTCGTACGGCATCCGGTGGCAGACCATGTGGTCCCCGGCTTGGATACGGGGCCCGAAGAACCACCACTCGTCCCCTCCGAAGATGAGGTGGGAGTTGGGGATCTTGCCCACCTGGGCCGGGGAGCAGCCGTGGCTGGTGTCGGTGGCCACCGTGAAGGACTGAGGGGCGATGATGGCCCCGAAGCGGCTCTGGGCGGCCCACTCCTCGTCATAGTGGAGGGGGTTGGGGTAGTGCATGCCCTGCACCCAACGCCGGATGTCGTTGACGGCCACCGGCTCCTTGAGCTCGCCCGGCTCCATGGGCACGCCCATGTGGCGGTCGAGATCGGATGCGTCCAGGCTCATTGCGATCCCTCCGGGGATAAACGGTCGGCCACCAATTTCAACAGATCGGCGTCCCTCACCTTGGTGTCGCTGCCGGTCATCGGCATTTCACCGTCGGAGAAGAACACCACCGACTTCGGCACCTTGTAGGCCGACACCCGTTCCCGCAGGAAGGCCTGGACCTCCTCGGCGCTGGTGCTCTCCCCCTCCTTGACCACCGCCGCCAGCACCACCCGCTGGCCCAGGCGGGGATCGGGCAGCCCGATGACCCGAGCCAGCTTCAAGGGGCCGAAGGCCCGCAGGGCGACCTCCAGCTCGGCGGGCGAGACATTGGCCCCCGCCGTCTTGATCATCTCGGTGCGCCGGCCGGTCCAGTGGACGTTGCCCCCGGCGTCGAAGAAGCCGGCGTCCCCGGTGTGGAAGAAGCCGTCGGCGTCGAAACACTCGTCCCTGGTCTTGCCCACGTAGTGCTCCATGAGCGTCGGGCCGGCCACGGCCAGCTCCCCGTCCTGACCCGGCCCGAGCAGGGCCCCGGTGTCGGGGTCCACCACCCGCAGCCGGTTCCCGGGCAGCAGGCGGCCCGTGCTCTCGCGCATGACCGGGCGGGGCGTGTCCCAGCCATGTCCGGCAAAGATGGAAGCCGTCTCCGACAGTCCGTAGGCCACAGGCGAGTTCCAGTTCGGATCACCGTTGACGGATGGATGCCGGGCGAAGGCGGATTTACCGAATACGCAGCGCAGGGAGGACAGATCGGCGCCCCTCCAGGCCGGGTGCTCCTCCAGGGCCGCCGTCTGGTGGGGGAGGGTGTAGGGCTCGGTCACCCGCTCCCGCTCCAGGAGGGCGATGGCGTCCCCGGGGTCGAAGCTCTCCTGCATCACCCAGCACCCACCCCCGGCCAGGGTGGGCCCCATGGCGGTGTTGAGCCCGGCCGTCCAGAACATCGGCAGGGCCGTCCACAGCCGGGTCCCGGGCTGGCGGCCGAAGACGCCGGCCTGGAGCCAGAACTGCAGGGTCACGGCCCGGTGGTTGTGCAGCATCCCCTTGGGCCGGTCGGTGGTCCCCGAGCTGTAGATGATGACGGCCGGGTCGGAGGGCCCGATCTGGCCGGCCCGGGCCAGGAGCATGTGATCGCTGAGCCGGTCGGCCTCATCCAGGAAATCGGTCCAGGCTCTCACCGCCCCCTCCGAGTTGGCCGTGCCGACCACCGCCACCGATTCCAGGAAGGGGAAGGCGGTCGAGCGCAGGGGGGGCCCGGACCGACCGAGGTCGGGGCAGATGCCCAGCAGGTCGCCCAGATAGTCGTGGCCGCGCATCTCCCGCTGGGCCAGGAGAACCTGGATGCCGGCGTGGCCGAGCAGGAACTCGAGCTCGGCCGGGGCCGAGAAGGTGGACAGCGGCACGGCCACCGCTCCGGCCAGCCCGGCCCCGAAGACGGAAGCCACCGCCTCGGGCCGATTGCCCATCAGGATGCCCACCCTGGCCCCCCGGCCTACGCCCGCCGCCATCAGCGCTCGGCCCACCCGGTGCGCCTCCCGGGCCAGACGGGCGTAGCTCCACCGCACGGTGGTGCCCCCGGCCAGGGGGTCATCGAAGACCAGGGCCTCCTCCTCGGAGTAGCGGGAGGTCACCTCCTCCAGGAACCCGCCCAGGGTCAGGGCCCCGATGCCGGCCGCCTCGGCCAGCGGCGGGCCCTCCAGGGTGGTCACGGCCGGGAGCCGGCGCCGCCGGCCGCCGCGCCGCCGTGGGGGAAGAGGCTCTCGAAGCCGTTGCGCTCGATGGAGGTGAACAGGGCCTCGGCGGCCCGGTCGGCGCCGAAGGGCAGGCGTAGGGCGGGCTGGAGGTGGCGGCAGAGGATGGAGATGTCGTACTCATCGCACAGGCCTGACGCCCCGTGTAGTTGCTGGGTGGTGCGCAGGACGGACCGGGCTGTCTCCACCGCCTGGAGGCGCAGGGCCAGGGCGTCGGTGATGGCCCGGTCCGGATCGGCCCCCAGCCGCCACAGGGTGAACCGGGCGGACTCTCTCAGCCCGTCCACGCCCACGGCGCAGTCGGCCAGCTGGAACTGCACGGCCTGGAAGGAGGAGATGGGCTGGCCGAACTGGACCCGGCCGGTCACATGGGCCACGGCCAGCTCCAGGGCCGACTCCAGGCCCCCCAGGATCGTCCAGGCCGTCAGGGTCAGGTGGAAGGCAGCGTCCACGGTGGCGCCACCCCCGCCGTCGCCCGCCGCCCCGGCGCCGGCCGGTCCGGCGCCGGCCGGTCCGGCGGCGTCGAGGTCGCCCACGAAGGGCCCCAGCCGGGTGGCCAGCCGGCCTCCCGAGCGCGCCGTCCCGGGGCGGCCCTCGATGTCGGTCACCCGCCACTGCGGAAAAAGGTCGGCGTGGTCCACCCGCCAGTGGTCACCTTCGACCACGGCCAGGGGCGGACCGCCTCCCGACCCGCCGCCCAGCAACACCGAGGCGACCGGGTAGGGCAGGGCCACCCGGCCCGCCTCCCGGCAGAGTTCCCCGGCCGCCGCCGCGCTGACCTCGTCCTCCCGGGGGTCCAGACCGGGGACGCCCAGGCCGGCCAGGACCCCGGCCACCCGGCCGGCCCGCTCCCCCGGATCAGCCTCGGCCCGGCGGGCGGCGTCGAAGCCGCCCAGCCCACCCAGCGCGGCGCGCACCGAAACGGCGAAGTCCACCGCCTCCTCCGGCAGCCCCATCTTCACCGCGAGCCCCCCAACAGGGCCCGGGAGACGATCATGCGCTGGATCTCGATGGTGCCCGAGGCCACCGTGGCCGCCTGGGCGTAACGCCAGTGATCTTCGATGGCGCCGTGCAGCGGCCCCGGGGGGCCGGCCTCCAGGCTGCGCTCGCCCACGGCCTGGAACAGGGTCTCGGCCACCTGCTGGTCGCACTGGGTGACGGCCAGGCGGGCGGCGCTGGCGGTGGCGTCGCTGGGACTGCCGGCCTCGGCCTCGGCCACGGCCCGGTAGGCCAAGAGCCGGGCCGTCCGCACCGCCACCAGGGCCCGGGCCCACTGGGCGCGCAGGTGAGAGGGGATGCCGCCCTGGGCGGCCATCTCCTCGCCCAGGGCGGACAGGAGGCGGTCGCAGCGGGCGTAGCGGGCGATGCCGACCCGCTCGTGGGCCAGGGCCCGGCGGATGACGCCCCAGCCTTCGCCCACCCCGCCCAGGACCTCGTCCGGCTCGGCCCGGACCTCATCGAAGAAAACCTCGTTGAGATGGTGGCGTCCCAACATGCTCTTGATGGGCCGCACCGTGATCCCGGGCCGGTCCATCGGGATCAGGAAGATGGTGATGCCCTCGTGCTTGCGCGGCCCCGGCGCTCCGACCCGGGCGGCCAGGACACACCACTGGGCCATCTCGGCGTAGGAGGTCCATATCTTCTGGCCGTTGATGCGCCAGCCCTCCCCGTCCGGCTCGGCCCGGGTGGTGAGCGAAGCCAGGTCGGAACCGGCGTCGGGTTCGGAGAAGCCCTGGCACCAGATGACCCGGCCCTGGGCGATGGGGGGCAGAAACTGTTCCTTCTGGGCGTCAGTGCCGAAGGCCATCACCGCCGGCCCCACCCAGTTGAGGCCCATGTACTGGGCGCCGCGGGGCTCGTGATGGGCCCACATCTCCTCCCTGACCACCGTCTGCTCCCAGACCGAGCCCCCCGCCCCGCCGTACTCCTCGGGCCAGGCCACCGTCAGCAGGCCCTCCTCGGCCAGGCGGCGGCAGAAGCGCTGGGCGATCTCCAGGTCGGCCGGGTCCTCGCTGAAGGCGCCCAGGTAACCCTCGGGAATCTCCTGGGCGATCAGCTCCCGGAGCCGGGTCCGCAGTTCGGCGGCCCGATCCCCGAAGTCGTAGTCCACGGTCCGGGGATCATAGGGTCGGGTCATGCGGATTCCCCAACACGGGGCGACCGTCGGTCAGGTGCTGGATCCGGTGCTGGCCGAGGCCCCGGATCGCCAGGCGCTGGTCACCGCCAGCGGGAGCTGGACCTACGCCGAGCTGGACCGGGCCTGCCATGCCGCCGCCGCCGCTCTGACCGAATTGGGGGTCCGCCCCGGGGACCGGGTGGCGGCCTGCCTGCCCAACGACGTAGACGTGATCAGCGCCTTTCACGGGGCCATGCGCATCGGCGCCATCTGGGTCGGCATCAACCGGGCCCTGGCCCCGCCCGAGAAGAGCTTCATCCTCAGCGACGCCTCGGCGTCGGTTGTGCTGGCCGATCGATCGACTCTCGACGAACTCGCCCCCCTCCGCCCCGATCTGGCCGAGGTGCGCCACTGGCTGGACGTGACCGGAGCTACCTGGCGCGACGCCGTGTCCGCCGGTGCTTCGACGGCGGCATCGGCGGCGTCGGCAGCGGGCCCGGGCGCCGGGCGGGCCCGGATCGACCCCCACGCCCCGGCCGCCATCGCCTACACCAGCGGGACCACCGGTCATCCCAAAGGGGCGGTGCACAGCCAGCACAACCTGGTCGTGCCCGGGGCGGCGGTGGTGGCCAGCCGGGGCTACGGGCCTGATCTGCGCAAGGGCGACTGTCTGCCCCTCACCATCCTCAACATGCTCGTCCTCACCACCCTGCTGGTGGCCCAGGCCGGGGGCACCTGCATCGTGATGGACAAGGTGGAGGCGGCCAGCGTGGCCGACTGGATCCGCCGGGAGCGGGTCACCACCTGGAACGGCGTGCCCGCTCTGCTGCACACCATGGCCCATGAGGACTCCATCCCGGCCGACGCCTTGGCCAGCCTGGACGAGTTGTGGGTGGGTGGGGCCGACTGCCCCGAGTCGCTGCGCCGGGCCGTGGCGGACAAGTTCGGCCTGGCCCTGACCCACACCTACGGCCTGACCGAGGCCCCGACCATCGTCACCATCGACCCCCGGCCCACCGGAGCCGACCCCCACCGGCCCGGCGCCAGCGGGGTCGCCCTTCCCCACCTGAGCGTGCGGATCCAGCCCGGGGCGGGGGAGATCTGTTTCGCCGCCGTCACCGAGGGTCCCTGGGCGGGCGTCTATACGCCGCCGCTGGGCTATTGGGAGCGCCCCGACTCCTCGGACGAGCTGCTGGCCGGCGGGGTGGTGCACACCGGAGACATCGGAGTGATCGACGCCGACGGGTACCTGTCGGTGCGGGACCGGAAGAACCAACTCATCCTGCGGGGCGGGGCCAACGTGTACCCGGCCGAGGTGGAGCGGGTGCTGCTGGCCCTGCCCCAGGTGGAAGCGGCCGCCGTGGTCGGTCTGCCCGATGAGCGGCTGGGCCAGCGGGTGGCGGCGGCCGTGCAGCCGGCGGCGGGAGTCACCGTCAGGCCCGAGGAGCTGGCCGCCGCCTGCGCCTCCGAGCTGGCCCGCTACAAGGTGCCCGAGCGCTGGGTCCTGGTCGGATCCTTCGTCCGCAACTCCATGGGCAAGATCGACCGGCGGGCCCTGGCCGACCTCTTCCCCGTACTATGACGCCCACGTCATATTCGGAGGGCGGGGTGGCGAGATCGATAAACGGGGCGGTGCTTCCAGACGCCCCCGACCTGGCCCGGATGCGCATCGAGCGCCACGCCCGGCTGCAGGCCCAGATGGCGGCGGCGGGCGTCGACGCCCTGTTGCTGCTGGGCACCAACCCGGTCGCCTACGCCACCGGGGCCGAGACTCCCGGGGCCGACAGCGGCCGGGCCGGGCTGATGCGTCCGGTGGCCCTGGTGGGGGCCGGGGACACCCAGGCCCACCTCTTCACGTCCTACCCCGAGGGGGCGCCGGCCGACCTGGCCGAGGACCACCTCCACCCCGCCCTCTACCCCGAGCTGCCCGACGGGGCCGCCCTGGCCGCGGACGCACTGGCGGGCCTGGTGCCGGCCGGCGCCCGCCTGGCCGTGGACGAACTGCCCCACCCCTTGGCCGCCGCCCTGGGCTATTACGAGACCACCGGCGCCTCCGGAGTGCTCGGCCCGGCCCGGCTGGTCAAGACCGCTGATGAGCTGGCCTGCATCCGGGGGGCCCAGCGGATCAACGAGTCGGCCATGGCCCGGGTCCAGCCCCGGCTCCGGCCGGGCGTGCGTCAGAACGATCTGAGCGCCTGGTTCCTGGAGGCCATCTTCGATCTGGGGGCCACCGGCAACGGCATCGATCCCATCTGGCAGGTGATGCCCGACTGCCGGGGCGACGGGCCCTGGACGACCCATGGGGATGTCGCCTTCCCCACCGCCAGCTTCGATCGCATCCTCCGCGCCGGCGAAGTCATCTGGGTGGACACCGGCATCGACTGGCACGGATACGCCTCCGACTTCGGCCGCACCTGGCTGGTCGATCCCCTGGCCCCCCCTTCGGCCCGGCAGGCGGCCCAGTTCCGCCGCTGGGACGAGGTGATGGCGGCGGTGCTGTCCATCCTCAAGCCCGGGGTCACCGCCCTGGAGCTGGGCCGGGCCGCCATCGACGCCAACGGCGGGACCCGGCCGTGGATCGAGCACTTCTACCTGGCCCACGGGGTGGGAACCGAGAGCGCGGAGATGCCCATGATCGGCACCGACCTGGGCGACGCCTTCGATGACCGCATGGTGATGCAGCCCGGCATGGTGCTGGTGCTGGAACCGGTGATCTGGGACGAGGGGGCGGGGGGCTATCGATCCGAGGACATTTTCGCCGTCACCGACGACGGGTGGGTGGCCCTCTCCGATCATCCCTACGACCCCTACGGGGAGCGGTCGTGGTGATCACGGCCGGACCCGGGGCGGCGGCCCTGCCCGAGGGGGGCCGGGTCGACTTCGCCCGCCTGCGCCGGGAGCGCCGGGCCCGGCTGCTGGAGGCCATGGGCGAGGCCGGCCTGGACGCCCTGGTCCTGGGCCGGCCGGCCAACATCACCTACGCCTCCGGGGCCCGTCAGCTCTGGACGGCCGGGGCGCGTCCCTTCGGACCCGGGGCGGTGGTCATGGCCGGTTCGGGTGAGGTTCACCTCCTCTCCACCTGGGACGACGGGGTGCCCGAGGAGATCTCCCATGACCATCTCTTCGGCCTTTCATGGAACCCGGGCCGCATAGCCGCCAACCTGGCCGCCATCCCCGGCATGGCCTCGGCCGCCCGGATCGGCACCGACGGCTGGAGCCCGGGAGCGGGTTCGCTGATCACTTCGGTGGCGGCCGGAGCCGAAGTGGTCGACGCCGGGCCGGCCCTGGCCGCGGCCCGCGGGACCAAGACGGGGGACGAACTGGCCTGCCTGCGCACCGCCGCCGCCGCCGCCGAAGCCGGCATGACCGCGCTGGTGGAAGCCCTGCGCCCGGGCGTCACCGAACGCCAGCTGATGGGCGTCCGCGCCGCCGCCATGGCCCGGTTGGGCCTGCCCACCCCGCCCATGGAGGCGGCCGCCTGCGTCCTCGGCAGTGGTGATGAGGCCGCTGGTGGCGGCCACGCTGGCGCCGGGGGCGGCGCCGGCGGGACCCCGGTCCGCCTACGCCGGCTGGTGTCGGACCGGGCCGCCGGGGCCGGGGACATGGTGGCCCTGACCGCCGGCGCCCTCTACGCCGGCTACGAGGCGACCCTGTCGCGGACCTGGCTGGTCGGACCGGAGGCCGGGAGCGCCGGCTCGGCGTCGGCCGGGCAGAGAGAGATGGCAGCCCGGGCCCGGGCCCTCTGCGATGAGCGGGTGGCCGCCTGCCGGCCCGGACCGGTTTCGGGCCGGTTGGGACCGCACGAGTGGGCGGGCTCCGAGCCGGTGGCCTGGGGGGTGGGCCTGGGCATGGAACCGCCGCTGTTGGGGGCCGGGCTCGGAGCCGGGACGGTGCTGGCGGCCGGGATGACCCTGGTGGTGCAGGCCTGGGCCGAGGGCGGGCCGGGCGGGGCGGGGGGCGCCCTGGAGGCCGATGCCGTCCTGGTCGGAGCGGAGGGCCCGGAGCGCCTGACCCGGTTCGCCTCCTGTCCGGCCCTGAGGCCGAACTGATTGATTGACCCGAAGCTGACGAGGGGGAGCCCGTGCTCGATCTGGTGATCAAAGGCGGAACGGTGCTGGACGGGACCGGAGCTCCGGCCCGTACCGCCGACGTGGGTATCCGGGACGGGGCGGTGGTCTCCATCGGGGACGTGGATGAGCCGGCCCGGTCCAGCCTCGATGCCGGCGGTCTGATGGTGGCCCCTGGCTTCGTGGACCTGCACACCCACTACGACGCCCAGCTGGCCTGGGACCCCTCGGCCAGCCCTTCGCCCCTGCACGGGGTTACCACCGTGCTGGGAGGCAACTGCGGCTTCAGCCTGGCGCCGTCGGGCCCGGAGCACGCCGATTATTTGATGCGGCTGATGGCCCGGGTGGAGGGCATGCCCCTGGCCGCGCTGGAGAAGGGCCTGGCCTGGGACTGGCGCAGCTTCGGGGATTGGATGGACCGGCTGGAGGGCCGCATCGGGGTGAACGCCGGCTTCCTGGTCGGGCATTCGACCCTGCGCCGGGTGGTGATGGGCGACGCCGCCAGCGAGGGGGCCCCGGCCGGGGAGAAGGACGTGGCCGCCATGGTGGCCGAACTGCACGCCGCCATCGAGTCCGGCGCCATGGGCTTTTCCACTTCACAGGCCCACACCCACCACGACGGCTCCGGCGCCCCCGTGCCGTCGCGCTCCTCCGACGCCGCCGAGATGCTGGCCCTGGCCGCCGCCATCCGGGATCACGAGGGAACCACTCTGGAGCTGATCCTGCCCGGGTGCCTGAACGGCTTCAACGATGACGAGATCGAGCTGATGGCCTCTCTTTCGGTGGCGGCCCGGCGCCCGGCCAACTGGAACGTCCTGGCCGTGACGTCCATGGATCCCGATGGCTGGCGCCGCCAGCTGGAGGCGTCCACCCGGGCCGCCGAGAGGGGTGGCCGGGTGGTGGCCCTGACCCTGCCCTACGGGATGAGCATCCGCCTGTCCTTCCTCACCGGCACCGTCATCGACGGCCTGCCCGGCTGGGGGCCGATCCTCGGCCTGCCGGTGGAGGAGCGACTACGGGCCCTGTCCGATCCCGAGGTCCGCCGCCGGATGGCCGAAGGGGCCGCTTCCCCCGAGGCCGGGGTGCTCGGGTACCTGGCCCGGTGGCACCGCCTGGAGATCCTGGAGACGTTCAGTCCCGTCAACGATGGCCTGGAGGGCCGGCGGGTGTCCGACATCGCCAAGGAACGGGGCCAGGACGCCTTCGACACCCTGCTCGACATCGTGGTGGCCGACGGTCTCCGGACCGGCCTGCGCCCGCCGATGCCCCAGGCCACCGAGGAGGACTGGCGGTTGCGGGCCGAATCGTGGCGGGATCCGCGCACGGTGGTGGGGGGCAGCGACGCCGGCGCCCACCTCGACATGATGTGCGGGGCTGTCTACAGCACGTCGCTGCTGGCCAGCGTCCGGGATCACGGCACCGTCTCCTGGGAGGAGGCTGTCCAGCAGCTGAGCGACGTTCCGGCTCGCCTGTACGGGCTGCGCGGCCGGGGCCGGCTGGCCGAGGGCTGGGCCGCCGACGTCGTCCTGTTCGACCCGGACCGGGTGGCGCCGGGCAAGGAGCGCACCGTGGAGGACCTGCCCGGCGGGGCCTGGCGCCTCTACGCCGGGGCCGAGGGGGTCGAACACGTGCTGGTCAACGGGACGGCCGTGGTGAAGGAGGGTGTGGCCACCGGCGCCGTGCCCGGATCGCTGCTCAGATCAGGGCGCGACACCGAGACGGTCCTGCCCTGAGCGGGACGGAGGAGGCCCCATGCCCGGAACCGTGATCCGTGACCAGCCCAAGGCGGGCGTAGCGGTGCTTACCCTCAACCGGCCCGACCGGCTCAACGCCATGAGCCACGAGCTGCTCTCGGATCTGCACGCCGCCCTGGACGACATAAAAGCCGATCGTTCCGTCCGGGTGGTGATCCTGACCGGCGCCGGCCGGGGCTTCTGCGCCGGGCTGGACCTGCAGTCAGGCGCCCGCGTTCCGGGCACCGAGGATCTGGGTTCGACCCAGGCCGGCTTTGCCACCCAGCAGTTCATCGCCTCGCTGGTGCCCAAGTTGCGCTCCATGCGCCAGCCGGTCATAGCGGCCGTCAACGGTCCCGCCGCCGGGGGCGGATTGGCCCTGGCCCTGGCTTCCGACGTCAGGCTGGCGGCGAAGTCGGCCCGCTTCAACGTGGCCTTCGTCCGGCTGGGTGTTTCGGGCTGCGACATCGGGGTCAGCTGGCTGCTGCCCCGCCTGATCGGGGCCTCGGCCGCCTTCGAGCTGATGTTGACGGGACGCATCATCCCGGCCGATGAGGCCCTGCGCATCCACATCGTGAGTCGGGTGGTGCCGGATGGTCAGGTCCTCGACGCGGCTTTGGAAGTAGCCGATGAGATCATTGCCAACAGCCCCATGGGGGTGTGGATGACCAAGGAGGTGATGTGGAGCCAACTGGAGATCGGATCGCTGCAGGCCGGCATCGACCTGGAGAACCGGACCCAGATCATGTGCTCCACCACCGGTGAGTTGGCCGAGGCCATGGCCGCCTTCGTGGAGAAGAGGCCGGCCCAATTCCACACCTGATCCCAGGCCCCCGGCCGCAAGCCGGGGACCGGGGGGGATAATGGAGGCATGAGCGAAGTCGTCAAAGCCCTCCGGTCCTCCGTCACCCGCCTCCATGAAATCGTGTCCAAGATGGACGACTCCGCCCTGGTGGCGCCGTCCTACGACACGGAGTGGACCAACGCCGACGTCCTGTCCCACATCGGGTCGGGGGCGGTCATCATGGCCCGGCGCCTGGAGGACACCGCCGCCGGCCGGGAGACACCCGAGGACTTCAACCAGGGTGTCTGGGACGAGTGGAACGCCAAGTCCCCTCGGGAGCAGGCCGACACCCTGCTCGTAACCGACGCCCGCATGCTGGAGATAGCCGAGGGGATGAGCGAGGACGAGCGGGGCCGGGTCCATGTCTCCATGGGCCCCATGGCGTTGGACTTCGACTCCTTCGTCGGCCTGCGCCTCAACGAGCACGCCCTCCACACCTGGGACGTCGAGGTGATGGGCGACGCTTCCCTCGGCCTGACCGACGTGGTGGCGGCCCAGATGATCGACCGGCTGGAGATGATCGCCCGCTGGACGGCCAAGCCCACCGGCTCCGAGCGGGTCATCACCGTGCGGACCACCGGGCCGGAGCGTCTCTTCACCATCACTTTGTCCGCTGACCGGGTCGACTTCGCCCCCGGGGCCGTGGACGGTGCGGCCGACGCGGCCGACCTCGAGCTTCCGGCCGAGGCCTTCGTACGCCTGGTCTACGGGCGCCTCGACCCGGACCACACCCCGGCCTTCAAGGGTTCCGAGGACCTGCTGGCCGAGCTGCGCCAGGTGTACCCCGGCCCCTGACCCGCGGCCTGCATCGGGTCGGCATTACCGGGTCGTCATTACCGGCCGGGCGGCTCCGGGTCCCGGGGTAGTCCCAACAGGCGCTCGGCTATGACGTTGCGCTGTATCTCGCTCGTGCCACCGGCGATGGTCAGGCACCGGTTGGCCAGAAAGCCGTAGCTCCACTGGGCGCCGGCCCCATCGGTGGCGGCGCCGTCCGCCCCCAGCAGGGCCAGGCCCATCTCCTGGGTCCGCTGGTCGTGTTCGGCCGAGAGGAGCTTGCGGACGCTCGCCTCCGGGCCCGGTTCGGCTCCGCCCAGGGCCCGGCTGGCCGACCGCTGGCCGAGCACGGCCACGGTGTGGGCCTCGGCCACCAGGGCTCCGACGGCGTCGGCGGTGACCGGGTCGAGCCGGCCCGGACCGGGATCGGTGGCGCCGACGCCCGTGGCGCCGGCCCCCGGCCCCGGCTGGGCCACCAGGGCGAGCAGTCCCTCCAGGCCCCCTCCGAAAGAAGCCCCCGAGCCCATGGCCACCCGCTCGTTGGCCAGGGTGGTGCGGGCCAGTCCCCAGCCCCGGTTGACGCCTCCGACCACGCAGTCCTCGGGGATGAACACGTCATCCAGGAAGACCTCGTTGAACAGGGCCAGGCCGGTCATCTCCCGCAGGGGCCGGACGTCGATGCCCGGGCTCTTCATGTCCAGGGCGAACCAGGTGATGCCGGCGTGACGGTCGGCGTCGGGATCGGTGCGGGCCAGGAGCATCCCCCAGTCCGCCTCGGCCGCCATCGAGGTCCACACCTTCTGGCCGTTCACCACCCAGCCCCCCTCGGCCGGCTCGGCCCGGGTGGAGAGGGCGGCCAGGTCCGAACCCGCCCCCGGTTCGGAGAAGAGCTGACACCAGTTGATCTCGCCCATCAGGGTGGGCCGGACCCAGCGCTCCTGCTGCTCCGGCGTGCCGTGGACGACGATGGTCGGGGCGGCCCAGGCGCCGATGTTCAGGCCGGGCCGGCGGATGTGGACCCGGGACAGTTCCTCATCGATGACCAGCTGTTCGGCCGCTCCCGCCCCGATGCCCCAAGGGGCGGGCCAGTGGGGGACCAGATAACCCTTCTCCACCAGCCGGGCCCGGCGCTCAGGGCGGGGCAGGGCCGCAATCGCCTCCGATTCGGCCCGAACCTCCTCCCGGAACCTCTCCGAGTCGGGGGGCAGGTCGAGGGAGAGGTGGCGGCGGACACCCTCCACGGCGGCGGCGGCGGCCCGGGCCCGCCAGGGGGTGGGTCCCCCCATGAGGGCCCGCAGCGAGGCGGCCCGGCGCAGGTACCGGTGGGCATCGTGTTCCCAGGTGAAGCCGATCCCGCCGAGGACCTGGATGCAGTCCTTGGCCACCCGGAAGAACGCCTCCGGTGCCACCGCCCCGGCGATATCGGCGGACAGGCGGGCCTCCTCGCCGATGGCGTCCCGGGCGCCTCCGGCCCCGCCGGTCAGGGCCCGGTCCAGGGCGCCGGCCGCCTCCCAGGCCACCGCCCGGGCCGACTCGGTCGCCACCAGCATGTCGGCGCAGCGGTGCTTGACGCCCTGGAACTGGCCGATGGGGCGGCCGAACTGCTGGCGTACCCGGGCCCAGTCGGCGGCGGTGTCGACGCACCAGCCCGCCCCCCCGGCGGCGTCCGCCGCCACCAGGACAGCCAGATAGGCCTGCACCACGGCGTCGGACAGGCCCACCAGCTGGGCCTCGGGGTCCACCCGAATCCCCTGGGCGGTCACCTCGGCGCCCCGGCGGGTCAGGTCCAGGCTGGGTAGTTCGGCCGCCCGGAGGCCCCCGGCCGGGAGTGCGCACCAGACCCGGCCCGATGGGGTGTCGACCGGCGCCACCAACCACGAGGCCAGGGCCCCGCCCATGACCGGGCGGAGCGTCCCGGACACCATCAGACGGCCGTCGGGGCCGGGCTCAGGGGCGGCGAAGGCACCGTTGGCGGGGAAGGCCACCGCCCCCGCCTGGCCCGACATCAGGGCAGGCAGAACCGAGGCCGACAGGGCGGCGGGGCCGCCCAGGGCGATCAGCCCGGCTGCGGCCATGGTCGCCAGGAAGGGCCCGGGCGCACCGGCCCGACCCAGCTCCTCCAGGACGACGGCGGCCTCGGCCAGCCCGAAGCCGCCGCCGTGCGCCTCGGGGAGGTGCAGGCCGAGCCAGCCCAGACCGGCCAGCTCCTCCCAGAAGACGGGCAGGGCCTCCGCCTCGGTCTCATCCTCCAGGCCGGCCCGGGCCACCGACGGCGGGCAGCGGCTGTCCAGGAAGCGCCGGACAGCCCGGCCCAGTTCCACGTGTTCGGCGCGGATGGCGATGGTCACAGGGCAGACCGTTCCACAAAGCGTCGAAAGCGCTCGGCTGAAGCCCGCACTCCGGCGCCGTCCGGCTCCACCACGTGGCCGGCGGCCACCCAACGGGCCGCCTCGTTCAGATCCGAGTCGGCCCCGACGGCCAGGCGGGCCATGAAGGCCGCCCCCAGGGCGGCGGTCTCGGGTACGGCGCTGACATGGACGGGCACGGCGTTGGTGTCGGCCAGGGCCTGCATCCAGCCGGCCACCCGGGTGCCTCCTCCGGTGGCCACCAGCCGGCGGGGGGTGACCCCGGCCCGCTCGACCAGCTGGCGGACCACGAACCCGGATGCCTCCCAGGCCGCCCGTTGCAGGGCGGCCGGGCCATGGGTGAGATCCAGGCCGTGCAGCGACGCCCGTAAGGACGGGTCGTGGTGGGGGACCCGCTCACCCCGGATGTAGGGCACCCAGACCGGCAGGTTGGCCACGTCGAATCCGGCCCCGGGCCGGGCCCGGCCCACCGTCCGGCCGACCCAGTCGAGGAACAGGCCACCGGCGTTGCTGGCCCCGCCGGCCAGCATGGTCTTCATGTCGGGATGGGGGATGGTCCACAGGCCGGGGACCTCCTTCCACTCCGGCAGGACGGCCCAGACGATCAGGGTGGTCCCGCAGATGACGTGGACATCACCGGGTTGGATGGCGCCGGCCACCAACTGCTCGCACAGGCCGTCCACCGAGCCGGTGGCGATGACCGGACCGGTCCGGTCGACCCGGCCGATGGGGGCGCCGGGCGCCTCCACCCCGGGCATCTGCTCGGGCCGGGCCCCGCAGGTGGCCCCCACCGCCGCGTCCCAGCCGTCGGCTCCGAACATCGGAGAGGCGGTAAAGGCCACTCCGTAGTCCACCACCGCCTCTCCCCCCAGGGCCCGGCTGGCCACGGCCGTGGCCGGCCAGTACCCGTGGGCATCGGGGGCGGCCCCGGACATCCACCGCAGCATGGGCACGATCGACCCGTCGCCCCCCGGGCCCAGATGGGCCAGTTCGGTCATGCCCCGGCTGTCCCCGTAGAGGAGGCCGGGGGCGATGGCCCGCCCGGCCCGGTCCACGGCGGTGAGGGACGGCACCATGGAACAGACGGCTACGGCGTCGATGTGGGCCGGCACCAGACCGGCCAGGGCCCGGCGCGGACCCCGGCGCCAGGCCTGGTTGGCGTCGTGCTCGAGGCGGTCCGGCTCCGGGACGACCACCCGGTGGGGAACCCGGGCCCGGGCCACCACCCGCCCGTCGTCGTCCACGGCCACGGCCTTGACCGAGGTGGTGCCGATGTCGACCCCGGCGGTGACCGTCACGGTCCCGTCCCCGAACATGACACGAGCGTCACAGTAGGCCATCATGTCCGCGGTGAACCCCCCGGCAAAACCCCGTGCGTTCATCACCGCGCCGCTGCGGGGGGAGGGGATGGAACGCATCCAGCGACTGCTCGACGTGGTGGCCTACGAGCCCTGGATCGACCAGCAGCCCCTGCGCATGTACTCCTCCGCCGACCTGGCCGAGCGCATCCGGGCCGAGCGGGCCGAGGTGGTCATAGTCGAGTCGGATTCCTGCAAGGGCCCGGTGTTCGAGCTGGACCCGCCCCTGCGTCTTCTGGCCGTGACCAGAGGGGACCCCAACAACGTCGACCTGGCCGCCGCCACCGCCGCTGGGGTGCCCGTGGTGCACTGCCCGGGCCGCAACGCCGACGCCGTGGCCGAGATCGGCGTGGCCCTGCTCTTCGCCGTGGCCCGTCACGTGGTGCGGGCCGATGACGAGGTGCGGGCCGGGGAGACCTACAAGGGCGGGACCATCCCTTACCAGCGCTTCCGGGCCTGGGAGCTGGCCGGGCGGACCGCCGGACTGGTCGGACTGGGGGCGGTGGCCCGGGCCCTGCGCTGGCGTCTCCAGGGACTGGGCATGAACGTCATCGCCTATGACCCCTACAACTCCGAGGCCGATGTCTCCTTGGACGAGCTGCTGACCCGTTCCGATGTGGTCTCCATGCACGCCCCGGTCACCGAGGAGACCAGAGGGATGATCGGCGCCGGTCAGTTCGCCCGGATGAAGGAAGGCGTGTTGTTCATCAACACCGCCCGCGCCGATCTGCACGACACCGATGCGCTGGTCGAAGCCCTGCGATCCGGGCAGGTCGGCGGAGCCGGGGTGGATCACTTCGTGGGGGAGAACCTGGCCGCCGACCATCCCCTGTGTTCGATGGGCAACGTCGTGCTCACGCCGCACATCGGCGGAGCGACCTACGACACCGAGGCCCGTCAGGCCACCATGGTGGCCGATGACCTGGAGAAGATCCTGGCCGGGGACAAGCCGAGCTATCTAGCCAACCCGGAGGTGCTGTGAAATTCGTAGAGGACGCCCCCGCCGCCGTCCTGGCCGCGGCCAAGGACATGCTCCACCGCGGCCTGGTGGAGGGAACGGCGGGCAACATCTCCGCCCGCCAGGAGGACGGCACCGTCGTCATCACGCCTTCGTCGGTCTCCTACGAGGAGATGGCCCTGGACGACCTGGTGGTCATCGACCTGGACGGGGACGCCATCTCGGCCAAGGAAGGCCGTTCGGCCTCTTCGGAGAAGCTGCTGCACACCGCCTGTTACCGGGCCTTCGACGACATCGCCTCGGTCATCCACTCTCATCCGGTGTACGCCACCATGTTTGCCGTGTCCCATCAGGACATTCCGGCCTGCATCGATGAGTTCTCCATCTACGTGGGCGGGGATGTGCGTTGCTCGGCCTACGCCGCCAGCGGAAGTCAGGACGTGGGGGACGAGGCGGTCAAGGCCCTGCAGGGCCGGGGGGCCGCCCTCATCGCCAATCACGGACTGGTGGCCGTCGGCCCCCGTCCCTCCACCGTCCTGCACATCACCGCCCTGGTGGAGCGCAGCGCCCAGATCGTGTGGGGGGCCCGGGCTCTGGGTGAGCCGGTGCCCCTGCCGGAGAAGGTGAACCAGGGCTTCGCCTCGATCTACGAGATCATGCGGACCATCTGATGCCCATCCGCTACGAGTTGGGCGAGGATCACGTAGCGGTGATCACCATCGACCGGCCCGAGGCTCGCAACGCCCTCGATCTGTACCACTTCCGGGACCTGGCCAACGCCTGGAGGACCTTCCGCGATGACACCGGAGCCTGGGTGGCGATCATCACCGGGGTCGAGCGCAACTTCATGTCCGGCGCCGACCTCAAGACCTACATCCCCCAGATCACCAACCTGCAGAAGGAGATCTCCAAGGGGGAGCTAACCGAGGTGGACGGCTGTCAGCTGCGCGACGGCACCGACGCCGTGTTGCGCAGCCTGCGCATTTACAAGCCGATCATCGCGGCCGTGAACGGGCCGTGTGTGGCCGGTGGGATGGAGATGCTGGGCGGGGTGGACATCCGCATCGCCACTCCCAACGCCAGTTTCGGGGTGATGGAACCCAAGCGGGGCCTCTTCGCCGGGGGCGGCACCACCGCCCGGCTGCCCCGTCAGCTGGCTTTCCCGGCCGCCATGGAGTTCCTGCTGACCGCTGAGGCCTTCCCGGCCGAGCGGGCCCTCGCCCTCGGGCTGCTCAACGAGATGGTGGCCGAGGAGGAGTTGATGACCACGGCCCGGCGCTGGGCGGCCCGGATCACCGCCAACGCCCCGCTGGCCGTGCAGGCCACCAAGGAGAGCGTGCTGCGGGGAATGGCCGTGGATCTCAAGGAGGCCTTCCAGATCGAGAACGAACTGGCCGGCCGCATCTTTTCCAGCGAGGACGCCAAGGAGGGTCCGGCCGCCTTTGCCGAGAAGCGGCCGCCGGTCTGGACCGGTCGCTGAGCCGTGACTGAGGCCCGGGCCGCCTGCATCATCGGCGCCGCCCAACTGACGGTCCGCCCCGGGGCCGGGGACGCCCCCGAGCCTCTAGCCCTGTGGGCGGACGTGGCCCGCCGGGCCGCCGCCGACTCGGGGGCCACCGCCGACCGGGTGCTGGCCGGCCTGGAGAGCATCGACGTCCTGTACTGCCAGTCCTGGCCCTATGACGATCCGCCCGGGCGCCTGGCCGAGGCCCTGGGAGTCACGCCGGCCCGGCCGCGGTACTCGGGCATCGGCGGGACCACGCCCCACCTGCTGCTGGACGGTGCGGCCGCCGCCATCGTCCGGGGCGAGATGGATCTGGGCCTGGTGGTGGGGGCGGAGGCGCTGGACACGGTGCGGCGGGCCAAGAAGGAGGAGCGGCGGTTGGAGTGGTCACACCGCGACCCCCAGCGCAAGCCGTTCCCGTTCGAAGCACCCTTCCATCCGGCCGAGGTGGCCCATGAGGTGTTTCAGGCCTGGCTGACCTTCGCCGTCTTCGACATCGCCCGGCGCGCCCATCTCGGCGCCGAGCCGGAGGAGCACCGGCGCCGGTTGGGCCGGCTGCTGGCCCCCATGACCGAGGTGGCAGCCCGCAACCCCTACGCCTGGTTTCCGGCCCGGCGCATCCCCGAGGAGCTGATCGAGCCCAGCCCGGACAACCGCATGGTTGGCTACCCGTACACCAAGTACATGGTGGCGGTCATGGACGTCGACATGGCGGCCGGCCTGGTGGTGGCCTCGGAGGAGAAGGCCGACGCCCTGGGCGTCCCGCCCGAACGACGCGTCTACCTGCGGGGCAGCGCCTACGCCGAGGACGCCACCTACGTGGCCGAGCACGATCCGATGTGGTCCTCACCGGCCATGGCCTCGGCTTCGGCGGCAGCGCTGGACACGGCCGGGGTCGGGATCGACGATGTCGCCCACCTGGATCTCTACAGCTGCTTCGCCAGTTCGGTCTCCTTCGCCTGTGATGCCCTGGGCGTGGCCCCGGACGACAGCCGGGCCCTCACCGTCACCGGTGGTCTGCCCTTCGCCGGCGGACCGGGTAGCGGCTACATGCTGCACAGCGCGGCGGCCATGGTGGATGTGCTGCGGGCCGATCCGGGGTCGTGCGGCCTGGTCAGCGGGGTCGGTATGCACATGACCAAGCACGCCTTCGGGGTCTGGTCCAGCCGGCCTCCGACGGCCGAAGGCGTGGCCCGTCTGCGGACCGGGGCGATCGAGGCCGGCGCCGGCCCGGGCGCCGGTGCGGGCACTGGTCCCGACGCCGGCATCGTTCCCATCACCGACACCTACACCGGCCCGGCCACGGTGGCGGCCTATTCGGTCGTGCACGGCCGGGACGGCCAGCCGGCCTGGGGGTTGGCCGTGTGCGATCTGCCCGGAGGAACCAGGGCCTACGCCCGGATGGAGGGCGATGCGCTTCTGGCCGAGGCGATCAAGACGGAGTGGGTCGGGGCCGCCATCGAGATACAGACCGGTGAGGACAAAGTGAACCGGGTCAGGAGCTGAATATGGAAGTACGCGAGGCCGTCATAGTCGATGTGGTGCGCACCGCTTTCGGTAAGCGCAAGGGATCGCTGGCGGGTTGGCATCCGGCCGACCTGCTCGGATTCACCTTGGCCAAGCTGGTGGAGCGCACCGGGGTGGATCCGGATCTGCTGGACGACGTGGTCGGAGGTTGCATCACCCAGTCCGGGGAGCAGGGCTGCAATATCACCCGCAACGCCGTCATTGCCGGTGGCCTGCCCTGGACGCTGTCGGCCACCACCGTCGATCGCCAGTGCGGTTCGTCCCAGCAGGCCCTGCACTTCGTGGCCGCCAGCGTCATGAGCGGCCTGTACGACCTGGCCGTGGTGTGCGGGGTCGAATCCATGACCCGGGCCCCCATGGCGTCCAACGCCCGAGGAGGAACAGGCCCCTTCTCCCCCGACTTCATGCGGGTGATCGATGACCGCCTCTGGGCCCAGTTCCGGGTGGCCCAACAGTTGGGGGAGGAGGCCGGCCTGACCCGGGAGGACCTTGACGCCTACGCCCTGGAGAGCCATCGGCGGGCGGCCCGGGCCTCCGAGAACGGTCACTTCGCCCGGGAGATCCTGCCCGTGCCGATCAAGGACGAGGAGGGGAACCTGACCGGGGCCGTGCTCTCCTCCGATGAGGGAATCCGCTACGACGCCAGTCTGGAGAAGCTGGCTTCCCTACCCCCGGCCCAATCCTGGGAGCCGGAGACGGCCCCGGACATCACCGCCGGCAACTCCTCGCAGATGACCGACGGGGCGGCGGCGGCACTGGTGGCCGACCGGGCCACGGCCGAGCGGTTGGGGCTGCCCATCCGGGCCCGCCTGCTGCACTTTGCCGTCGGCGCCGAGGATCCGGTGCTGGTGTTGTCGGCTCCCAACCGGGTGACCCGGAAACTGCTGGAGCGCACCGGCATGAAGATCGATGAATTCGACGCCGTCGAATGCAACGAGGCCTTCGCCTCCATCGCCTTGCGCTGGGCCCGGGAGTTCCAGCCCGACCCGGAGCGGTTCAACCCCAACGGGGGGGCGATTGCCATCGGTCACCCGCTCGGGGCGTCCGGGGTCCGCATGACCGCCACCCTGCTCAACGAGCTGGAGGCCACCGGCGGTCGCTTCGGCCTGCAGACCATGTGCGAGGGTGGGGGGCAGGCCAACTGCACCGTCATAGAGCGGCTGTGACACCAACTGCGGCCGGCCGCGGCCGGCCGCGTCAACGGGGAGGGGTGGGGGGATGACCAAGGTCAACGGCCACGGTGGGGAACTGGCCATGGCGCCGTTGCTGGCCGCCGGGGTGGAGCAGATCTTCACCCTCTCCGGCGGGCACATCTTCCCCCTCTACGACGCCTGCGTGAAACACAACGTCCGCATAGTGGATGTGCGCCACGAGCAGACGGCCACCTTTGCTGCTGAGGCCATGGCCAAACTGACCCGGGGTCCGGGCGCGGCCGTTCTCACCGCCGGGCCGGGGATCACCAACGGGGTCAGCGCCATCACCACGGCCCATTTCAACGGTTCCCCTCTGATCGTGCTCGGGGGCCGGGCTCCCCAGGCCCGGTGGGGATCGGGATCACTGCAGGAACTCGACCACGTCCCGATCGTGTCGTCCATCACCAAGCTGGCCGCCACGGCCACCACCACGGCCGATATCGCCGGGCTGGTGTCCCGGGCCGTCACCGCCGCCACCACCCCCCACCGCGGGCCGGTCTTCATCGATCTGCCCATGGATCTGGCCTTCGCCTCGGCCGAGGGTGAAGTCCCCGACGCCGCCGACCTGTTGGGCTCAGGGGCGGAACCGGACCCGGACGAGGTGGCCAAAGCGGGCCGGCTCCTGGCCGCCGCCCGGCGGCCGGCCCTGGTGGCCGGCAGCGACATCTGGTGGGAAGGGGCCTGGGCGGAGCTGGCCGAACTGGTCGAGTCGGTGCGCATCCCCACCTTCGCCAACGGCCTGGGTCGGGGCTGCCTGCCCGGTGACCACGAGCTGTCCTTCGCCCGCACCCGCTCCGCCCTCAAGTCGGCCGACGTGGTGGTGGTGGTCGGCACGCCTCTGGACTTTCGGCTCTCCTTCGGCCGGTTCGGCCAGGCGGCGGTCATCCACGTGGCCGACAGCGCCGCCGGGGTGGCCGACCGGGTGGAGCTGGCGGCGGCCCCGGCCGGTTCGCTGCCGGCGGTGCTGGCCGGGATGGCCAAGGCCGCCGCCGGGGCGGACGATGGCGGGGCCCGGGCCGAGCGGGAGCAGTGGATCGCCCAGCTGCGTGACGAGGAGAACGCCGTCCGGGCCGCCGAGATGCCGATGCTGACCTCCGACTCGGATCCCATCCATCCGGCCCGGATCTACGGGGAGCTGCGCCAGGTGCTCGACCGCGACGCCGTGATCGTGTGTGACGGCGGGGACTTCGTCTCCTTCGCCGGCAAGCTCATGGACTCCTACCAGCCCGGCGGATGGCTCGACCCCGGGCCCTACGGCTGCCTGGGTACCGGGATGGGCTACGCCGCCGCCGCCCGCATCGCCCATCCCGACCGCCAGGTGGTGGCGGTGCTGGGCGACGGCGCCATCGGCTTTTCCGGGATGGACGTCGACACCCTGGTCCGCCACGGGCTGCCGGTGGTGATGGTGGTGGGCAACAACGGGATCTGGGGACTGGAGAAGCACCCCATGAAGGCCGTCTACGGCTACGACGTGGCCGCCGACCTCCAGCCGGCCTGCCGCTACGACCAGGTGGCCGAAGCCCTGGGCGGGGCCGGGGAGACGGTCACCGATCCGGCCGGTATCGCTCCGGCTCTCAAGCGAGCCTTCGCCTCCGGGGTCCCCTACCTGGTCAATGTCATCACCGACCCCGAGGTGGTCTACCCCCGTTCGTCCAACCTGGGCTGAGTCCCTTCAGGACTCCCGCCGGGCCCGCTTCAGGAAGGGCTCGGTCTCGACCACCACCCGGGTCATACGGCCCGCCCCGACCAGGCCGGCGCCGTCGTTGGCGGAGACGGTGAAGGACAGGCGCCGGCCCTCCACCTTCTCCAGGGTGGCCTCGGCGGTGACTTCCTCTCCGACCGGGGTGGGGGCCAGGTGGTGGAACTGCACCCCGCTGCCCACGGTGGTGTGGCCGCCCTCCAGCCGTCCCGCCACGGCGGCGCAGGCGGCCTCCTCACACAGGGCCACCAGTCGGGGGGTCCCCAGCACGGGCACCTCGCCCGAGCGCAGAGCCAGGGCCGTGTCGGCTTCCCCGACGGTCATGAGGGCCTTTCCGACCAGGCCTGGCTCGATACCCACCGGGTTACCATAAGTGCCCCCGGGAGCGGCCCCCAAACCGCGGAAAGCAGGCCCGTTGATCGAAGAGACCACCCTTCAGCGTGTTCTGACCCGGGCGCTGCAGACCGGCGGGGAGTTTGCCGAGGTCTTCGCCGAGGACAAGCGGACCACCGCCGCCAGGCTGGATGACGGCCGGGTGGAGGACATGACCTCCGGCCGGGACCGGGGGGCCGGGATCCGGGTGGTGGTGGGGGAGACGACCGGATTCGCCCACACCGCCGACCTGTCCGAGACCGGCCTCATGGCCGCGGCCGAGGCCGCCGCGGCGGCGGCCCGCTCCGGCGGGGGCGGCGTGCGGGAGGTGAGTCTCGGGACCCGGACCCAGGGCCGGGGCGGCCGCCAGGCGAAGCTGATCGACCCGGGTTCGATGACCAAGGCCAGCAAGGTCGCCCTGCTGGAGGCGGCCGACCATGCCGCCCGATCCGCCGGGGGCGCCATCAGCCAGGTGTCGGCGGGTTACGGGGACAGCCGCCGGCGCATCCTGGTGGCCAACAGCGACGGGCTGCTGGCCGAGGACGATCAGGTGAGGACGCGCTTCTCGGTGTCGTGCGTGGCCACGGGCGACACGGGCATGCAGACCGGCGCCGAGGTGAGGGCCCGCACGGGCGGCTTCGAGATGTTCGACGCCATCCCGGCCGAGGCGGTGGCCCTGGAGGCGGCCCGCCGAGCGCTGCTAAAGCTGTCGGCCCGGCCGGCTCCGAGCGGAGTGCTGCCGGTGGTGGTGAAGAGCGGCAGCGGAGGCATCCTGTTCCACGAAGCTTGCGGCCACGGCCTGGAGGCCGACCACATCCTCAAGGACAGCTCCGTCTACGCCGGGCGGGTGGGACAGAAGGTGGCCAGCGAACTGGTGACCCTGGTCGATGACGGCACCATGGGCGGGGAGTGGGGGACGTGTGCCGTCGACGATGAGGGACACCCGGCGTCGCGCAACGTGCTCATCGAGAACGGCGTGTTGACCGACTACATGTGGGACTTCCTGCGAGCCCGCAAGGAGAAGCGCCCGGTGTCGGCCAACGGCCGGCGCCAGAGCTATGAGCACCTGCCCATGGTGCGCATGACCAACACCTATCTCCTGTCCGGCGCCGAGGATGCCGAGGAGATCGTCAACCAGACCAAGCTGGGCGTCTACGTGGCCCGTCTGGGCGGGGGTTCGGTCAACACCGCCACCGGTGACTTCGTCTTCGGGATGACCGAGGCCTACATGATCGAGAACGGGGAGATCACCGACCCGATCCGGGACGCCAACCTGATCGGCAACGGCCCGGACATCCTCGGCCGTATCGACGCCGTGGCCGATGACTTCGACATGTGCCCGGGGACCTGTGGCAAGGATGGCCAGCAGGTGCCGGTGGGTTGCGGCCAGCCGACCCTACGGATAAGCGCCATGACCGTGGGGGGCACCGCCGGTGCCTGAGCTTCTCGACATCGCCACCCGCATCGCCGGGATGGCCGGTGCGGGTGAGCAGGTGGAGGCCTATGTCGCCCACTCCCGGGAGACCGACGTGCGCGTCTACGGCGGGGAGATCGAGTCGCTCTCCTCGGCCGAGTCCGAAGGGGTGGGTATCCGGGTCATCAGGAACTCCCGCCAGGGCTTCGCTTACGCCGGTTCCCTGGATCCGCGGGTGATCGAGGAGACCCTGGCCGAGGCGAGGGACAACGCCGGCTTCGCCACCCCCGACCCCCATGCCGGCCTGGCCGAACCCGATGGTGTCGAGAAGGTGAGTCTCGACCTGTGGCGGGAGGACCTGGCCGCCGTCCCGACGGCGGACAAGGTGGCTCTGGCCATCGAACTGGAGGCGCGGGCCCGGGGTCTGGACGCCCGGGTGCGCCAGGCCGAATCCGCCGACTACGGGGACGCCCTGACAGAGGCGGCGGTGGCTTCCAGCACCGGGGTCAGCGGGACCCAACGCCGGACGGGCTGTCACGTGTCGGTCTTCGTATTGGTGGGGGAGGGGGAGGACACCCAGACCGGCGGGGGCTATTCGGTAGGCCGGTCCTTCTCCGACCTGGACATCAACGAGGCCGCCGATGACGCCGTGGAGAGGGCGGTGAGGATGATCGGGGCCCGCAAGACCCGTTCGGCCCGCCTGCCGGTGGTCTTCGACAAGCGGGTCACCACCTCGCTGCTGGCCATCCTGGGCAGCACCTTCTCGGGCGAGGCCGTGCTCAAGGGCCGCTCGATGTTTGCCGAGCGGCTGGGCCAGGAGGTCGCCCATCCGTCCATCACCCTGGTGGACGACCCGACCGAGCCGGCCGCCTACACCGCCTCGGGACAGGATGCCGAGGGCCTGGCCACCCGCCGCAACGTGCTCATCGACGCCGGGGTGGCCTCCCGGTTCCTTTATGACAGCTATTCGGCCCGCCGGGCCGGGGCCCGCTCCACCGGTTCGGCCGTGCGGGGTGGCTTCAAGTCCGCCCCCGGGGTGGGCTGCCGGGCCCTGAGCCTGGCGCCGGGGGACAAGGACGAAGAAGCCATCCTGGCTTCCATCGGCACCGGCCTGTTCGTCCAGGGCATCCAGGGTGTCCACTCCGGGGTCAACCCGGTGAGCGGGGACTTTTCCGTCGGGGCCGAGGGTCTCATGATCCGGGACGGCCAGCTGGCCGAGCCGGTGCGGGAGGTGACCATCGCCTCCACCCTGCAGCGCATGTTGCTGGAGGTGCTGGAGGTGGGCTCGGACCTCGAGTACCTGCCCGGAACGGCGGCCGGCCTCACCCTGGCCGTGGACGGCCTGTCGATCAGCGGTTCCTGACCGGGTGCTGCACGGGGAGCATCCGCATCTGGCCGCCCCGGTCGGCCCCGGCCGGGTAAGGGTGGACTTGCACACCCACACCATGTGGTCGGGGGACTGCACCACCACCCCGGAGGAGATAGTCGAGGTCCTGACCGGCGCCGCCATCGACGTGGTCTGCATCACCGACCACAACACCATCAGTGGGGCCCTGGCCCTGCGGGACCGGCTGCCGTGCCGGGTGGTGGTGGGTCAGGAGGTCAAGACCTCCCACGGGGAGATGATCGGCCTGTTCCTATCCGAGCGCCTACCGCACGGCATCAAGCCGGCCGAAGCGGTGGAGCGCATCCGGGACCAGGGCGGGATCGTCTATGTGCCCCATCCGTACGACCCGATGCGCAGCTGCCTGCGCGCCGAGGTCATCGAGGAGCTGGCCGGGTCGGGGGGCATCGACGCCATCGAGGTCATCAACGCCAAGACGTCACTGGCTCATCTCAACGCCCGGGCGGCAGAGACGGCGGCCCGCTTCGGCCTGGCCGCCGGAGCCGGGTCGGATGCCCATGTGCCCCTGGCCTACGGGGCCGCCTGCGTGGAGATGGATGACTTCCCCGACGGTGACCCGGCCGCCTTCCTGGGTGCGTTGCGGGGAGGGACTCCGGTCGGTCACCACTGGGACCGGGCCCGGCCGTGGAAGGCCCGCATCGTCCCGTCCACGGCCGACTTCGAGTGGTCACCGTCCGAACCGGAGGCTTGACCCGCCGGGTCATGACGCGTCGGAGGGTTCAGGTGCTGGTGAATTTCGGGCGGCGCTGCCCCCTATTGGCTACTTGACCGGGGAGGCCTTGGCGGCCGGAGCGGCGGGCTTGGAGCCGTTGGTCGAGCCGGAGGAAGCAGGGGTCGGGGACTTTTCGGCCGGGGCCGCCTTGTCTCCGGAGCCCTTGTCGGCCGTCTTCTTATCGGAGCCCGAACCGGACTCAGAGCCGGATGACCCGGACGACCCGGTGGAGGATCCGGCCGTCTCCTTGGGCCGGGGCCGACTGTCGGTCTTGTAGAACCCGCTGCCCTTGAAGGTGATGCCGACGTTCCCGAACACCTTGCGCAGGGCGCCCTTGCAGTGGGGACAGACGGTCAGGGGGTCATCGTGGAAGGACTGGACGGCCTCGGTGTGCCGGCCGCACTTCTTGCATACATATTCATAAGTGGGCATGGCACCTCCTGTCGGGGCCGGGTCCGGTGCTGGCGGTCTCCAGCTGGCAGTCTCTTGGTAAGAGTGCCAAGTGTAGCTTGAGCATCCGTGACCGGGACCAAGGACAGCTCCGTGCGCAAGGCCCTCATCACCGCCGCCGGCCTGGCCACCCGCTGGCTGCCGGCCACCAAGGCTATGCCCAAGGAGATGTTGCCTCTGGTGGACAAGCCGGCCATCCAATATGTGGTCGAGGAGACCATCGCGGCCGGCATCCAGGACATCGTCATGATCACCAGCCGGGGCAAGCGCAGCCTGGAGGACCATTTCGACCGGTCCTTCGAGCTCGAGCACTACCTGGCCGAGCGGGGCAAGACCGAGCTACTGGCCGAGGTCCGCGAGATTGCCGACATGGCCGACATCCACTACGTGCGCCAAAAGGAACCCAGGGGTCTGGGCCATGCCGTGTGGGTGGGTCGGGAGCACATCGGCCACGAGGCCTTCGCCGTCCTGCTGGCCGATGACATCATGCATTCCTCCAGCCCGCTGCTGCGGGACATGCTGGGAGCCCACCAGCACACCGGGGCCAGCATCCTGGCCCTCAAACGGGTATCGGAGGAGGAGATCTCCTCCCTGGGCTGCGCCGAGGTCGAGGCCTGGGGGGACGACCCCGCCTTCGTGCGGGTGACCAGCGTGGTGGAGAAGCCGGCCCCCGGGACCGCCCCCAGCGATCTGGCCGTGATAGGGCGCTATGTGCTGACGCCGGGCATCTTCGCCGCTCTGGAACGGACGCCGCTGGGGGCCGGAGGCGAGTTGCAGCTGACCGACGGGATCGGACAATTGATGAAGGAGGAGGCCGTGGGCGGGGTCATCTTCGAGACCGGCCGCTTCGACGTGGGCAACAAACTCGACTTCCTCAAGGCCACCATCGAGCTGGCCCTGGAGCGGGACGACCTGGGACCGCCCCTGCGGGAGTTCCTGGCCGGGCTGACCGGGCACGGCCAGGACTGAGCCGCTCATGGCCCTGACCCCCCTGGAGGAGGCCCGGGACCACGTCCTGTCCGCCTGCCGCCCCCTGGCCCCGGTCGAGTTGGCCCTGAACGACGCCCTGGGGCTGGTGCTGGCTTCGGAACTGGTCTCGACCGAGGACGTCCCCCCTTTCGCCAATACCGCCATGGACGGCTACGCCGTGCAGGCCCGGGACACGGCCGGCGCCACCGGGTCGGACCCCGTGGTCCTCAAGGTGGTGGGGTCACTGGCCGCCGGCCAGGCCCCTGAGCCTCCGGTCGGCCCCGGGGAGGCGGTGCGGATCATGACCGGGGCCCCCATGCCCCCGGGAGCGGATGCAGTGGTGATAGTCGAGCGGACCGCCGCGGCCGGGCCGGGCCGGGTCGAGATCCAGGCCCCCGTCGGGGAGGGGGACAATGTGCGCGCCCCCGGCGGTGACATAGCCGCCGGCCAGGTGGTCTTCCCCCCCGGCTCGGTCCTGACCCCTTCCCACCTCGGGGTGGCGGCCAGCATCGGAGCCACCACGCTCTCCGTGCACCGCCGGCCCCGGGTGGGCGTCCTCTCCACCGGGGACGAGCTGGTCGACGGCGGAGGGCCCCTGCGGCCCGGCCAGATCCGGGAGTCGAACCGGGTCGTGCTGCTGGGCCTGCTGGCCGAGGCGGGCTGTCTGGCCGTCGACCTCGGGATCGCCCGGGACACCGAGACGGAGATCTCCTCGGCCCTGGGGGCCGGCCTGGCCGGCTGCGACGCCGTACTCACCAGCGGGGGGGTCAGCGTCGGGGACTTCGATTACGTCAAGGTGGTCCTGGACCGGCTCTCGGGCGGGACCATGCGCTGGATGCAGGTGGCGGTGCGCCCGGCCAAGCCCTTCGCCTTCGGGGTGGTGGACTCCACCCCGGTCTTCGGTCTGCCGGGGAACCCGGTGTCCTCCAGCGTCAGCTTCGAGCTCTTCGCCCGGCCGGCCCTGCGCCAGATGATGGGCCTGGAGGGGGCGTCCCGGTACCGGCCCCGGCTGGCCGTGGTGGCCGAAGAGCCATTCCGGGGGGCCGGGGACGGCCGGGTGTCCTTCTACCGGGTCAGCGCCCGGCTGCGGGAGGACGGGCGGGTCGGAGTGCGCTCCTCGGGCGGCCAGGGTTCCCATGTGCTCACGGCCATGGCCCGGGCCAACGCCCTGGCCCTGGTGGCGCCGGGGACCGAGGTGGGCGAGGGGGAGGAGCTGGAGGCCTGGCTGCTGGGCGAACTGCTGCCGGCCTCGGTCCCGTAGCCTGGTGGCCGTGGACAACTCGGCACCCCTGGTCGATCCCTACGGCCGGGTGGTCCGGGACCTGCGCATCTCCATCACCGACCGGTGCAATTTCCGCTGCACCTACTGCATGCCCGAGGAGGGGATGCAGTGGCTGGACCGCGCCGAAATCCTGACCTACGAGGAGATCGAGCGGGTGGCCCGCATCTGCGTCGAGCGCTACGGCTTCGACGGCATCCGGATCACGGGGGGAGAGCCCACCGTCCGGGCCCGCCTGCCCCTGCTTATCCAGCGCCTGGCCCAGCTACGGGTACCGGCCACGGGGGCGGCGGTGGACCTGGCCATGACCACCAACGGATCCAGCTTCGCCCTGCTGGCCGCCGACCTGAAGGCGGCGGGCCTGTCCCGGGTCAACATCTCCTGTGACAGCCTGCGCCCGGAGCGATTCCAGGCCCTGACCGGGCGGGGTCAGCTGGGGCGGGTGCTGGAAGGGATCGACGCCGCCCGGACGGCCGGTTTCGACCCCGTCAAGGTCAACGTGGTGGTCATGCGGGGGGTGAATGACGATGAGATGGTGGACTTCGCCGAATTCGGCCGGCGCCAAGGTGTGGAGATCCGTTTCATCGAGTTCATGCCTCTAGATGCCCAGGGGGAGTGGAGCATGGACCAGGTGGTCCCGGCCGAGGAGATAGTCGAGGCCATCGGCGCCGTCTATCCGGTCGAGGCGGTGGTGCAGGGGTCAGAACCCGCCACCCGCTACCGCTACCTGGACGGAGCCGGCGCCTTCGGGGTCATCGCCAGCGTCACCCGCCCCTTCTGCGAGGGCTGCGACCGGATCCGGATCACGGCCGAGGGCCAGGTCCGCAACTGTCTCTTCGCCGTACATGAGACCGATCTCATGACCCTGCTCCGATCGGGAGCAACAGATGATGACATAGCGGCCGCCATCGCCGGCGACGTCGGGCGCAAGTGGGCCGGCCACAGCATCGGCCGGGTCAATTTCATCCGCCCGGCCCGGGGCATGAGCCAGATCGGCGGCTGACCGGCCCGGCGGGCCGCTGGGGGCGTCCCCGGGCGGGCGTGGGGCCCACCATTAGAATCCGGCGATGTCCGATCGCGGCCTCACCCACCTCGACCCCCTCGGCCGCGCCCGGATGGTCGATGTCACCCCCAAGGACCCGACCCACCGCCGGGCCCTGGCCCGCTGCCGGGTCTTCATGGAGGCGGAGACCACGGCCAAGGTGGCCAGCAACGCCATCTCCAAGGGCGATGTCCTGGGAGCGGCCCGCATAGCCGGCATCCAGGCGGCCAAGCGCACCGCCGATCTGATCCCGCTGTGCCACCCGCTGCTGGTCGGGTCGGTATATGTGAATTTCACCATCGGGGACGACTTCGTGGAGGTGGAGTCCCAGGTGGAGACGGTCGACCGCACCGGGGTGGAGATGGAGGCCATGACCGCCTGTGCGGTGGCCGCCCTGACCGTCTACGACATGTGCAAGTCCTCGGACCGCTCGATGACCATCGGTGAGCTCGCCCTGTGGGAAAAGACGGGGGGGCGCTCGGGCACCTGGCGCCGGCCCGGCCCGGACCGCCCGGCGGCGGATTTCTGAGCCTCGCTTTCGTAACCCTTTCGTCATATTGGCGGAGCTGAAAGTCCGCCTACGGCGAAGGTGAGAGCGGGATAACCAGGATTAGGCAAACGGCTCGGCATCGATGGTCCGAAGCTGTCGGCGGGCCCGGGCCGGTTGCCGTTCGGCGGGTTGTTCATTAGCCTGCCAGGTCAATCGGAACATTCACGCTGGGCGGAGCGCAGTACACAACAGCGATACAGGTTTGTTTTGTTTGTTTGCGGTGGCCCAACCTCACGTCACCATCCACCAATCGCGCAGGGACCTGAGTTACGGTCCCCCTACACGAAGGTAGGTCGAGGAGCTTGACCATCGTGGTCCTGAGTCTGCTGGCAGTTGTCTGGTTGGCCGTGTTGGTGCCACCGCTGTTGAGGCGGGGAGTTGAGACTCGCCGCAGCGATTCGGTGGGCGACTTCCGACGGCATCTGGGTGTGCTTCAGCGCACCGGTCCCAGCGTGATCGCCCCGGCTCACACCCGAACGGCCCGCCAGGTTCCTCCCTATGCCCCCGGTCTTCCGGTGTCCAGGCGAGCCACGCCAGTGGCGCGAGCCAACCGCAGCCAGACCCTGCGGCGCCGGCGCAATGTGCTGCTCGGTCTGCTGGCCACCACCGTGATTTTCCTGGCCGTCGGAGCGATGCCCGGTCTTCACATCGTCCTGACAATTGCGACGCTGTCGGTGCTGATGCTGGCCGGTTATGTGGGCATGCTCATCCACATGCGGAACGCGGCGGCCGAACGGGACATGAAGCTCACCTTCCTGCCCGGGGCCGCCTCGATGGGACCGGCGGTGCCGACCGTGGACCCCGGGCTGTTCCTGCGCCGCTCCGCCACCAACTGAACTCAGCGCCGCCGCCAACGGTAGGGCGATGACGTTGGCCCACGAATTGAGGGCGTTGAACAGTCCCATGACTCGACCGTGGGCCGCCATCGGTGTGGCCCGCTGCAGGAGGGTCTGGGCCGGGGCGTAATAGAAGCCGACGTCGATGCTCCATAGGAACACTCCGATGAAGGCCACGGCCAGCAGGTGGGTCCCGATGTAGGTGGCGGCGGCCAGCCCGGACAACATGACGCTGATCGCCACCGAGCGGGTGCCGGCCACCCGGGCACCGAGGCGGGGCAGGGTCAGTC
Source organism: Actinomycetota bacterium (assembly GCA_027315345.1). GTDB lineage: Bacteria > Actinomycetota > Acidimicrobiia > Acidimicrobiales > JAJPHE01 > DAHUYE01. Next base: position 114,119 of record DAHUYE010000082.1, read on the forward strand.
CGGTGGTGACCAGGCCGACTCCGAAGGCCATCTGCAGCAAGGCGAAGACGGTGGCCGACTGGTGCAGGACCTGACGGGCGTAGAGCGGCTCGATGACCAGAAAGGTTCCCCAGGTGAGGAATACGGCCAGGGACAGGCTGAGCACGAAACGGGCCACCGGGGCCTGACGCACCATGCGAAGGCCCTCGGAGAGCTCGGCACGAAGAGTGGGCGGGCGCTCGATCGGGGCGGTAAGCGGATGGGGCCGCACGGACATGAGGGCGGCGGCGCCGATCCAGAAGGTGACGGCGTCGACTATGAACGCCGCCCGGAGCCCGGCCAGGGCGATGGCGGAGGCGGCCACCATGGGACCGATGACGATGGCGGACTGTTGGGCCGAACCGAGCAGGGCGTTGGCGGCCAGCAGGTCCGAGTCGGTGACCAGGCGGGGTGGCAGGGCGCCGGCGGCGGGCCGGGCGAAGGACTCTCCGACGCCTTGGAGCAGACCGAGCAGGATCAGGACCCGCAGGCTGCCGGCCCAGGCCATGGCCAGGCTGGTGGCGGAGCCGGCCAGATACGTGCACACCAGGACGCGACGGGGCCCGAGACGGTCGATAGGTACGCCGGCCAGGGGAGTGAGCAGGGCGGCCGGGGCCGCCTAGGCCAGACCGATGAGGGCAATGGTGGAGGCGTGGGCGTGGAAACGGTAGGTGGCGAATCCCCACATGGCGATGAGCGTGGCCCAGCTGCCGATGGCATTGAGGGCGCTACCGGCAAACAGGAAGCGAACGGCCGCTGGCGGAGCAGGCGCACCGGGCGAGGGTATAGGTGGCCGGCTCGGAAGTCCTGGGCATTCTTTGGTCCCGAGGGCCGCGGTATCCACCCCCGGCCGGGGGGAGCCAACCGGACCTCGGCTATCGTGACCAGCACCTCCGGGGGTGTAGCTCAGTTCGGCAGAGCGCCACGTTCGCAACGTGGAAGTCGTCGGTTCAAGTCCGATCACCTCCACTCAAG
>DAHUYE010000084.1 GCA_027315345.1 Actinomycetota bacterium
GAGATGGTCATGCCCGGGGACAACACCACCATGACCGTGGAGCTGGGCAAGCCCATCGCCATGGACGAGGGCCTGCGCTTCGCCATCCGTGAGGGTGGGCGCACCGTGGGTTCCGGCCTGGTCACCAAGATCATCAAGTGACTCCGGGGGGCTCGGCCCCCCGGATGCCCCCCGAAACCCAGAAACCACCCGAAACCCAGAAGCACCCGAGACCCACAAACCAGGAGCGAGCAATGGCCAAGAACGAGCGCCGGGTCAAGGTGACCCTTGCCTGTGAGACCTGCAAGCGGCGTAACTACATCACCACCAAGAACAAGAACAACGACCGGGAGCGGATCGAGATGCAGAAGTACTGCCGCTGGGACCGCCAGCACACCCTGCACAAGGAGACCCGCTAGCCGGGTCGACCCCGGGACCAGGGACCCGCTAGCCGGCCTGGGCCGGGCCGGTGCTAGCCTGTTTCGGGCAGGACCCCCCTAGGGCAGTAGCTCAATTTGGCAGAGCACCGGTCTCCAAAACCGGCGGTTGGGGGTTCGAGTCCCTCCTGCCCTGCTCTCCTCCAACCAACTTCCAGCCCAGCGACTCTCAAGGTAATTAGTGAACCGTCAGACCAAGCGCATGCTGCAGCGCCAGGGGCAGGTGGACCAGGACGGGTCCCCTGTCACCGGCTCCAGGCAGCCTCCCCGCCAGCCGCCCAACCGGCGCGGCGTCGGCGGTGCCGGCGCGGGCGGCGGTCGTGACGTCCCCGCCGGGGCCCCCACCCGTGGGCCCCGGGGCGGTCCGCTCCAGTTCATCCGGGAGGTCCGGGGCGAGTTGCGCCGGGTGGCCTGGGGCACCCGTGAGGAGGTCAGGAACTACACCACCATCGTGGTGGTGACCCTGATCGTGCTGGTCAGCTACGTCTTCCTGCTCAACCTGGGCTTCGCCCGGGCCGTCTCCGCCCTGTTCGGCACATGACCGACTCCTACGAAACCGACCCTGACATGACCAACGCTGGCGCCGTGGACACCGCCGACCCCGGGGAGGAGGCGGCCGAGACCGTCGCCCCCGGTACCGACGCCGATCTGGTGGAGGCGACTGCCAACACCCCGGCCCGCTCCGACGGAGGCTCCGCTGCCGCCGCCGGGGATGGTGAGGCCATCGACGCCGAGGACCTCCTGGACGAGGAGGACGAGGACGCCGAGCCCCTCCCGGTCGAGAGCCCCTACGACCGGCCCGGGCACTGGTTCGTGGTCCACACCTACGCCGGGTACGAGAACAAGGTCCGCACCAACCTGGGCAGCCGCATCCAGTCCATGAACATGGAGGACCGGATCTACGAGGTCGTCATCCCCATGGAGGACGTCATCGAGTTCAAGGGCGGTAAGAAGGTCGTCGTCCAGAAGAAGGTCTTCCCCGGCTACCTGCTGGTGCGCTGTGAGTTGGATGACGACTCCTGGCACGTGGTGAGGGACACCCCTGGAGTCACCGGCTTCGTGGGCCTGGGCAACAAGCCCACCCCGCTGTCCCGCCGTGAGGTCGAGGACATCCTCCAGGTCAAGGTGGAGACCGCCGGCGCCGGCGGCGGCGGAGCCAAGAAGACCCGTCCCGCCCTGGCCTTCGAGGAAGGGGAGACGGTCCGGGTGCGCGAAGGTCCCTTCGCCGACTTCTCGGGCCAGATAGCCGAGATCAACGAGGACCAGCTCAAGCTCAAGGTGCTGGTCAACATCTTCGGCCGGGAGACCCCGGTCGAGCTGGAATTCAGCCAGGTCGCCAAGCTGTAGAGCTAGGCCGTAGAGAGACAGAAAGCACGTACAGATGGCGAAGAGACGCGTATCAGCGATAGTCAAGATCCAGCTCCCGGCCGGGGCGGCCACGCCCGCCCCCCCGGTGGGCACCGCTCTGGGCCCCCACGGGGTCCAGACCATGGACTTCTGCAAGCAGTACAACGCCGCCACCGAGTCCCAGCGGGGCACGGTGATCCCGGTGGAGATCACCATCTACGAGGACCGGACCTTCACGTTCATCCTCAAGACGCCCCCCACCCCCGTCCTCATCCGTCAGGCGGCCGGGGTGGAAAAGGGCTCGGGCTCGGTGGGCAAGGAGACGGCCGGGTCCATCACCGACGCCCAGCTGACCGAGATCGCCCAGACCAAGATGCCCGACCTCAACGCCAACGACATCGAGGCGGCCAAGGCCCAGGTGGCCGGCACGGCCCGCTCGATGGGTATCAAGATCTCCGGCTAGCCGGAGCGAGTAATTCTCCGGCTCCGCCGGAACAGCCAAGGGCCCGACCGGGAGGACCTCACCCGGCGGCCTCGAACCAGAGGGAGGCGTAAATGCCGACACGAGGAAAGCGCTACATCGATTCCACCAAGCGGTTCGACCGGGAGGCTCTGCACTCCCCGGCCGAGGCCGTGGACATGGTCAAGAGCCTGGCCCCGGCCAAGTTCGATGAGACGGTCGAGCTGGCCGTGCGGTTGGGGGTTGACCCCCGCCACGCCGATCAGATCGTCCGAGGCAGCGTCAGCCTGCCCGCCGGCACCGGCAAGGACGTCCGGGTGGCCGTCTTCGCCTCCGGGGAGTCCGCCGCCGAGGCCCGGGAGGCCGGCGCCGACGTCGTCGGAGCTGATGACCTGGTGGAGCGGGTGTCGGGGGGGTTCCTCGACTTCGACGCCGCCATCGCCACCCCGGACATGATGGGCCAGGTCGGCCGTCTGGGGCGGGTCCTCGGCCCCCGCGGCCTCATGCCCAACCCGCGGGTGGGCACGGTCACGACCGATGTGGGCCGCACCGTCCGGGAGCTCAAGGGTGGCCGGATCGAGTACCGCACCGACAAGGTCGGCATCATCCACGTCCCCATCGGCAAAGTCTCCTTCGACCGGACCAAGCTCCTCGACAACTACCGGGCCGTCTATGACGAGCTCATGCGGGCCAAGCCGGCGGCGGCCAAGGGTCGTTACGTCCGGTCGGTGGCCCTCTCCTCGACCATGGGCCCCGGGGTCCGGGTCGACCCCAACCGGGCCCGGGTCACGGACGAGGATCTGGCCCCGGCTTCCTGAGGTCGGCCTTTGGGCTAACCTGTAAACCACAACCGAGTCGTTTGCCGCAGACACCAGGTGCGCCCTCGGGCGCCTAAGGGGCCCCCGGGCCGGCCTGACGAGGTGAACACCTTCGTTTTCTCGAGGGCGTTCGTCCGTGCGCGGCGAGCGCCCTAGTCATTTCCCGAGGTAAGCGAAGCGATGGATAACCCCAGGCCGGAAAAGGTGGCGGTGGTGGACGAGGTGCGGGAGCGCTTCAACGCCTCCTCCGGCGCCATCCTGACCGAGTACCGCGGCCTCAAGGTCTCCGACATGGCCGATCTGCGCCGGGCCCTGCGGGCCGCCGGCGGGGAGTACCGGGTGTACAAGAACACCCTGGTGCGCTTCGCCGTGGCCGATCTGGGCCTGGCCGAGCTGGACGCCATGCTCACCGGCCCGACCGCCATCGCCTTCGTCGACGGGGACGCCGCCGCCGTGGCCAAGGCCCTGCGGGACTACTCCCGGACGAATCCCAACCTGGTCATCAAGGGGGGCCTGCTCGGCGGCAGCATTCTCAGCCCCCAGGGCGCCGGCGCCCTGGCCGACCTTCCCTCCCGGGAGGTCCTGCTGGCCCGCTTCGCCGGGGGCCTGGCCGCCCCGCTGCAGAAGATGGCCGGCCTCCTCCAGGCCCTGCCCCGCAACTTCGCCTACGGCCTCAAGGCCCTCATCGACCAGGCCGGCGGGGTGCCCGAGGCTCCTGCTGCCGCCGAGCCCGAGCCGGCCGCTGGCGCCGAGGCATCCGAGGCTCCTGCCGCCGAGGCCGAGCCCGCCGATGAGGCGGCCATCGAGGCGGCCGAGGCCGCCGCCCCCCGAGCCGACGAGGTGAGCGACGGCCCAGCGGCCGAGGCCCCAACCGCCGAGGCCCCAAGCGCCGAGGCCCCAGTCGTCGAGGCCCCAGTCGTCGAGGCCCCGGCCGCCGCCGAATCCACCCCCGAGTCCACCGAACCGACCGAGGCGTCGTCCGACGCCGAGACCGAGCAGTAAGAAGGAGCAACTGAAATGGCAACCACTGAAGAGATTCTCGACACCATCTCGAGCCTGACCGTCCTGGAGCTGTCCGAGCTGCTCAAGGCCTTCGAGGAGCGCTTCGGCGTAACCGCCGCCGCCCCCGTGGCCGTGGCCGCGGCCGGAGCCCCGGCGGCCGGTGGCGGGGCCGAGGCCGGCGGAGCCGCCGAGGAGCAGGACGAGTTCGACGTCATCCTCACCGGCGCCGGGGACAAGAAGATCCAGGTCATCAAGGAGGTGCGCACCCTCACCAGCCTGGGCCTCAAGGAGGCCAAGGACCTGGTCGACGGCGCCCCCAAGCCCGTCCTGGAGAAGGTCTCCAAGGAGGACGCCGAGAAGGCCAAGGCCCAGCTCGAGGCCGCCGGCGCCACCGTCGAGCTCAAGTAGCACCAGCAGGCCGGCTCCGGGTACATAACTCTCCGATTCCGGGGACGCACCGACCCCGGCGGGTAGACCCCGCCCGGGGTTGGGGCCCCGGACGCGGTGGTGGACCGGTCGGCCGAGCCGACCTTGTACCGGGTCCCAGGGACCCGGGTTCCCGCCACGAAATCGTTGACCTGACGGCCCTCCTGCTTTATCCTGCCCCCAGCCCCTGAAAAAGGGGGCTTGTGTCCAAGCACGCCCGTGCGTAAGATTGCCGGTTGCCGTGCCCGCCCCGTCAGCCCCAGTGGTTCCAGGACCCTGGCCCGGCGCGCCTGCATGCCCGACCCACCCTTCCGGCCACCCGGCCGATCTGTCGCTTTAGCGAGGAGTACGGCTCTTGCCTTCTCGTTCCCAGACCCCGGAACGCTTTTCCTTCGCCAACCTTGAAGAGGTACTGCCTCTTCCCGATCTCGTAGCCATCCAGAGGGACTCCTTCGATGACTTCCTCAAGGAGGGCCTGGCCGAGACCTTCGCCGACATAAGCCCCATCGAGGACTTCACCGGCACCCTCCGCCTGGAGCTGGAGTTCGACCCCAGCGATCCCGACCTGCGCCCCCCGCCCAAGTTCACGGTGGAGGAGTGCAAGGAGAAGGACATGACCTACTCCGCGCCGATCTTCGTGCGGGCCAGGTTCATGAACGCCTCCACCGGAGAGATCAAGGAGCAGACCGTCTTCATGGGGGACTTCCCGATGATGACGGACAAGGGCACCTTCATCGTCAACGGCACCGAGCGGGTGGTCGTCAGCCAGCTGGTCCGCAGCCCCGGCGTGATCTTCCAGCCCGGCCGGGACGCCAAGACCATCGTGACCGGCACCATCCACCCCTACCGGGGCGAGTGGATCGAGTTCGACGTCGAGGCCAAGCCGGGCAAGGACATCACTGCCGGCACCCGGGTGGCCCGCAAGCGCCGCCTTTCCCTCTTCGTCCTCCTCCGGGCCCTGGGCTATGAGGACGAGAACCTGCTGGCCAAGTACGTCCGCCACTTCGACTTCCTGGAAGGCCAGTGGGAGAAGGAGCGCGACATCGCCCCGACCCGGGAGGAGGCCCTGCTCGAGATCTATAAGCGGGCCCGTCCGGGGGAGCCGCCCTCGGTCGAGTCGGCCCGGGCCTACTTCGAGAACGCCTTCTTCAACTCCAAGCGCTACGACCTGACCAAGGTCGGTCGCCACAAGCTCAACAAGAAGCTCGGCCCCGAGATCGAGCGCATCGCCGCCATCCTGGACGAGCCCATCGAGCGTCCCGACCCCAACCAGGGGGTCCTCAGCCCGTCCGAGATGCTGGCCGCCACCAGCTACCTGCTCCACCTGGCCAACGGGGAGTCCGGCTACCGCCTGGACGACCAGGACCACTTCGCCAACCGCCGCATCCGCTCGGTGGGCGAGCTGATCCAGAACCAGGTCCGGGTGGGCCTGTCCCGCATGGAGCGCGTCGTCCGGGAGCGGATGACGACCCAGGACGTCGAGGCCATCACGCCTCAGACCCTGATCAACATCCGCCCGGTCGTGGCCGCCATCAAGGAGTTCTTCGGCACCAGCCAGCTCTCCCAGTTCATGGACCAGCACAACCCGCTGTCGGGTCTGGCCCATAAGCGCCGCCTCTCGGCCCTCGGCCCCGGCGGTCTGTCCCGGGAGCGGGCCGGATTCGAGGTCCGGGACGTCCACACCTCCCACTACGGCCGCATGTGCCCGATCGAGACCCCCGAGGGTCCCAACATCGGCCTCATCGGCGCCCTGGCCACCTTCGCCCGGGTCAACCGCTTCGGGTTCATCGAGACGCCCTACCACCCCGTGGTGGACGGCGTGGTCGACCGCGACCCCGGCCATGTCGTCTACCTGGCCGCCGATGACGAAGAGGAGCACGTCATTGCCCAGGCCAGCGCTGTCCTGGACGACGCCGGCCGCCTGGTCGGTGACCGGGTGCTGGTCCGCCGCGGCCCTCAAGGCGCCGGAGTGAGGGTGGGGGCCACCTCGACCTCCTACGGCACCACTTCCGAGGTGGACTACGTGCCGCCCAGTGAGGTGGACCTCATGGACGTCAGCCCCAAGCAGATCGTCTCGGTTTCCACCGCCCTCATCCCCTTCATCGAGCACGATGACGCCAACCGGGCCCTGATGGGCGCCAACATGCAGAAGCAGGCCGTGCCCCTGGTGGTTCCGGAGGCCCCCTTCATCGGCACCGGCGTGGAAGCCCGGGCCGCCCAGGACGCCGGAGACGTCGTCCTGGCCGAGGGTACCGGAACCGTCACCGAGATCAACGGTGACCAGATCGTGGTGGAGTACACCGCCGGGCAGAAGGACCGCCTGGGCCACAACCTGGGCCGCAAGGTCTACCGCCTGGCCAAGTTCCGCCGCTCCAACCAGAACACCTCCATCAACCAGCGCTCCCTCGTCAACGAGGGCGACAAGGTGGAGAAGGGAATGGTTCTGGCCGACGGGCCTTCCACCCACAACGGTGAGCTGGCCCTGGGCAAGAACCTGCTGGTCGCCTTCATGCCGTGGGAGGGCTACAACTTCGAGGACGCCATCATCCTCTCCGAGCGGCTGGTGAAGGACGACGTCCTTACCTCCATCCACATCGAGGAGCACGAGGTCGACGCCCGGGACACCAAGCTTGGCGCCGAGGAGATCACCCGGGACATCCCCAACCTCTCCGAGGAGATCCTCAAGGATCTCGATGAGCGCGGCATCATCCGGGTCGGCGCCGAGGTCGAGCCCGGTGACGTCCTGGTGGGCAAGGTCACCCCCAAGGGTGAGACCGAACTCACCCCGGAGGAGCGCCTCCTGCGGGCCATCTTCGGTGAGAAGGCCCGTGAGGTCCGCGACACCAGCCTCAAGGTGCCCCACGGTGAGTCGGGCAAGGTCATCGACGTCCGGGTCTTCTCCCGCGACGACGCCCATGAGCTTCCCCCCGGGGTCAACCAGCTGGTCCGCGTCTACGTGGCCCAGAAGAGGAAGATCTCCGAGGGTGACAAGCTGGCCGGCCGACACGGAAACAAGGGCGTCATCTCCAAGATCCTCCCGGTGGAGGACATGCCCTACCTGGCCGACGGCACCCCTGTCGACATCATCCTCAACCCCCTGGGCGTGCCCAGCCGGATGAACGTGGGCCAGGTGCTCGAGTCCCACCTGGGCTACGCCGCCCGCTGGGGCTGGGACACCGGTAACCCCAACGGGGTCCCCACCAACATCCCGGCCCCCTCGGCCACCGAGCGCAAGACGCGCCCGCGCACCGAGCCGGCCGTGTGGGTCTCGACGCCCGTCTTCGACGGCGCCCACTGGGATGAAGAGGACAAGGCCGGGCGTCACCCGACCATGCGGACCATCTTCGAGAACATCACCCCCGAGAGTTCTGACGGCCAGCGCCTGATCGGTTCCGACGGTAAGGCGATGCTCTACAACGGCCGCACCGGTGACCCCTATGACAACGACATCAGCGTCGGCTACGTCTACATCCTGAAGCTGGCCCACCTCGTGGATGACAAGATCCACGCTCGGTCGACCGGGCCCTACTCGATGATCACCCAGCAGCCCCTCGGCGGCAAGGCCCAGTTCGGTGGCCAGCGCTTCGGGGAGATGGAGGTCTGGGCCCTCGAGGCCTATGGCGCCGCCTACGCCCTTCAGGAGCTCCTGACCATCAAGTCCGATGACGTGCTCGGCCGCGTGAAGGTCTACGAGGCCATCGTCAAGGGCGAGAACATCCCCGAGCCCGGGATCCCCGAGAGCTTCAAGGTTCTCATCAAGGAAATGCAGTCTCTGTGCCTGAACGTCGAAGTGCTGGCGAAGTCGGGCGAGGAGATCGAGATGCGCGAGCTGGACGAGGACATCTTCCGCGCCGCCGAAGAGCTGGGGATCGACATCAGTCGACCCGAGCGCGGCTCGGACGAGGAAGACGAACGTCGGGCCCGGGAGAGGAGCTTCTAATGCTGGATGTCAATAATTTCGACCGGCTCAGGATCGGACTGGCCACCGCCGACTCGATCCGCAACTGGTCCCACGGTGAGGTAAAGAAGCCGGAGACGATCAACTACCGGACCCTCCGTCCCGAAAAGGACGGTCTGTTCTGCGAGAAGATCTTCGGTCCCACCAAGGACTGGGAGTGCTACTGCGGTAAGTACAAGCGGGTCCGGTTCCGCGGCATCGTCTGCGAGCGCTGCGGAGTGGAGGTCACCCGTTCCAAGGTCCGCCGGGAGCGGATGGGCCACATCGAGCTGGCCGCCTCGGTCGTGCACATCTGGTACCTCCGCGGCACCCGCAGCTGGCTGGCCTACCTCCTCATGGGCACCGAGGCCCGGGAGGAGCTGAAGGCCAAGCAGCTGGAGAAGGTCATCTACTTCGCTGCCAACCTGGTCACCTGGGTGGACGAGGAGAAGCGCCACGAGGAGCTCCCCAACCTCGAGGCCGAGTTGGCCGAGGAGCTGGCCGACATCGAGCGCCAGCGCGACCTGGAGATCGACAAGCGCTTCAAGGCCATCGAGGACGACGTCGCCCAGCTGGAGAAGGACGGGGCGCGTGACGCCGAGGTCAAGGCCCGCCAGCGCAACGGGGAGAAGGAGATCGCCTCGCTGAGGGACCGTTACCAGGGTGAGTACGACCTGGTGAAGCGGGCCTTCGATGAGTTCCGGGATCTGTTCGCCCGCAAGATCATCGAGGACGAGCTGCTCTGGCGGGAGCTCAAGGACCGCTATGGCGACTACTTCGAGGGCGGCATGGGCGCCGAGGCCATTTCCAGCCTGATCGCCCGCATCGACTTCGATGACGAGGAGATCAAGCTCCGGGCCGCCATCGAGCCCGAAGAGGGCCGCCGGCCCCTGTCGGTGCAGCGCAAGCAGAAGGCCATCAAGCGGCTCAAGATCGTTTCCGCCTTCAACCGCCGGGACGAGAACGGCCGGCGGGTCAACGACCCCAAGGCCATGATCCTGGGTGCCGTCCCGGTCATCCCCCCCGACCTGCGCCCCATGGTGCAGCTCGACGGTGGCCGCTTCGCCACCTCCGACCTCAACGACCTCTACCGCCGGGTCATCAACCGGAACAACCGCCTGAAGCGGCTGCTGGATCTCGGCGCCCCCGAGATCATCGTCAACAACGAGAAGCGCATGCTCCAGGAGGCGGTGGACGCCCTGTTCGACAACGGCCGTCGTGGCCGTCCTGTCACCGGACCGGGCAACCGTCCCCTCAAGAGCCTCTCGGACATGTTGAAGGGCAAGCAGGGCCGGTTCCGCCAGAACCTGCTGGGCAAGCGCGTCGACTACTCCGGCCGTTCGGTCATCGTGGTCGGCCCGACGCTCAAGCTGCACCAGTGCGGCCTGCCCAAGCAGATGGCCCTCGAGTTGTTCAAGCCCTTCGTCATGAAGCGGCTGGTGGACACGGAGATGGCCCAGAACATCAAGTCGGCCAAGCGGATGGTGGAGCGCCGCCGGGCCCAGGTCTGGGACGTCCTGGAAGAGGTCATCAAGGAGCACCCGGTGCTGCTCAACCGGGCCCCGACCCTGCACCGCCTGGGCATCCAGGCCTTCGAGCCCGTCCTGGTCGAGGGCAAGGCCATCCAGATCCACCCCCTGGTCTGCACCGCTTTCAACGCCGACTTCGACGGGGACCAGATGGCCGTCCACCTGCCCCTGTCCGCCGAGGCCCAGGCCGAGGCCCGCATCCTCATGCTGTCGGCCAACAACATCCTCTCCCCGGCCACCGGGCGGCCCATCACCGTGCCCACCCAGGACATGGTCTTCGGCTGCTACTACCTCACCCTGGAGAAGGAGGGGGACACCGGTGAAGGCCGGATCTTCCGCCACATCCACGAGGTGGAGCGGGCCTATGAGGCCAAGGAGCTGGGCCTGCACGCCAAGATCACCCTGCGGGAGCCCCTGGCCCTCAACGGCAACGGCAACGGCCACGTCGAGGTCGACGCCGACGCCCCGGACTTCCTGGAGCGCCAGACCACGGCCGGCCGGCTCTTCTTCAACCAGGCCCTCCCCGTCGGGTTCACCTACGTGAACGACATCGTCGGCCGGCGCAACACCTCCATCGGCTCCATCGTGGAGGAGATAGCCGCCACCTATGGGAAGAAGGAGGTGGCCGCCACCCTGGACCGGATCAAGGACCTGTCCTACCGGTACGCGTCCCAGTCCGGACTCACCATTTCCATTGCCGACGTACGCACCCCGCCGGAGAAGGCCGCCATCCTCGACCGTCACGAAAAGGACGCCGAGAAGGCCGAGAGCCAGTTCAAGCGGGGCATCATCACCGATGACGAGCGCCGCCAGAAGGAGATCGAGATCTGGACCTCGGCCAACTCCGAGGTGGGCCGGGCCATGGAAAAGGCCCTGTCCGAGATCAAGTTCAACCCGCTCGACATGATGGTGGACTCCGGGGCCCGAGGTAACGCCCAGCAGGTCCGCCAGATCGCCGGTATGAAGGGTCTGGTCTCCAACCCCCGGGGCGAGATGATCCCCCGCCCGATCAAGAACTCCTTCCGGGAGGGACTGTCGGTGCTGGAGTACTTCATCTCCACCCACGGCGCCCGAAAGGGTCTGGCCGACACGGCTCTGCGCACGGCCGACTCGGGTTATCTGACCCGGCGTCTGGTCGACGTCGCCCAGGAGCTCATCATCCGAGAGGAGGACTGCGGATCGGTCCGCGGCATCTGGGTCGAAAACGTCGTCCCCGATGAGGCCGGCCGGCGCAGCTACCTCGAGACCCGCCTCTACGGGCGGATCCTGGTCGAGGACCTTTCCCTCTCGGACGGGACCACCCTCACCGCCGGCACGGTGATGAGGGAGGACGAGATCGCCGCCGTTCGCGACGATCCCTCCATCAACCGGGTCCGGGTGCGGTCCGTCCTCACCTGTGAGGCCATCCACGGCATCTGCGGGCTCTGTTACGGCCAGTCCCTGGCCACCAGCCGCCCCATCGAGTTGGGCGAGGCGGTGGGAGTCATAGCCGCCCAATCCATCGGTGAGCCCGGTACGCAGCTGACCATGCGTACCTTCCACACCGGTGGTATCGCCGGTGAGGACATCACCCACGGTCTTCCCCGGGTGGTCGAGCTCTTCGAGGCCCGCACCCCCAAGGGTGCGGCCGTGTTGGCCCGCACCTCGGGCGTGGTCCGGATCTCCGAGGAGGAGGCCGGTCGGCGCATCACCGTGGTGGGCGACGACGGGTCGGAGGACTCCTACAGCGTCTCGTCCCGGGCCCACCTCGAGGTCAGCGAAGGCCAGGAGGTCCAGGCCGGGGATGCCCTCATCGAGGGCCCCAAGGACCCCAAGGAGCTGCTCGACATCAAGGGCATCCGGGAGACCCAGCAGTACCTGGTCGAAGAGGTCCAGAAGGTCTACCGGGACCAGGGTGTTTCCATCCACGACAAGCACATCGAGCTCATCGTCCGCCAGATGCTGCGGCGGGTGTCGGTGGCCGAGCCGGGTGAGAGCCACTTCCTTCCGGGGGAGAGGGTCGACTCCCGCATCTACGCCGACGTCAATCGCAACCTGGTGACCGAGGGTAAGCGGGCGGCCGAGGGCCGTCCCGAGCTCATGGGCATCACCAAGGCGTCGCTGGCCACCGACTCGTGGCTGTCGGCGGCGTCGTTCCAGGAGACCACCCGGGTGCTCACCGAGGCCGCCATCGAAGGCAAGTCGGACCACCTGTTCGGCCTCAAGGAGAACATCATCATCGGCAAGCTCATCCCCGCCGGGACGGGCATGAACCGCTACCGCGACATCACGCTGGAGGCCCCCGAGGCCGAGCGCATGACGTTCTGGTCCAGCGGCGATGACGAGGCCGGCACCGAGGACCTGGCCGCCTGGCTGGCGTCGATCGGCTCCGCCGAGGGCGAGACCCAGGACGGGGCCATCGGTACCCTC
>DAHUYE010000105.1 GCA_027315345.1 Actinomycetota bacterium
TCGGCCGGAGCCTACGACCCGGTCTTACCCGAGGGACGAGGTGGTTCTCCCCGGGGACTTTGTCCCAGCCCGCCCCTACGATGCGCCGGCCTGAAAGCGCCGCGGACACCGCCTCGTCGGGCTGGGGCGAAGCCCCGTTAGGCAATGTCGTCACAGAGGCTCGCCTTCCTTGACCTCACCGGCCCATCCTTGGCCCGTTGACCCGCGGCGCCGGAGACGCCGGCGCCTGACGGGGCTCGGGTGCCGCCTGTCGCGCCGCCTCCGCCCTCATGTACTCGACGTAGCGCGCCGACCCCGGCCGCAGCTCGAAGGCCTCGGCCTTGACCTGCACCATGGAAGGGCCATTCACCGTCTCCACCGAGCCGAGCGCCATCTCGGCGGCGTCCCGGCGGACAGCCGATGTGGGCCAGCGTCCCTCCCGGATGGAGCGGGCCAGGCGAGGCGCGGCGCCGGGATGGGCCCGGTCGAAGGCGGCTCGGGCTGCGGCTCCTTCCTGCAGCCGGACCAGCTCGGCCCGCGCCTCAGCTACCGCCGCCCCCAGATCGGCCCGGTGGGGAGCGGCGATCTCCTCCAGCTGGGCCCGGGCGCCGTCCAGCTCCCGTCCGATGCGCTGGGCCCGTAGGTGATGCCGGGCTCGGCCCACCGGGGAGCGGGCCCACTCGGCGGCGCCTTGGGCCGAGTGCAGTCCCACCTCGGTGACCCTTACCACCTCGGCGGCGTCGGCCAGGGCCGGATCGGCCCAGCGACCTTGTCCCCAATCGATCCTCTCCCCGGCCGCCTCCAGGTCCTGGAGCCGGCGGTCGGCCTGGCGGATCTGCTCGCCAGATACCGGGGCGGGAATGACGGCGGCGATGGCTTCGGCCTCGGCTTTGACCCCAGCCCGCTCCAGGCCGGGATAGATGAGATGGAGAGGGACTTCTCCTGTGCCCACCTCCGGGGTGGGCCAACCGGTGTCGATGGCCCAGCGGATACGGCGAGAGGTGCTCCAGTCTCGGACCAGGTCCTCCCGGGCCTGGTCGATGTCATCGGCCCCCAGATAGACATGGGTTGTCTCCCGGGCTCGGCTCATGGCCACATAGCCCAGCTCTCGTCCACCCCCGTCGCCCAGCACGTGGGCAGTGTCCACGGTGGCGCCTTGGCAGCGGTGCACGGTCATGGCGTAGGCGTGGGTGAGGTGGGCGGCGTCGATGGCCTCGCCTTGTAGCCGCACCCGGCGCCCGTCGCCCAGCTCGAGGATCAGGGCCGGGACCGGACCCTGGTCATCGGCCAGGAAGACGGTGGCGGTCTGCGAGGTGACCACTCCGGCCTCGTGGTTGGGGGCGGTGAAGACCACCCGGTCATCCAGGGCATAGGCCAGCCCCCCCGGGGCGGTCATCTCCACCCTGGACAGGCGACCGGCGTCTTGGAGTTTGGCCCGGGCCAGGGCGTTCATCTCCGCCACGTGGTCACGGCGCCAGGCCAGCAACAGGACATCCCGCCCGGCGGCCGCGTCGGAGAGATAGGCGTCCACCGCCGCCTCCATGGCCGCCTGGCCATCCGCCTCGGTCCGGATGCGGCCGGTGCCGGCGTAGTAGTCGACCGCCTCTTCGACGTTGCCGTGGCGCAGTTCGGCCAGGGCAGCGCGGTCTGCCTCGTCCCGTTGGCGGCGGTTCTCGGTTAGGCGGTGCACGCCGGGGTGGCGCTCGGCCACCGCCTCCATGGCTCCGCCGGGACCGACAGCGGCCAACTGCAGGGGATCACCGACCATGACCACTTTGGCCCGGGCCGCTCCGGCGGCGTTGAGGACCTTGAGCAGGTCCGCATCCGCGGTCATCCCGGCCTCGTCCAGGATGATCAGGTCCGTCGGTCCCAGGGTGATCCGGCCGCGCTCCAGCGATCGGGTCAGTGAGGCCACCGTGGCCGAGTCGATCAGGGCTTGCGCGCCCAGGTTGCGGGCGGCCTGGCCCGAAGTGGCACTGCCCAGTACCCGGTGACCGGCCCGGGTCCAGGCCCGCCCCAGTGCCTCCAAGGCGGTCGTCTTGCCCGAACCGGCCACCCCGATCACCACCTCGATGCCCCGACCGTCCCGGGCGATGTGGCGGACCAGGCTCTCCTGCTCAGGCGATAGCGGGTAGCCCCGACGGGACGCCACCTCGGCCAGGGCCGCCTCGACGGGCACCTTGGTCCGATCGGTGGCGCTCGCCCCCAGCCCAACCGCCGTGGCGATGCCGGTCTCGGTCGCCAGGACCGAGGCCAGGGCGTAGACCCGCTCCTTGGCTCCGGCCAGGGCAATGAGGGGAATGACCTCGGCATCGCCCAGTAGGCGGTCTATAACCCGGGTGGCCTCGGCCATGGACTGGCCATAGAGATGGGGTCCGGTGGCCACGATCAGCTCCCGACGGGAGAAGACCTTGGCCCGAGCCAGGTCGCCGTCGGGCGAGAGGACCTCGGCGGCCAGGGCCAGCTCGGCCGGGTAGTCCACCGGCTCGGGGGGCCGGGCGGCGGCGTTGGCCCGGGCCAGGTTGTCCTGTAATTGGGCCAGGGGCCAGCCCGCCTCGGCCAACTCGGAGCGCCAGTGGCCCATGAGATCGGCGATGGGCTCATGGCGCTTGTGGTCCCGGGTGGTACGCGCCGCGATACCCCGGGCCCGGTAGGAGGAATGCCCCAAGCGCTCGGTCTCCTCGTCGATCTGGGCCGAGCGCTTCGAGTGGTACTGGCAGACCTCATCGGGGATGCCGGTGATCCGCCAGTGCCCGAGCCGACCGGAGGGGCCGTTGTCGGCTTCGATGGCATAGCCCCGCTCCACCGCCACCCGGGCCGAAGCCAATCTGCCGATGACGGCGGCGGCGTGGAGGTGTTCGCGCCAAGCCGTGGTGTCAGCCGCCTTCCACCCGCCCCGCTCATCGGCCATGGCCACGACATTGGCCAGCAGCACATGGTCATGGGGGGCGGGGTCCCCGGCCCGGGAGGTGGCGTGACGGGTGCTTGCATATAGGAGGCCGCCGGTGGGGGTCGTCTCCGCCGAGCGCCCCCGCCGGCCGCCTCGAACCTGGGTGACCTGATCCAGATAGCCCAGGGTGGCGTCGCGCTCAGCGTCCATGATGGCGTGCATGTCCTCGGCTCGGCCGACGACGCCCAGCTCGGCCACGGACTTATGGGCTTATGCCGAGTAGCGGATTATGCCGAGTAGGCCGGCGTCTGCCGGGTTGGCCCTGGCCAGCGAGGTGAGGCCTCATTCGGACTCGGCATAATCAACGGCGCTGGGCGGATGCTTCCTCCTGCGGGATCGCAGATC
>DAHUYE010000024.1 GCA_027315345.1 Actinomycetota bacterium
GACTTGAGGGCTTCCACCTCCCGTCGTGTTCGAACGACCAACTCCACTTCCGCTGTTAGCGGTCCGTCCGCTCTGCTGGCCGGCCCCATAGCTTGAAACTTGCCTCAACCTGCTGGGCTTTGAGGATCAAGTTCCGGCTAGGCCCGCGAAGGGTGGACCCACCGCCCGAAGAGAGGGAATGATCATGCCTGGCAAAGTGCTTCGAGTTGGGTCCGAGTTGGTTCCTGTTTCGAGGGCAGCAACTTATGTTCGGACCTACACAACAGCTGGAACGGCTACCACCTTCGGTTATCCATACTACGACAGGTTCGATCTCGACGGTCCGAGTGACCGCCTCACCGACGGTGATCTGCTTACCCCGACTCTCCTCAATGCGGCTCCGAGCTTGAGAGCCTTCCGCTACCTTCAAGAACTCCGAGACTCTCTGACGCCGCACCTCCAAGCCATTCAGCCAGTCGGTCTCCGGCTGACGGAGTCCGACGATGAAGATTTGGACAGACTTGCGACTCTGTTCGATGTCCTGCCACTCAAGGCAACCGGCGGGGTCCAAGGCACGACCTTGTCCAAGGTACTTCACCGCAAGAGGCCCCATTTTATTCCCCTCTACGACAGCAAAGTTTGGGTTATGTACGGAGGAAAGCGGTCCGGCAGAATTCCATCTGACAGAAGGCGGTCTTGGGGAGAATTCTTCCGACGACTCGCCGAGGAAATCCGGTCCGACATTTGCCAAGACATCGAGACGTGGACTGACCTCAGCACTCTCAAGGGCAATGAGTTGTCTCTGATTCGAACGATTGACATCGTTGCATGGAGTTGGGTCCGAGAGCATCAAGCCAGGACGTAGCTGGGCAGGGCACGGATGGTCTGCGGCGCTAACCCCGCGTCGTTTTTGCTCCCTTGCCAGCATTGCACCGTCGGTGAGCGAGGGCGGCATTGCGAATCGACGTGCGCCCACCTCTAATGTAAGGATAGACATGATCGATGCTCATGTCCTCCCATCGTTCGATGCTCTGGTTACATATTGAGCAACGCTTTCTCGAGGAGTTGTTCCACAGGATCCGCCGCTGAACTGAATTGAATCCTCGGTTCGGGTCGAGATCGTCGAAGACGCCATCGAGAACACTACGGAGAACTTTCTCCCTCTTCCGGCGTTGTTGGGCTGAGTCAACGCCCTCAAGCACCGTCTGGTGATATTCCCTGAACGGCTCCTGCAGTCGGCCAGCAGCGACGCCCCGCCGAAGTCGATCCGATACCTCATCGACTCCCTGCCCGAATTCGCGCAGCAACGACCCCGCCGCAGCAATACGTGCCCTGGCGTGCACGGAAACCGCCTTGCCTTCTTCGCGGTAGCTGTTCATCAACAGGACTAGCGAGTAGAAGTCCGAGAGCCGTCTGAACCTCGTGTCCTTAATGTCAGGGAGGATGGCGAAGACCATTCCGACTGCCCGATGGACTTCCGTCACTGCCCGTCTCAGGTCCGCAGCGTCAGGTCCACCCCCCTTGATTATCTCGTCGATCTTCGCTTTCTTGTTTAGATGAACGCCGGCGTTAACGCCCAAGAGCAGTTCCGTCATGAGTTCGACGTGCTTCATCCGCTGAACTTGTGCTGAGGTTACGATTCGGTTCCGTACAAGAGTTGGGCGGTACCGCTCAGCTTCTCGTTGGGCGACGCGCAACACAGGTTTCGTGAAATAGCGAGCGTGCCGGCGCTCCTGGGCCGTGAGACTTGTACCGGTCGAGTTGATGCGAACAAAGAGGTCGATGATCTCACTTAGCTCGCCCTGGACCTCGATAGTCGAGACTCGAGTAGTCAGGAAACCATGTCGCGCAGCTCTGCCAAGGTCACGCCATTCCACCCACCCGGAAGAGCCATCCTCATCCTGACGCCGGACCCACAGCTCCTCGGACTTCACAAGGGGACCTCGCCCCAGAAAGAGGAGTATCGTCTCCAAGCGCTGCTTCCCATCGATTACATCGAAGATCGGCGTTCCTCCGTGGCCGACTCGCTTGTACAGAAAGATCGACGGAATCGGAATAGCGTCGAGGATCGACTGAATAAGGAGCTGGCGAGCACCGGCCCCCCAAACAGACTGGCGCTGAAAGGCCGGCGAGAGGTTGAGACGTCCTTTGCCATATAGATCGACCAGTTCTTGTACGGTGCTCGTCTCATGCTGAGTAGTTAGCGGCATCCAGACTCCTGCGATGGCGAGCTCTTCGATCCAGATCTTGCGGCCTCTACAGGTTACGGGCGAGCCTGGTCTGCGTCGATGATCCTCTCAAGGGCTCTCCGAGGTACCACCAGCCGCCGCCCAAGCCGAACACTCGGAATGCCGCCCGAGTTGACAAGATCGTACGCAAGGTCCCGGCTGATCCCGAGTAGGGCGCCAGCCTCCTCGACGCTAAGAGCGAGCCTCGATTCAAGTGGTACCACTGCTCTGTCTCGGGGGTTCGGTTCTCTGCGATCCGGTCGGCTCATTACCGCTCCTCCCAACCCGTGCGGCGCTCTCGGCTCCGGGTCGCTGCTCTGGACGCGGCCAGCAGCAGCTCACCAACGTCGGCGTACCCAACGCCCGCGTATGTCCAGTCTGCGATCTCCAGGACTTCCGACCGCTGGTCATCGACCTCTGCCGAGCCAAGCTCGCGAGCCTCCCGCCAGGCGTACCGTTCGGCCCGCAGCCGACCGAAGGTCGTCGACCACTTCCGGCTCTTGGTGACCCAGTGTCCTCGGAAGCCGAGAGTGTGCGCCCAAGCCTGCAGCCGGAGGTCAGCAAGGGACGGCTGGCGGCCCAGTGCCCAGGCCGTCTCCACCATCCGGCGAAGATGGTCCGGGAGCACCAGCGCCTCCAGGCTGCCCTCGCTAAGCCGTCGGTCCAGGACTCCTGCGTCATCGGTCGACTTGGTGGCGTACTTGGCCAGGTAGGCCGCCACCTTCCGGTGCTCGCCCCCCGACAGCGGCACCAGGTCATGCTCGGCGCCCCACCGGATCGCCTGCGAGGCTCGCCATGGGTTGGGCGCCTCGACAGCTCCGACGGAGGCTCCCAAAGCCGCCAGCAGATCGATCACGCCAGGGTCCGCGCCCTCCTCGGCGTCGACCCTCATCACGGCGTGCACGTGGACGAGCCCGCGCCGCTGGAACTCGACCACCCGGACGAAGCTCATGCGCAGGACCTTGGCGGCAGCCCTGACCGGGAGGTCCGTCTGGGCGGCTAGCTGGCGGAAAGCGGCGATTCCGGTCCGGCGCCACAGCTCGCTTACCCGGGCGTTCCAGATCACCGCTCCCTCGTAGTCGTAGCAATCCGGGCAGAGGGCCGATCCCACGATGTCCTCTCCGGGCTCGTGGCTCTGACCACAGGCCCGGGCCACGCCGTGACGGCAGCTACCCGAGCCCGTCCGACATGGCCGCCCCAGGCCGTGCACCGCTCCGAAGCTCGGCGCCGTCAGGGTCATGAACACCGCCGGTCGCTCGGCCACCGAGGGATCGACCCCTTTCCCGCCGGCCAGGCCGGCCAGCACGATGACCCGGGCGTCGCCCTTGTAGACGGCCGAGCAGGCCGGACAGCGTGTCGCCCGCCGACAACCGCAGGCCTTGAGCAGGACCGCACCGGGGAAGGCGGTGCTGGAGAAGACCAGCTGGGCTTCCCCGGTGGCCCGGTCGACCGAGGTGATCGAGCCTCGCAGTCGGACCGGGCGGACACAGCCCCCGTTGCGCTCCAGCTGGCGGGCGAAGCCCTCCCAGTCCGGCCGGGCCACCCGCCGGGCCGCAGCGGCCCAGTCCGGTTGGTCGCTCGCCATCACGCCCCTCCCCTCAGTGCTTCGGCCCGCCGGGCCAGGCTGGCCACCGTGGCGTCATCGGCCCAGTGGGTGCGCAGGCGCACCGGGATACCCGACTCGTGCAGGAGCAGTCCCACCCCCCGGGTGGCCGGGTCAATCGTGGCGGCCGAGTGGCCGGCCGTGGCCCAGCCCGAGCCCAGCACGGTGTCCGAAGCGGCGGCAGTGGCGCAGCGCATGGCCAGGCGGTAGCCGAAGAGGTCCCGGATGGAGGTCGGCACCACGTCCGAGCCCGGCTTCTGGGTGGCGGCCAGCACGATGACCCCGGCCGCCCGTCCACGGGAGACCAGGTCCCGGAAGGCGTCGGTGAAGGCGTCCCGGGCCTTGCGATCGGGCCAGGTCAGGTAGTGGGCCAACTCATCGCAGACCACCACGTGCAGCCCGGTGCCGGGGGCGACCTTGCGGGCGCCGGTGTCCAACAGCTCGGCGAAGCGCTCATCGATCACCCCTTGGAGCCGGCGGAGGAGGGCAATGGCCTCGGTGATGTCGATCCCGGCGAAGCCGGCCGCCGATCCCTTCCAGGCCGCCAGCTCCACCAGCTTGCCGTCCATCAGCCACAGGGACACCGAGGGGTCCAGGGCGGCGGCGGCCACGAGCAGGGACAGGGCCCCCGACTTGCCCGCCCCCGGCTCTCCGCCCAGGAGCAGGTTGTGGCCGACCAGGGTGATGCTCACCGCCGCCCCGTCCTCGTCGACACCCAGGGGGACCGGCTTCCACAGATCGGTCCGGGCGGCGGCGGCCCAGGGCCAGGGAAGGGTGGGCCGGGCCAGGGGGTCGCTGGCCATGGCCCGGACACAGACCCAACCGGCATGCGTGGGGTGGCGGCGGATGCGCACGGCGGCCACATCCAAGAAGGAGGCCAGGATCTCGGCGCGGGCCTCCAGGTGGGTAGGGGACCAGCCGGCGCCCAAGCGGACCCAGGCCGACTCCCCGAAGGGCCCCCGTTCCACCGTTCCCACCCGGGCCGGGTTGGTGGGCATGACGGCGGTCAGAGCGTCCTCCCAGCGCCGGGCCCGGGCCGCGCCGAGGAGGGCGGAGCTGATGCGCTCCCGGGTAGCCGGGGTCCGCCAGGCCAGGACGGAGGCCAGGAGGATCAGGTCGGTCCCCGGGTTGAAGCCGAGGGCGTGGACGGCCACAGCCTGGGCGAGGGTGAAGCCCAGGGCCAGACCGAGCTCGGTGCGGCGCCGGCGGATGGCCCGGGCCATGCGGGCGACCAGGGCGACATGGCCCTGGTTGATGGCCCTAGGCATCGGAGGCCTCCTTGGCCTCGGCCTGGCGGGCCAGGCGGGCGAAGAGGACCAGGAGGATCAGGATCTCGACGGGGAAGCCGGCCAGGACCGCCACCGCCAGGAGCACGAAGCTCCCAGCGGCAGCGGCGAAGTCGCCCCTCACGAAGCCGCCCGCTCGGCGCGGGCGGGATCGATGGAGACGGCCCGATAGGTCAGGCCCTGGCGTTCCTTGCCCTCCCTATCGGTCATCTTGTAGGGCTGGGCCACCAGGCCGGTGACCCGCAGGGCGGCGCCGACCGAGAGCCCCTTGGGCTCACCGGGGACCTTGACGGTGAGAACCTCCGCCTCGGTTCCGGAGACGGCCAGCACGTTGAGCTGGTACAGCGGCGTGCCGGTGTCATCCAGCTTGGGCCGCTTGGTCTCGAAGTCCACCACCGGCGTCGGCTCGCCGCCGCAGATGAAGGACATGTGGTTGGCATCGATGGGCAGTCGCATGACTGGCCCTCCTTCCTCCCCGAAGGGATTCAGACGACGAAGTGGCTTCACCTCGTCGCCAGCGATCGGGCATCTCCCGTCCGCTGGGGGCAATCTGCGCCTCGACCCTCGATCAGAACCTCGACGCCGACATCGACCGGGGAAATTTCTTCCGAGGGCCCTCCCGGGAGAGAAGCCCCTGGTCAGGCCCGCTTTCCGAAGCCCAGTCGATGTCCTAGTCGATGATCGACTGGGAAAGAAATCTCCCCGTCGAGGGCGATTTGGCCAGTTCCGAGTCCCTCGGCGCCGCCTGCCGGTAGGGGTACGAGCTCTTCCTCTAACTTTCCCAGCGCGGCGCTGGGGAGGTGCGGGTGGGCAGACGGCTGGGGGCGATGGTCGGCCTGGCTTTAGCGCTGGCCGCTTGTTCCACCGGGACGCCCACCGGCGGGGCCGGGGCCAAGGTTCTGGCCCCGGGACAACTCGAGCGGGCCAGCGGGCCGATCCCCGGCTTGGTGGCTCCCGGTGATGGCCGGCTCATCGGTCCCGGCTTCGACCTCAGCGTCCAGGGCGCTGTCCTGGCCTACGACATCGCCGGCTGGAGGGCGCCGGCCGGAGACGAGCTGGTGGGCTTCGACCTGGCCTCTGATGGGGCCGGTGCCGATGCCGCCCAGAACCTCATCACCGCCTCGGTCTCCGCTGGGGCCACGACCGCCGCCCTGTCCCTGAGCGGGCTGTCCCGGTCCGGCACCGCCTTCGTCCTGGCCGCCCCGTTGCGCAGTGATGTCGTGGTCCACGTCTCATCCCAGGGAGTCGATGAGGCTTTCGACCTGAGCGGGCTCCGACGGGTTCCGACCGACCCGGCCGTCTACTACCGCAACCCGGACGGGACCCTGCCCAGTGACGTGGTGAGCTCCTCCCAGACGGTCACGGCCCAGACGGCCAGCGCCGGGTCGTATCCCATCACCTATAGCCTCGGCACCGAGACCCTGGACTACCTCTCCCCGGCCGGCATCCCGGCCCCCGCTCCCGATCAGGCCTGGCTGGTCACCGATCTGTCCGAGGCTCCATCGGGCCCGGTGGCGCCCGGGAACTTCCAGCCCATACCCCCGTCGCGGATCACACTGAGCTTCCCCGGCAGCGCAGCTCCTGTCCCGGCCCAGGTGGATCCGAACAGCGGGCCCCGGGACTACAACGGGCTTCTGGCCGGGACCTACTACTTCCCGGTTCCCGCCGGCCTGAGCGCTGCCACCCTGGCCATCGCCGGAGGGACCGTCGGCTACGCCGATGACCTCATCACCTACGACTCCACGGCCACCATCGGCCCGGCCAGCTTCCCGCTGTCCTTCACCGTCCCTGCGCCGGTCTCGACCCCGTCCGGCCCGAGCGCGCTCAGCGCCCCGACGCAGAACAAGGTGTCCTCCACCGCCGTGCCGCTTCATCGGGTCTCCATTGGATGGCTGGTGGCGATAGGCGTGGCGGTTCTGGCTCTCCTGGCCGGCGGCCCGTTCTGGCTCGCTCGCTCACGGCGTCGGCGCCCACCCGGGTCATCCGGCCGACCGGCGGCGTCCGCAGCCGACGAGCCGGGCCCCGCCAGGTCCGAGCAGAGCCCTCCCGAGCCGGCGGCGCCGACAACACCCCCAGAGACCGTCCCGCCTGAGGACATCCGGCCCCAACCGCCGGTCGCCAGGGCGGAGCCAACCACCGCTGCTCCGGGACCGACGGCCGTCGCGCCGGAGCCGGCTGGCCCAGCGACGTCACGCCCGGCCGTCGTGGATCCCGCTCGGATCGCCCCTGTGCCACTCGTCCAGGCCGTCCTGCTGGGCGAGCCGGACTGGTCCGGGCTCCTCGACCCGCCCAGTCGATGCATGGAGCTGTTCCTCTACCTCGTCACCCATCCCGGACGGCCCTGGCGGGAGGACATCTTGAGCTCGGTCCTGCGCCCGGAGCTAGACGCCAAGCCGATCTCGGTCAACACCATCAGGGACTACGCCAGTGACTTGCGCGGAGCCCTACCCGAAGGCGTCTTGCTGGCCGGGGCCAAAGAGGCCGGCGGCTATCGCCTCTCCGGCTCGGTCGGAAGCGACTGGGACCGGCTCAGGGCCCTGGCCGAGGCGGCCCGGGCTCGCCCCGACGAGGAGGCCGAGGCACTGCTGGAGGCGGCCATGGCCCTGGTAAAGGGCCGGCCCTTCGCCTCGGTCAAAGCCGGCACCTACGGCTGGGCCGATGCCGAAGACCTTCGCCCGGCCATGGAGCAAGGCATCGCCGGCGCCGCCGCCGCCCTGGCCGGCATCCGACGCCGAAAGGGCGACCTGCGGGGCGCCGCCGACGCCCTGGCTGAGACACGACTGCTGGTCGGCATCAGCCATGAGCTGAGCGAGGAGATGCTGCGGATCGCCGCCGAGCAGTCGGCTTCCGAGTTGGGTCGCGTCCACCGCCAGGTCTCCGAGGTCCTGGGCAACGCCCTCGATCCCCTCTACCAGGAGCTCCTGGCCGCCCAGCCCTGGCTGCGGCGCTCTCGTGACCCCAACAACGGCACCGGCAGCGGGCCCGAGGGTCCCGATCCCCACTCCTGAGCCCCGATCCCGGCGCCGGCGCCCCAGCCCATCCTCGGACCGTCCGCTTGGCTTGGGATCCGCTCCCCAGGAGTCCTGTTCCGCGACGCGATCCTTCTCCTCGCGTCCCGAGGCAGTGACAGGCCCAGAGGACGATATTCACGCTGTCATCCGGAGTTGCTGGGAGCCGACGGCGGCGGCCCCTGACGGGCCGCCGCACCCGATGGTGTGTGAGAACTTCCCCTACAAGGTCAAGGTCAAGGTCACGGTGTGCGGTGCCCACTGGCCAGAGGTGCGGGCGGCGTCCGAACTGCCTCGATGGGCGCTCGTTGGCAGCCGCCCTCGTTACACGCCGGTCATACCGTGCCTCGGTATGTCGTACCAACCGTCCCTCTTCGGAGTCCACCGCCCCGCCGGTCCTGCGTGTCAGGCTGGCGGGGTGAGCGCCGGGGTAGCCATATCCCTCTTCTCCGGCGCCGGCGGGCTTGACCTTGGCGTCGAGCAGGCTGGCTTCTCGGTGGCGGCGGCCGTGGAGTGGGACAGCGATGCCTCCGACACCATGGAGAAGAACGCCCACCAGCACTTCCCGGGCCTACGGGAGGTCCTCCGCGCCGACCTGCGGCCCTTGGCTGCCGGGAGAGACAACGGGGTCCGGACCAGGGACATCATCAAGGCTGCTGGCCTCGGGCGGTCGAGACCAGACCTGCTCGTCGGGGGCCCGCCGTGCGTGGCCTTCTCGAAGTCGGGCTTCTGGCTGGAATGGAAGCGAGAGGCCGAGGACCCAGCTGCCAGCCTGCTTCAGGCGTACACCAGGGTTCTGGCCGAGGCCCGGCCCCGGGCCTTCATCCTCGAGAATGTCTATGCCCTCACGTTCGACAACAAGGCGAGCGGGCCGGCCTTTCGTCGCCTGCTGAAGGAGATCGAGGCCGCCGGCTACGAGTTCCAGTGGCGGGTCCTCAACTCAGCCGACTACGGCGTCCCTCAGCTCCGCCCCCGCCTGTTCGTGGTCGGGGCGCGCCGAGGTGAACGCTTGCCTGACCTTCCGGAGCCGACCCACTCCGGCCAGTGGGAGCGTCGCAGGACTACATCCGGGGGGAAACCACACGTCACCGCCGGCGAGGCTTTGGCCGGGGTGCTAGCACCCCCCGAGCGGGAGGAGACCATCCGGGGCCGGTGGGGCCACCTCCTACCGGACATCCCTCCCGGGGACAACTATCTCTTCTACACCGCCGAGCGTGGCCACCCGGAGCCCATATTCGAGTGGCGGTCGCGCTTCTGGTCGTTCCTTCTCAAGCTCGATCCCAATCGCCCGAGCCCGACCATCCAGGCGCACCCCGGTCCGAACGTGGGCCCCTTCCACTGGGAGAACCGCAGACTTCGGGTGGCCGAGCTGCTGAGGCTGTTCACGTTCCCGGACGACTTCGAGCTGGTCGGGACCAGGACGTCGATCCAGGCCCAGGTCGGCAACAGCGTCGCCCCGCTCCTAGCGGCCCGTGTGGCTGAGCAGGTGGCAGCGGCGCTGACGTGATGGAGGCGCGGCGGGCCAAGGCGAGCGGCGGCCGGTGACCGAGCCACTCATCGAATGGCTACGCGCCGTCTGTGCCGAGTTCGTCTTCAATCCTGAAGGCGTTTATCAGCGCACTGGCCACCACGACTGGCCGCTCCGAGCTGACGACCCGGAGGACCTGACCCGCCAGCTCGACTCCGGAGGCCACCTATTGCCGCTCCCCCGAGAGTCGGCGGCGCTGGCGAACGTCATCGAGGTTGCCCTCATCGATTATTTGCTGGATCGGCTGGAGGAGCTGCCGGACGCGGCCGGGGCGCGGGGGGCCGAGCGCGGCTACCCCGACCTCGAGGTCTCGGGGGACCGCTTTGGCGGCGGGCATAGGGCGGTCGACGTGAAGATGGCCCGAATCAAGACGACGCGGAGAGGCGAGCCGACCCGGACGGTCAGTCGCATCACCCTGTTCACGGGCAATACCTACTTCCGGCATCCCGAGCTGCCCCTCGGCGGCATACGCAGACCCTTCGGGCACTACGTCGAGCACCTGGATGTAATAGGTCTGTACGTCTTCGACGAGGAGTCGAAGGCGCGCGTGCAGGCCCTAGAGCTGCTCGTCCACGAACCGTGGCGAATCGCCTCGCGTGAGCGCTCGAGCACTACCCGGGAGTACATCGGCGCCGTCGATAGCCTGGCCGACCTCCGAGCCGGGCAAGGCGCCTTCGGCACGGAGGAGGAGTTCTACGAGTACTGGCGGGCCTATCCCTTCAAGACGCCCCGGATGATCGTTCGGGAGCTTGACAAGCTGCTGCGTCGGCCCCCGGGACCTCCTCAGTGATGGCGCCTCTACCGATTCCCGGGCGGCTGGCGGCTCTTCACGACGTCAGCGATGCGTCGGGCGGCCTCTGCTGGAGACTCATGCTCCCATACGCGGATGACCTGCCAGCCGGCGCCCGACAGAGCGGCGTCGACCGCTCGGTCACGCTGTCTGTTGGTTGCCAGCTTAGGTCCCCAATAGCCGGTGTTCTTGCGGGGAGCCGTTCCGTGATCGGGGCAACCATGCCAGAAGCAGCCGTCCACGAAGACGGCCAGGCGTTGGCGAGGGAAGCAGATGTCTGCCCGCGTCGTCCGGCCGGCGCCATGGACGGGGACGTGCTTACGGAACCGCAGCCCAAGGCGATGAAGCTCCGACCGCACGGCCCGCTCCGGGCCAGTATCGGTTTTCCTGTTGCCCCGCATCACCGCCGTCACGGCTGGGCTGGAGGGCTGAGGGTACAGCGAGGCCATGGGCTCATCTTGCCCCAGCCACGGTCATCGGCCGGGCGGGCCGAGGCGGCGTTTACCTCGAGCCGGCGTGAGAGCTGATGCTGTCCTCGTTGGACCAGGTCGTCCAAGACTTCGCGGCAGGGATCAAGATGGTGGACGATGGTCGGCCGGTGGCTGTGAGCCACCGCAGCGGTGTTCCTTACCAGGCTGGGATCGGTCCGCACACGGAGACCCAGACCACCAAGCTCGTTGTAGAGAGCCTGGCGACCGGGAACCCCGATTGGGGAGAGCACCGCCTCGGTGTCCCCTACGGGGACGGGAGCCGCCAGGCGTGCGACCTCTGCATCGGGGCCGCTGCACCCTGGCGCTGCGCCATTGAGATCAAGATGCTGCGCCTTTTGGGGGACAACGGCAAGGCGAACGACAACATCCTCATGCACATCCTCTCTCCGTACCCTGCCCACCGAAGCGCCCTGACGGACTGCGAGAAGCTGGTTGACTCGGCCCTTGGCGAACAGAAGGGCATTCTCATATATGGGTACGATTATCCCGGGTGGCCAATGGACCCAGTGATCGAGGCGTTCGAGGTGCTGGCCTCCTGTCGGGTTCGTCTCGGGCCCCGTTCCACCAGCTCGTTCGGGGATCTCGTGCATCCGGTACACCAGGAGGGCCGGGTGTTCGGCTGGGAGATTCTGGGCCGGTTGTGACAGGGCCAGCACGCGTCAAGCCATGGTGAACCGGCGCCCTGCGTTTCCGAGCCGCCCGCGTTCTTGCGCCGCCGGCAGCCGCAGAGTCAGCTGTGCACCTAAACCATCCTGTTGCTCAGGCCCAGGGTGCTCGACGTCCAGCCCGGACCCAAGGCTTTCTCGGGCACTTTGGCCGTCCTGTCCATAAACTTGGCCATGAATTCCAGCCGATTACCGCCTACGGTGGCCGACTCTAGCGACTGGCGGATCACAAGCATCCTGGTCAGGCCACCTGTGGCCTACTCCCGCCACACTCAGTGGCCGACTTGAAAAGCTTTGGGTTAATAGCCCCGTGGGTTCAAATCCCACCCCCTCCGCCCAGGTCAGAGGCCGGAGCTCTCCTCGAGTGCTAGGCATGGCGTTGTCCGGAGGGTCTGGCAAAAAGGGGGGGATATGGCAGAGCAGCATCTCACCGAGTCGAGCGCGAGCGACTCGGGGCAGGTCTCTGAATCACAGATCGCCGTCCACTGGCGGGAGGAGGGTTACTACTTTCCGTCCGCCCGATTCATCGGTCAGGCGAATGCGTCCGACCCTGGGATCTTCGACCGGTTCTCCGAGGAGCGCTTTCCGGAGTGCTTCAAGGAGTACGCGGATCTCCTGAGTTGGGATGCCTACTGGCACACGACCCTCGACACGTCCAACCCGCCATTTTGGAAGTGGTTCGTGGGTGGCCGCCTGAACGCGAGCTACAACTGCGTCGACCGCCACCTCGAGCACTCACGTAACAAGGCGGCCATCATCTGGGTTCCCGAGCCCGAGGAGGAGAGCACCCAGGCGATCACCTATCAGGAGCTCTACCGGCGGGTCAACGAGTTCGCGGCGGTGCTGAGAGACTTCTGCGGGCTGAAGACCGGTGACAGGGTCACTTTCCACATGCCGATGATCCCCGAGCTTCCGGTGGCGATGCTCGCATGTGCGCGGCTCGGGGTGATCCACTCCGAGGTATTCGGCGGTTTCTCCGGGGCCGCTTGCGGGGACCGCATAGCCGACTCCGGCAGTCGCATCCTGGTGACAGTGGACGGCTACTACCGCAACGGGGATCTGATCGACCACAAGGTCAAGGCGGATGAGGCGCTGGAGGCGGCGGCCAAGTTCGGCCAGGAGGTCGACAAGGTTCTGGTCTTCAAACGGCACCCGGGGCAGTACGCATCGCAGACGCCCATGGTCGAAGGCCGAGACTTCTTCGTTGACGACATCATTGGTGACTACCGCAACAAGATCGTCGAACCCATATCGATGCCGGCCGAGGCGCCCCTGTTCCTTATGTACACGAGCGGGACGACCGGCCGGCCGAAAGGCTGCCAGCACTCGACGGGCGGATACCTGTCCTATGTGACCGGCACGGCCAAGTACTACCAGGACATCCACCCCGAGGACACCTACTGGTGCGCGGCCGATATCGGATGGATCACCGGCCACTCCTACATCGTCTACGGACCCCTTTCGCTGGGGACCACCACCGTGATGTACGAGGGCGTGCCCACCTACCCCGATCCCGGTAGGCCGTGGCGGATAGCGGAGAGGCTCGGTGTGAACATCTTCCACACCGCGCCGACCACGATCCGGATGCTCCGCAAGCTCGGGCCGGACGAGCCAGCCAAATACAACTACCACTTCAAGCACATGACGACCGTCGGTGAGCCCATCGAACCGGAGGTCTGGCGCTGGTACCACGAGGCGGTCGGAAAGGGCGAAGCCGTCATCGTCGACACGTGGTGGCAGACCGAGAACGGTGGCTTCCTCGGGAGCACGCTGCCGGCTGTGCATCCCATGAAGCCGGGGAGCTGCGGTCCGTCGGTCCTCGGCATCTTTCCGGTCATCTATGACGAAGAGCGCAAGGAAGTGCCGGCGGGGAGCGGTCGGGCCGGCAACATCTGCATCCGCAACCCCTGGCCAGGGATCTTCCAGACCATCTGGGGCCAGCCTGAAAGGTTTGTGCAGACCTATTACGAAAAGTACTGCGCCGATAAGGACAGCAAGGATTGGCGCGACTGGCCCTATCTGGCCGGTGATGGGGCATTGCAGGCCGCCGACGGCTACTACCGGATTCTCGGCCGCATAGATGATGTGATCAATGTGGCTGGGCACAGACTCGGTACCAAGGAGCTCGAATCCGCTGCCCTGACCGTGAACGAGATCTCCGAAGCCGCCGCCGTGCCGGTGATAGACGAGCTTCGGGGTCGGGCTGTCGAGATGTACGTGTCCTTGAAGCCCGGGCTGTCTCCCAGCGAGGACATCCAGCAGAAGGTGGTCGAGGCGATCGACCGGGAGATCGGCAAGATCGCCCGCCCGAAGAGTGTCTGGATCGTTGCCGACATGCCCAAGACCCGGTCCGGCAAGATCATGCGCCGGGTGATAGCTGGCATATCCAACTTCGCCGACGTGGGGGATGTAACGACCCTCGCCAACCCGGAGATCGTTGAGGACATACGCCACTACGTCCAAAGCGAGAAGGTCCAGCGCGGCGAAGAACCTCGCCCTCTGACTCCCGAAGAGGAGGAGGAGATCAAGGCCTTCGGTAAGGCCGAGTAGACCGGCGCCGCCCCACCTTCCGGGGCGGAGAAGATCCACCCTGTTTTCGATGAATTGGGTTACCATCCGCGGTGGGCGGCGCTTCTGTCCAGGGGTGCCGACCCGGGGGAAGGAGCTCGTCACATGGCATCGGAGTCCGAGCCGCTCGGAGGAGCTGGCACAATGACGGCGGTGGTGCACCGGGTGGCCGATCCGGCGCCTCTCGGGTTAGCGGCGTTCGCGATGACAACGTTCGCGTTGAGCATCTCCAATACCAACATCTGGGGTCCAGGCGCGGACGCCGCCCTCGCCTTGGCGCTCGTCTATGGCGGGGGGGTCCAACTCCTGGCCGGGATGTGGGAATTCGTCCGGAAGAACACGTTCGGGGCGCTGGCCTTCACGTCGTACGGTGCTTTCTGGATCGCCTACTACGTGTTCGTGAAGTTCGTCGCCCCGGGTGTCAAGGCGGCGGATGCCCCGGTGGCAGTAGGGGTGTTCCTGCTCGGATGGACGATTTTCACCTTCTATATGACAGTCCCGTCGTTCCGGGTGAGCGGTGCCGTGGCGGTCGTGTTCGTGCTACTGACCATCACCTTCCTCCTCCTCACCATCGGGGCGTTCGAGTCGAGTGCGACCTGGAACAAGACCGGCGGCTGGGTCGGAGTGGCCACCGCCGCTGCCGCTTGGTACACGTCCTTCGCCGGTGTGACCAACGAGACGTTCAAGAGGACGGTTCTGCCCACGTACCCTCTCGCCCCGTAATCGGGGGCGGGTCCCCCCGCTGTTTGGCAGTCTTGGGCCATGCCCACCGCATCGGCCCGCCAGGAGCGGGTCGGCATGGCGGCGGTGTTCGTGGCCGTCACGGTGTGGGGCTTCGGAAATGCGCTGGCCAAGTACATCCCTCTGACCGGGCCGACCCTGGCCTTCCATCGGCTGTGGTTGGGCACGGCCATGGCCTTCGTCCTGGTCGGGGTCACCGGACGCCGGGTGGATCTCGGTGCGATCCGCCTGGCGCTACCGGGCGGCGTCGCCCTCGGCTTCAATTCGATGCTGTTCTTCTCCGCCGTCAAGTTCACCTCGGTCACCGACGCAACTCTCATCACCACTCTGCAGCCGCTGCTGGTCCTGGCCACCGTGAACCGGACCTTCGGGGAGAGGGTGGGTCCCAGGGTCGTGCTCCCGGCCATGGGAGCGTTCGGAGGCGCCGCTCTGGTTGTCCTCGGTCCCGGTGCTCATGGCCGCCACGGTGGCCTCGGGGACCTGCTGGCCGTCGGCGCTCTCCTGGCCTGGACGGCGTACTTCATCGCCTCCAAGCGGGCCCGCGTCCATCTGGGCACGCTCGAGTACCAGGCTTCGGTCCAGTTGGTGGCGGCCCTGACCGTCACCCCGCTGGCCCTCGGTCTGCACCAGGACCTCACCGGGACGCCCCGCTCCTGGCTGCTGGTGCTGCTGCTGGCCACCGTGCCGGGCGGGGGTCACTTCCTGGTCAACTACGCCCATCGGCATGTGCGTCTGTCCATCGCATCGCTGTTCAACCTGGTGACGCCCATCGCGGCCATGGTGTCGGCCGCGCTCATGGTCCACGAGCCCGTCACCGGCCCTCAGGTGCTGGGTACCGTGATCGTCCTGGCGGCCTTGGCGGTCGTCCTCAGTGAACGCTCCGGCTGGAGCGACCCGAGGAAGCCGGCAGTGATTCCTGCCTTGATCGACAAGGGAGACGTCCCCCTGGTCGGCGGCGCCGAGCCGGCAGTGGACCCGCTGATCCCCCTCGATCCCTAACCCTGGATGGAGAGCCGGGTGCCGCTGATAACCACCTTGGCTATGTGCAGGCTGCGGGCGCCGCCGGGGTAGCCGACATGCCCGGCGGACCAGGCGTGGTAGGCGATCCGGAGCTGGCCGGTGCTGTCGTAGAACAAGCCGGGGCTGCCGGGACCGGCCACGGACCCGTGGCTGGATAGAACCGGCGCCGCGTCCGGCTCGGAACAAGGCCCCGCCACCGAACGGCACACGGCGTAGCCGATGGCGTAGGCGGCGGAGTCCCAGTTGTTGCCCGAGTAGAGCAGGAAGTAGCGCCCACCCTGGCTGACCATGGCCGGCGCCTCCACCACCGAGCCCTGCCACCGCTGGCTCAGGCCGAGGATGGCGGTGGCGCTGCCGGCCAGGGCGGTCCAGTCACCGGTGACGGGCTGCGACCACAGGCGGGGCGGCCGGCCCTCTTCGGTGCCCTGGCTCTTCCAGATCAGCCAGTCGTGACCGGAGGTGTCCACGAAGGCGTCCGGATCGATGTCCCCGCCCTGGTCCAGCTGGCACACGAAGGGGTCGACCGAAGCATCCACGAACGGCCCGGCCGGAGATGTGCTGACGGCCCGGGAGATGCACTGGTCCCCCGTGCGGGCGTCCCGGGTGGTGTAGAACATGGTGAAGCCCACGTTGGTCTGCACCACTGACGGCGCCCAGACGTCCTGGCCCCCCGACCAGGGAGGAAGGGCGGCCAGGGCGTCTCCCACGTAGGACCAGTGAGTGAGGTCCACGGACCGGATGGTCGGCACGGCGTCGAGGCCCACTTCGGTCGAATAGGCGTAGTAGACCGGTCCGACCTTGAGAACGGAGGGGTCGGGGAAGTCGCCCGGCCACACGGCTCCTTGGGATTCGACCGGCACGGTCTGGGCGGGGGCGGACCGGTCCGGCTCGGTCCGGGCCACCGGCACGGGGGCGGTGGTCGGTGTCGCCCGCTCAGGTCGGGCGGTGGTGGCCGGAGGCTCCGCCGGGGCGACGGCGCCGGGAGGCACGGCGACCGCCGCCGGCGAAGTCACCTTCTCCCCCTCCGCCCCACCGCTCCCACTGGGCACTGTGGTTGGAGGGGACGATGCGACTCCGCCCACGGAGAAACCCGGTGCGTCGGCGGCCGGGCGGGAAGGCCGGGGAGCGGCCGAGCGGCGGCCGGGAGGGGTCAATCCCGAACTGCTGAACAGAGTGGCCATAGCGAGGCCGGCGGCTGCCCACAGCGCCAGCTTCCTCCGGATCGACATCGGAATCCCCAGACTCACCTACAGACGATCCCACGGCAGTGTCGATGAGCGCCATTGCCAGGAGTCCGCAGACGAGCCGCCGGCCCATCGGCTGAATTGGTCAGCGCTGGAGCCTGGGCCCCGCTGATCCGGTGTTGAGCACCGAGGCCGACCAGCCGCCCTCACTTCCGTCCGCCTCGGACCGCTTGGCCAGGAACTCGAGGAGGTCGGGCAGCCGGAGTGGCTTGGCCAGGTAGTACCCCTGGGCCAGATCGCAGCCGAGTTCGGACAGAACCTTCCAGGTGAAGGGATCCTCGATCCCCTCGGCCACCACGCTGAGGCCGAGCGTCCTCGACAGCTGGATGGTGGCCTCCACGATGGCCCGGTCCCGGGTATCGGTGGTCATCCGGTCCACGAAGCTCCGGTCGATCTTGATCTCGCTCACCGGTAGGTGGGTGAGGCGGGCGAGGGAGGAATGGCCGGTCCCGAAGTCGTCGATGGAGATCCGGGTACCGCCCAGGGCCAGCCGGCCCAGGACCACGGCGGCCTGTTCCGGGTCGGCCACCACGCCGCTCTCGGTGATCTCCAGGGTCACTTGGCCGGGCTCGACCCCGTATTCGGCGTAGAGCTTGGCCAGGTCATCGGTGAGGTGGGCATCCAGGAGGTTCCGGGGAGAGACGTTGATGGACACCTGCATCTGGTGGCCGAGCCGCCGCCAGCCGGCCATGTCGGCCAGGGACCGGCGCATCACCCAGCGGGTCAACTCGGCGATGGCCCCGGACTGCTCGGCCAAGCCGATGAACTCGTCCGGGGCGATCATCCCGTAGCGGGGGTGGTTCCAGCGGACGAGGGCCTCCGCCGCCACGATCTGACCGCTGCGGAAGTCGGCCTGGGGTTGGTAGTGGAGTTCGAACTGCCCGGCGGCCAGGGCGTCGGACAGCTCGACGCCCAGGGCCAGACGCCGCCGGGAGTGCAGGTCGGCCTCGGCCTCGTACATCTGGGTGCCGGTGCGGTGGGCCTTGGCCATGTACATGGCCACGTCGGCGCTCTTGAGTAGGCCGGCGGCATCCTGGGCGTGCTGGGGTGCCAGGGCCACGCCGATGCTGGCCCGGACCTGAAGGGACAGTTCCTCCAGGAGGAAGGGCCGGCCCAGGCAGGCGTGGACGCCGGCCTGGATGGCTTCGACCCGGTCGACGTGACGCATGGACGGGATCACGATGGCGAACTCGTCACCGCCCAGGCGGGCGACGGTTCCCTCGGGGCCGACGGCCTCGACCAGCCGTTCAGCCACCTGACACAGCAGGCGGTCCCCGAAATGGTGGCCCAAGGTGTCGTTGACATCCTTGAAGTTGTCCAGGTCCACCAGCATCACGGCCAGGAGGTAATCGGGGCCCAGGCTGGCCAGGGCCTCCTCCGTCTCGGACAGGAACATGGAGCGGTTGGCCAGCTGGGTCAG